>CAYZWT010000032.1:0-41357 GCA_964482225.1 uncultured Anaerolineales bacterium
CAGGCACGACGTTTGACTCATTATACAACTTTTCACCAACCAATGAACAGTCACGAGGTAGACGTCCCCGCCGCTAGCATGTATAATGAACGCAGGATCGTGGTCCGTTTCGCGCCAAGGAGGGCCCTATGAACGCTTTTAACAAGGTTGTCATCATCGCCTTGCTGTTGCTGTTCGCCGCGTTGACGGTGGCGCTGCTCTTGGCGCCTTATGAGGTGGTGCGCATCTCTGTCACGAATCTGGAGGCCCTGCAAGAGTTTCTGCTCTACGCCGAGGACCTGTACCTCTGGTATGTGGCCGTGCTGGCCGCCTTTTTGGTCTTGCTCCTCGTATTGCTCTATCTCGAGATCCGGCGCACCCGCAAAAAGTCGGTGCTGATCCGCTCCGAGAGCGGCGGCAGAGCCCGTATCGGTGTGGATTCGGTGGTGCACAGCCTCGAATACCGCATTGACGAGTTGCCCGGCATTCGAGATGTGCGCCCTCGCATCGTCAGTACGGGCAAGGACGTGCGGGTGATCGTGGATCTGCGCACCAGCCCTACCGTCAATGTCCCGAACGTCACCCAGCAGATCGTGGACCTGGCCCATGAGATCGTCGAGGGGCAGTTGGGCGTCAAGATTCGCGGCAAGGTCGAGGTCAATGTGGCCCACGAGCCGTTCCCACGCGGCACCCTGGCCCCCGGTGCGGCCCAAGCCCAGTGGAGCGAGCCCGCAGCGCCGGCGCGCCGCGAGGAGCCTCAGGCCGCCAAGCCCGCGGCGCAGCCCCGGCCCGAGCCCGTGCGCCCCCGGGTGGAGACGACCCTCACCGAGATGCCGCCTGTGACCGGCTGGGTGGAGCCCACCATCGAGCGCAAGTCCCCCGTTGACCTGGATACGCCAGGCGCCGAGGACGAGTTCGATCTCAAGCCGCAAGACCTCGATGCCGCGGGAGAGACGGACGAATCCGAGGCAGAGGATTCGGCGCGCGGCTGATCTCGCTAGCCCCGATAGCGATGCCCCACGGCCCTCGTCGGTTTCGGCGAGGGCCCCTGTGCGCCCGATAGCGACCGAAGGATTCATGGTGGAGCGATAGGTGGAACCAAGTAACGACTGCTCGCTGGATCGGCTGATAGAGGCGCTGCTGTTCGTCGCCGATGAACCCGCCAACGTGGCCGATCTGGCCCATGCCCTGGAGACCGACCCCGAAAGCGTGCAGCAGGCTATCGAGCGGCTGATCGCCAGGTCGGGAGAGCGGGGCGTCTGCGTGGCGCGGGTGGGGCCACGGGTGCAGTTGGTGACCATCCGCGAGGCGGCGCCCCTGATCGAGCGTTTTTTGGGGATTGATCGCTCCACCAAGCTATCGCCGGCGGCCATGGAGACCATCGCCATCATCGCCTATCGCCAGCCCATCACCCGCGCCCAGGTGGACGCCATTCGCGGCGTGAACTCGGATGGCGTCATCCGCACGCTGCTGGCCAAGAACCTGGTCGAGATCCAGGGGCACCTGGAGCAGGCCGGGCGTCCTGCCCTCCTGGGCACCACGTTCGAGTGCCTGCAATACTTTGGCCTTGGCTCCCTGGACGACCTGCCCCCCATGCCCGAGCTGGACGAGCCTGCCGAATAGATGCCCGAGGCCGCTAGACCTCGCGCCCCTCGACCTGGAGCGAGATGCTCTGCGAGACGCCCCGCTCCTCCATCGAAATGCCATAGATGGTGGCGGCGGCCTCGATGGTGCGGCGGTTGTGGGTGATGACCACGAATTGGGTGCCCAGGGCGTGCTCTTGCAAGAGATCGCGAAAACGCCCCACGTTGGCCTCGTCCAGGGCGGCATCCACCTCGTCGAGGAAGCAGAACGGCACCGGGTTGGCGCGCAACAGGGCGAACAGCAGGGCCGTGGCGGTCAGCGAGCGCTCGCCACCGGAGAGCAGCGAGAGGCGTTGGGCGCGCTTGCCGGGCGGCGAAGCGATGATATCCACGCCGGTGGTGGCCATGTTATCGGGATCGGTGAGCACCAACTGGGCCGCGCCCCCGCCGAACAGGATCTCGAAATAGTGTCGAAAGCCCTCGTCCACCTCGCGGATCGTGCGCCGCAGGTCTTGCTCGATCACCTGGTCCAGCTCCTCGATCACCTCGTGCAACGAAGCGATGGCCCCCCGCAGGTCCGAGACCTGGCTCTGCAGGAATGTCTGGCGCTCTAGCAGCTTTTCGTACTCGCGCGGCGCGTCCACATTCACACTGCCGATGCGGCGCAGGCGCGAGCGCAGGTGGCGTATCTCGTCGTTCAGGCCGGGCGGCAGCACGGGCACCCGGGGCAGCTCGACCACGTTGTCATCCAGAGAGAGGCGTAGCTGGTGGGCGATCACATCGGGCAGGTCAATGGGCCCCAGCGCCTCCTCGATCTCGCCGCTGAGGTTGGCCTGCTGGTCGCGGGCGCGATCCCGCTCTAGCAGCGCCTGGTTGTGGCCGGTCTCGGCCTCGTGCAGGCGCTCCAAAGAGTCATTGTATTGCTGCACCACGCGGCCATGCTCCCGCTCTAGCTCGGCGCGCTTTTCTCGTTCCGGCTCGATGCGGGCGCGGGTCTCGGCCAGCTCTTGCTCCAGGGCCTGCAGATGCTCCCGCTCTGCCGCCAATCCCTGCACAAGCTCTTGCTGGCGCAGGGCCAGGGCTGTCTGTTGGCCGGCGCGCTCCTGCATCTGGCGCTCCAGATCGGCCAGGTTGGCCTGATGGCTGGCCAGCAGGCGCTCTAGACTCGACGTAATGCGAGACGACACCTGGGCCTGGGTCTCCAGCTCGCCCACCCGCTCGCGCAGAGCCTGGTTCTGGGCGGCAGCGGCCTGCTCTCGCAAGGCGAGCAGGGTGCGCTCCAACTCTTCCCGCGCCTGCTGCAATGCCTGGCGCTCCTGGGCCAGGGCGCTCTCGCGGGTCTCCAGTTCCTGCATCTCGCCCGTCACCTGTCCGCCCCGCAAAGTGACCCAGCCCCGCTCGCGCTCGGCGCGGCTCACCTCGTCGCCCTGGCGCGTCGCCGCCTGGTGGGCCTGCTCCAGCGCCTGGCGGGTGGCCGCCAACTCCTGGCTGCGCTGGCGAATTTGCTGGCGCAGGTCCTCCAGGTAGCCTTGTTGGGCCGCAACAACCTCGGCGGCCTCGGCTAGCCGGGCCTCTGCGGCGCGGATGCGTCCCGGCAGCTCGCGCCACTCGCGCTCCTGGGCCAAGAGCGGGCTCTGGCCCCGGCGAGCGCCCCCGCTGAGGGCGCCACTGGGCTGCACCGTCTCGCCCTCCAGGGTCACCAGCAGCGAGGCGCCGGTGCGCTCGCGCAACAGACGGCGGGCGGCGGGCAGGTCCTCGACGATCAGGATGCGCCCCAGCAGCAGGTCAAAGACCGGTTTGAGTTCGGGGTCGTACTCGACCAGCTCGCTGGCGACGCCGACGACGCCCTCGCCCTGGCGCGGGCGCAGGGGCGTCGGGGGCCGCAGGGTATCCAGCGGCAGAAAGGTGGCCCATCCGGCGCGGCTCTGCTTGAGCAGGGCGACGCCCGCCTCGGCATCCTCCCAGCGTTCGGTGACGATATTCTGCACCCGCGCGCCCAGGGCGGCCTCCACGGCCTGCTCATAGGCGCGGGGCACGCGCATCAGGCTGGCCACGGTGCCCCGCACCCCGCCGATGCGCTCGGCCGCCCGCAGCACCTCGCGCACGCCGGGGTGATAGTCGCTGAGTTGCTCGCGCAGGCGCTCTAGCGAGCGCCGCCGCCCGACCATGTGATCCCGCTCGGAGCGCATCTCAGCGGCCTGTTGCTCTGCGGCGGCCAGCTCGTCTCGCGTGGCCAGCACCTGGCGCTCGGCCTCTTCTTGGGCCTGCTCCAGCGCCTCGCGCTGGGCCGCGATCTCGCGCTCGCGCACCTGTAGCTCCTGGGTCTGGCGCTGCAAGCTCGCCAGGCGCTGCTCCGCCTGGGTGTGCCTCGCGGCCAGCTCATCCTGCTCCCGAGCCAGCTCGCGGCGGCGCTCGCCAAGCTGATCCAGGCGGGCCTGCTGGCGCGACTGGGCGCGCTCTCCCTCGGCCAGCTTGCGCTCCAGCTCGCGGATCTCGGCCTCTACGGCGTGACGCTGCCCGTCGAGCTGCTCCAGCTCCTGCCGCGCCTGGGCCAATGCTTCAGAGGTGCGTTGCCGGGCCGTTTGTTGCTCGGCCAGCTCGGCGGCGGAGCGCTCGACCTCTGTCGCCAGGATGGCCCGTCTCGAGAGGAGCGCTTCCTGGTCTTGCTCCAGGCTGGCGCGCTGCTGCTCGTATTGGCGGCTGCGCTCCGTGCTGACGGCCAACTCGCGTCGCAGCGCCTCGGCCTGGTCGCGCAAGGCGCCAAGCCTCTCCGCCAGCGCCTCAATGATGCGGCTCTGCTGCTCCTGGGCCTCACGCAGGGGCGTCTGCCTGGCCTGCAACTCGCGCGAATAGTTGTGCTGGGCCTCGAGTTGCTCGCGGGTCACCCGCAGGTGGCCCTCGGCCTGCACCAGCTTTTGCTGGATGCTCTGCCACTGATAGCCGAACCAGATGCGCTGCAACTCGCGCAGGTCTTGCGAGAGCAACAGGTGTTCCTCGGCGCGCTCGGCCTGCCGCCGCAGCGCGCGGGCGCGGGGGCGCAGTTCGTTCAGGATGTCCTCGACCCGCTCCAGATTGCGCTGCGTCTCTTGGATGCGGTCCAGGGTCTCCTGGCGTTTGCGAAGCTGGGGGGCAATGCCGGCGGCCTCCTCAAAGAGCACCCGCCGGGCCTCAGGGGTCAACGAGAGGGCGGCATCCACTAGCCCCTGGCCGATGACAATATAGGCGCCGGGGCTGACCCCCGCCGAGCCCAGCAGGTCAATGATATCGCGGTGGCGCACACGGTTGCCGTTGAGCAGGTATTCGTTCTCGCCAGACCGATAAGCGCGCCGCCCGATGGTCACCTCGGTATAGTCAATGGGCAGCCAACCATCGGCGTTGTCCAGGGTCAGGATCACCTCTGCCATGCCCAGGCGCGAACGCTTGCCCGCCCCCGCAAAGATCATATCCTCCGTGCGCCGCGCCCGCAGGCTGCTATAGCTTTGCTCGCCCAGCACCCAACGCACCGCGTCGGCGACGTTGCTCTTGCCGCTGCCGTTGGGCCCCACAATGGCGGTGATGCCGCTGCTGAACTCGAACACGCAGCGCGAGGCAAAGCTCTTGTAGCCGTACAGTTCCAGGCGTTTAAGACGCATGTTCTCCTTGCGGGTCGATGTCCTGCGTTCAGAGGCCCAGGCGGGCGAGGGCAGCCCGGGCAGCAGCCTGCTGGGCGGTCTGCTTGCTATTGCCCACGCCCTGCCCCCAGACCTCCTGGTTCACAATCACGACGGCCGTAAAGGTCTTGGCGTGGTCGGGCCCCTCTTCAGAAACGATCTGATACTGGGGGGTCTCTCGCAACGTTGATTGGACGTGCTCTTGCAGATAGCTCTTGGCGTCCTTGGCATCGCCGCCCAGGTCCGACTGGGCCGCGCGCTCCTCCAGATAGGCGCACACAAAGGCGCGCGTCACCTCCAGCCCGCGATCCAGATAGATGGCGCCGATCAACGCCTCGACGGCGGCGCACAGGTTGGCGTCGCGTTCCGGGCCGCCGGTGCCCGCCTCGCCCCGGCCCATGCGCAGGTGCCGCCCAATGCCCAGGCGACGCCCCAGGGCGGCCAGGCTCTCGGTGCGCACGATCAGGGCGCGCAGGCTGGTCAGCTCGCCCTCTTGGGCCTCGGGATAGGTGGCATACAGCCAATCGCCCACCAGGAAATCGAGGATGGCGTCGCCCAGGTATTCGAGGCGCTGGTTGTCGCGCACCGGGGCGTCGGACGATTCGTTGGCGAACGAGCTATGGGTAAGGGCCTCGTCCAGGAGCGCGGGATCCTGAAACGGGATGCCGATCTCGGCCTGGAATGCGCGCAGCCCCCGTTGGCGCGACGCTTTGCTAGACATGGCAACTCCTCGTTTGCCGGATCATTCCTTGGTTCGTATGTGTAGCTCGTCCAATTGGCGCTGCGAGATGCGCGAGGGCGCGTCGGTCATCAGATCCACGGCGCTCTGGGTCTTGGGAAAGGCCATCACCTCGCGGATGTTGGGCTCGCCCGCCAGCAGCATCACCAGACGCGCCATGCCGGCGGCAATGCCGCCGTGGGGCGGCGCGCCATACTCGAACGCCTCTAGCAGGTGGCCGAACTGGGCGCGGGCCTCGTCATCGCTCAGGCCGATGGCGCGGAACAGGCGGGCCTGCACCTCGCTGCGGTGGATGCGGATGCTGCCCCCGCCGATCTCATAGCCGTTGGCGACCACATCATAGGCCTTGGCCCGCACACGCCCCGGGTCGCTCTCCAGCAGGGCCAGGTCCTCATCAAAGGGCGCCGTAAAGGGATGGTGCACGGCGCTGTAGCGCTGCTCATCCTCGTCCCATTCGAGCAGGGGGAAATCGGTGATCCAGGCAAAGGCCAGCACGCCATCATCCAACAGCCCCAGGCGGCGGCCCATCTCCAGGCGCAGGGCGCCCAAGGCGTCGGCCACTACATTGGGCCGGTCTGCGACGATCAGCAGCAGATCGCCTGGTTGGGCCTCCATGCGGGCCAGTAGCGCCGCCATCTCGTGCTCCGAGAGGAATTTGGTGATGGGCGAATGGACGCCGTCCTCGCGCACTTGGATCGTGGCCAGCCCCTGGGCGCCATGCTCCTGGGCGAACTGGGTCAGCTCATCGGTCTGGCGGCGGGTGTATGCGGCGCAGCCGGGCGCGCGGATCGCCTTGACCTGCCCGCCGGAGTGCACCGTCTCGCGGAACACGCGGAACTCGGAGGCGGCCACCAGGTCCGAGAGGTCGGTGAGCAGCATCTCAAAGCGCAGGTCGGGCTTGTCGGAACCATAGCGGGCCAGGGCCTCGGCATGGGTCAGCCTGGGAAAGGGGCTGTGGAGCACGCGCTTGTCCGAGACGGCAGGCGTCAGCGCCGTCAACAGGCCTTCCATGAGCTGCAAAATGTCCTCGCGCTCTACAAAGGACATCTCCAGGTCGAGCTGGGTGAACTCGGGCTGGCGGTCAGCGCGCTGGTCCTCGTCGCGAAAGCAGCGGGCGATCTGGAAATAGCGCTCGAACCCGCTGACCATGAGCAACTGCTTGAGCTGCTGGGGCGATTGGGGCAACGCATAAAACTTGGCGGGGTGCAGGCGGCTGGGCACCACATAATCGCGGGCGCCCTCGGGCGTGCTCTTGATCAGGATGGGCGTCTCGATCTCGATGAAATCGCGCTCAGAAAGGTACTCGCGCATAAAGCGCGCCACCTCGTGGTAGAGGATCAGGTTGCGCTGCATGCGCGGGCGCCGCAGATCCAGGTAGCGATAGCGCAGGCGCAAGGCCTCGTCCACCTCGCCGTTGCGGTTGATGTGAAAGACGGGCGCCTTGGCCTCGTTGAGGATCTCGACCTCTTGCACCAGCACCTCGATATCGCCGGTGGCCATCTCGGGGTTGCGCATGCCCTCCGGGCGCGCCCGCACGGCGCCCACGGCGCGGATCACATACTCGTTGCGCAACTCGGAGGCCATCTGGTGGGCGGCCGCCGCATGGTCAGGGTTGAACACAAGCTGGGTGATGCCAAAGCGGTCGCGCAGATCAATAAAGATCAGGTTGCCATGATCGCGCCGGCGATGAACCCAGCCCGCCAGGGCGACCTGCTCCCCGGCGTGGGCGCTGCGCAGCGCGCCGCAATGGTGTGATTTCAGCATCGCTCGTCTCTCCTGATGAAGGTGGTGTCCTTACGATTATATGCGCTCAGGGGATGAGCACAAATCGTTGCGCAGGCAAACGATGGGGCTGCGATCATTTGGCCGGCCTGGGGGGGCATAGTATAATGGGCGCGTCGCGGAGAGGTCGCATAGTCCGGTCGAGTGCGCACGATTGGAAATCGTGTAGGCGTAAGCCTCGCGGGTTCGAATCCCGCCCTCTCCGCCAGGAAAAGACCGCAGAAGAGACATGGTAGAGCGCAATCGAAGGGAGCGCTTGCCATGTCTCTTTCCGTCTCCATGCCTC
Organism: uncultured Anaerolineales bacterium; assembly: GCA_964482225.1. Classification (GTDB taxonomy): domain Bacteria; phylum Chloroflexota; class Anaerolineae; order UBA1429; family UBA1429; genus UBA1429. The sequence continues at coordinate 8,020 of CAYZWT010000032.1, forward strand.
CCGAGGGCGCCGCAAGGAGTCTGCCCATTTCCCTTTGGACGCCCGCTCCGCATGACCCATGCGCCCACGCTGGCGCTGTCCCGATCGGCCATCTTGCTCTATAATGGGTACGTTGATCGCCAGCGCGCACAAGAGGGACTATGGCCACCAAACAGCGATCCTACGCACGCTCGCAGCGCCTCACCCGGAGTCGAGAGGCGCATAGCCCCTCGTCGGCAAACCATCTCCGGCCCGCCCCACAGGATGACGAGGCGCTCCAGTTGCTTGGCCTTGTCCTGCAGCATGACGCCAATGCGCCTGACTTGGGCAGCACAACCTCGACCACGCGGACCCCGTCCATGCCTCCTGCATTGGCGCATACCCTGGGCAATCGCCGCTTTGGCCAACTGACCGGGCAAGGACCGTCAGCGCGGCATGGCAGGGATATCGGGCTAACCAGGGCACAGATCGGCACCGGCCTTGTTGGCCAGGCCACCGATACGATAGCCGCGCTGGCCCACGCGTCGCGCGCCGATGTCATGCGAGACGATGATGAGCAGGATGCCCCCGTGACGGTAAACCTATCCTTTCAGGAACGGACGATGCAGAGTTACCCGGTCTCTGCCGACACCATGGAAGAGGTGTGCGATCTGTTGCCCGATCCCATTGGCGAGTTCCACCACACCCTTCCCTCGTGGACGTGGGATCCGGCCCCGGGCACCCGTCGGCAAGTGGGCACCGTGAACTTGCCGGTAGTATATTATTACGTGATGCCCCAGTGGACCGAGCTGGGAAACCAGCCGCCCGAGATACAGGCCGCCTGGAACAGCTTTTACGACGATCTCTTTGAGCACGAGCAAGAGCACTATAGCGTCTGCGTCAGGTACTATGAGGAACTGAGGGACACCTTACAGGCTCTTGTAACCGAGGATCGCACAGGGGCGCGCGTGCGATCCGAGATTGATGCTTCTATAGATGACCAGAATGAGGTTCACAGGAACCACACCGGCTTTGTGACTCCTTCTACTTTTGACTGCAGCGCCTACATTCCTGAGCAAGAAACCGCCCCCGAGGGAGCAGAGGAGCCAGAGGCCGAAACGGAGACCGTGATCGAGTAGCATCATCGCGCCCCATCTCCCTTCTTGGTGCTCCAAGCGCGCCGTGTTATCATCGCTGCCGTGGCGATGTAACGGGATGGGCTCTTGACGGGGGGCGTGTGTATGCAGCCATCGCTGGCGCAGATCCGCAATCTGCTGGTGGATATGGACGGGGTGCTCTATCGGGGGCGCTCGGCTTTGGGCGGGGCCGCCGCATTCATCGCCTTTGTGCAGACGCGCGGGATCAACTATCTCCTGGTGACCAACAATTCCACCCTGACGCCGGAGCAGTTCCACGAGCGCCTGGCGGGCATGGGCATGCAGGTGCCCCCGGAACGGATCATGACCTCGGGCGTGGCCACCGCTGCCTACCTGGCCACCCAGGCGCCCCCTGGCACCCGCGTCAATGTCGTCGGCGAGGCGGCCCTGATCCACGAGCTGGAAAAGCGCGGTTTCGTCATGGGCGGGCGCGAGTCGCGCTATGTAGTGGCCGGGTGGGACAAGACCCTGACCTTTGACAAGCTCGCCACCGCCACCCTGGCCATCCGCGCTGGGGCCACCTTTATCGGCACCAACCCGGACAAGACCTATCCCCTGGAGAACGACATCATCCCCGGCGCGGGCAGCATCCTGGCGGCCCTGGTGGCCGCCACCGATGTCGAGCCCCTGGTGGTGGGCAAGCCCGAGCCCCTGGCCCTGCAACTGGCGCTGCAACACCTGGGCGCCCGCCCGGAGGAGACGGCCATCCTGGGCGACCGCCTGGAGACCGATATTCTGGGCGGGCAACGCGCCGGGCTCAAGACCATCATGGTGCTCACGGGCATCTCGACGGCGGCAGAGGCGGCGGCCTACCCCACACCGCCGGACTGGGTCGTTACCGATCTCCTCGCCCTGCAAACGGCCTGGGAGCAGGCGCTGGGGAGCTAGCAGCGCTCTCTCTCGCACTTGACCGCAGCGTTACGGTATGCGCTCGGTACTCGGAACGAGAAATGTGGTTGCCCTTTCTTTCGCTGTCGCCTATGATAGTGGTGAAAGGAGGTGCAGATGAAGGCGCTCACCATCCAACAGCCTTACGCGATGCTGATCGCGCTGGGCGACAAACGTGTCGAGAATCGCTCCTGGCAGACGTCGTATCGCGGCCCGTTGGCCATCCACGCAGGGATGCGCGTGGATACCGAATTTACGAAAGAGATTGCCGAGGAATGCCAGCGTGAGGGCTGGTACTGGCCTGATCCGTTGCCTCGCGGCGGCATCATCGCAGTCGCACAGTTGTATGACATCGTAGCCGATGCCGAGAGCATCGCTGATCCTGATGATCGAGAGTGGTTTGGGGGGCCGCTCGGCTGGCTTTTGGCCGATGCACAGCTCGTCGAGTTTGTGCCCATGCGCGGACGCCTTGGCCTTTGGGATGTGGATGATGCGCTGATCAAGCCTATTCCCTTCCCAGATGGCGAGTAGTCTGTGAACAGGTAGGCTCACCTGCATACGAACAAGGGCGCTGCGTCTCGAAACGCAGCGCCCTTGTTCGTATGTGGCAGATCACCCTATAGCGCGATCTCCCGGCTCAGCAGTTCGACCAACAGCCGCACGGATTGTTGCACGTCGCCGTAATCCACCATCTCGGACGGGGTGTGGACATAGCGGCAGGGGATCGAAAGGCAGCCCGCCGGCACGCCCGCCCGCGAGAGCTGGATCGCCCGCGCATCGGTGCTGCCGCCCTGGAGCACCTCCCGCTGATAGGGGATGCCCCGCTCCTCGGCGGTCTGGATCATCCAGCGCACCACGCCCGGGTGCGCCAGCATACCCGTATCCATGATCTTGATGGCGGGCCCCTGTCCCAGCGAGATCGCCATCGGGCGCGCCTTGGGCGTATCGCCCACCAGGGTCACATCCACGGCCAGGCCCAACGCGGGCTCGATGCCATAGGCCGCCGTCACCGCGCCCCGGGTGCCCACCTCCTCCTGCACGGTAAAGCAGAAATACAGGTCGTTGGGGGTCTCGCCGATCTCGGCCAGGGCCTGTAGCGCCACGGCGCAGGCCACCCGGTCATCCATAGATTTGGCGATCAGGCGTTGGCCCAGGTCCTCAAAGGGGCGCACAAAGCCCGCCGCATCGCCCACGCCCACCGGCGCGTCATCGCGGCCGGTAGCGCCCACATCAATGTACAACTCGCCGATCTCGGGGCGGCTGGCGCCCGCATCGGGCCGGAGCCACTTTTCCCAGCCGATCACGCCCGTGGCGCCATTGGCAAAGCGCACCCGGCTGCCCACCAGGGTCACCGGCGAGACGCCGCCTGTGGGCGCAAAGCGCAAGTAGCCCTTTTCGTCCACATAGGTCACCACCAGGCCGATCTCGTCCATGTGGGCCGCGACCATGACGGGGAGGCCGTCGCCGCTGCCCCGCTTGAGGACAATCAGGTTGCCCATGGCGTCGATGCGCATCTCGTCGGCGTGGGGCGCCGCCTGCGCCTCGATCAGCGCGCGCACCTGCGCCTCGTACCCCGATGGGCCGTATGCCTCGACCAGTTGACGGATCAGTTCCTTCATGATGGCATGCCTCCTTGGAGCGCTATCAGGGCAGCCCGCACGAGCTGCACGGTGTGATCGAAATCGTTGAGGCTGAGCAGGCTCACCGGCGCATGGATATAGCGCACGGGCACTGCGATGGTGGCCGAGGGCACGCCCTCACGCGCCAGGTGAATGGCGCCCGAATCGGTGCCGCCCGAGACGGCCTGTTTGAACTGGTAGGGGATGCCCTCCTGCCGGGCGGTGTGGATCAGCAGATCCAGCAGCCTCCGGTCGGGCACAAAGCTGGCGTCCATAAAGGTCAGGGCCGGGCCCTCGCCCAGCTCGGTGACGGGGCTGGTGTCGTCGCCCTCCTCCTTGGGCAAGTCGGCGCAGATGGTGCCCTCCAGGGCCAGCGCCAGATCGGGCGCGATGCGATAGGCGGCCACCCGGGCGCCCCGCAGGCCCACCTCCTCCTGGGCGGTGAACACCCCATAGAGGTCCACCGGATAGTCGCCCTGCAGCAGCTCCACCAGCACGGCGCAACCGGCCCGGTCGTCGAACGCCTTGCCCTTGACGGTGCGCAGCCTGCCTTCATCCAGCACCTGATAGGTGGCCTGGAACGACACATAGTCGCCCTTTTTCACCAGGGCCTCGGCGGCGCTCTTGTCGGCGGCGCCGATATCTATCACGGCCTGGCTCATGTTGGGGGCCTTGTCCCGCTCGGAGCGGGGGATCAGGTGGATGGGCGGAAAGCCGATCACGCCCGGCACGGCGCCATCGCCCACCAGCACCTGCTTGGAGGGCAACACGCGGTCATCTATGCCGCCCACCTTGTCAAAGGCCAGGGTGCCGTCGCCGTTGATGCCCGTCACGATCAGGCCGATCTCGTCCATGTGGGCGGCCACCATGACGCGCAGAGAGCGTTCCCGTAACGTCGGCTGGCCCCCGGCCTTGGGCGCCCTGGCCCGCCGCAGGCAGATCAGGTTGCCCAGGGCGTCCACCTGGTGCTCGTCAATGTGCTCGCGCACGGCCTCCAGGATCAGATCGCGCACGGCGGCCTCGTTGCCCGAAACGCCGCGCGCATTGCTCAATGTTTCGAGGATCACGCGCTGGCTCCTTTCTGCAAGCCCAAATCGGCGGCAAAGGCATCGTCGAGCCCGGCGATAAAGAGGGCCATCAGACGGCCCGTGCGCTCGATGTCGCGGGTACACAGGGTCTCGACGGTGGTGTGCATATAGCGCAAGGGGATCGAGAGCACCGCCGTAGGGATGCCCTCGCGGGCCACCTGAATGGCCCACCCGTCGGTGCCCGAGGCCCCTGCGATCACCTCGGTCTGGTATTTGAGCTCGTGCCGCTTGGCCGTGGCGACCAGGCGTTGGTGCATCAGGGGATGCACATTGGGCCCCATGGCGATGGCGGGCCCGGCATCCATCTCGACGATCTTGCTATCCGAGACGCCCTGCTGCTTGCCAAAGCCCACATCCACGGCGATGGCGATATCGGGCGCCAGGCCATAGGCGCTCACGGTGGCCCCGCGCAGCCCGATCTCCTCCTGGGTGGTGGCCACGGCATAGACGTCCCAACTGTGGCGCATGCCCCGCAGCATCTCGAGGCAGACGGCCAGCGAGACGATGCCCGCCCGGTCGTCAAATGCCTTGCCGGAGACATAGTTTCCCGCCAAGGGCAGGAAATCGCGCCGCATGGTGATCAGGTCGCCTACATGTACCCGCTGGCGCACCGTCTCTGCATCCAGGCCCACGTCGATAAAGAGCTTGTCCAGGGGAACCGGCTTGCTGCGCTCCTCGGGGGAGAGGACGTGGGGCGGGAGGCTGGCGACAATGCCCGGCAACGGCTGCACGCCGTGCACGGTAACCTCCTGGCCGGGCAGGGTGCGCAGGTCTACGCCGCCCACGGTGTGAAAGCGCAAGAAACTGCCCTCGAACCCAGAGACCATCAGGCCGATCTCGTCCATGTGGGCGGCCAGCATGATGGCCGGACGGGGCTCGGCGCCCTCGCCGTACTGCACGGCGATCAGGTTGCCCAGGGCATCGGTGCGGAACTCGTCTGCCAGAGGGGTGAGCGCCTCGCGCACCAGCGCGCGCACGTCGTCTTCATAGCCGGTTACGCCCGCAGCCTGAGAGAGCTGGCGCAACAACTCGGTTGTATCAATCATAGCACCTCTCTTTTCGATATACGTCAGAGGTCGAACATCAAGGTCTAGGAGTCAAGGTCGGATATAGCGTTGCCGTAGGGGTGAGGGTTGGGAAGGGCGAGGGCGTCAATGTCAGCGTAGCGGTGGGCGTTGCCGTAAGGGCAGGCGAGACCTCGATGGTCGCGGCCGGCGCCGACGGCGTGATAGGCCCCACCGGCCCGAGCTGGGAGCGCAGATAGAGCGCCAGCCCGCCCAGCAGATACAGGCTCAGGATCACCAGCCAGAAAAAGAGCTTGAAAAAAGGGCGAGAGCCGCCCCGGCCGGGATCAGTGGAGAGATCGTTGCTCCATGAGCGCACAATACGTGCAACCATCCTTTGGCGAACCATAGGCCAAGGGGCCCGGCGTGATGCGCGCCCCCCGTTCGCAGTGAGCCGACGGCCATCGCACGCCGTCGGCGAGCGGGGCGCCGGCTAGTTCAGCTTGCGCTGCGGCCTGGAGAGCGCAGCTTGCAACGAATCGCGCGCCTGCAAGAGATAGTTGAGCCGGGACCAAAGGGTCCATGCCTCATCGGACAGGGCCTCATCCTCCAGATCGCTCGGGAAGGGAGGCGCGTTGCGCTGGCCCAACTCTTGCATCAACCCATCGATTTGGTGGTCTATAATATGCAAACGGTATTGCAGATAGCCCCGCATGGCCTTGGGCGAGAGCACCCAGTCCTCGTTGGGGAACATGATCTCGGGCGTTGGGCGGACATTGAACTGCAGAGGTGTGCGAACCATTTGTATCCTCTCTCTGTGATCGCCAGGATATTAGCACCGCCCCCCGAACCTGTCAATGATTCGTCTCCTGGGGGAGCCCGCTCCTCACATCAAGTGCCCAAGGAACAGAATGGAGAAGGAGAAATAGATGAACAACCCCGTCAGGTCCTTGATGGTCGTGATGATGGGGTCAGAGCCCGCAGCCGGGTCAATGCCCAGCTTGAGCAGGATGAACGGGATCAAAAAGCCCAGGGTGACGGCCAGGGTCATCGTACAGACCATGGATAGCCCCACTACCAGACCCAGGGCAGGCAGCCCCTGCCAGAGGGCGGCCACCAGCCCGCCCAGCGAGCCCATCATCACCCCCATGCCCAGGCCCACACCCAGCTCGCGCAAAAGGTGGGCTCGAAAGCGTGGCATATCTATCTGCCCCAGGGCGTGCCCCCGGATGAACACGGCGGTGGATTGCACCCCTGCGCTGCCGCCCATATCCATCACCACAGGGATGAAAAAGGCCAGTATGGTGACGGACTTGAGGGCCTCCTCATACACGCCGATCACGGCGCCCGCCAGCAGTCCACCAAAGAGCGTTACCACCAGGATCGGGATGCGCACCCGCCAGGTATGCCAGAGCGGACCGCGCACCAGCAGGTCGCTGCGGGCCGCCTCGCGCCCCTGCACCGAGATAATACCCGTGGCCTTGTACAGGTCCTCGCTGGCCTCCTCCTCCAACACCGCCATAGCATCGTCGGCGGTGATGACGCCTGCCAACCTGCCCAGCGCATCGAGCACGGGCAGCGCCATCAGGTCATAGCGCTGCAAGAGCCGCGCCGCCACCTCCTGGTCCTCCTCGGCGGCGATGGAGACCACTTCGCTACGGGCGATGGTGCTGAGCGGCTGCTCCGGGTGTGCGCGGATCAGATCCGCCAGCCGGGTGACCCCCGTGAGGCGCCCGCGCTCGTCCACAGCATAGACATAGGGGATCTCTTCATCGCGGCGGGGCTGCTCGCGGATGCTGCGCAGCGCCTGCCCGGCCAACTCGGTCTCGGCAAAGACGTAATAATCGGACGTCATCAGGCCGCCGGCGCTATCATCGGGGTAGCGCAGCAGCGGGCGCACCTCATCGGCAGCGGCCATGCCCTCAAGGGCTTGCAGGCGCAACAGCGGCTCCAGGTCGCCGAGCAGGTCGGCGGCCTCGTCGGGCTCCATCTCGTCCAGCACCTGCACCAGCGCCTCGGCATCCAGGCTCTCGGCCAGGGCGGCAGCATCGTCGTCATCCATCTCTTCGAGGATGTCGGCGGCGTCATCGCGCTCAAAGAGGGGCAAGAGATGCTCTTGGAGCTGGGGGTCCAGGGTATCGAACAGGGCCGCCCTATCGGCGGGCAGTAGCGAGGCCAGGATCGCCAGCGCCTCGTCAAACTGCCCATCGTTCAACAGCCGCAGCACTTGATCCAAGAGCTGTTCGGTCTGGTATTCACTCATACTCGCCTGTCCCCTCTTGTTGCCGTGGCGTCCGTGACCGTGTGTGCAGGCCTGCCAATCCGCTAGAGCAGATGCCCCAGGAACTCGATTGCCAGAAGGAAATAGACCAACACACCCGTCATGTCAATGATCGTCGTGATAAAGGGGCTGGCGCCGGCAGCAGGGTCGGCGCCGAGCTTGACGAGGCCGTAGGGGATCAGGAACCCCAGCGAGGCTGCCAGGCCCATCGTGCATACCAGCGACAGCCCTACCACCAACCCCAGTTCGGGCATGCCTTGCCATATACCGGCGATGATCCCCGCCAGGGCGCCCAGAACTATGCCCATACCCAGCCCAATGACCAGCTCGCGCAGCAAATAGCGCAGGAATCGGCGCGTTTCTATCTGCCCCAAGGCGTGCCCCCGGATAAAGATCTCGGTGGATTGGGCGCCCGCATTGCCCCCCATCGTCATCACCACGGGGATGAACATGGCCAGTACGATGACGGCCTCCAGAGCCTCCTCGTAAGAGTGGATCACGAGCCCGGCCACCAGCCCCCCCAGCATGGTCAAGAGCAAAAAGGGCGCGCGCACCCGCCAGGTGCGCCAGATGGGGCCGCGTACCAGCAGATCGCTGCGGGCGGCCTCTTGGCCGCGCAGAGACACGATGCCAGAGGCGAGATAGATATCCTCGCTGGCCTCCTCTTCTAGGGCCGCCATAGCGTCATCCGCCGACATCACGCCCACCAGCCGCCCCGCCGTATCCACCACCGGCAAGGCCATCAAGTCATAGCGCTGTAGCAGGCGGGCTGCCGTCTCCTGATCCGCCTCGACAGAGACGCGGATCATGTCCGGGTCGGCAATGGCGCGGAGCGGCTGTTCGGGGTGGGCGCGGATCAGGTCGGCCAGGCGGGCCACCCCTGTCAGCCGCCCCTGTTCGTCTACCGCATAGATGTAGGGGATCTCTTCGTCGCGGGGGGCCTCAGAGCGCATGCGCCGGAACACCTGGCCCACACGCTCGGTCTCGGCAAAGACGTAATAATCGGACGTCATCAGGCCGCCGGCGCTATCATCGGGGTAGCGCAGCAGCGGGCGCACCTCGTCGGCGGCGGCCATGCCTTCCAGGGCCTGCAAGCGTAACAGCGGCTCCAGGTCGCCTAGCAGGTCGGCGGCCTCGTCGGGCTCCATCTCGTCCAGCGCCTGCACCAACGCTTCGGCGTCCAGGCTCTCGGCCAGGGCGGCTGCGTCGTCATCGTGCAGTTCCTCGAGGATGTCGGCCACATCGTCCGGCCCGACATGGGGCAAGAGCTGCTCTTGCACCTGAGGATCCAGGGCATCGAACAGGGCCGCCTTGTCGGCGGGCAGCAGCGAGGCGATAATGGCCAGAGCCTCGTCGCGATGCTCCTCCTCCAGCAGGCGGAGCACCAACGCAAGGGTCCTCTCGGTATAGGGTATGGTCATACTGCCCTCCTCCGCCGCCTGCAAGCCCGCACACGCGGGGGCACACCGTATCTATGGCACAGGAGCGCCCCCGGCCTGGGCGCACTCTGGAAGCATTATAGCGCCAAGCTTGCCCGTGCCCAAGAGGGCTGATGGGGTGGGGGGCGTTTCAAGATAAGGTCTGAGACAGCCACTGCTTGGCAAGCTGGGTCTTGATCTCGATCTCGTGCCCGGCCCTCCCCTGCATGTGCGGGGGAGGGTGCGGCCCGTCTGAGAAACGCGGGTGAGGGCCAGGAGGCCTGCGCACATGTGCCGCCTGCCGATGCGGAACAGATTTGCGTTGCTGGCGCCGACTTGACAGCGTGGGAGGGATGCACTATACTCTAGATACCTTAGGGGGGTACCCTATCCGAGCGCTTGAACGCTTGTCCCGATAGGGTATAATCAAGGCAATTGGCGAGAGAAAGGACAAAGCAATGAGCGATCATGTGATCCACGTAACCGACGCCTCCTATCAGCAAGATGTGATCGAGAGCAATCTCCCCGTGCTGGTGGATTTCTGGGCGCCTTGGTGCGGCCCGTGCCGCATCATCGGGCCCGTGGTCGAGCAGCTTGCCGATGAGTACGCGGGGCGGCTCACGGTGGCCAAGGTCAACACAGACGAGAACCGGGCCACGCCGGGCTCTTTGGGTATCCGGGGCATCCCCACGTTGATCCTGTATGCGGGCGGTCAAGAGGTCGAGCGCGTGGTGGGCGTGCGCCCCAAACAAGACCTTGTCGCCAGGATTGATGCGCTCTTGGCCAAGCCCCAGTCCTGATGGCGCGGCTGGGGCGCCTCTGGCGCGAAAACTGGCTAACCCTGGTCGTGCTGGCGGCCCTGGCCGTGGGCTATGCCGTGTTGCGAACCCCGGCTTCTGACCTGGGCTCGCCCGAGCAGGTGGCCGAGCGGCTGAGCCAGGGCAAGCCGACCGTGCTGTACTTTTACAGCAATACTTGAAGCGCCTGCCTCTTGGCCAAGCCCGCCGTAGACGGGCTTCAGCGAAATCTGGCAGGGCGCGATATCGAGCTGTTGCGTCTCAGCGCGAGCAGCCAGGTGGGCGGGCAGATCGCCCTCCGGTACGGCGTGCGGGCCGTGCCCACGCTGATCGTGTTCGATCCGCAAGGGCAGCCGGCCCTGCAACAGGTGGGCCGCGTGGATGCTGATGATGTGCTGGCGTTGCTGGCAACCTACGACTAGAGGGAATAAACGTGCCGTTTTACGAATATCAATGTCGTGCCTGTGGGCATCTGTTCGACAAGTACGTGCGCTCGATAGCGGCCAAGTTCGAGGTGACTTGCCCGCAGTGTGGCAGCAACGAGTGCGAAAAGAGCCTCTCTCTGTTTGGAACCACAGGCGCATCCCAGGGCGCGGGCTCTTCGGCGGGCGCGTGCGCTCCATCAGGTTGAGGCATTCGCTATCGAGGCTAGGTTGGCCTCGGAGCGTAGGTGGATGCAGAGGATAGGGTAAGCGCGATGCTATCAATGGAAGCGCGTCAGGACCTGGTGCGGCGACTGCGCAAGATCGAGGGCCAAGCGCGGGGCATCCAGCGCATGGTGGATGAGGGGCGCGATTGCCGCGAGATCCTGGATCAACTCGCCTCGGTGCGGGCCGCCACCCGCCACGTGGGGCGCGAGTTGGCCAAGGGCTACCTCGCCGGCTGCCTGAACGACAGCCTGTGCTTGCAGGATGATGCCTCGGTGGAGGAACTGATCGCCCTTTTGATGCGTGTGTAACAATAGGGATAGAACCACATGACGATTTTCGGCCTGACGATTCAAGACCTGCTCTTGCCCGCCCTGCTGGTGGGCTGGTTTCTGCTCATGTTCCTGGTGTTGCCCAAGATGGGCGTCTCGACTTGAATGTCGCGCGCCTGTGATGTGAGGGACTCACATCCAGAGGATGAGGCCCCGCCCGAGGGGCCGACCCATCGCGAAGAGTAAACCGGCGAGCCGATCCATTCCGTGTCTCGTGACCCGAGCGCCCCACCCTGGGGCGCTCGGCTGTTTTGCGGGAACAATCGGCGCACGACGCGCGTCTCTCTTTGGCCTCAAATAGTCGTTGTGTTATACTCCCAACGTTACGTCTGCTACTCGTGCAAGGAAGAACGGCCTGATGAACCAACGTCCGTGGATGCGCGCGGTGAGCTCTTTTGTGACCGTCATCATTGTGGCTGGCGCGCTCTATTCGGGCTTTTTCTTTTTCTCCACGGTGCGGGCCCTGGTAGCCCAGGCGCCCCTGCCCTTTGCCGATCGGGTGGTGCAGGCCGCCGATCCCGTGGCAACGTTGGAGATAAGCCAGCCCTCTGAGGGCGAACCCCAGCAGGTGGTCGTCGCGCCCACCTCGCAGCGCAAGCTCACCGAGCCGGTCAACGTCTTGCTGCTAGGCATAGACCAGCGCGAGGGGGAATCCGGCCCCTGGCGCACCGATACCATGATCCTGGTCTCGATTGACCCCGTGAACAACACGGCGGCCATGCTCTCCATCCCCCGCGACCTCTGGACGACCATCCCCGGCTATGGCGAGAGCCGCATCAACACGGCCCACTATACCGGCGATCTGCGCGACTATCCGGGGGGCGGCCCTGCCCTGGCGAAAAAGACCGTCTGGTATGCCCTGGGTGTGCCGGTGCATTACTATGTGCGCGTCAATTTCAGCGGCTTTGAAAAGATCGTGGACGCCATCGGCGGCCTCACCGTTGATGTGCCCGACGCCATTCGCGATGCCAAATACCCCACCGCCGACTATGGCATCATGGAGATCTATATCCCGGCGGGCGTTCAGCAGATGGATGGCGTGACGGCGCTCCAGTATGCCCGCACGCGGCATAGCTCCAGTGACTTTGCCCGCATGGATCGCCAGCAGCAGTTGCTCCTGGCCGCGCGCGACAAGGTGATGAGCCTGGATATCCCGATCACCCGCATTCCCGCCATCCTGGACCTGGTCGGCTCCTCGGTGCAGACCGACCTGACGCTGGAGGACATGTTCCTGCTGGCCGAGGCCGCGCGCAACGTGGACCGCTCCAGCATCCGCAGCGGCGTCATCGATGGCTCCATGACCACGACTGTGATTACTCCTCAGGGTTGGATGGTTGAGGTGGCCGATTGGGACAAGGTGCGCGCGCTGGTGAACGAGCTGTTCCCCACACCGGGCCAAGCCGGCGCCGGCGAGTAGACAGGCGCCAGCGTCGCCCGCATCGCCCGATGCAGCGGCCCCGGCGGTTCCCGCACAGCGCGCCCGCTTGTTTCTAGGGCGCCGGACGCTCGAAATGCCTCCCGGGCATCTCCTGGTAATAGATCCCGATCCAGGGGGCGCCGCTCTGTTCCGGGTGTGTGCCCAGGGTTAGCTCTAGCGCCAGCTCCCGGTCTCCGCGCAAGAGCGTAACCATCACCACATCGCCCGGGGCATAGGCCATGATCAGCTCGGCCAGGGGCGCCTCTTGCAGTGATACGCCATCCAGCGCCATGATCAGATCGCCCGCCTGGATGCCCGCGCGCTCGGCAGGGCTCTCTGGCACGACCTGGGTAACCAGCGTTGCGCCCTGCAGCAAGGGCATCGCCGGGGCAGGCAGCGTGGGCATGGGCCGCAGATCGGGGACGATGGGCTCGCGCGGCGTGGGCTCGATGCGGTACTCGTAAGGTTGCGGCGCGACGATTTGGGAAGGGCTCCGAAAGAGGGCATAGCCGGCGATGCCGCCCGCCAGCGCGCCTCCCAAACACCCGAACAGCAGCCCCGCCAGGCCCGCGACCACGATCCATACAGTGGCTCTACTTTTGGTTTCCATGTTACCCCTCCGAATAGGATGCTTGCTGGCCTAGTCCGTCAGTATGTCCACAGGTTGCTCGCCCTCCGTCCCCGGCGCCACTTGCCAATAGCCCAACTCGCTGCGAAACTCGTCCACCTTGTCTGCGGGCAGGTGGATGTAGCGCGCCTCGGCGCTGACGGCCACCGACCCATCGGCCAGACGGATCTCGCCCTTGCCCTCCATCATGCGGCTGCGCAGCCGCACGATCTCGCCCACCACCGTTAGCGGCTCGTTCAGCGGCACCGGCTTGTGAAAGCGCACTTTGAGGTCCACGGTCATGGCCCAGATGTCATGGCGCACCAGGGTGCGCCCGATGGTTTCATCCAGCAGCGCGCAAGCGATGCCGCCGTGCATGACGCCCGGATAGCCCTGGTGGAACTCTTGCGGCGTAAAGCGCACCAGCACGCGGTTCTCCTGGGTCTCGTAAAAGGCTACCTTGAGCCCGATGGGGTTCTGTAACCCACACAGAAAGCAGTTTTGAGAATTGGGCTGTCTTTGCACGCTGGACGCTCCTGAGGATGATGCTGGTTAACTGTAGAATGCCCCCTGGCGGATGTCAAGATCCTGGGAGAAGGCGATTCAGGGGATCGGCGAAACAGAGGGGTACAGGCGAGCCGTTGCCTGAAGAATGGGCCTGTCACATCCTTCAGGCAACGGCTCGGACAGTTGTTCTTGTCCGCGCCACCCTGCCGGTTCGGAGAGTGTGGCGCAGGCGCCCTTAGCGCGGGATATAGTAGGCATCCACCGGCGCGCTCACCGTGCGGTTGCCGGCGGTATCATACGCCACCACATGGATGACGAACGATTGTGCGCGGGCGCTGGGTGGTTTGAGCTCGGGCAGCGCGCCCACCTCTTGCACAAGCGCCTCACGATTCTCGATGCCGCCGGGCAGATCGGCGAACATGACGCGCACCGTATAGGGCGCCACGGTACTGGTGCCCACCAAGTGGCCATTCATATAGAACTCGATATGGCTGATGGAGATATTGTCCGTGGCCTCGACCTGGATGTTGATCCACTCGTCATAGCCCGCCTCGTAGGTGCGGTCCTCATCGCGCTGAAAGGCCGCCGGATTGTACAGAGCCCCTGCCGGGTTGGGCCGCCGCAGTTGGATTTGGGGCGGCTGGTTGTCCACGATCACCGGCGCCCGCACCTCGCGGCGCATCCCGCCGTCAATCACGACGAGTTGCAGCGTATACAGGCCGTCCAGCCCGCTGGCATCCCAGGTGGCCAGCAGGTCATTCTCCACACGATGCCCGTGCTCTGGCGTGATCGGCGTCCACTCGGTCGGCTCGACGCCCCGGCCCACTTCTAGCCAAAAGCGCTCCTGGCTGTCGGCGCGGGCGTTGCCCAGGATCGAGACCACGCCGCTCACAGCGCCAAAAGACCTGGGGCTGGTGATGGCCACATCGGCGCTGGCCAGGGTGGGGCCGTGCAGGTCGCAGAACTGGGTCGGCGGCTGGGCGATGCCCTGGTCGCGCACCCAGTCATCGGCCTCGGGCGGATAGATCGTAAAGACCTGCACCTCGACCTCTTCTGCGGGGCAATAGACCGTGGCCAGCTTGCCGCTGGCGCGACAGATGGCGAACGGCTTGTGCACATCATCATAGGTGGTGGGCACCGTGCCCTCGATAAAGAGCTCCTGACGACGCGAGGGCGAGTGTTCCGTGGGCAGCTTGCCGGAGGTGCTATCCACCACCGCCATCACGATGCCGGGGGGCCGCACAAAGCTCTCCACCGGCTTGCCCTCGTGCAGGTAGAGCATCAGTTGTTGCCAGATGGGGCCCGATGTGCGCACCCCGGTGGCATTGCGCATGGCGGTATAATCGGCGTTGCCCGACCACACCCCGACGACATACTGGGGCGTGTATCCGACGGCCCAGCTATCATGAAAGTTGTTCGTCGTGCCGGTTTTGACCGCTGCCGGGCGGTCGGGGATCACCAACACACTGCCGGCGCCAAAGCCCGGCGCGCGGGCCTGGTTATCCGAGAGGACATCACTGATGAGATACGCCACTTCGGGCGATAGCACCTCGCGGCGCTCCGGCTGCAAATGGGCGTAGAGCAGCTCGCCCGACGAATCTCGCACTTGCAGGATCGTGACCGGATCCAATTGCCGGTAACCCGCCCGAAAACGCTCGGCGGACTTGGGCTCGCCGAGCATGGCGCCGCCATTGGCAAAGACGCTATAGGCATAGACCATATCCACCAGGCGCACATCCCCGCCGCCGAGGGTCAACGCCAGGCCATAGTTGGCGGCGCCGAGGGTCTCGATCCCCATCGCGTGGGCCAGGTCCACCACATTCATGGCGCCCACTTTGTGCATCATGGCCACCGCCGGGATGTTGTATGAAGAGGCCAGCGCCTCGCGCAGCAGAATGGGGCCCTTGTAGCGCCGGGTAAAGTTCTCCGGCACATAGGGCGGGTTGGGCGGATCGGGAAAGCTGGTGCGCACGTCCATGACCATCGTGGCGGGCGTATAGCCCTGGGCAAAGGCCGTGGCATACGTGAACGGTTTAAAGCTGGAGCCGGGCTGGCGCGGAGAGAGCGCCATGTTGATGTTCCCGTCAATGCTCTCGTCGTTATAGTCCAGGCTGCCCACCATGGCGACGATCTGGGCCGTTTTGGCGTCTATCACCACGATGGCCGCGTTGCCGGCATCGCTGGATTCGCGGATCTCGGCAATGTGCTCGCGGGCGATGCGCTCGGCCTCACGCTGGATATCCAGATCGAGGGTGGTGATGACTTGCAGCCCGCCGCCATAGACCGCCTCGGCGCCAAAGCGCTGCTCGAGCTGGCTGCGCACATACAGCACCCAGTGGGGCGCCAGCATCTGATGCACCGGCGGCTGCACCACGATGGGCTGCTGCTTGGCCTCATAGGCCTCCTCGGAGGAGATGTACCCGCGCAGGAACATGGTATCCAGCACCGTCTCCTGGCGGCGCTTGGCCTCCTCGGGCGCGCTGATCGGGTTGAGCGCGGGCGCCTGGCCCAAAGGCACCAGCATGGCGCACTCGGCCAGGGTCAGCTCTTGCACCGGCTTGCCGAAATAGGTCTGGGCCGCGGCTTCGACGCCCACGGCAAAGTGCCCGTAAAAGATGTTGTTCAGGTACGCTTCCAGGATCTGCTCGCGGCCCTCGATCCCCGGGTAGCGGCGCGTTAGCTCGATGGTCAGGATCCACTCTTGCAGCTTGCGCAGATAGCTGCGCTCGGCGCGCTCCTCGAACGTCTCAAAGACCATGAGCTTGACGAGCTGCTGCGGGATCGAGCTGCCACCGCCCCGGTCATCGCCGCTCAGCTCGCCAAAGATGGCCCGCCCCACACCCTCGACGTTGATGCCGTAGAAATTGGTATACAGCGTCTCGTCGTAAAAGTTCTTGTCCTCCATGGCGACGGTGGCATCGCGTAGGTGCTCGGGGATCTCTTCCAGGGTGACCCATGTGCGCCGGCCACCCTCGGGGGGCACGATCTCGTAGAGGATATGCTCGCCGGTGCGGTCATAGATGCGGGTGGTCTCAGAGCCCTGGACGGAGCGCTCGCGGATCTCTTCTGCGGAAGGCAGCTCTTGCACATAAGAGGCATAGACGGTATAGATGGTGCCCGCTGTGAGCGCCAGCATGACGACGAGGGCAAGTAACGAGGCGGCGACCAATAGCAGACCCAGGCGGAGGACGGCGAGTCCTCTGCCTGGGTTCCTTTTGTGATTGGTCAGACGCCGGATATGGCGGCTGTTCATTGTTAGCTCTCTGACGAGGCATCCGGCATGGGTAGGCGTGAGCTAGAGGAGCCGCCTCTGGCGCGATACGCTGCATCCAGCGCATCCAGCTCGTCGGAAGGGTCTCCGCCGCCCAACAGGCCATCGCTCATGCCGCCCAGGAGATCGTCCTCCAAGGCTTCCAGGACGGCCTCCTCAGAAAGAGCCTCCTCCTCGGCCTCTTGCTCCAGGTGCTCGTGGAAGCCCGTCCCGGCAGGGATCAGCTTGCCGATGAGCACACTCTCCTTGAGGCCGCGCAGGTCGTCTACGCGCCCCTCGACGGCGGCGCTGGCCAACACGCTGATGGTGTGCTGGAACGAAGCCGCCGACAAAAAGCTCTCGGTGTTGAGGGCGGCCTTGGTGATGCCCAGCACCACGGGCTCTGCCGTGGCCGGGGCGGCGCCCTCCTCGATGGCCTTTTCATTGGCCTGCTCCAGATCAAGGCGATCCGCCAGTTCGCCGGGCAAAAAGCCGGTATCGCCGCTAGAGGTAACCACCACCCGGCGCAACATCTGTCGCACGATCACTTCGATATGCTTGTCGTTGATGGTCACGCCCTGCGAACTGTACACCTTTTGGATCTCGATCACCAGGTACTCGCGTACCGCCTCGATGCCCATGATGCGCATGATCTCGTGCGGGTTCTTGACGCCCTCGGTGATCTGCTCGCCAGCCTGGACCTGATCTCCGTGCTCGGTGCGCAGGCGCGCTGTGACCGGGATCTCGTACTCGCGCTGGCGCGTCTCTTCATGGATGATGGTGATGCGCCCCGCTTCGATGCTGACGCGCCCCGAGGTGCGGGCAACGATATCCTCCAGCCCCTCGGCGGTGGCCAGCACGTTGCCCCGTTCGACCTCTTCTCCATCCATGACCAGCGGGGTATAGCCATCCGGCACGCTGTGAGGCGCGCGCCGCACCGAACTGCTAGATACGGCCACCCAGCGGCGGACGCCATCTACGCGGATCGTCGTTGTGCCGCTGATATCCGCAATGATGGCCTCGCCCTTGGGGATGCGGGCCTCGAACAGCTCTTGTACGCGGGGCAGACCCTGGGTGATATCCCCCGCGCCCGCCACACCGCCGGTGTGGAAGGTGCGCAGGGTAAGCTGGGTGCCCGGCTCGCCGATGGACTGGGCCGCCACGATGCCGACGGCCGCGCCAAGCTTGACCATCTCGTTGCGCCCCAGGTCGCGGCCATAGCAGCGCTGGCAGATGCCGTGGCGCATCTGGCAGGTGAGCGCCGAACGCACATACACCTGTTCTACCTGTCTCTCCTGGATGCGCTGGGCCATATCGTCATCAATGTACTCGCCATTGCCCAGCAACAGCTCGCCGCTCTCGGGGTCTACCACGGGGCCCGCCACAAAGCGGCCGGCGATGCGCACCCCCAGATCCTCGCCTGCTTCTTCTGACGATGAGCGGGTGATCCAGATGCCCTGGGTCGTCTCGCAATCCTCGGCGTTGATGATCATATCCTGCGCGACATCCACGAGGCGGCGGGTCAGGTAGCCGGCGTCTGCCGTGCGCAGCGCCGTATCGGCCAGACCCTTGCGCGCGCCGTGGGTCGAGATAAAGTACTCGAGCGAGGTGAGCCCTTCGCGAAAGTTCGATCGGATGGGCAGGGTCATAATGCGCCCCGATGGATCGGCCATCAGGCCGCGCATGCCTGCCAACTGGCGGATGGGCGTCAGGCCGCCCTTGGAAGAGCCCGAGTTCACCATGATGCCCAGGGAGCTATTGGGGTCCAGCTCGCGGGCCACGGCATCGGTCACCCGGTCTGTGGCATCGGTCCACAGGTCCACGGTCTTCATATAGCGCTCGCTATCGGTGATCAAGCCGCGGTTGTATTGCCGCTCGACCTCTTCTACCAGCGCATTGACCTCATCGAGGATGGCGGCCTTTTCCTCGGGCACATGGATATCGTCAATGGCCAGCGTCGTGCCGGAGCGCATGGCATAGGTAAAGCCGATATCCTTGATGCGGTCTACGACGTCGGCGGTGCCTTCCAGGCCCAGCCGCTTGTAGCAATCGGCGACCACATCCTTGAGGGCGTTCTTGTCCAGTGTGCGGTTGATAAAGCGGATCGCCTCGGGCAGGGCGGCGTTGAACAATACGCGCCCCACGGTGGTATCGATCAGCTCCTGGTCGCCATCGTGGCGATGCAGGAACCTGATGGCGGCATGGATGTGAACGACCCCCAGGCTATAGGCCAACTCGACCTCTTCGTAGGAGCCAAAGACCTTGCCCTCGCCCCTGACACCCTCTTGCTCCATGGTGAGATAGTAGCAGCCCAACACCATGTCTTTCGAGGGGCCTACCTCGGGCTCGCCATTGGCGGGCCGCAGCAGGTTCTTGCTAGAGAGCATCAGCTCGCGGGCCTCGCGCACTGCCGGCTCGGAAAGAGGCACGTGCACGGCCATCTGGTCGCCGTCAAAGTCGGCATTGAATGCCGAGCAGACCAGCGGGTGCAGATGGATGGCGCTGCCTTCGACCAGCACCGGCTCAAAGGCCTGGATGCCCAGGCGGTGTAGCGTGGGCGCGCGGTTCAGGAGCACCGGCCGGGTCTGGATGACCTCTTCCAGCACCTCCCAAACCTCGGGCGTCTCGCGCTCGATCAGGCGCTTGGCCCCCTTGACGTTGATGGCATGGTTGTACTCGACCAGCTTTTGCATCACGAACGGGCGGAAAAGCTCCAGGGCCATGCGCTTGGGCAGGCCGCACTGGTACAGCTTGAGCTGCGGGCCGACCACGATCACCGAGCGCCCGGAATAATCCACGCGCTTGCCCAGCAGGTTACGGCGGAAGCGGCCCTGCTTGCCCTTGAGCATATCCGATAGGGACTTGAGCTGGCGCCGCCCGCGCAGCGAGATCGCCTTGCCCCGGCGGCTGTTATCAATCAGCGAGTCCACCGCCTCTTGGAGCATACGCTTTTCGTTGCGGATGATCACCTCGGGCGCCTGCAGGCTGATCAGGTGCTTGAGGCGGTTGTTGCGGTTCACCACGCGGCGGTACAGGTCGTTGAGATCACTGGTGGCAAAACGGCCGCCATCGAGCTGCACCATCGGGCGCAGCGCAGGCGGGATCACGGGCAGCACATTGAGGATCATCCACTCGGGACGGTTGCCAGATCGCCGCAGCGCCTCTACCACCTGTAGGCGGCTGACGGCCTTTTTCTTGCGCTGCTGCGAGCGCGTGGTCTTGATCTCCTCGCGCAGCTCCTCGGCCATGGATTCCAGATCAATCTGGCACGCGATGTCATAGATCGCCTCGGCGCCCATGCCGCCCTTGAACACGCGCCCCCACCGATCGGCGAGTTCGCGATAGCGCACCTCGGTCAAGAGCTGCCGAGTACGCAGGCTCATCAACTCATCCCGCTCGTCCTCAAAGCGCATGCGCAGCTCTTCGAGCTTGACCTCCAGATCCCCATGGAACTGGGTGCGGCGATCCTCGGCTTGCAGGCGCAGCGCATGGGTCTCTTGCTCCATAGGCTCGATCAGCGCCTGGCTCTCTTGCTCAAAGCGCTCCTGGATGCGTGTGAGTTCGTCCTCTACCACCTGGTGCAACGTGCCCACATGGCCGCGAGCGATCCGCTCGCCCTCGGCGACAATGATCGTCTCGTTGGGGCCGAACACCAGCTCGGCGTCAGCGGGGGCATCCAGTTGGCGCTCCAGAAGTTGCCGGATGCGGGTGGCCTCGCTCATTATGGCCTCGGTGGCAGCATCCCGCTGGCGCCGCTTTTCGGCCAGCAGAGACTCTTCACGCTCTTGGTCTTGCTTGTCTTGGACCGAGAGCGCCGCGTCAATGGCCGTGATGCCCAGCTCGGCCTCGCCGGTTAGGCGGGCGCACTCGCGGTTGTACTCTTCTTCCAGACGGTGCAAGGCGCGCTCGCGGGCGGCCTCATCCACCTCGGTGATGACATACTGCGCGTAATAGAGCACCCGATCCAGGTTGCGCTGGGAGATATTGAGCAAGAGCCCCAGGTAGCTGGGGGAGCGACGGGTATACCAGATATGGGCGATAGGCGCCGCCAAGTCAATATGGCCCATGCGCTCGCGGCGCACGCGAGAATGGGTGACCTCGACGCCGCACTTGTCGCAGATGATGCCGCGAAAGCGCACTTTTTTGTACTTGCCGCAGTAGCACTGCCAGTCTTTGGTCGGGCCGAAAATCGCCTCGCAGAACAAGCCATCCTTCTCTGGGCGAAGACGGCGGTAGTTGATCGTCTCCGGCTTGGTTACTTCACCGTATGACCAGGCATGAATCTGTTCGGGCGAGGCGAGGCTGATCCGCAGGTTTTTGATATCGTTGATTTCCAAAGTAGCCTCCTATTGTGGCGAGGTGTGCGCGAGCCTCGGGCCAGTATCTGGTAGCGTTCCAACGCGAAAAATCCCGGTTGTCGTCACACAGTGTTGGGTGCAGAAACCGAGAGCCTTGATCTTTGGGCCATACATCAGTATGATAGATGAGGATTGGTGGAGCGACACGTACCTGGCATCATAAAAAGGTATTGTCACAGCAAGTCATAGTATACCCGACTCGGGTTCTTGTCAAATCGGCCAAAACGCGCGGCCTGGCGCGCGCGTGCGTCCCGGCCAGAGCGATTTGACGTGGGGCTTGGGTCGTCTATAATCGGATGCAGTGTGCGGGTGTAACTCAGTTGGCAGAGTGTCTGCTTCCCAAGCAGAATGTCGTGGGTTCGAATCCCATCACCCGCTCTATGCAAAACGTCCTCCCCTTGGGCAAGGGGAGGACGTTTTTTCGTGCATCAGCTTGCCAGCGCCGCCTGCCAGAGCTCGGGCTGATAGGTGGGGCGGCGGCCATCCAGCAGCACAAAAGGCGCCGCGCGCCGCGCCAGATCGCCTCGCAACCCCGCATGATCCAGCGAGCACAACCGCCCCTGGCGACGCCGCGCCACGATCTTGGCCGCCGATTTGGGGCCAATGCCGGGGATGCGCACCAGCTCGCGGGTCTCGGCCCTGTTGATCTCGATGGGAAAGAACTCGGGGTGGCTCTGCGCCCAGACCTGCTT
Organism: uncultured Anaerolineales bacterium; assembly: GCA_964482225.1. GTDB lineage: Bacteria > Chloroflexota > Anaerolineae > UBA1429 > UBA1429 > UBA1429. Next base: position 30,040 of record CAYZWT010000032.1, read on the forward strand.
GGGATCGCCCTCTTTGAGCAGGTTGCCCGCCGCATCGAACACCAACTCCTTGAGGCCAAAGCCATACTGGCGCAGCAGAAAATCGGCCTGATAGAGCCGGTGCTCGCGCAGGGGAGGGCTGGCTTCGCGCCCCTCCAGCGGCGTGTGAACGATGGGCTGGAAGGAGCTATAGTAGGCCCGCGCCAGGTTCAGGTCACGGTAGAGCTGATCCGAGGTCTGGAGCAGCTCCTGGTCCGACTCGCCCGAGGCGCCCACAACGAACTGTGTACTCATGCTCACCTGGCGGCCCGCCTGTCGCCGCGCCTGATCGGTAGCCACCAGGCAGCGCATCAGGTCATCAAAGGATTTATCGTGGCTCAAGGCATGGATGCGTTCCTGGTTGGGCGCCTCCAGGTTGACCGATACCCGCGTCGCCAGGCGCACCGATTGCTCGATGCTGCCCAGGTCCGAGCCGGGGAGCACCTTGAGGTGGATATACCCGCCAAAGCCGTACCGCTTGCGCACCAGCTCCACCGTGGCCAGCATGCGCTCGGCGGAGCGCACGGGGTTATCACAAATGCCCGAGCTGAGAAAGAGCCCTTCGGCCCGTCGCTGCCGCACCAGACCATCGAACAGGGCGGCCAGCTCGTCGGGGCGAAAGGCGCTGCGGGGCACATCCCTGTCGCGCCGAAAGGCGCAATAGGCGCAGTTGTTCTCGCACACATTGGATTGCAGCACCTTGAGCATCCGGATGCGCTGGCCATCAGGCCGGATGGCGGGATAGATCCAACGATCCAGGGCGTCACGCTGGCGCCCACTCTTGCTGCAACCGCGCTCTGTATCCCACTGGGCCGCTCCGCCCAGCAGATCCACCTTTTGCCAGAGATCCATGGCCCATTCCTCCCTTGCGGAAGCGAACATCTGCTCTGACGCAAGAATAGCACATTTGTTCTATTGCGTCAAGAGTGGCGTGGGTTCGCTTTTGCGCCACGGTGGCCCCTGCGCAAGCGTCCCCGTTGCCTCTTGGCCGTCGCCGGCTATAATCTCCCTTGTGCGAGCGCACCGCCCTTGACCCATGACGTACAGGAGGCCCGCAACGTGTCAGATCGAACCCGGCGTCTTTTGCACAGGATCTTGTTGCTCGCTTGCGCGGGCTTTTTTCTGCTGGCCTTGGCGTATGCGCTCTTTTTCCACCTCAGCTTGCCGGTGGCCCCTTATGACGACGCCTATATCACCTTTCGCTATGTGGATAACCTGTATGCGGGCCAGGGCCTCGTCTACAACCCCTCCGAACGGGTCTTTGGCAGCACCACGCCCCTGTATCTCCTCTGGTTGATCCTTATCCGGGGCCTGGCGCCCGGCGCGCCGCTGCCCGAACTGGCTGTGCGGGGCAACGCCCTCTGGCACGTCGCTTCGGCCATATTGGCGGCCGCCCTGATCGCGCGCCTGCACGGCAGGCGCATCCCGGCGCTGCTGCTGGGCGGGCTATACGCCCTGCACCCAGAGATGCTCTACATCTCGGCCAACGGCATGGAATCGTTTCTGTTTCTCACCCTGATCTTGGCCTGTTTTCTGGCCCTTGCACATCAGAAGTTGGCCCTGGCCGGGGCGCTGGCGGGGCTATCCCTGGTGACCCGGCCAGAGGGCGCCTTTGCCCTGGCGGTCTGGGGCGTTTGCTGGCTGGCCTGGGCCAAGCCCCGCTCCTGGCGCGGGCTGAATTGGGGAGCCCTGGGGGCGGCGCTGGCGGCCCCCGCCCTGTGGACCGTCCTGGCCACGGCGTACTATGGCTCGCCCATTCCACACTCGATCATCGCCAAGCTCCAGCCGGTCTATCTGATCCCCCCAGGCTGGGCCGGCGCCACCATCGCCGGGCGCATCTGGGAATGGGCGGCGGCCCCCCTGGCGAGCAGCCTGCCCCAGGGGGTGTATCGCCTGCTGGCGGGCCTGCTGCTGCTGGGCGGCGCCCTGGGTCTGGCCGCCACAGAGCGGGCGCGGCGCCTCGCAGGCTGGGCATTGCCGACCTTTTACGGGATGCTCCTCCTCTTTTACTGGGTCACCAACCCCTTTTTGTTCCGCTGGTACTGGCCCTTTTTCTGGTCTATGGCCTTTTTGTTTCTGGCGGCGGGGCTGCCCTTGCTGGGCGAGCGGTTGTTGGCGCACAAGCATCTCGCGCTGCGCGCTCTGGGCGCCATGCCCCTGAGCCTCGCGCTGGCCCTGCTGGCCTATCAGCCCCTGATCGCCAACTCGTTCCTGCATACCACGCTGGCTGGCGAGCCCGTGACCTATATCGAGCCCGACCGCGCCCGGCTGCCGGTCTACCGAGAGGCGGCCGAGTGGCTCAATGCACGCACCACGCCCGAGACCACCGTGGCAACGCCCGAGATCGGCGCCTTGGGCTATTACTACCACGGGTATATCTATGATGCGTGCGGACTGGTCTCGCCCCAGGCGCTGCCCTATCTGCCCGCGCCCGCTAGCGAGCGCAACAGCGGTTGGGATGGCGTCATCGGCACGGCCTTTGTGCGCGCCGTGCAGCCCGATTATGTGGTGAGCATGACCACCTTTTCGGTGCGCAGCATCGATGTTGACCCGTGGTTCCTGGCGCACTATGCACTGGTGGAGCGCCTGCCCTTGCCCCACGAGATCTGGGGCGCCAGGGAGGTGCTGATCTATACACGCCGCGAGGCCGCCCCAGGCGGGGCAGGGGGATAGGGAGCGGGTCAGTGGGCGCCGCCCAGTTGCGCCAAGGGGTCTGAGAGGAGCGCGTGCAGCTCTCGATAGAGCGCCAACCGGGCGGCATAGATCCGGCTGCGTCGGGTGTGGGGCTCGCAAGTCTGTTCCACCCGCACAAGGGCATCGCTGGCCTGTTGCCCATCGGCAAAGACGCCGCTGCCCACGCCCGCCAGCAGCGCGGCCCCCAGGGCGGCGGCGTGCTCGGAGTGGGTGCGTTCCACCGGGCGGCCCAATACATCGGCGCACAGTTGCAGCCAGGCATCGGAGCGCGCTCCGCCGCCTGTGGCCCGATAGCGCTCGATCCCCACGCCGCTCTGTTCCAGTTGCCCTTGCCCCTGGGCCAGGTGCAGCATGATCCCTTCAAGCAGGCTCTTGATCAACTCGCCGCGCTCGGTCTCTAGCGTGAGGCCCAGCAGGGCGCCGGTCCGGGCCGAGGTCGCGTAGAGGGGAGGCAGCGCCAGCAGCGCCGTTGGCTCGGTGGGCATCTCCTCCAGCAGGGTGCGATAGAGGCCAAGCCCTCGCCGGGCAGCCTCGCGCTGCTCCAAGGGGGTGAGGCGGTTGGTGAACCAACGCAGCCACTCTCCACCGGCGCGCGCATGGCAATCGGTGAGCAGCAGGTCGGGGATCACGTGGTATTCCAGGCTCAGGCCCTCGCGCAATAGCATAGAGACCAGGGGCACCGCGTAGAAAACGGGGGTCAGGTGCACCGCAGGCCCCAGGCTCAGGGCTGCCAGCCCGTTGCGCACGGCGCCTGCGCCCAGTGCGTTGCAGGCCAGGTCGTGGCCGCCCAGGACGATGGTGATGCCCGGCGGCAGGTCCAGCTCGCGCACCACCCGGGGCGAGACCACGCCGATAGGCGTGCCCGCAGGGGCCAGCTCGGGCAGCTTGGCCGAGGATAGACCGCAGGCCCCCAGCACATCCCGCGACCAGGCCCTCTGCCGCATATCCAGGCAGAGTGTGCTGCTGGCCAAAGAGTAATCGCACAGGCTGCTGCCCCCCAGTAGATGCGCCACCAGCCCACCCAGCAGGGCAAAGCGCCAGGTATCGCGATACAGGTCGGGGTCATGCTCGCGCAGCCAGCACAGCCTGGAGAGAGAGTGCGAAGGGCCCGGAGCCCGACCGGTGATATCGTGCAGGCGCTCGAGGCCGATCTGCTTGACCAGACGGGCCACCTCGTCGCGCTCCCCAGGGTCGCGGCCCGATAGGCCACTGGCCAGCACGGCGCCATCTCGCCCCAAGGGCGTCATGACCTCGCCCGCCGATGAGATGGCCAGCGCCGCGATGGGGTCGCCGGTGGTGCGCGCCGCCGCCTCTTGCAGCGCCCCGCCAACCGCCGCCCAGATGCGGCGCGCGTCCAGCTCGCGCGAGGGCTGGCCGGCGGCAGTGGGCGCATAGCCCCGGCCCACATTGGCGAGCACCGCCCCCTCTACCGAGATGACCAGGGCGCGACACCCGTTGATGCCCACATCGAGACCCAACAGACTCACCGTATGCCCCTTTGTTTGTGCAAGCCCAGGCGCACAACCTGAATCCGCCACAAGCTTAGCAGCTTTCGATATGTCAAGCAAACGGGCCGTGCAACAAGATCGCGCCGACTTGCATTTTCGGGCGGGCATGCTATACTCGCGCCTATAAAGGGTGCGTGGCTCAGTTGGTTAGAGCGCACGGTTCACATCCGTGAGGTCAGAGGTTCGAGTCCTCTCGCGCCCACTCAAGCCCCTTTGCCCCCAGATGGGGGCTTTTTTTGTGCCTCTCCCTCCCTTCCGCTGGCAAACCTCTCGCTTTGGTGGTATCCTCTGCGTGTTCGCCGCGGCCCACGCCTTGCCTTCGGGGCAGGGCCGCTGGTCTGCCGACATGCTGCACGCCTGGCGTGCCCGTCCTCCGGGGGTGAGACCCATGCGACTTGGCCGGCCCATCAAGAGCTATGTCCGGATCACGCAACTCTTTAGCCCCACCGCCCATTATGGCCTGGATCTGAGCGCCTATACGGGCACGCCCGTCTATGCCGCCGTGGATGGCGTGGCCTATGCCGCCGACCAGCCGGAGGGCTTTGGCCGCTATGTGCGCATCGAGACGGCTGCATACAAGGTCTATGCTGCGCACCTGGATTCCATCGCCATCAGCAGCGGGCAGACTGTGCGCTGCGGCCAGATCATCGGGTATAGCGGCAGCACCGGCAACAGCACCGGCCCGCACCTGCACGTCGAGGTGCGGCGCAATGCCGGCTCGCCCTATCGCTATGGGGCCATAGATCCCTGGCCGTTGATTGACTGGGACCCGGCGCCCGCAGGCCGGCGCGTCGTGGGGGTACACCTGGGCAATGGCTGCCCCATGAGCCAGGGCGACCGGCGCGTCATCGAGCTCTTGCACCCGGGCTGCGTCGTGTTCCTGCCCGATTACGGCATTGACCGGCAGCAGGTCTCGCCGGCGGATATTGCCTGGATCCATTCCGTTGTGCCGGATTGCCATTTTGTCGTGCGGCCCTATTGTCCCCCCGAGATGGCCAGCACGGCGGCGGGTTGCCGCCAGTATGTGGATGCCGTGCTCGAGATCCTGCCCCAATGGATGGGCGTCATCCCCTCGGGCCAACTGCACGTGCAGTTGTGGAACGAGCAGAACATGCCGCGCGGCTCCGGCTGGGAGGGCTTTGGCGACCAGGAAAGCGACATGCAGCGCTTTGATGCCGTGTTCTGCGATGCCCATCAGCGGATCAAGACGCGCCACCCATCCGTGCGCGTTGGCTGGACGCCCCTGACCGTGGGGCATAGGGATTGCTGGTTCACCGGCGATCCCACGGGCGCCTATTACCTGCACGGCGCCACCGGCTGTCGCGGCTCCGAGACGCTAACCGCCGCCCAGTGGAATCAGGCCAGGCGCGAGGGCCCCTGTTATGACAGCCTCGCGCTGGCCGATGAGCTGTACGCCCATGTCTATTTCCATGATCGCGATGGCGCCACGGGGCTCTGGAGTCACTCGGCCTATGGGCGGCGCTTTGAGCGCATGCGCTATTGGTGGCCGGACAAGCCGATGTGGATCACCGAGTATGGCTACCCGAACCTGCACTTTATCGAGCAGGCGGGCGCTGGCCAGAACCTGGTGGCCCATGCGACCCACCTGAACGAGCGCGCCCCCTATGTGGGAGGCGCGACGCTTTGGATCCTGGGGGATAATCCCCTGTGGGGCGGCGCCATGTACCACCGCAACGGGCAGCCCATCTCGGCGGTGGGCGACTTGGCGGCGCTGCACGGCATCGAGGCGCCCCCGAAAGCGCCCACGCCTCCGGCCATGAGCGAGGACGAGATCGGGGCGTTCGTGTCAGATCTGCTGCAAGAGCACGTTCTGCCGCTGAACCCGGCGGCGGCTTTGTACAAGGCGGCCAAGCTGCGCAATGCAGCCCTCACGGTGGCCAGCGACGAGCGCCGTCCCCATGAATTGGGCATCGAGCTGCCCGAGGGCTTGCCCGATGACATCGTCTGCCAGGCGTTCCGCAACCCACTGGATGATACCTGGCAAGAGATCGCCTGGACCCGGATCGGCCAGTGGGCGCCGGAGCAGATCCGTTGGGTACGGCGGCGGAACTAGACCTCCTGATAACGCAAAAGAAGCGCTCGATTGAGCGCTTCTTTTCTACTCCCTCACCGCTTTGTGCCCCTGACTGGACTCGAACCAGTACGCCCTTTCGAGCACAGGCCCTCAACCTGCTGCGTATGCCAATTCCGCCACAGGGGCATTGCGGCGCTCAGTATAGACGGAACAGGCCACTTGTCAATTCGCCCGGCGGCAAGGTACAATGCGCCCATCGGCTGTTCCCCCTCCACCATCCGAGCAGGAGAAGAGCATGCGCATTGTGCTGGACGCCATGGGCAGCGATCACGCCCCCGGGGTAGACGTCAGAGGCGCCGTGCGCGCCGCGCGGCGCTTTGGCCAGGAGATCGTGCTGGTGGGCCGCGAGGAGGCCATCCAGGCCGAGCTGGCCGGTCTCGATACGGAGGGGCTGGCCCTTTCAGTGGTGCACGCCTCTGAGGTGGTGGAGATGGGCGAGCACCCCGCCCAGGCCGTGCGCGCCAAAAAGGACGCCTCCATCGTGGTGGGGATGCGCCTGCTGCGCGAGGGCCAGGCCGATGCCCTGGTCTCGGCGGGCAACTCGGGGGGCGTGCTGGCGGCGGCCCTGGTGGGCGCGGGGCGCATCGGGCGCATCCAGGGCGTTCACCGGCCGGCCATCTCGACCGTGCTGCCCAACCGCGAAGGGGGCTGGGCCTTTATGCTGGATATCGGCGCCAACGCCGATTGCCGCCCAGAGTGGCTGGCCCAATTCGCCCTCATGGGGGCAACCTATGCCGAACGGGTGCTGGGCATCCCCAACCCACGGGTGGGCCTGCTCTCCAATGGCGAGGAAAAGATCAAAGGCAACCAGTTGGTGCAGGATACCCACGCCCTGCTGGATCGCCTTTCCCTGGGGCTGAACCTGGTCGGCAACGTCGAGGGCAAGGACATCACCCAGGGGCTGGCCGATGTGATCGTCTCCGATGGATTCACCGGCAATATCGCCATCAAGACCGCCGAGGGCACGGCGGCCATGCTGCTCTCTCTTTTGCGCAGCGAGATCAAGAGCCGCAAGCTGGCCATGCTGGGGGCGCTGCTGGCCCGGCCCGCCTTTCGCGCTGTGGCCGCCCGATTGGACTATCGCGAGTTTGGCGGCGGCGCGCTCTTGGGCGTCAACCATCCGGTGGTCATCGCTCACGGGCGCTCGGACGAGCTGGCCATCGAGAATGCCATCGGAGTGGCGATTGCGGCGGTCCAGGCCCATGTCATCGAGCATATCCGCGAGCGGATGGCAGATTGGCGAGACGAGACGGGCGCCAGCGAGACAGAGTAAGCGAGACACATTGATTCCGAAACGATTCTGCGAGGTACAACATGGAAACGGTGGTCAACCAGCCCTTTCTAACCAAGCGCGGCAAGTATGGCCGCTGGGGCAGCCTGATCGGCCTGGCGGCGCTCTTTGCGGGGCTGCTCACCGCCGGCCAGCAGATGCTGCTCATCTCCTATGCCTGCCTGCTGATCGGCCTGGTGGGGGCCAGCGTCGGCTCGTACATGGCCAACCGCTATGTCAAAGAGCCGCGGGCTGACCAGCGCCTGGCCAAGGCGCTGGAATCGCTGGATCGGCGCCATGTGCTGTATTGCTACTATCTGCCCAGCGAGCAGGTGCTCTTTTCACACTATGGCTTTACCGTGCTAGAGGTGCGCAACCAGGATGGCGCCATCAGCTATGCCGATGGCCGTTGGCGGCACAAGGCCGGGTTCCGCAAGTTCCTGCAGCTCTTTGGCGAATCCTCCCTGGGCAAGCCGGAGCATGACCTACAGCGTGAGATCGGTTGGGTGCGCGATTGGCTGGCCAAGATCGAGGGCGGCCAAGAGATCCCCGTGGATGGCGTGATTGTCTTTACCAACCCGGCGGCCCAACTCGACATCCAGGGGCTCGATTGCCGCTATGCTACCGTGGATGAACTTGCCCAAATGGTCAAGGAAGGCTTGCGGGATCAGCCGCCGCTCTCGACAAGCAGACGCCACGAGATCAGGAGTATGCTAGATGACCTGGTTGCCCAGGCTTGAGCGCCTGAGCCTGCGCCTCTGGCGGCGCATCAGCCCTCTGCTGATCCTGCTGGCCGCCTTTGCGCTGCGCATCGTGCGCCTGGGCGACGCCAACCTCTGGTGGGATGAGGCGCTGGCCATCTGGGCCGTGCGCAAGGGGCTTGCCGGCGTCACCCTCTGGACCGCCGCCGACGTGCATCCACCTCTCTACTTTTGGTCGTTGCGGGGCTGGGTGCAGGCGGCGGGCGAATCCGAGTTTGCCATGCGCCTGCTCTCGGTGATGTTCGGCGTGTTGACGGTGGCCGTCGTCTACCGCCTGGGGCTCTTGATCGGCGGGCGCGGCGCGGCGATCCTGGCAGGCTTGCTCACCGCCCTGAGCCGCTTTCACATCTGGTGGTCGCAAGAGATGCGCATGTACGTCCTGGCGGGGCTGCTGGGCGCGCTCTCGCTCTACCTGTGCTTGCGCTGGCTGCGCACCCTGGCCCGCGCGCCCTCGTCTGCGCCAGGCCGGGAGCGCCGCTGGTTGCTCCTGATCGGCTATGTCCTGGCGGCCCTGGGCTCCCTCTATACCATCTTTTTGATGGCCGCCTGGGTGCTGGTGCAGAACCTGGTGGTGCTCATCGCGCTATTGTGGCGCCAGGGCTATCGGCGGGGGCGGATGTTGCTGCAATGGGTGGCCGCCCAGGTGGCCATCCTGGCCGGGTTGGCCGTGTGGCTTGTCTTTGCCTGGGAGCGCATGCCCACCTGGTCGGTTTCGGAGCCGGTCTCGCCTCTCTTTGTGGCCGAGTTGTATGCCGTGCTGCTGACGGCGGGCGCCTCGGTGGAGATCCGCCGTTACTTGTGGAGCCTGGCCCTGCCGCTGGCGGCCCTGGTCTGGGGGATGATCCTGTTGGTGCGGCGCACGCTGCGCGGCCAGGCCAGCGCCCAGGAGGGCCTGCACTGGATCGCCCTTTCCCTGGCCGTGGCCGCGCCCCCGGTGATGGTCTATCTCTCGACGCTGCCCCGCAGCCTGTTCTACACGCCCCACATCGAGGCGCGCTACTTTTTGCCCTTTGCGGCGGCCTTTTGGGCGCTCTTGGCCTGGGCCGTGGCGGCCATCGGGGCGCGCTGGCGCAGAGTCGCCATCGCTCTGGGGGCGGCCCTTGTGCTCAGTTGGCTCGTGGTGCTGCCAGGGCACTATGCCGACCGCTACCTGGAGGACGAGCTACAAACCCTGGTGCGGACGATTGCCAGCCAGGCCGAGACGGGCGACGTGGTCCTGCTCAACTCGGGCAGCCGCTATCCGGTGTTCCTGTATTACTATGGTCGGTTGCCCGGCGCGCGGCGCCCGGAGGTGGTGACGATCACCCAGCAGGCGGAGCGGCTGGACCCCGAGGAGGTAGCGGCGTGGTTTGAGGAGCACGCCGGAGAGTACCGGCGCATCTGGCTGGCCGAGGTGGAGGCGAACCTGAGCGATCCCGAACGCCTGGTGCGCGCCGCGTTGCAGGAGCGCTATGTGGCATTGCGCTCCGAGGGCTATGGCCACAACGCCCTCTATCTCTATGCCGGCCCCAATGCCGCTGCACCCCGGCTGACGTCTACCTATACGCCCGACCATGCGGCGGCTCGCGGCGCGCTCTTTGGGGCCTTGCGCGGGTGGGAACTGCCCGTGCGGGTGTTCACCCCGGGCCACGAGATGCGCGTGGTCCTGTACTGGGACCGTTCCCCCTTGCTCCCCGTTACCCTGGAATTGGTCAACGCCCAAGAGCAGGTGCTGCAAAGACGCCGCGTCGTGGCCGACCCGCGCGCGTATGCCTGGCGAGAGCGCGTGGATCTGCCCGTAACGCCGGCGCTGGCCGAGGGCAACTATAGCTTGCAGCTTGTCGTCGAGGGAGAGCCGCCCTTTGTGCTCGGCCAGGTGCGCATCGCCGATACGCTGCCCCTCCCGGCTCCGCAGGGTCCGGAGGTGGGGCTGGAACTGATCTGGGGCGAGGGATTGCTTCTGGAGGGGCTCAGCCTGGCCGGCGCCCAGTATCAGGCCGTTGAGCTGGCGCCCGGCGATACCCTGGTGGTGGATCTGTACTGGCGCGTGCAACAGGCGCCCCAGGCCGATTATACCGTCTTTGTCCATCTGATCGGCGAGGCATTCAACCCGGCGACCCAGGGCCCTGTGTGGGGCCAGCACGACGCCCAGCCGCTGGATGGGCTGTGGCCCACGCGCATCTGGCGGACCGGAGAGACACTGGTGGATCGCCACCTCGTCACGCTGGACCCGGCGACGCCACCGGGCAACTATTCCCTTGTGCTGGGGCTCTATGCCACGGACACGGTCGAGCGGCTTACCGTTACCGACCGGCGGGGACAGGTGCTAGGCGACCATCTGCGGCTGGGCCTGCCCATTCAGGTGCGCGAGCGCTAGGCCGGGGCCAGCGCGTAGCCCTGCTCCATGTTGGGGATATACTTGCCCCAGACCTCGTGGGCCGTAGCGTTGGAGAGCACCACAAAGGCCAGGTATTGGGGCCGGGCGGGCTCGCGGGCCAGCACCATGCGGGCCTCTTCGAGGGTCTTGCTGCCTTTGTGCGAGTTGCAGGCGCGACAGGCGCACACCACATTGTCCCACGTGGTTTTGCCGCCCCGTACTTTGGGCAGCACGTGGTCCATGGTCAGCTCCGGGCTGGGGGCCGAGACGCCGCAGTATTGGCAGGTATAGTTATCGCGCAACAGCAGGGCGCGGCGCGTGAGGGGCACGAACATGCGCCTGGGCACCCGCACATAGTACACCAGCCGGATCACCAACGGGTAGGGGAGCGAGAGGTTGGCGGCGTGGATGCGCTCCTCGGCGGCCTCCAGGACTTCGGCCTTTTCCTTGAGCAAAAGCACGATGGCGCGGCGCAGGCTCACAATGCTGAGGGGTTCATATGTGGCATTGAGTACCAGGACCGAGGTCATCCGCGCATCCCTTTGCCCATTGTAGCAGCGATCAGATCAAATCGCGCGTAGTGTATCACTCGCCTGGGTCGCTGTCAATGGTCGCT
>CAYZWT010000033.1:0-40721 GCA_964482225.1 uncultured Anaerolineales bacterium
GGCACGACGTTTGACTCATTATACGACTTTTCACCAACCAATGAACAGTCACGGGGCGACAGGGCGCTTGACATATTGGGGCTTGCGCGGCTATGCTGTGCATGTCATACCTATTTGCCGTTATCCATAAGGAGATTGCAGCATGGAAACGCGACCTTTTGGCAAGACCGGCGTCTCGATGCCCATCCTGAGCCTGGGCTGCCAGCGGCTGGTGGATGAAGAGGGCTGCTCCGAGGCGCAGGCCGTCGAGATCCTGCATACGGCGCTGGAGCGGGGTATTCGCTATTTCGACACGGCCTGGGTCTATTCCCGAGGCCAGAGCGAGGAGCGGGTGGGGCTGGTGGCCAGAGAGCGCCGCGACGAGATGTGGATCGCCACCAAAGTGTGGGACCCCACCGCCGAGGGCGCCAAGCGCCAGCTCGAAGACAGCCTGCGCCGCTTGCAGACTGACCACCTGGACGAGTGGCGCATGCACAACGTTATGAGCTTTGCGCGGCTGGACGCCATGACGGGCCCCGGCGGGGCGCTGGAGACCATGATAGCCGCCAAAGAGCAGGGCGTGGTGCGCCATATCAGCATCTCGGGCCACACCGACCCACAAATTCAGATCGAGGCGCTGCGCCGCTATGATTTCAGCACCGTGCTGTGCGCCGTATCGGTGCTGGATCACTTTATCTACTCCTTTGTCGAAGAGTTTTTGCCCGTGGCAAAGGAAAAGAACGTGGGCGTCATCGGCATGAAGATCTTTGCCTACAAGCGGCTGGGCCAGGTGGCCGATAGGGCCCTGCGCTATGCCCTGGGACTGCCGCTGACGACCGTGATCGTGGGGTGCAGCAAGATGTCAGAGCTGGAGGCCGACCTGGCCGTGGCCGAGAGCTTTACGCCCATGAGCGGCCCCGAGCGGCTGGCCTTTTTCCAGGAAATGCTACCCCTGGTCAAGCCGGAGAACATGCCCTGGAAGGCGAACGACTGGAACCATCCGACGGGCTGGGCTCAGCGCTAGGTCTGCGGCCAGGCATCTGGCATCCACGCGGCCCTCTGCTCGGAGGGCCGCGTGGAACGTTAGCGCGCTCCGTTGATGCCGGGCAGCCATGCCCTGGGGCGCAGTGTGGTCGGATCGTAAAAGAGGGCTGTGAGGCGCTTGTCCGAGGTCATCGTCAGGGTCAATGGATTGGCGCTGCCCGAGGCGTCGCCGCCCCAGCCGCCAAACGCCCAACCGGGCGCCGGGATGGCGGTTAGCGCCACCGGGGTTCCCGGCGCATAGGTCGGCTCGTCAGGCGCCCGCGTGACGGCGCCCGAGCCGCTGATGGCGATCTCTAGCGTGTACCTGGGCGGGGGCGTCAGGGAGAACGCCCATCCACCCCAGATGCCCCAGGGCACACCCCCTGCTATGGCCTCAAAGTTTTCCCAACGGACCGTTGCATACCATGTGTCCAATGATGCATACTGCAGCCTGGGGCTGGTGCGATAGCCGATCACCGTCACAAAATGGTCGGTCCCGCCGTTGGCGTCCGTATCCACCAAAAAGACCATCGGGCGGCCCGCGTCAATCTCGCCGGTCAGGATGGACCAGCTCAGGCCATAGCCCATGTACCAAAGCTGATAACTCGGGGCATAGGCGGGATTGCGTTGGTCCACATAAGAAACGAACGCCGGGCCGACATGGTTGGACCAACTCCAGCCATAATAGTTGGCGTGGGTGCTGCGAGAGGTGTACATCCAGTCCGCGATGCTATCGTTGGCATGGGGAATACGTCCAGCGGCAAGATAGTCATCCAGCCGCATCAGTGGCGCATAGTCCTGGGGCCGGGCATAATCCTCATAGTGGCGCTCGTTGCCAGGGGCAAAGGGGGCGAACGAGTCCCCGCCGGAGGCGATGGCCTGGTTCACCTGGTAGGTCTGGGTGGCCGCGGATCCGAGGATCAGATCGGGGTAGCCCTGCCCGTCATAGTATCCGATCACCATGCCGAGGGCTGTGGGGCCGCATCCATGCCGCCAATAGTAGGCGGGAACGGGCAACGTTGCGGCGCCAAGCAGATCCGCTGCCTGCTCGGCGGCCTTGGCCAGATCACGCGCCAACACCTCGGGCGGGGGCGTGGGGCCCGTGCGACTTGGGGCGTCGGCCACAAAGGGCGAGCCGGCCGCCAAAGGCGCCGGACGCACAGCCAGCCCCGGGGCGCAGAGGGCCAGGAGAAACAGGCATAGCAGGGCCAGGCGTCTGGCCGGTGAACTGGGCACAGTCCCCCTTCCTGGGCAAGGGCTCGGGCTTGCAAAGGATGGGGGCATTATAGCGCTGCCCCTTGTCTTTGGCTAATTAGCGCATAGCACACTTGAAAAGCGCTATAAACGTGAGGAGAGAGGAGAGAGAACGGCTAGCGCGAGCGAACGCATCCTGACAGGATGCGTTCGCTCGCGTTCGCTACGAGATTCGGGAGGAGATCAGGCTACTTGCGCTCGCGCAAAAGGCCCTGCGGGCAGGGAGGGGGACCGCCGCGGTTGTGCGTAGAGCCCCTAATCCTCCCGGGCAACACTGGCGAGCACATCAATGAATTGCTCGTCGGCCTCTTCGAACTCGATGGTGCCATCCCGACGGCGGATGGACATCACCGGTTCCTTGAGGTACTGCTTGCGCAGGCCCATGAGGCTCTTTTTCTCGACGAGCCGGTAGCACCGAATCGTATCAATGCTCAGCTCTGCCGTATAGCCCAGCGGCGCAATGCGCGGCTGCATATCCGTGAGGAACTGCTTCAGATTGCCACGGCGGGCCCAGCGTCGGACGATCTGCAGCTTGTCTTCCATGATAGTCTCCATGATATCCTCCATGATATCTATAACCCACAGACTGCCACAATTCCCGTGGGATGGTATCCCCTATACCATCTTCTAGCTATATTATGTCATCTGTGGGTAGAGAGCACATCCATCCTCTGTACAATGGGCATATCGTACGAAGGTATGATATGCCCGGCCTACCACCAGATTGGGGGGCCCGCCAGATGGTAATGCAGGCGGCGCAGCGCCTGGCGCAAGCTGCTCAGCAGATCCGATCCGGCGGCGGCCTCTCGTGCAGAGGCCACTGGCAGAGCAGCCGGCGCGCCGCAATCCTGGGGCGAGGCCATCCCGCCCTGAAAGGCATCCAGCCGCTCCCGGTTCACCGCCACGCGCGCCGCGCCTTCTGCGTCGAAATACTCGATCGTGATAGTATGTTCGCCACCCGAGAGCCACACCTCGCGCACCAGGGGGCTGATGGAGGATTCCTGCCAGGCGTTGATCAGGAGCATCTCGCCCACATACAGCCGCACGCCATCATCGGCCTCGGCGGTAAAGCGATAGCAGCCCGGCTCCAGCATCACGTCTCGGGTCCAGCGCACGGAAAAGTTGTCCGCTGGCAATCCCGAGGCTGGCGCATCGAGGCCCCAATCGAACACGGGCACGGCATCGTTGCGCACGATGGTCGGCTGGCCGGTGAGGTAGCGATTGGAGTAGTATTCGCCGCGCCAGCCGGTGAACCAGGTGGTTCTCTCCCACCAGAGCTTGATGCGTCCGGGTTCGTCAATGGGGCGATAGACCAGCAGCACCTCGGTGGGGCCGGCGCGGTCGAGCCAGAGATCGCCGACCACGGCGCTGTCTCCGGCTGCATCCCAGCGATCAATCACGAGCCGGCCATTCACCGTCAAGCGCACGCCGCCATCGGCCCAGATGTAAAAGCGAAGCGCGCCCCCTTTGAGATCTATATCTCGGACCCAGACGGACGAGAGGGCTTGGGCAGCAAGCTCATCATCCGGGAGGGCGTCCAACCAATGGGCATCGAGATAAGGCTGGAATAGCCGGCCTTCTGACAGGGGCTCGCTCGCCGGCTCGGCGGTGGCAAAGTAATACACGCGCCACCAGTCGGTGGGCGTGTCTGTATGGGGCAGGGAGAGCACAGCTCCCGAGCCGGGAGGGCGCACGGCCCGGGAGCTGTTGCCGGGTGGCACCGGAGAGGTGGGCGCATCTCCGGCGGTAGTGTTCCAATTGGGCGCCTCGGCCTGCGCCCCACGGGCATCGCCCGCGAGAGCGCTGGCGCGGCAGGCAATCAGGGCGACGGTAACCAGGGCCACTATGGCGATATGCACTAACTTCATTCCGAACCTCAGTTGCCAGGTTTGTCGCCGGGACATTCCCGTAACCTGCCTTTATTGTATGGGCAAGGGGTGCACGCCACATCGGTCATTCGGGCGAGGGTTCTGTCCTACGAAAGTCGTAGGACAGAGGCTGCATCGGCGTAACTACGGGGAAATGACCTGCGCACGTGGCCAGGGTCGCGCGCAAGGCGTGGCGCGCAGCGTGTTGCCCGCGCATGTATGGCGCGGTTAGCCTGTTTGAGGGGGCTGTTTTCGAGCAGCGGCGCTAGGCGCGGGCGCGGCGCTGGAGGCGGCTCTTGCACACCAGCACCAAGATCGCCACGGCGGTGGCCAACGCGCCCGCCCCCACCCCCACCAGGATCCCGGGGCGATAGGGGTGCGGGTGGGTGATGATCAGGCCGGCGCTCTTGTGTTGGGCAATGAGGGCCAGGTTGGAGGCCAACTCGCGGCGAAAGTCCGCCGGCGCCGCGACGCGGGGCAACGCGCCGGAGAACTGGTCTTCCACCTCACGATAGACGTGCTCCGGCTGGGGCCCCAGCCCCATCAGGTGCAACCCCTTTGTGACCAGCGTGCGTAGCCAGACCAAGGGCGCCAGCCCCCGGAGCGCGTCCAGTTTATGTGTCAGCATCAATCTCCAGACCCCTCTCACGCAAACGATCGCGCAGTTGCAACAGAGTGCGATGATACAGAGACTTGATGGCCCCCTCGCTCCGGCCCAGCACCGCGCCGATCTCGGCGTTGGATAGCCCTTCGGCGAACTTGAGCACCAGCAACTCCTGGCGCAGCGGATCGATCTCGGCGATCAGATCGTTCAAAAAGCGCCGGTCATCCTCATCCTGGGTCACCGCCTCCGGATGCTCCTCGGGCGGGCTGCCGATCACCAGCGTCTCTAGCGAGATCACCGGCCTGCGCCCCCGGTCTCGATACCAGTTGGCGATCAGGTTATGGGCGATGCGATAGAGCCAGGCCGAAAAGGGATAGCCCTTGTCGACATAGGTATCGAGGTGCGATAGCGCACGGAAAAAAGTGCGCGAGGTCAGATCCTCGGCCTCGTGCACGTTGCCCACGCGATGATAGATATAGCTATAGATGCGGTCCACATAGCGTTCATACAGGACGGCAAAGTCGCGCGGATCGCTCTGTGCGGCCCGGATGTCGGCCTGTTCGTCCAGGTCTGCCATCAAAACCTCGTCTGCCTGCTTTGGGAAACACCGTTGCGCTATCAGGGTTGCGAAGCAATAGTCTAGCGCCGTCGCACCGGCTGTCAATTTGCGCGCGGGCGCGCCTCCGTGCTTGCGCGGCCATCCGCCGTGGTGGCTGCGCCTCTGTCCACGGTAGACAGCCTCGCCGATCCGCCCTATACTGAGGAGGTCAAACAGCCATGCCGTATGCAGGAGGTTATCATGTACAAGTTTTTGATCGGTTTTCTGACCGGCCTCTTTGTCGGCTGGGTGATCGGCATCCTGTCGGCGCCGCAATCCGGCAAAGAGACGCTGGATAGCATCGGCGAGCGGGCCATCGAGCTACGCGACCGGGCCGTGAGCAAGGTGGAGCACATGCGCGAGGATCTGGCGCCGGAGGCGTAGGGCCTACGGCCTGGGCCGGATACCCGCTCTCGCGCCCTGCATGGGTAGTCCTGCCGATCTCTTGCAGAGCATGTTGATTATGCTCTGCCCTTAGTATGTCAGTGGGAGGCTTATCGTGGCGCCTCTGGACCGCATTGAGGTCAAAGGCTACAAATCCATCCGAGAAGCCGCTCTTGATCTACGGCCTCTCAACGTGCTGATCGGACCCAACGGGGCTGGCAAGAGCAACCTCGTCTCCGTCTTTGAGATGGTCAGGCAGATCGAAGCTCGCCGTCTGCAAACTTATGTAGCGCAGATGGGCGGGGCCAATAGCTTGCTGCACTATGGCCGCCACACGACCGAAAGCATCGAGATCGGCCTCGCCCTAGGGGGGGGAGAAGCGGGTAGTGGCTACCGGTGCGTTCTGGTTCCCACGGCCCAGGATGGTCTGGCTTTCGCAACAGAGGAGGTTTGGGAGGCGGATCTGTTCCGCAATGGCAGTCCTTACGTCGAACCCCTTGGCAGAGGCCATCTAGAGACCAGACTGCACAACTATACGGTAGATCCCCTTCCGAGCGCTACCCCGTATGTCCTGCGGACGATGCAGAGCTGGCGCGTTTACCACTTTCACGACACCAGCGAGTCGTCCAAGATGAGAGCCACGGGCGACCTTGACGACAACGCCTTTTTCCGTGATGACGCCTCGAATCTGGCGGCCTATCTCTACCTGTTGCGCGAGCAAGAGCCAGACTCTTATGAACGGATCGTGGCCACTATCCAGATGGTGGCGCCCTTTTTTTATGATTTCGCGCTCAGGCCCAATCCCCTGAACCCGCGCAAAATCCGGCTAGAGTGGCGCGACAGGGGGTCAGAGGACTATTTCGATGCGCACAGCCTCTCGGACGGCACACTGCGGTTCATCTGTCTGGTTATCCTTCTCTTGATGCCGTATCCCCCAGACACGATCCTAATAGATGAGCCCGAGCTGGGGCTGCATCCCTACGCCATTGCGGTCCTGGCCGGTCTGCTCCGCAGTGCAGCGACCCGAACCCAGATCATTGTTTCGACCCAATCGGTAACCCTGCTCAATCAACTGGAGCCCGAGGATGTGATCGTTGTGGACAGGGAGAACGGCGCATCGCGGTTCCATCGGCTCGATCAAAGCGAGCTTGACGTCTGGCTTGAGGGGTATAGCCTGGGCGAACTGTGGGAAAAGAACCTCCTGGGGGGGCGCCCGAGGTGATGCGCAAGGTGCATATCTCGGTAGAGGGACAGACCGAGGAGACCTTTGTCCGCGACGTTCTCCAGCCCCATCTGCCTCTGTTGTACCTGAACCCGGTTCTGCTCAAGACCAAGAGGGTGGCCAGTGGCCCCGATTTCCGGGGAGGTTATGTGCCATTTGCTGTCATGGAGCAGGAGTTGCGCAAGCTTTTAGGCGATTCCAGCGCTGCCGTTGTGACCACCATGTACGACTATTACGCGTTGCCCAAGGACTTTCCTGGCAAGGACAAAGAACTTCCCTTAGATCCTCTCGGTAGAGTCCAGCAGCTTGAGACTGCTTTGGCCAAACGTATCGACAATCATCGGTTTCGCCCCTACTTGCAGCTCCATGAGTATGAGGCATTCCTCTTTGTTGATACACGCCTGACCTGCCGCGTCATCGGCGGCAGCGAGGAACAACTTGGCCAACTCGAATCCATCAAGCGTCGTTTCGCCAGCCCCGAGCATATAGACGACGGCGTCACAACTGCCCCATCCAAAAGGGTGCAAGCGGTGCTGGCCGGGTATGATAAAGTGCTACATGGCCCCCAGGTGGCGAGCCGTGTGGGTATATCCAGGCTGGCGGAAAGCTGCCCTCACTTTGGAGAGTGGCTAGCGTGGTTAAGAGGGCTCAATCCATAGAGGCTGACGCTCTATATTCGGGGAGCTCATGGGAGTCATGATATGACTGTTCGAGCCGCCGCCGCTCAGATCGAGATCACGCCACCCGTCGGCGTCGAGCTATCGGGCTATGCCGCGCGCCAACAGCCCTCCATCGGGCTACTCGATCCCCTCTACGCCCGGGGGCTCTATCTGGAGCAGGGCGCCGAGCGGCTGTTGTGGGTGCATGCCGACCTGATCGGCTTTGGCCAGGAGCAGGCGCGACGCTTTCGCCGTCGGGTGTGCGCCGAGCTCGGTTTCCAGGAGCGCCAGGTGCTCCTGAGCGCCACCCACACCCACGCTGGCCCCGCCACCGTCGTGCTGCGGGAGTGTGGCCTGCCCGACGTGGCCTACCTGGCGGAACTCGATGAGCGCCTGCTAACCGTGGCCCGCATGGCAGCAATGCGCCCTCAGCCGGCGACGCTGCATTTCGCCGAGGGCGCCTGCGACCTGGCCCGCGACCGCCGCCCCCCCAGCGAGCTCTCCCATGTGGATCATCGCCTGCCCGTGTGGGCGCTGCGCCGGGAGGATGGCTCGCATCTGGCCGTGGTTGCCAACTATCCGATGCACAATGTGGCCCTTTCGGCCCGCAACCGTCTCATTTCGGCGGATGTGGCGGGCCAGGCTGCTGAGGGGGCGCGCCGTGCACTGCCGGGCGCGCCCGTCGTCCTGGTGACCAACGGCGGCTGCGGCAACCTCAACCCGCCCGCGAGCGCCGAGGGGCCCGATCTCATGCAGGCCTATGGCCAGCGTCTGGTCGCGGCCATCCGGGGCGCCATGGAGGCCGCCGTCCCCTGCGAACCGACCATGCTTGCTTCGGCCCTGGCGACGGAGCGCCTGCCGCTCATGGTGCTCTCGCCCGACGATGTCGAGGCCGAACACGCCCGCGCCGTGGCCGCGCTGGATCCCTCCCTTGGCGAGAGCTGGCTGCGCGCCATGGACCGCTGGCGCGCCGAGACCCTGGCCCTGATCGCCCACGGCGCGCCGGATCATGTCGCCACCGATGTGCAGGTCGTTCGCCTGGGGCCTGCGACCCTGGCCGCCATCGGCGCCGAGGTATTCTCGCGCATGGCCGACGAGCTGCGCGCCATCCTGGGGCCGCGGACGTACGTGGTCGGCTATGCCAATGGCGATCTGGGCTATATGCCGCCCCGCGAGGTCTATGCCGAGGGTGGCTATGAGGTGGACCTTGCCTTCAAGTTCTATGGGCACTTTATGATCGTCCCAGGCAGCTATGAGCTCGTGCGCGACCTCGCCATCGCCCTGGCGCGCGGCCTGGGCGCCGGATAGACACACAAGGAGCGCGATGAAGATCACCGAGATCGAGACGCTGTTCATTGACCAGTACTTGTTCGTCCAGGTGCACACCGATGCCGGGCTGGTGGGCCTGGGCGAATCGGGCGCATGGGGGTTCCTGGAGGCCTCGGCGGGCGCCGTGGAGACCTTCAAGCGGTACCTGATCGGCCAGGACCCGCTGCGCATCGAGCACCACTGGCACTATCTCTATCGCTGGAGCCACTTTCGCGGCGCGGCCATCATGGGCGCCCTGAGCGCCCTCGATCTGGCCCTGTGGGATATCGCGGGCAAGCATTTCGGCGTGCCCTGCTACCAGCTCCTGGGCGGCAAGGTGCGCGAAAAGGCCCGCGTCTACTATCACGTGTTTGGCGAGACCAAAGAGGAGTTGATCCAGGGTTGCATCGCCGCCCGCGACCAGGGCTTTACCGCCGTGGGACACCTGACCCCCTTCCTGGACGAGCCCCGCGACCGCCCCTATTTCGAGACCCACGTGAAAAAGATGCACGAGGCCATCGAGACCGTGGGCCGCTACCGCGAGGCCGTGGGCGACCAGGTGGACCTGTGCATCGAGATCCACCGCCGCTTGACCCCTGCCGAGGCCATTGTCCTGGCGCGGGGCATCGAGCCCTATCACCCCTTTTTCTACGAGGACCCGATCCTGCCCGACAACCTGGACGCCATGGCCCTGGTGGCCGAGCGTATCCACGTGCCCATCGCCACGGGCGAGCGGCTGCACACCATCCAAGAGTTCGAGATGCTGCTCAAGCGGGGGGCGGTCCAATATGTGCGGCCCGATGTGTGCCTGGCGGGCGGGCTGAGCCACTCGAAAAAGATCGCCGCCCTGGCCGAGGCCCACAATGTGGGCGTGGTGCCCCACAACCCGCTGAGCCCGGTGAGCACGGCGGCCTGCATTCAGCTCGCCGCCTGTATCCCCAACTTTAGCCTGCAAGAGTACCCCACCGGCGAGCAAGAGCCGCCCAAGAGCGAGATCGTCAAGAGCGCCATCCGCCTGGAGGATGGCTTCCTGATCATCCCGGATGCGCCGGGCCTGGGGATCGAGCTGGCCGAGGGCGCGGCGGAGCGCCACCCTTACCGGCCCCGCGCCGTGCATACGCGCCTGCACGTGGATGGCTCGGTGGTAGATCAGTAGACAAGCGCCCGCCGATGCCCGGGGAGGTCCGGAGCGTGGGATTCGGCTACTGCACACTTGGCAGGGATAACTCAGCAAGATGGGTATGCTGTCGGCGCCCAAATCTCGCGGCCCCGAAAGCCCTCACCCCGGCGAACCTCGCCTTGAGGGCGAGTTTCGCTTCCCCCTCTCCCACAACTTTGTGGGAGAGGGGGCTCGGACTCGGTCGCTGCGCACTACTCCCGTGGGGGTGAGGGCCACAAAAACGCATTGAACGACGATATTGTCACGTATAGCAGCGAAGCGTGACCCCGACTATGCCATCCACATCGCTTCCGAGACTGTACGATAGCTAGGCGCAGGATGCATCCCGCACAGCGCGGCATGGCTGCGCCTTGCGGCTGCCCTCGTCCCTTCGTAGACCGGGAGACACGAGGTCGAGCATCGCCCAGATGCGGGCCAAGCCTGCGCTCCGGGCGGGCCCGGCCCGGCATCCCTGTTTCGCGACATACTAGAAGAATCTGGAGCACACCCATGCGCTTGTGGCTGATCCGCCACGCCGATCCTGACTATGCCAACGACGCCCTGACGCCCAAGGGCCATGTGCAGGCGCGCCTGCTGGCCGAGGCGCTGCTAAGCGCGCCCCTGGATGCCATCTATGTCTCGCCCCTGGGCCGCGCCCAACTCACCGCCCGCTATACGCTGGAACGGCGCGGCGAGACCGCCGTCACGCTAGATTGGCTGGCCGAACTGCGCGGCGGATACGCCCCCGGCCACGTGGCCTGGGACATGCACCCGGCGGACGCCCTGGCGGGTTGCCAGCCCCCGACCCTGGCCGACTGGCCGGGGCAGATGGTCTATGGAGCGCAACTGCTGCCGGTGCTGCACGAGTTCTGGGGGGCGTGGGATCGGTTCTGTGGCGAGCTGGGCTATGTGCGCGAGGGACTGCGCCATCGCATCGTCCAGAGCCGCGAGGAGCAACTGGCCTTTTTCTGCCACGCCGGGTTGACTCTCTCGCTGCTGGCGCACCTGCTGCACATCCCGCCGCCCCTGGTGTATGCCCATTTCGGCTGCGACCCATCGAGCGTCACGATCCTGGAGACGGATGAACAGGATGGCTGGGCGACCTTTCGCCTGGTGGTGGCCAACGACATGTCCCATGCGCCCGGCCTGCGCCTCAGCCCGAGGCAGCATGCGCGCTATGGCTTTTAGCGCGCCGGCCAGGTGTATCAGTTCAGACTTGGGAAAAGCGGCCAACGCGTTGCGTTCGTCGGCAGGGAGCATTGGGGCGCGGGCGATAGGCGGCTGATTTCGCACAGACCTGAGTACCGTACAGTGATACGCTTTGGACGATGCAAAGCATCGTTGGCGGGCGAGACGCCCGCCCTCCAGCGCCTTGAGCGCACGTAGCTGTCAGCACACGCGGTCATGATCTCATCCCCCTGAATCTGAACAGACCTCATGCGCAGGGCGCACCACCCAGGACGAAAATGGCGCAACCCCCGGCTTTGCGGGCCGGCTGCCGCTATGCTACCCGATCTCGCCGGCGGGCGCCGCAGGCTCGTGCGGAGCCACGCGGGTCTCGGGCACGCGCAGGGTGATCCAGAAGCCTGCCAACGCCCCCAGGGTGGCCACCACAAAGAGCAGCATGTATCCGGCGTTGGGCGCCCAGCCGTTGACCAGATCAATCAGTGGTCCAAAGAGCCGCGAAGTGGCCGCCGAGCCCGCCGTCGCCAGGTTCGAAAGGCCCAGGTACTTGCCCGCCTCGTTGGCGGGCACCAGGTCGGTGGCCCAGGCCCAGTTGACGCTGTTGAATATGCCCATGCCCACGCCGATAATGGCGCCCAGCGCCGGGATCCAGCCGGGTTGGCGCAGGATCGCCAGCAGCGCCATGCCCACGGCGACGATGCTGCAGGCCACCAGACTGAGGCGTTTACGCCCCCAGCGCTCCGAAAGCAATCCGGCGGGATAGACGGATAGGAGCACCGAGATGCCGATGATGGTCATCAGGCTGCCCACGGTGCGCGCCGGCGCCTCGATTTCCAGTACATCCATGAAATAGTAGAATGCGAACCCCTGCACCGTATAGCTCCCCAAAAAGACACAAAAGCGCGAGAGCAGCAGCCGGGCATAGCCCGCGTGTTCCCTGACCTGCACACCAAAGATATCGCGGATCTGGAGCCACAGCGAGTGGGGCGCTGCATGGGGCTGCGCTGCGCCGGGCGCCTCGCGGATTCCCAGGCCGGTCACGGCCAGCCCCGCCAGCAGGACAAGGCTGACCAGCAGGCCCGCCGCCAGCAAGCCCGCCGGAGAGGTGCCCACCAGTCGGCTGACGCTGAGCGAGGCCGCGATCACACCCAGCATCTCCATCAGGCTCTTGATCCCCGAGGCGATGCCGCGTCTGTCCTCCGAGACCAGGTCGGGGATCAGGCCCTGGGCCGGCCCGTGGGCGAGGTTCGAGCAGAGCTGGAGCCCCATATAGCTGAGAGCGATGCCCAACAGGCTGCGAGAGCCGATCAGCGCTATCAGCCACACGACGTTCAGCAGCGTGCCCGCCACCATCCAGGGGCGCCGCCGCCCCCAGGCGCTCATGGTATAGTCGCTCAGGGCGCCGCTAATGGGCTGGACGGCCAGGGCAGCGAGCAACCCGGCAAAGGTGAGGATGCCATAGGTTGTGTTGGGGGCGCGGCTGCCCAGTTCCAGGATCAAGAGGGGCAGGATCAGGGGATGGATCGAGTTCCACATGAACGATAGGCCCAACCAAAAAGCATTGAGCACGATCACATTCGCTGCCCCGGTCTGTCGGCGCACAGCTCTTTCCTCATCTGTAGACATTGGGTCTCGGCGCGTGGGGCGCGGCCCTACGAACTAGCGAAAGGGCAACGGGAACATGTCGCGGCACTCGTTTCCGCTGATGACGATGGGCGCCGCCAGGGTTGCGGCCCCCTCCGCAGCGCCTCGCGTCGCCAGGATGCGCAGCAGCGCGGGCGAGCCGTCGGGCGCCTGGGCCGTGTCCCACAGAAAACTGCCGACGGCGGGCAGACCTGCGCCCAAGATCTCCCAGGTGATGCCGCCATCCAGCGATCTCTGCAAGCTGACATCCACCAGGCCGCCGCCATGCGTCACCTGCCAGCGAACCTGCTGTTTGCCCGTCCAAAGCTCGCCCCCGGTGGGCGCCACGATTTGCACGCGCGGGCTGGCCGGGTGATGGGCCAACAGCGGCCCCTCGCTGACGATGGCCGTGCGAAAACGGCCGTCGGTGGCCGTCAGGCGCAGCCACAGGTCGGACGTGCTCGGGACCGAGGTGGGATCCCACACATAGCGACCGGTGTTGGCCAGCCCGTGGGCCAGGGGCAGCCACGGGCCATAGGGCCCCAGACTATACGCCAGGGCCAGGGTTATGGGATCGCCATCGGCATCCCCAGCGCGCCACACAAGCTCATGAGCGCTGATCTGTAGATCGCTCATGCCCGGGCCGCCCCAGGACAGGCGTGGGGCGTTTCTGCCGGGGTTGGCGATCTCGAAAGGCTCTCCGACGATGCTCTGCCGCAAGCGTCCATTGTCCGCCGTCAGGCGGAGCAGATAGACGCCATTCGCCAGCGGCAGCGTGTCCCACGCATAGAGGCCGTCGTTCTCCAGGCCGGTGGCGAGCGGCGTCCAGGTCTGGCCGCCATCGGCGCTATAGGCGATATCCACCAGCAGGCGCAAGCCGGCGGGGTCCGTCGCCCTCCACTGGATGGGCGTCTCGCCCGAGGCGACGGCGCCCTGCATGGGGGCCAGGAGCGCGAGGGAGGGTTTGGCCCGCTCGGCGGTCTTGGGCGGAAAGAGAGCCGAGCGCACCCTCACGCTGTATAGCCCATCGCTCGCCGCCAGCTCGACCTGGTAGAGCCGATCCGATGCCAAGGGCCGGCTCAACGGGTATTCGCCGGTGTTGAGGAGTCTGGCGGCGACCTGTTGCCAGCTCTGGCCGCCGTCCTCGCTGAGCGAGATGTCTATGAGCAGCGGATCGTCGTCCGCGTCTTCGGCGATCCAGGTGATCAGGTTGCCCCCTGCCAGCGCGCCCAGGGGGCTGGGCGATGTGATGGTGAGCTGCGGCGGAGAGCCACGCGCACCGGCCAGGCTGAACGCCCCCGGGGCCGTTGCCACGGACGTCGTCTCTCCGTCGGTAGCTGTAATGCGCATCAGGTAGCGCGAGCCCGAGGGCCAGCCGTCGGTCTGCCACAGGTAGCGCCCCTGGGCGGCATCCACCGTTGCCAGGGTGTGCCAAGTGACGCCCGCATCCGGGCTGACCTCTACACTGGCCTCGACGGTGCGCCCCTCGCCGCCGCGCAATTGCCAGCGTACCTCTCGCAGCCCCGTCCAGAACTCGCCTCCCGATGGCGCGAGCAGCGCGACCTGTACAGGCTCTTTTGGCTCGTTGCGCACGCGCAGCGAGCCAATGATGCTGGATAGCGCGCGTTGGCCCCCCAATCTGGCGCGCACGAGCAGATCGTAGGTCCCATTGGAATAGCGTCGGGTATCCCACAGATACGTGTCGCTGTGGCGCAGCCCTTCTGCCAGGGGCCTCCACGTGTCCCAGCCGGCGAGGCGGGTCAGGATGTCTATCTCCACATCGTCAGACACGGGGCCAATGGTCCACCAACGGATCGGCCAAACGCCCGCCAGCGTGGCGCCCGCAACGGGCGAGAGCAATTCGATCTGGGGGGGCTGGTCATCGCCCAGAACGATGAGCCCGTGGCCTTGATCCTGCGAAACGAAATACCCATCGCGGGCGACGACCTTGAGCCGGTAAGAGTTGCCGGGCGGCAGAAAGGAGACCTGCCAGACATAGTAGCCGCCATCCTGCAGATCCTCGGCCAGGGGGAACCAGGTCAGGCCGCCGTTATCGCTATAGTACAGGTCCACAAAGAGAGGGTCGCCATCGGGATCGCGGGCGCGCCAGAGGATGACGGCCTCTGTGTTCAGGCGCACATGTTCGCTGGGCCAAACCAGCTCCACCTCGGGGGGATCGTTGTCCACGATGCTGAGCCCCTGGGCCAGTTCGGCGCCCGTTGCGCCGCCCGAGTCGCGGGCCAAGGCGCGCAGGGCATAGCCCTGCCCAGGGGCCAGGTCTGTGGTATCCCAGGCGTAACTGCCGACGCCTGGCAGCCCCTCGGCCAAGAGCTGCCAGGGGGCCTCTCCGAGCCGGACGTACAACGCAACCCGGACCTCTTGGGCATCCGGGTCGGCGGCCTGCCAGGCAATCGTGGCGCTGCGACCCAGCGTCTCGCCCGGGCGCGGGCTCAGCAGCGTTATGCTGGGCGGATCATTGACATTGGCGACGACGAACGGCCCGTGGGTCACCTGCCGGGCATATACGCCGTCTGTGACGGTGATGCGCAGGTGGGCCGCATCGCTATCCGGCACAGACGCGCTATCCCAGGTCAAAGAGACGCCGGCCGGCAGATCGGGCGCCAGCGGCTGCCAGTGGCCGCCGTCATCGGGGCTGTATTCCACGGTGACCGTCATCGGCTGGCCGGCCGGATGTTGGGCATACCAGACGGTGCGCTCCAAGCCCTTGACAGGCGCGGCGCCCGGCCCACGGAGCAGGGCGATGGTCGGGCGGGCGTTTTGCACCTCGACGGCGTGTTCGAGAAAAGAGAGCGCGCCCTGCTCATCGGCCAGTTCCGCCACCAATACATGGTTGCCATCCAGCGCCTCGTGGCTGTTCCACAGCAGGCTCCACTGGCCCTGGTGGGGTTGCGCCTCGCCCAAGGGGGCCAGCGCGCCCCGCGCATCTCGCGCGTATAGCGTAATGCGCGCCACCGCCGGGGCCCCCTCTAGCGGGGCGAGGGTGATGGGCGTCAGCCCCTGGACCCGCTGGGCCGTTGCCGGGGCCACAAAGCGCCATCTGGGCTGGCGGTTGGCGACCGTCAGGGGGTTGCTCCACGCGCCAGCCTCCGAGCCATCGTCCAGTGTGGCCCAGACCAGCAAGCGGTAGGCGTCGTCGCGGTGCAGCGTGGTATCCCATAGCAGGGTCCACTGGGGCCCCTCGCGAGCCAGGTCGCCCAGCGGCAGCAAGCCTCCTGCGGGTTGCTCCAGCCAGGCGGTGGCAGATAGCACCTGGCCGGCCTCAGGGCCGGCTGCCAAGCGGATCGTCTCGGTGCCCTGCAGGGCCGCCCCGCCCGTGGGCTGGGTCAGCAGCAAGGGGGGGCGCTCGCTGGGCCACAGCACACGCGCATGGTCGGCGCGCAGCGAGGCGCAGCGTTCGCCCGCATCGCAGGCTATGGCCCAGATGATCCAGCTCTGGTCGTACCAGGATGGTTCCGGGATCAAGCGTGTGCGCCAGCCGCCGTCGTTGGGCTCGCCATTTCCGGCCCAAACCAGGTCTGCCATAGCGGGCTCGTTGCCGCGAAAGGCCGACTCGGGCGCCTTTTGCAGGTAGAAGCCGACCCGGTCCGGCTGCCTGTGGAGATCCTCGGCGCGGGCCGTCAGCTCGGTCTCTCCCGTGACCGCATCCAAAAGGGTGGCGGCGATCTCGGACAGGGTGGGCGCCAGGGTGTTGTTGATGGTCAACGGGCTAGAGGCGCGGCCTGGGATCATCGCTCCGCCGGCGGTGTATCCCTGGGCCGTCAGGTGATAGGTTCCATCCGGCAGATCGCGGGTGTTCAGGCGTACGCTGGGACGATCCGGCGCCCCCTGCACCGGCAGGCTGATGAAATGATCGGCCGTTACGGGCTCTGCGGCGCCCGGCGCGTCCTTTTGGCGTATGTGGGTATGGCTGCTCGCCAGGTACAGGTCGAGGCGCGTAAGGCGTTCGGCGCCAGCCGGCAGCGAGATGGCGAGGGTGATCTCACCGCTGGCCTCAGAGAGCGAGGGGTGGGGCCAGAGCCAAAGCTCATCGGCAGAATTGGCCTGAAACCAGCCGCTCACGGCGCGCAACATGCCGTGCGCTCGGGTGATGCCCAGGGCCATGATGCGGTAGCGCCGGTTGGGGTCCAGCCCCTCGGTGGGCAGCGGCATCTGCCAACCATCCGAGCCATCCCGATCAATGCCCAACTCGCGCAGGGCGCCGAACTGCCCGTCTGCCGGGCCATCCTGCTGGATATAGAACTCGATCCGTAGCCAATCGGCAGGGGGACAGTTGGCGGCCACCCGAGCAACGGTGTCGCCCGTCACGACCTGGCCCTCCAGGGGCCAGGTCACCCGGAGGTTGGGGGTCGGCGTGAACGGGCGCAGCAAGCGCAAGCGCGGCGCATCCGGCGCATCCCCCTTTTCGGCCCAGATCAGGCGCGGCGCGCTCCAGTCGTCCACGGCCAGGGCCAGCCCCTGGGCGCCGGCCGGTTCGTAGAGCAGGGTGCGCGATAGCTCCCATTCCGCCGAGGCGGCGTACCAGAGCCCTCCGTCGCGCAACCAGGCCAGGTGGGCCGTAGATCCGCCGCTGGCAACCAGGGCAACGGGCGTGGCCGCCGAAAGCCCAGGCTCCACGAGCCTACGGCCATCGCGCGTCTGGTTGTTGGCATAATAGAGCCCTTCTGGGGCGAACCAGGCCAGGTGCAGGGCGCCATCGGGGCCGAGGGCCATGTCGGCCAACAACCCCTCCGTGGCTGCCGGAATGGGGGTTGCGCCGGAGGCCAGCGGCGCATACCAGACGCCGCTCTGGGCTGCATCGCCCTCTCGCGCCGACCAGGCGACATAGCCCTGGCCCTGCTCGTCGAGGGCGAGCTGCAGGCGATCCACCGTCAGAGCGGGATCCAGGGGCAGCGAGATGGTGATGCCCTGGCCGGTGTGGTAGATGGATAGCCCCTCTGGGCCCAACCACGCGCCGGCGAGGCCGCCCTGTTGGTCCAGGGCAAAGGTCCAGAGAGAGGCATCCGACGGCACGCGCCACCGGGCGCCCGCAACGCCCTCAGGCGAGGCGGCCTGCACCATGCGCGCATCGTCGGCCAGGTGCGCCCAGGCTGCCCACGGGGAGCGATCGGCCGCCAAGGCGTAGCCCGGATGCTGAGGGGATAGCCCCGAGATGCGCTCCAGAGGCAGGGCCTCCGTAACCGTCAGGGGCTGGGCCTCTGGCAGCGAGGCCCACATCAGGCGTGCAGATGCGCCCCCGGGGGCTGGCTCGGGCCAAAGGAACTGGGGCGCCCCCCAGGCGTCCAGCGCAACCAGGGGAGAGCGGCCTGATAGCAGCGGGCCTGCGATGGAGAACGTCGCCTCGGTCGCGGCGGGAGCGTCGGCGCGGACGGCCAGCGGCGCCAGGAGGGCCAGGCATAGGCAGGCCCACAACGCCCATCGCAGGGGCCGAGGCGGGGCGGCCATGCCGCGCAAGAGCTGCGGCTCGCGCATCGCGATTCGCTCGGCAGCTAGTGGCATACGGGCCCACACCTGTTCATTGTATCGGCAACCGGATGCACATCATTGTCATACCCCCCGCACAGGAATCATCCAGCGCCTCTAATCAGGCAGCGGCGGGATCAACAAGACCTGGCCGATATACAGCTCGTTGGGATCCTCGATCCCGTTGATCTCGATGAGCTCATTGATGGACACGCCATACTTGTTCGCAATGGCCTGGAGTGTGTTCCCCCGCTCAACGGTATGCAGGGCCGAGGTCGGGATCGGCGTGGGGCTCGGGATCGGCTTGGGCGTGGCGGTGGGCACAGGGGTGGGCGGATTGCGGCGGATCTCTTCTGCGCGGCCCGTGATCGCTGCATACAGCCCCTTGTCGGGGTATGCGCGGGTGGCCGCCTCCTGGTAGGCTTGCTGCGCCGCCGTAAGATCGGCGCGGAGTTCGTACAACAGCCCCATAAAAACGAACGGCACACTGGAGGTAGGCTCCAGGGCGATGGCCTGCTGATAGGCCAGGTAGGCGCTGTGGATATCGCGTTTGCGCGCGTGGACATAGCCAAGCCCGCAGTAGGCGCTGGCGTCGTAAGGGTCCAGGGTCACGGCGCGGCTAAAAGCAGCGGCAGCCTCGTCCCATCGGTGTTGGGCGGCGGCCACGCTGCCCAGGCCCACCCAGGCTGCCGCGTTGGGCTCGACTGCCAGCGAGCGCTCAAAAGGCTCGGGCGCCAGGTCGGGGCGACCATAGAGCAGCAAGGTGGCCCCCAGATAGTTGTGTAGGGCCACCCTGGCGCGGGCGGGCAGATCGGGATAGAGGGACGCCTTTTCGAACTGGCCGCCTGCCAACAAGAGCTCGTTCTCGGCCATGAACGCCAGGCCGGTGGCCACGGGCACGATCACCTCGTTGGCCAGGCGCATATCGGCCGGGGCGCTCTGCCAGCGCGTCATCGGCGCGCTCAAGGTCTCTTGCAGCACGCCTGCCAACAATAGCGAGATGCCATCCACCGCAATGCCCCTGGGGCTGGCGCCCAATACGGTGATGTGATAGGTTTCTGTATAGCGATCGCGCACCGGCGCAGAGGTCTTCCAGATCACCAGGCTGGCTCCCAGGTCACGGCCCACATAGCGCGCCTGGGTTTCAGAGGCGATGGGATAGGTGGGCCGCACGATGATGCGCTGATCCAGCCCGACCCCGGAAACGATGGCCTGGATCGTTTCCTCGATGGCGCGCGCCTCCTCCATCGCCTGGGGTGAATGGTCGGCGGCGGCGATCAGGATGCCCGTTTGATCCTGGTCAAAGGTGCGCCGCTCGACCTCGGCAAAGGCGCGTTGCATATCGGGCCGCCAGAGGAGTTCGGCATAGGCGATGCTGCCGAGGTTGGCCAACAGGGCTATCCCGGCGGCCAGGCGCACGATGACCATGCCACGGCGAAAGAACAGATAGGTGGCCGCCGCCGCGCCAATGGCCAGCGCCAGATAGATGACGCCCAGACGGGCGAAATCATAGTACAGAATGGCCCGTCCGTCGGTCAGAATGCCCCACAGATAGAGGATGGGGCTGAGCAGGGCGACAACCAAGAGCGAGAAATCGGCGACCCTCGATCGAAACTGCACGCTCGGCTCCTCAGGCAAAAGGTGCACCACGCCAGGGTGCTGTAGCACAGAGAGATCAATCGGCGAGCGAGGCCATTGTACCAGGGCGGATCTGGTTTGTAAACAAGCGCGTTGCGCCCGGTTGACAGCCCGGAGGCTTTCGGGTATGATGGGGCCAGTGAGGAACACAGTTCTTCACCCAAAATTGCACTCTAAAATAAGGAGGTGATGTGCAGATGGATTCTAGCAGTACTAGTTGTGTCCTGGCATCACCTCCGAGTGATTGCTAGGACACACCCAAGACGAAACCCCCTTCTTCGGAAGGGGGTTTCGTCTTGCTGGCGTAGGGCATGGCGGCGTCCGCCTTGCGCCCATCGAGCAGCGCCCTATCGTACAGAGACCATATAGCCCCGGCGCAGGATGTTGCGCAAATAGATCGGCTCGCGCGGGTTGGGCTCGATCTTGTCGCGCACGTTCTTGACGTGCACGCGCACCAAGTCGGGCATGCCGGTGCCGGCGGGGTAGCCCCACACCTTTTGCAGGAGCTGGTCTGCCGAAAAGACCTGCTCAACGTTCGACATCAAAAAGTGCATCAACTCGAACTCGACCGGCGTGAGCAGCACAGTTCGCGCAGGCGTGCTGATCTCGTAGCTCTTGAGATCCAGGGTGAGATCTCCCACCTGAAGGCGGCTATCTGTATCTGGGGGAATGCGGCCGCGCGTGCGGCGCAGCAGCGCCTTGATGCGCAAATCAAGCTCGAGCACGTCAAAGGGCTTGGTCAAGTAATCATCGGCCTGGGCTTGCTGGTACGCCGCGACTTTGTCGCCGATCTCTTGCTTGCCCGTAAGGAACAGGATGGGAAGTTGCGCAAGCTCTGGGATCTGGCGCATCGCCTTGCCCACCTCGATGCCGTCCATACCCGGCATCATGATATCGAGGATCACCAAATCCGGGCGTTGTTGCCGGGCGATGGCCAGGGCATCCGCTCCCCGGTGGGCGACGGATACCTCAAACCCGCTGCGGCGCAGGCTCCTCTCGATGGCCTCAGCCACGGCGTGATCATCATCTACGACAAGAATGAGCTCGCTCATTGTCTCCCCCAGCACGTCTCCGAATGATCTGGCCAGTCACGGCGCGCTCCATTATCACGCAAGAGTAAAGCGCCAACGCCCTTGGCCTATTGATCGTAAAGCGACTATAAACCCATTATAAGTCGTTCGTTACGATAAGACAAGGCGTTTGACGCCTGGCTTTGCGGCGCCGGTTGACGGGCCTGGGCCGGGCGCGTATCATGGCGTTGCGCTGAGGTGAAATATGGCGGAACCACGCATTTCCAAACCGATCACCGTAACCCAGGTTGTGGGCATGTTGGCCCTCGTCTTGATCGTGTTCTTTGTCGGGGCGTTCGCTTCCAAGGCCGTCGAGACCTATCGGCTCAGGATGTGGCTCAGCGACATGGAGCAAGAGATCGCGGCGATGGAACGCCAACGCGAATCGCTCGAACTGGAGCTGCAACGGCGCGAATCCAAAGCCTGGATTGACCAGGCCCTCAAGGAAACCGGGCGCGTGCCGCCGGATGTGCTCGTCGTGCGTGTAATGCCCTCTGATGCGGCTGCGCCCGCCCAGGCGGAAGCAGCGGCATTGGCGCCCACTCGACCCGCCTTTAGTACGCCTGCGCTCGACTTGGCCGAGGATGGGCTCTCTGGCCCTCTGTTTGGCAATCCCAATTGGAAAGCCTGGATGGCCCTCTTCCTCAACCGCGACTAGCTCGCCTCGCAGCGAGACGGCTCGCCAACCTTACCACCCTGGAGATGTCCCGATGCAAGCTGTGGCTGCCATCCTTGAGCGCTTTGATGCCCCACTGGCCCTGCGCGAGATCG
Organism: uncultured Anaerolineales bacterium; assembly: GCA_964482225.1. GTDB lineage: Bacteria > Chloroflexota > Anaerolineae > UBA1429 > UBA1429 > UBA1429. The sequence goes on from CAYZWT010000033.1 coordinate 21,827, forward strand.
AGATCCCGCCGCTGGCCGAGGGCCAGGTGTTGGTCGAGATCGCCGCCGCCGGCGTGTGCGGCTCGGATGTACACATGTGGCGCGGACAGGACCCACGTACCCCCTTGCCCATCATCCTTGGGCATGAAGGGGTCGGTCGCGTGGTCGAGACGCGCGGCGCGCGCCGCGACATCTATGGCCAGGAGGTTGGCCCAGGCGATCTGATCACCTGGGAGCGCGGGGTCACCTGCGGCGTGTGCCACGCCTGCGCTGTATTGGGCGAGCCGTCGCTCTGTAGCCGGCGCTGGGTCTATGGCATCTACCGTTCGGCCCAGGAGCCCCCCTATCTGAACGGCTGCTATGCCACCCACATCGTCCTGGATGCGCGCACCCATCTGATCCCCCTGCGCCAGGGGGATGATCCGGCCCGCTTCGTTGCGGCCTGCTGCTCGGGGGCCACGGCGGCCCATGCCTTTGATCTGACGCCCGTTCGCATTGGCGATACCGTCGTGATCCTGGGGCCGGGCCCGTTGGGGGCCTTTGCTGCGGCGCTGGCGCGGGCCAATGGCGCCGAGCGGATCATTGTCATCGGGGGCACCCCCGAGCGCCTGCAGCTCTGCGCGCACCTGGGCGCCACCCACACGCTGGATCGGCGCGCCAGCTCTGCGCCGGAACGCCGCGCCGCCATTCTCGATCTGACCCAGGGCCGTGGCGCCGACCTGGTGGTGGAGGCCTCGGGCAGCGTGGCGGCGGCCCATGAGGGGCTCGACCTGGTGCGCCACGGCGGGAGCCTGGCCCTGGTCGGCTTTGGGACGCCCGTAGGCGCCATGTCTCTGGCGCCTTTTGAGCAGCTCGTGCGCAAGAATGTGCGCGTGCAGGGCGTGTGGGTCAGCGATGTGCGCCATACCCTACAGGCCATCAGCCTGGTGCGGCAGCATCCGGAGGCGTTTGCCCGCCTGGTCACCCACCGGTTCCCGCTGGAGGAGGCCACCGCCGCGCTAGAGGCGGTGGAGGAGCGCGGCGCGGCCAAGGTGGTGTTGGAGCCTGTTGCGCCGTAGTTTTTTCTCCGGATGAGCGATCCTCTCTTGTTCCACAAGCTGGTTTGGGGGTGTTCAGGTGACGAATGATGAACGGGTCTTTCCGGCGGGCAAGTTGCCTCTCGAGTTCCTGGGGGCGCTCTTGGCCCGCTATACGCGCACCGATGCGCGCCTGGTGACGGGGCCTCGCGTGGGCGAGGATGTGGCCGTAATTGACATGGGCGACCGCTACATGGTGGTCAAGACCGACCCCATCACCTTTGCCACCGACCAGATCGGCTGGTACGCCGTGCACGTGAACGCCAACGATATCGTCACCAGCGGCGCGCGCCCCTTGTGGATGCTCAATACCGTGCTCTTGCCCGAGAACAAGACCACGCCCGCCTTGGTGGAGGGCATTTTCAGCCAGTTGCACGAGGCGTGCGAGGGCCTGGGCATTGTCCTGGTGGGCGGGCACACCGAGGTGGCCTGGGGGCTGGATCGGCCCCTGGTGGTGGGCGTCCTGATCGGCGAGGTGGCCCACGACCAGTTGCTGACCACGGCGGGCGCCCGTGTGGGCGACCGGATACTACTGGTCAAGGGCATCCCCATCGAAGGGACGGCCATCATGGCGCGCGAGCGCTATGAGGACCTGCTGGCGCGGGGCATCGAGCCCGCGCTGTTGGAGCGCGCCCGCAACTATTTGTACGATCCCGGTATCAGCGTGGTGGAGGCGGCCTATCTGGCCGCCGGGCACCCGGGCGTGCACGCCATGCACGACCCCACCGAGGGCGGGCTGGCGACGGCGCTGCATGAGATGGCCTTTGCGTGCGACGCGGGCCTGCGCCTGTGGGCCGAGCGGGTGCCGGTGTTGCCGGAAGGGGCGCAGCTCTGTCGCGCCCTGGGGTTGGACCCGCTGGGGGTGATCGCCTCAGGGGCGCTGCTGGTGGCCGTGGCGCCGGAGCAGGCCGATGCCTTGATCGCGCGCTATGCCGGCGCCGAGATCGCCTGCGCCCACATCGCCGATCTGACGCCGCCGGAGGAGGGCATCCTGCTCTGCGAGGCCACGGGCGCGCGTCCGCTGCCGCGCTTTGATGTAGACGAGATCACGCGCATCTTTTAGCCGCTCAGATGCGCAGGGCGCCCACCAGCCGGTGCGCCAGCGCCAGCTCTTCTTCCGGCGTGGCGATCTCCCCATCCAGCAGGGCATCGCGGATACGCTCCAGGATCACCCGATAGACCGGCCCCGGCGGGACGCCCAGCGCCTTGAGGTCGTTGCCATCCAGGCTGGGGGCCACGTGGGCCAGCTTTTTCTCATAGAGCGCCAGCCGGGCGCGCAGCCGGGCGGAATCGGCCAGCACCGAGAGGACAAAGCGCGACTCGGGCGAAAAGGGCGCCAGCATGCGATAGATCGTGCTGGGCAGCATGGCGGTGGCTTCGAGCTGGCTGCGCACCTCGCGCAGGCCGGCGATCTGGCCCAAAAAGCGGGCATCGTCGCTGGTCAGCCGCAAGCGGCGCACAAAGGAATCCAGCTCGTCGGGCGCCATCTGGCTGGCCAGCAGAGCCAGGTAACACTGATGCAGCTCGGGCACGCCGTTCTGGCCGTCGGGCTTGCCCTCCCAACCGTTAGAGGCCAGCTCGCGCAGGTGGGCGCGCAGCCGCGCAAAGCGTTGCGCCGCCTCGCCATTAAAGCGCAACGAGGGGTGGATCTGCCCCAGCGCGCCCAGTTGGTCCAGCCGCAAGAGCCCCTTTTCCGGCGCGGCCTCCCTGAGCATCAGAAAGAGCTCGTTGCGCAGGCGCTCGCCCGTCACGTGCCCTAGCAGCTCGATGGCGTCTTGAATCAGCTCGGCGGTGCGCGCCTCCATGCCAAAGCCCAGCCGCTGCTCAAAGCGCACCGCCCGCAGGATGCGGGTGGGATCCTCGACAAAGCTCAGGTTGTGCAGCACGCGGATGCACATCTCCTGCAAGTCGCGCAGGCCGCCATAATAGTCCAGCAGCTCGCCATAGCGCCCGCGATCCAGGCAGACGGCCATGGTGTTGATGGTGAAATCGCGCCGATAGAGGTCCTGCTTGATCGAGCTGCGCTCCACCTGGGGCAGCAGGGTGGGGCTCTCGTAGAACTCGGTGCGCGCCGTGACGAAATCCAGCGCCGGAGGCACCCCCTCGGCGCGCTCCCCTTGCAGGATCACCTTGGCCGTGCCAAAGCGGGCGTGGCTGCGGACATAGCCATCTACCTGCTCGGCCAAGCGGCGCGCCATGCGAATGGCATCCCCCTCTACCACCAGGTCGAGATCGAGGGTGGGCGCATCCAGCAGCAGGTCGCGCACAAAGCCCCCCACGATATAGAGGGAATAGCCCAGATCATTGGCGGCATCGCGGGCCAGCATCAGCAGGTCTCGCAACCCATCGGGCAGGGCGCGATCCATCTTTTCGCGGAGCTCTTGGGCGCGGGTTTCGCCGGTGGCCGGGCCGTAGAGCTTGATCAGATCGGTGCGGGTGACAATGCCGATGAAACGCCCCTGCTCCACCACCGGCACCTGGCCCAGGCCGTATTCCAGCATCACCTCTTGCACCTGGTCCACCGGCGCATCGGGCGAGACGTGCACCGGCCCGGTATAGAGGATGCTGCGGATCGAGGTATCGCCGCGCCCGTGGTGCAGGGCGCGATCCACATCGCTGCGGGTGAGGATGCCGATCAGGCGCTCGTCCTCCACCACAGGGAACCCCTCGTGGCCATAGCGGCGCATGAGCTGGGCGGCGTGCTCCACAGTCATATCGAGCCCCAGGGTATGCACGTTGGTGGACATGATGGCCCGCACGCGGGTGGGGGGCTTGATGTGGGCGCGCAGCCCTTCCAGCAAGCGCCGCGAGACCTCCTCCAGCTCTAGCTCCTCGGTGCGGCCTGCGGCGGCCTTGCTATGCCCGCCGCCCCCCAAGGGCCGGATCAGCTCGGCCACGTCCAGGGCGTCGGTGGAGCTGCGGGCGATGATCTGGACGCTCTCCTCATGCTGCGCCAGCAGGATGCAGGCGTCCGTCTCGAACACGTCCATCAGCTCGTGGATCAGCGAAGAGAGCTCGTCCACATAGCGCTCCAGCCGCACGGCGGCGATGCACACGGTGCGATCCCGGATGGTGTGGATCTCGCTGGCGGCCATCAGCGCGGCCAGGGCCTGGCGCTGCAGCTCGGTCAGGGGGCGTCGCAAAAAGTCGTTCACAATGGCCAGATCGGCCCCGTGGGCCAACAGCCAGGCCGCCGCCGCCGCATCGCGGGGGGTGGTGGTCAGATAGGAGAGGGAGCCGGTATCCTCATAGATGCCCATCAGCATCAGCGAAGCGCCGATGGTGCTCAGGCCGAGCTGGCCATCCTGGAGCCGCTCGATCAGGAGGGTGGTGGTGGCGCCGATCTGGTCGCCCTCGAAATGCACCTCTGGGGAGAGGCGCGGGTCGGGGGCGTGGTGGTCAATCACATGGATGCGCGTCTGCTCGTCCATGCCGCGCATGGGGGCGATGGCCTGGGTATCCACCAGGAGCACGTCGCTGATGCGCTCGCGGGGCAGGTCGCGCCGCTCCACAAAGGGGAGCTGATCCTTGTAGAGCGCGATAAAATCCCGCAGGTTGCGGTTCAGGTTTTGGGGAAGAACCGGCGTATACTCGACAAAGAGCAGGCTCGCCGCGTATAGGGAGGCGAGCGCATCCATGTCGGCCCGCTCGTGGCTGGTGATGATCTTCATTTGATGCGTTACCTTGCCGTCCGATTCGGGAAGCGGTGTAGGACCCAGGGCGGACTCACTGGCCCTGATGGCCGAGCGCTCGACGAGAAAGCCGCCGCCGCAACGCCCTCACCCCCACGAAACCCGCCCCAGGGCGAGTTTCGCTTCCCCCTCTCCCACAGCGCTGTGGGAGAGGGGGCGTGGATGCGTTCGTTGCGCATGACGCCCGTGGGGGTGAGGGCCCTGAAAGCCGCGCCGTGCGTTTTCACTCCAGAAAGCCCGTACATGCAATCGCTCTGGTGTACGACCATTATAGGCCCGGCCCACCGATTGACAAAGGCGCAGCCCACGGCCTATAATGCCGCCCACCGTCCTGTAAGCCAAGATACCCGAGGTGTATTGGGATGGCTCTTTTCCGGCGGGGCTCCCACCGCGTCTGGCGGCTGGCTGCAGCCCTCTTGATGCTCGCCCTGATTGCCCTGCTGGTCTTGCTGGGCAATCTCGTGTGGCGGGTCTGGGCCGACGCCCGCGAGGCGCAACAGGGCTATCAGGAGCGCAATATCCCCAATACCGATCTCAACCCCTATGGGGCCAACTTTTTCCTGGGGCGCGAGGTGGAGCCCTGGAAGATTGACCGCACGCTGCACATGGCCGCCGATGCGGGCATCGGCTGGGTCAAGCAGCAGTTCCCCTGGGAGCAGATCGAGCCCCAACGCAAGGGCGAGTTCCTGGACCCGCAGACCAAAGAGGATAGCTGGGCCAAGTGGGATCGCATCGTCGAGGCGTGCGAGCGCTATGGGCTGCAGATCGTGGCCCGGCTGGATCGCCCGCCCGATTGGACGCGCCAGGACAATAGCTACCGGCAGAGCCCCCCGGACAATTTCGAGGACTATGGCGATTTCGTCTATGCCTTTGTCTCGCGCTACAAGGGGCGCATCCGCTACATCCAGATCTGGAACGAGCCCAATATCTTTCCCGAGTGGGGCAACCGGCCGGTGGACCCCGCCGCCTATGTGGAGCTGCTGCGGGTGGCCTATCGCCGCGCCAAGGAGGCCGACCCGAATATCTATGTCCTGAGCGCGCCCCTGGCCATCACCCTGGGCGAGCCGCATCCCGAGCCGGGCAGGTGGCGCTCGATGAACGACCTGGACTATCTCTCGGCCATGTACGAGGCCGGCTTGGCCGATTGTTACGACATCTATTCCGCCAACGCCTTTGGGCTGGACCTGCCGCCCGATAGCCCCCCAGACCCCCAGGTGCTCAACTTTCAGCGGGTGCTGCTGCACCGCGAGATCATGGAGCGTTATGGCGATGGGAACAAGGCCGTCTGGTTCAACGAGTACGGCTGGAACGCGGCCCCGGAGGGCATGGCGCCGGACAAGCTCATCTGGGGGCGGGTGAGCGAGCGAGAACAGGCAGAGTACACCATCGAGGGCATCCGCATGGCCCGCGAAGAGTGGCCCTGGGCGGGCGTGTTCATGATCTGGTATTTTCGGCAGGTGGGCAACCTGACGCCCGATCAGGCCGAGTACTATTTCCGCATGGTGGATACCGATTTCACCCCGCGCCAGGTCTATTTTGCCGTGCAGGATGTGGTCCAGGCCCAGGGCGTCGCAGGGCCGGGCCTTTACCAACAGACCAGCCCGGCCGTCCAAACCTATGGGCAATGGCAACAGGAGATCGTGGCCGATGCCGAGGGCGGGGCCTGGCTGCGCGCCGGCCAGCCGGGAGATAGCGTGACGCTCACCTTTCGCGGGCAGGCCGTGGCCCTGTTGACGCAGACCGGCCCGCAGGGGGGGCGCTTGCTCGTTTCGCTGGACGGGCAGGCGGTGGGCGGCCTGACGACCGATGCCCAGGGCGCCAGCTATGTAAGCCTGTATACCCCAGAGACGCAGACCGGGGCCCGCATCCCGCTGGTGCGGAACGCCGGCCCCGGTGAACATACCTTGCGCCTGATCGCGGCCTCCGATGCCGATCCGGACAGCCTGGGCCACGAGGTGGTGGTAGACGCCTTTGAGGTGCTGGCAGGCGAGGGCCAGCCCTTTCCTCTCGGCTCGCTGCTGGGCCTGGCCGCCGGACTGGTTCTGGTTAGCGTGCTCCTATGGCGTGTCTGGAGGCGCCTGCGCTGGGCCATGCCCGGCGCGGAGGGCTGGCGCGTCCAGCCGCCCTGGCGCTAGTCCTGATCCTCCTCGCCCAACATATCCCCCAGTACATCCCAGGCAGAATCCAGCGGAATGAACGACCGTTCCACAAAGTCGTGTCCAACGGACTCGATGTACTCTTTGATGTGCAGATCGGGGTGTTTCTGCTCCAGCTCGTCAATCTTGTCGCGCCAGGCGGAGATCAGGCTGCTGCTGCGCTCCTCCAGGTCCGAGAGATCGAGGCCCAGGCCCAGCATATAATCCACGCGCCGCATGATATCCAACCAGGCCTTCCAATCCTCCTCGACGCGCATGGCCTGCACCGTCAGCCCCATCTGCGAGAACTCGTAGGCCGGGGCAAAGCCGTGGAACACGACCATCTCGATGCCGCGAAACTCGGCATGGTGCGCCAGATAGCTGCCGATGGTCGAGCCGCCCTCGTAATTGGAATAGCGCACGGCATACTGATCCAGCTCGGGCTTCATGCGCGGCAGGCTATACACGCACGACACCTCGCGGTCCTTGTCATAGGGCATGGCGCCATAGACGCCCCCCACGATGATCACCCGCTTGGCATTCACCGCCTCGACCATATCCAGGAACGCCTCGGCATAGCGCTCCTCGTTCTGATGCGGCTCTTCGCCAATAAAGAGCGACAACCCTTTGCCATTGACGGTGGCATGGTACAGATCGTTATCGTGGCTGGACATGCTCTCACGATGGCCCTGGGATAGCTTGATCTGAGGCCGCAGCAGGTGGTGGGTGCCGGGCACCTGGAAAAAGTAAAAGCCATCGGGCCGGATCTTGCCGATGCGCTCGGCGCCGACAAGCTCGATCAAATAGCTGGGCAGGCCGGACGAGATCTCGCCGGCATCGGCCCACTGCTCCCAGCCTGCAATCATATAGTTCTCGCTCGTCTCGGGGATCTCCCACAATCTTACCAAGTCTTCCATCGTGTGCCTCTTTCCCTGACGTATCAGGCTTTATCCTAACCTGGGCGGAGACCAACGGAAGGCCCACCAACGGGTAACGGACGATGTGACGTGATTGTGCCCCCGATCGGTGGTTGGGTCAAACGAAGGGGGTTCCGCCATTCAGGCCAAGCGGGCAGGACGCGCGTCGCAACGCTACGCGCCGGCGTCATGCTCCTGATGGGGCTGCCACAGGGTATCCTGGGCGAGCACGCACACCTGGTCGCGGCCACGGCCTTTGGCCTGATAGCAGGCGCGGTCGGCCAGTTGGACCAGCATGTCGGGGGTGTAGCCCTGGCCAGGAGAGGACGCCGCCACACCCAGGCTGGCGGTCAGGTGGACCTGGTTGCCCAAGATGACAAAGGGTTCCTCGCGGATGCACCGCCACAGGCGGTCTGCCAGCGCCGAGGTTTGCACCGGCCCGCTCTCGGGGGCCAGCACGATAAACTCGTCGCCGCCATAGCGGGCCACGGCATCGGCGCGGCGCACCGTGGCCCGCAGCCGCGCGGCGATCTCGCGCAGCAGCGCATCGCCCGCCTGGTGGCCAAGGCGGTCGTTCACGGCCTTGAGGCTGTGCTCGGGGTCTTTGTCCATATCCAGCATGATCACGCCTACACTACGCCCTTGCCGCTCGGCGCGCGATAGCTCAGCCTCCAGCAACTCGTAAAAGTGCCTGTGGTTGTACAGACCGGTGAGGCTATCGCGGGTGGCCAGGTCGCGCATGCGCGCAAAGAGATAGGTATTCTCCAGGGCAATGCCCCCCTGAGAGCTAAGGATGTGCAGCACATTCAAGTCATCCTGCGAAAAGGGCTCTTGGCGCCGGCGAGCGACCAGGGTCAAGCCCAATAGAACATTCCGAGCGATCAGCTCCTCTGTCTCCCAGGAGACCCACTCCTGGTCCTCAGGCTCATCGGCGCCCTCTTGCATCTGCGTCGCCACAACCTGGGGCTCGTTCTCCAGCGAGACGCCCGACGCCGCCACGAGAGCCGCAACCAGGGCGCGCGAGGCCTCGGGGCCCAGCGCACGTTGGCCAACCAGTGCCGCCAAAGGCTGCTCGGTGAGCTCAGGGGCGATCACCAGCACGCCGGTCGCATCGCAATCCACCACACTGGCGATGGCCTGGCCCAGCACCAGGCTCATGTCGGCGATTCCGAGCTCGCCCTCTAGCGCCCGGCCAATATGCGCAAAGGAGCGAAGCTGTCGTCGCCGCCCCTGCTCCAACTCGCGGTTCGCCTGGCGCAGCTCGCCGATCAGTTGATCGTTCTCGCGGGCCAGGCGTTGCCGTTCGAGCATACGCCCGATGACCAGCGGGACCAGATTCAGGTTGAACGACTCTTTTTGGAAATAGTAATAGGCGCCGAGGCTCAGGGTGGTAGCAGCCGTCTCTAGCTCGCCATAGCCGGTGAGGATGATGACATCGGTGAGGGGGTACCGCTCGCGGATCTGGCGCAGCACTTGCACGCCGCCTATCCCAGGCATGACCAGATCCACGACCGCGACATGAAAGGGCGTGGTCTCCAGTAGTTTGAGGGCGGTCTCGCCATCTTGGGCGAGGCTGACCGTATAGCCCTCGCGCACCAAAAAGCGCTGCAAGAGCCGTCGGATCTCGGGCGCGTCGTCAACGATCAGGATACTTTCGCCGGCCATGGTCAGCGCTCGATGGTGCGAACGCCCGCTGCCGACGCGATCACCACGCGCTGGACCATCCCCAAAAAGAGGCCGTTCTCTACCACGCCGGGGATGGCATTGATCTGCGCGGCGAGTTCGCGCGGAGAGGCGATGCCCGGATAGCGACAATCCAGGATATGGTTGCCCTCATCGGTAATATAGGGCGCGCCGGATACCTGGCGCAGGACGGCCTTGGCTCCCGTGGCCTCTAGGGCGCGCTGGGTGTTGCGCCAGCCAAAACGGATCACCTCGACGGGCACGGGGCTCTTGGTGCCCAGGCGCTCGACCAGCTTGGAATCGTCCACCACAATGATCTCGAACCGGGTGGCATGGGCTACGATCTTTTCTCGCAGCAGGAACCCGCCCAGCCCCTTGATCACGTTCAGTCCGGGGTCCACTTCATCGGCCCCGTCAATGGTGATATCTATCTCGCCGTGGGCCTCCAGGGAGGTAAGAGGGATGCCCTCTTGCTGGGCCAGAGTGGCCGTCTCTACCGAGGTGGGGATGGCGATGATATCGCGCAGGGCGCCCCCGCGCAGCTTTTCGGCCAGGCGCAGCGTAGCATAGCGCGCCGTGGAGCCGCTGCCCAGCCCAACGACCATGCCGGACCGGATCGCTTCGACGGCCAGAACCCCTGCCTGGCGCTTGAGATCCTCTATTGACGCCACACTACCCTCCCCCCAAAGCGGCCGGAACGCTGAGCCTAGCGGAAGGATATTATAACCGGGCCTGGCCAGGACGCCAAAGACCCGCACAGGAGCCCTATGCCAGGGAGACAAAGGGCCTGGGTTGTGTCGTCAGGAGCCGGGATCAGGCGCCCGCGTAGGCCCGTTCGAGCGCGGCGATATCCAGCTTGGCCATCTGCAACAGCGCGTGCATTACCCGCTCTGTCTTTTCCAGATCCGGATCGGCCAGCAACCGGTTGAGGGCGTCCGGGACCACTTGCCAGGAGACGCCATACCGGTCCTTTAGCCAGCCGCACGCGCTCTCCTCGCCGCCGTCGGTAAGCCGCTCCCAGTAGTGGTCCACCTCGCGCTGGTCTGCGCAGGTGATGGAAAGCGAGATGGCCTCGGTGAACGGGAACTGTGGCCCGCCGTTGAACGCGATAAAGGGCTGACCATCGAGCTCGAAATCAACGGTCAAGACGCTGCCGGCCGGCTTGCCGTGGATCTCGTAACCTTCTTTGCCATAGCGCATGATCCGGGTGATCCTGGAGTTGGGAAAGATCGAGATGTAGAACTCGGCGGCCTCTTCCGCCTGGGTGTCGAACCACAGGCAGGGCGTGATCCTATGTGCTATTGCCATCACAAGCTCCTCGGATGTGCCTTGATAGGTGTATAGAGATGGCGGGCATGTCCCCGCGCATCCATTATACGCCCCCGTGGACACAAAGTCAAGTGATTTACTCAACAAATAGCGCGGCGAGCCGAAAGGGGGGATGGCCCGCAGAGCGCCCATCCGGCGGAGCCTGCGCGGGCGTTACTGCCCCATCAGGCGCTCGATGGCCAGGGCGACGCCGTCCTCATCGCAGGATGCCGTCACCCAGGTGGCCTCGGCCTGCACGGCGGCGGGGGCATTGCCCATCGCCACCGATACGCCCACCACCCGGAACATATCCACGTCGGGCAGCTCGTCGCCCAAGGCCACCGTCTCGGCGGGGAAGATGCCCAGGTGTTCCAGCAGGGCGAGCAGCCCGCGCCCCTTGTCTGCCTCCCAGGCCGTGGCTTGCAGCCAGTGGCCGTTCTCCGAGGGGAACAGCCTGGCGCGGCCCTCCAGCCGCCCTTGCAGCTCTTTGCAGAGGGGGTGCAGGTCGAGGCTTTCGTGCCAGGCGACGATCTTGGCGCAGGGGGCGCCCAGGGTCTCCTCAAAGGGGATCAGCGCTTCGGGGGGATAGCCCCAGCTTGCCAGCACATCGCCGGGCATGGGCAGCCGCAGGGCGTGGTGGTCTGGCCCGGTCTGCACCAGGATCTGCAGCGCCGGGTCGGCGGCGGCCAGCCCCTCGATGAGGCCCTGGGCAGCGGCGGCATCCATCTGCACCTGGCGGCAAAAGCCGCCGGCATCATCCACCACATGGGCGCCACCCAGGAACACACCGCGCTCGCAGAGAAAGGGCGCCTCGGCCAGTTTGGCGCGGGCAAAGCGCTGGGGGACCGCTGTGGCCACCAGCAACAGGGCGCCGGTCTGGCGCAACGCCTCTAGCGCCGCCAGCACCCGGGGGCGCAGGCGCGCCTGGGAATCCAGCAGGGTGCCATCAACATCGAAAGCAAACGCGCGATAGACCATCCTTCACCCCCTTGTCTGAACAGATCACCTTGGCGCGGCGCCCTCAGCAAGAGACCGCCATGCGCTAGCCCAGGTTCGCCAGGGTGACAGCCACCAGGGCCAGCCCCATGCCCAGCGATTCGCGCCGGGAGATGCGCTCGCGCCAGGCCACGCGGGCGAACAGCCCCGCAAACACCAGGCTGATGGAGGCCATGAACGGAAAGACCAGGATGCCCGGCAGCAGGCGCAGGCTGCCCAGAAAGGCCAGGTTGGCCAGGGCGTTGGTCAGGCCCAGGGCGATGCCCCAGCCCACATCCTTGCGCGAGAGGCTGCGGTCGTTGCGCAGCCAACTGCCGAGCATCACCAGGCAGGCGGCGGCGAACAGGATCGCCAGCATCAGGGCGTCGCGGCCGGCGGCCGGCTGGGTCTGGAACGCCTTCATCAGCGTGCGCTCGGCGCCGGTGCCCGCAAACAGGGCCACGCCATAGAGCAGCGCCGGCCGGCTGAGGGCCTGAGCGGCGCGCGGCTTGAGCACCAGCAGCGGCAGCGCCGCCAGGGCCAGCAGCGCGCCGGCGGCGCCCCAGGCGGTCAGCCTCTCGCGCCAGAGCAGGATCGAGGCCAGCAACGGGACGATGATGCTGATGCGCGCCATGGCCAGGGTGATGGAAACGCCCCGCATGCGCAAGAGGGGGGCATAGAGGCCGAAATCTATGGCGTACACCACGCCGATGGCCAGCCCAAAGAGCAGAACCGGGCTAGAGGCGGGGCCGCCGCCCTCGGCCAGCGCCCGCGCGCCGTGGAACAGCGCCCCAACGGCATAGTTGACCAGTCCCACGGCCCAGATATTGCAGCCCTTGAGTTGGGCGGCGCGCATCACGAGGCCAAACCCGGCCGATAGCAGCGTGGCGAGGATCAAGATCGCCAAGGCAGCCCCCTTGCATTCGAGATGGTGCGCCGTATTATAAGGGCGGAACCGGCAGTGGCAAGCGCCATGTGCTTGCCCTGGCGCGAGAATCGCCCACGTTCATTCCCTGAGGAGGTTTGCGATGCGACGATACCGGATCTCTGACCTGGGGCCTGTGGGGGCCGAGCATGTGGCCGAGGCCGTCGCGCCTGGGCGCTATATCCATCATGGCGGGCTCAGCTTTCATCCGGTGGGGTGGCGCACCCACAGCGAGGGCAACCACGTCCATGATTCCCACGAGATATTCGTGATCTTGCAGGGGCGCGGCGAGCTAGAGCTGAACGGGCATCGCCAGCCGGTGGCGGCTGGCGACGTCTTGGTCATCGAGCCGGGCGAGGAGCACTATCTCATCGGCGACCCCGCCCACCCCATTATCAATCTCTGGTTCCATTGCGCCGACGAGCGCCATCCCGACCAGCGGGGCTAGACAAACAGCGCCGCTGCCTGCTCCATCCTGTCTATGACGGCGACGCCAAAGGGGCAGCGCTCCTCGCAAGCGCCGCACTGGATGCAATCCGCGCCGCTGGCGGGCAGGGCGGCATAGGCTGCCCGCACCGCCGGTGTGAGGCTCGCCGTCGCCATATCCAGCAGCCGGTTGACCTGGCCGATATCAATGGACGCGGGGCAGGGCAGGCAGTGGTTGCAGTAGACGCACTCGCCCGCCTGGTACTGCTGAAAGGCCACCAGCAGCTCCGAATAGTCCCTGGCCTCGTCGTCGGCATCCCAATAGGCCAGGGCCTGATCCAGCTCGGCGATATCCTTGCAGCCCGGCACGATGGTAGAGACCCCCACCTGCGAGAGCACATAGTGCAGGCACTGGATGGGCGTGATGGCGCGCTCCTTGGATAGCTCCATCTGGCCGCCGCCCGACTGATAGTTCTCCAAGGCCACACGAGGATCGGCTTGCAGCAGCTTGCCCCCGGCATAGGGCTTCATGGCCACCAGGGCCACATCGTGGGCGGCGCAGGTCTGGAGCAGTTCGCGCTTGCCGGGCACGGCGTTGGCGGCCAGGTTGATGGGGAACATGATCAGATCCACAACGCCCGATTCGGCGGCCTGGCGCGCCGTCGAGACCGTGTGCCCGGAGAAAGCGAGCACCCGCGCCTTGCCCTCGCGCTGGAGCCGCTGGGCCAGCTCCAGGAGGCCGCCGGGGGCCATGAGCGTGTCATAGTCTTCCTGGCCGTCGCTGTTGTGCAGGAACAGGACATCCACATAATCGGTATCATAGCGCCGCAAATAGTCCTCAAAGTATTGCAGCGACAGCTTGGGGTCGCGGCTGCGGGCATACTGGCCGTTCTCGACAGTGGCGCCGAGATGGGCCGTGAGCAGCACCCGGTCGCGGTAGCCGCGAAACGCGCACCCCATGATGTCCCGAAAGTCAGATAACCCATAGAACAGGTCAAAGTAGTTGATGCCCCGCTCGATGGCGTGGTGGATCACGCCATCCACATGCTCTTGGGGCAGATTGATGAGATACTCGGTGCCCAGTGAGATGGCGCTGACGACGATGCCGGTGCGGCCCAAGGTGCGCGTCTGCATGTTACGGCTCCTATCTGTGTGGGGCAGTTTGCCAAGGTCGCCAGTGTAGCAGCAAGGGAGGGCTGGCGTCAAGCGGTGCAAATCAGAGCCAGGGCGTTTCCAAAGCCGCTCTTATGGCAAAGTGACAGCAACAAGTGACGGACGACATGGGCGGACACAAGGTTCGTCAAAGTAGGGCACACATTCGGTCGGCGAGCTAGACATACATAACGTGGACTTTGGAAACGCCGTGGATGTCCCTATACCCCGTATTGACGCGCCTGCCGGATTCGTCTACTCTGGCCGTGAGAATGGCCCAGCCAGCGGGCCAGGAGGAGACCGGACCAGCTCACACAGAGGAGGCTCTCGGAATGATGGCGAGTAGGCGAATGCACTGGAGGCATCTGGCAACGTTGTTGTGTCTCCTCTTGGCGGCCGTGGCCCTTTCTTGCTCGCCCCGCGCCAAGCGGGAGGTGGTGGTCTATACCGCGGTGGATCAGATCTTTTCCGAGCCCTTTTTAAAAGAGTTCGAGCGCGAGACAGGCATCGTGGTCAAGCCCCGCTTTGATATCGAGGCGGCCAAGACCACCGGCCTGGTGAACGCCCTCATCGCCGAACAGGACAGACCCCGGGCGGACGTCTTCTGGAACAATGAGATCGCCCAGACCCTGACGCTCCAGGAGCGCGGGTTGCTCCAGCCTTATGTCTCGCCCAATGCCGCCGATATCCCTGCCACTTACAAGGACCCCGATGGCTACTGGGCTGCCTTTGGCGGCCGGGCGCGGGTATTCATCATCAACACAGACCTCCTCGCGCCAGAGGACTATCCCACCTCCCTGTGGGACCTGCTGGACGAGCGCTACCCCGCGGCCAGCATCGGGATCGCCAAGCCTCTCTTTGGCACGACGGCCACCCATGCGGCTGCCCTGTATGCCACCTGGGGGCCTGAGGAGACGCTGGGTTTTTTCACCGCCCTGCAACAGCGCGGCGTGCGCTTTGTAGATGGCAACTCGGTAGTCAGGGACATGGTGCAGGATGGGCAGCTCGCCTTTGGGCTGACGGACACCGACGATGCCTTGATCTCTCTAGAAAAGGGCAAGCCCGTGGCCCTCGTCTTTCCCGATCAGGGGCCGGGCGACGTGGGCACCCTGGTCATCCCCAACACGGTGGCGATGGTGCGCGGCGGCCCCAACCCGGACGAGGCCCGCGTGTTCATTGACTATCTCCTGCGGCCCGAATCGGAAAGGCGTCTGGTGGAGATGGGCTGGTGCCAGGTCGCCATCCGGCCGGTGGGGGCTGCGTCGCCCCTCGAGCTGGAGGGCCTCAAGACCATGGATGTCACGTTTCAGGCGGTCTTGAACATGCTGGGCCGCATGCTGGAGGAGCTGCGCCCGGTCTTTGTCAACTAGAGGCGCGGATGATGGCCCCGTCGCCAGGAGTCCTGGCCCACGATGCAGACCAACCATAGCCCCTACCATGATGGCGACCAGCGGGAGCGCGCCCTGCGCCTGGGGTTGGGCGCCCTATATCTGTTGCTGGTGCTGGGGCCGTTGCTGGCCCTGCTGGCGCTCGCGACGCAACGCCTGCTGGGCGGCCAGGGCGCCTGGCTGCGGCTGCTCATCCCCGAGGCGCGCCGGGTGACGCTGCTGCTGCGTAGCCTGCTCTACGCCGCCGCTGTCAGCCTGACGGCGCTTGCCCTGGGCCTGCTGGTCGCCAGCCTGCTCTGGTCCCTGCGCAGGCGGCCCTGGGTGCAGCTTCGCTGGCTGGTGCTGATCCTGGCCCCCGTGCCGCCCTACATCCACGCCTTGGCCTGGAGCGTAATACTCCAGGGGGGCGTGCTGATCACCCCCGGCGGCGGGCTGGCGGCCAGCTGGTTCGCTCAGTCCATGGCCCTACTGCCCCTCGCCGTGGCCCTGGCCCTCATCGGGCTTGAATCAGTGGAGCGTGACGCCATCGCGGCGGCTTGTACCCTGCGCGGCGCCACGCCGGTGCTCGTGCGCATCGTGCTGCCCCTGGCCTGGCCCGTGATCGCCGTGGGCGGCCTGGTCTTGTTCGTCCTGACGCTGCTGGATTACACCGTGCCCTCGCTATACGGCGTCAGTACCTACGCCCTCGAGATCATGGTCGAGTTCAGCGCCAGCAACGAGCCGGTGCGCGCGCTGCTTTACGCGCTTCCGCTGCTGCTCCTGGCGGCTGTGGGCGTGTTGCTCTGCCGCCCGGGGCTGCGGCAGGTGCTGCTACGCAGCCCCTCGCCCGTGCGAGAGGACGCCCTCCTGGCCCACGCGCCGGCCTGGCTGCGAGCGCTCCAGGGTTTGGGTCTGATCGCCATGGCCCTGCAGATCGGCGTCCCTCTGGTCGCGCTGCTCTCCGCCATGCGTCCCTGGCATACTGCGCCCTTTGTGCTGGCCGCCAGCGGGGGTGAGATCGTCCATTCGACGGCCATCGCCGGAGCGGCGGCCCTGCTGGCGCTCCCACCTGCCTATGCGGCGGCGCACTGGCTGGGTCGCCGCAACCGAGAGGGCCTCTTTTGGCTCGCCACGGCGCTTCCGCTAGCCATCCCCCCCGCACTGGTGGGCATCGGCCTGATCGTCCTCTGGAACAGGCCTCTGCCCGTGGACCTGTACAACAGCATCTGGATGCCCATTCTGGCCTCCCTGGGGCGCTTTGCCCCCCTGGCGGCCCTGATCCTCGCCGGTCGGATGGCGCGCCTGGATCGGACCCTGCTCGAGGCCGCCCGCATCTATCAAGGCAACCGGCTTACCATCTGGCGGCGGGTCAACCTGCCCCTGATGGCCCCGGCGCTGATGGCCTCGGCGGCGGCGATCTTTGTCCTAACCATAGGCGAGCTGGGCGCGACGCTGCTGGTGGTGCCGCCGGGAGAGACGACCTTGACCATCAAGATCTACAACTATCTACATTATGGCGCCTCGGACGCGGTCGCGGCCCTCAGTCTGTTCGCCGTGCTTGTATGCCTGGCCACAGGCGCCCTGGCGGCGGGCTGCCTGATGCGACGGCGGGGGGGGGGATGCGTGATACGGCTAGAACAGGTGGACAAGTCCTACGGGCCCGTTGCCGCCGTGGTGGATGCCGCGCTCAGCGTGGCCCCGGGCGAGCGAGTGGCCATCCTGGGCCCCTCGGGCAGCGGCAAGACCACACTGATGAGGCTGATCGCCGGGCTGGAGCGGCCCGACGCCGGCGAGATCTATCTGGACGGGCGTCTTGCCAGCGCGCCGCGCCAGTTGACGCCTCCCCACTTGCGCGGCATTGGGTTCGCCTTTCAGGCGCCCACCCTTTGGCCCCACATGACCGTGGGCCAGAACATCACCTTTGGCCTGAGTAGCCTAGGCCGGCGCGCCAGGCAGGAGCGGGCCCAGGATCTGCTGTCCCTCATGGGCCTGCAGGGCATGGGCGGGCGCTATCCGGATCAGCTATCGGGGGGCGAGGCCAGGCGCGTGGGCCTGGCCCGAGCCCTGGCGCCCCGACCCCGCTATCTCTTGCTGGACGAACCGCTGACCTATCTGGACACGGCCCTCAAGACGCAGCTCATGGCGCTGCTTTCTGAGGAACTCGACACGACGGGGGCCACGCTGCTGTACGTCACCCACGACGAGACCGAGGCAGCGTGCATGGCCGCCAGGATCGTTCGGATGGAACAGGGCAGGCTGCTGGATGGGGAGGCGCTCTGAGATGCAAGAGACCAGCGCCCCTGGTCGGTGGCTTTCCCTCGGATTGTACCTGGCGCTCGTGGCCGCCCTGGGCCTGGGCGGCTGGGCGGCTCTGCGTCTCGTCCGGGGCGATGCGGGCCGGGGGCAAGAGGCTATCGTGCTTCCCGAGGGCTGGCTGATCGTCGCGCCCGAGCGCGAGGTCTCCTCGCTGCTTTTGGTGGGCGATACCCTCTACGCGGGGGGCATGGAGGGCATCCTGACGGTAGACGTGCGCACCGGCGCCGTTACCGGCGCCCTGGAGGCGCCCATGCCGATGGTGCTGGTCAAGTCCATGGTGCAGGACCGACAGGGCCGCATCTGGGCGGCCCACCAGAATGGTTTGACCGTCTTTGACGACGACCAGGTGCGCACCTATACCACCGACGACGGGCTGCCGGACAATCGGGTGAACGCGGTGATCGAGGCGGGCGACGGCCGCATCTGGGCGGGCACCTTTGGCGGGGCTGCCGTGTACGATGGGCGCACATGGCGCACCCTGACCCGGGAGGATGGCCTGCTGGACAACATGGTGAACGTGCTGTACGAGGACGCGCGGGGATTTCTCTGGCTCGGCAACTATGCCCTGCGCGGGGGCGGCGCCACGTACCTGGGGCCCGACACGCCGGGCCATTTCACTGTCGAGAGCGGCCTGGTTCACAATGCTGTCACGTCCATCGTGGAGGACCAGCGGGGGCGCATCTGGATCGGCTCGGGCGCCCTCACCCGCGGCGGCGCCAATCTGGCCGCCTGGCAAGAGGGGCGCTGGGCGCTGGCCGGCAGTTTGTCCGAGGCGGACGGGCTGGCGGGCGAAAAGGTGCGGCACATCTATCCCGATGCTTACGGCCGGCTCTGGTTTTGTTCCGAGTTTGATGGCATTGCCATCCTCCGAACGGACGACCTCGAGCCGCACGGCGTTTCCAAAGTCAGGGTTATAGTCAAGTTATACAAAAAGACACCTTCTT
>CAYZWT010000034.1:0-14246 GCA_964482225.1 uncultured Anaerolineales bacterium
AACACGGACTCAATCGATTATGTTTGTCATAACGTGGACTTTGGAAACGCCGTGGCCACAGTGCAAGGCTGACTACCAGTGCATTCCGAATAGTTCAGTGCAACACAGCCTCCCGGCTGGAAATTCGGGTTAGAAGACCAGTTGATAGTGCCCTCGGTGCAGTCTCTTCTCCTCTGCGTCACCCCATCCTCGTCGTTATAGCCATCGAGGTCGTCACCATCGGCAAGGACGCTGGCGTTGTGGGTGCGCTCCGAGTCCACGCTGGCGCCCAGGGTCATGTCCCCGACGATGTGGCGGGCGTTCACCACGTCCTCGGAGAACCCCACCTGGGTCATGTAGTCAACGCTGTGGGCACCCTCCAGGGGCAGGTCGCCGTACTCGTAGCGGGTGCTAGCAAGGAATGTCGCGATGCTAAGGTCGGCCCCCGCATCAACTGTCTCAATGGTCAGCACAACTGCGCCAACGTCCGAGTAGTCCAGAGTGCCCACTTTGGTAAAGTCCGAGAATGACATGAATATGTCTCTAATCTCGTCGTTCACGGGATTTACCCTGTAGTCATGCCCTACTTGTAGATAGGCATAATTGCTCGCGTCCCGGTAGACTGTTACCGTGATCGATACCTCTCCTCCATCCGAATCAATCACTCTTACGAGAATACCGGTGTTGTTTCCGCTATTGGTAATATCAACACCGGAGGAGCCGCCATCCCGAAGCCCAATCGGGTCAATATCGCAGTCGACATCATCGCCGTCCCATTGCACTTCGGCAGTCGCCTGAACTGTGCCCCCGTTATCGAAGTATAGATACTTCCCCACAGTCTGTACACCGGACTGTGCATTGCGGCCATTGTCGCCGCTGGTTACCGTTAGGCAAAGGTCTCTGTATCCCCCGAGCATACCAGCTCCCGACCCGTGTGCCTCTAGCAGAAGTGGGTAGGTGTATATCGTGTCACTTATTGTGTGGGTGATATCCATAGTTGCGGCGCTGAACTCGTCAATCACCACATCCAGGTCGTCCGCCACCGCCACGCCCCCGGCCCACAGGATGCCCAGGGCCACACACGCCAGCATCGCGGCGCACAGCGCCCAACCCACATGCCGCCACTTGATAACCTTCATCGTCGAGACCTCCCTTTCGCCCGCAAGAGCCTACCTTTGCGCGAGTCGTGCTCCCCGATACTGTGCGATAGTCCCCTCTGGGCTGTTCGCCAGCCGAGCTAACGATCGTCTGGTGATCAACCGAACCGTAGCCTATACGCCTACAATCGTCATCATACCCCTTGCGCGCCCAAGCAACATAAACCCTATGCCAATTCGGCATAAAGAATGTGTAAAGACTGTGCCCAGCGCCTGCGGTTCGCCGCACCCCTGCTCAGGCGCCCGCCAGCCACGCCAGGGCGCTGTGCAGGTCCTCGGCGATCATCTGGCGCTTGCTCTTTTCGATATAGAACGCCTTGCCTGCCTGCAGGTACGAGGGATAGACCCGCCCCTCGCCATAGCGGTATTCGGCGCCCCGCAGCTTGTAGGTGGAACCGGCGGGGATCACGCGCCGGCCCGTGGCGCGCCGGGCGATCTCGTTGAACCCGCGAATGGCCACGTCGCCCATGAGCAGGTAGGCGCCCACGTTGGGGAACAGGGCCAGCTCTTGCTCCAGCAGGCGCGAGCAGGCCCGGATGGCCTGGGTGGGCACGGCATAGCCCACCTTGCCGCACTTGACCGCCGTGGTGAGATAGATGCCCCGCGCCAACAACTCCTCGATGCTGGCGATATCCAGCCCCGCGTCGCGAAACGCCTCTAGCGTGGTGGCGGCGTGCAGCGCCCCCGGCCCGGCATAGAGGCCCTCGACGGGGTCGGCGGGCGGCGCCTCGGCGATGAGCACCATGCGCACCGCCTCGGGCGCCACGTCCGCCGGGGGCAGGGCATAGGCCGCCTGCGCCATCTCTTGGCAGGAGAATTCCGGGCAACTGACGATCTCGCTGACGCGCATGGCGCACCTCCCATGTTCCGTGGCGTATCCGTGGGCAGACTATAGCGCGGGGCCATTGGGCGCGCATGGGGGACGGATGTGTGCGTTCGCACGGCGTCTATCCAGATTGGAAGGACGAGTTCTTGACTGTGTAGAGCGGTAATGCCAACATTCCGCAATCGATGGGTACATGTCCTCGGCTATGGACGCTGTAGACGCATACATACGTCTAGCTTCAGCTTTGCCCATACGTGTTTAGCGCTTCTTTCTATGGTTTTGTTGTAGGGGCTAGGCATGCCTAGCCCCTACCAGGCTGCCGTCCACAGCGTGTTGACCGCTTTCCCCCCAATTCTGAACCGATACACCTGACCTTCTCCGAGGCTTGCCACGCCGCCGGTTTGCGGCCATACTCGATGCAACGCCATCCACACACGAGGAGCAAGCCCCATGCGCATCACCGATGTTCAGACCATCCGGCTCCAGTTTCCAGACCGCAGTGGCTATGCCGATGCCCAGCACCGCTTTGGCGAGCGCGCCGGCGTCGCCGTGCGCGTGCACACCGACGCGGGGCTGGTGGGCCACGGCTATATCTACCTGGGGGTCTCGATCCACGCCGCCCCGGCGCTCCAGGCCCTGATTGAGCGCCAACTGGCCCCCGTCCTGATCGGCGCCGACCCGTTCCTACCGCGCCTGTTGCGCGAGCGCATGTGGCACGAGCTGGAATATGTGGGCATCCAGGGCATCGCCCACTTTGCCCTCACGGCCCTGGATGGCTGCCTGTGGGACTTGATGGCCCGCGAGCTGGGCGTCCCCGGCTGGCGGCTGTTGGGCGCCTGCCGCGACCGCATCCCCGCCTATGCGATGGTGGGCTGGTACTATGACGACGATGACGACCTGACCAAGTACAAGCGCGCCATCGAGACCGCCGTGGCCGACGAGATGGCGGGGGTCAAGATCAAGGTGGCGCGCGGCTCGCTGGATGAGGATGTGCGCCGCATCGAGGCGGCCCGCAGTATCATGGGCGCCGAGGGGGTGCTCATGGTGGATGCCAACCAGGTGCTGGATCGCAACGAAGCGCTGCGCCGGGGGCTGGTCTATCAAGAGTTGGGCGTCACCTGGTTCGAGGAGCCGCTGCGCCCCCACGATACCGTTGGCTATCGTTGGCTGTGCGACCAGCTCACCCTGCCGGTGGCCACGGGTGAGAACCACTATACCCGCTATGCCGTGCAAGAGCTGCTCTCGGCGGGGGGCTGCGACATCCTGCAGCCCGATGCCAGGCGCACCGGCGGCCCCAGCGAGTGGATGGAGATCGCGGGGCTGGCGACGGCCCACCACATGCCCATCGCCAGCCACGGCGGCGAGGGCGTCACGACGCACCTGCTGATGGCCACCCCCTCGGCCATCTGGTGCGAGACGGGCGGCGTGCCCAAGGGGCCGGGCATGTACACTGACCGGGCGCGCATCGAGGGCGGCTACATCTATGCGCCCGAGGGCGTTGGCTTTGGCGCCGAGCTGCGCGACGAGACGATTGCTGCTTGTCGCGTGGGCTAGAGCGGGCAAAGGCCGTTCAGCCCAAGCGGCAATGCAGGGCATGGGGGCGAAGACGAGCTTCGCCCCCGCGTTTTGCTCTCTAGCTTGTTGCTTTCGGTTGGGCGGCTAGTGGGTGATCACCACCCGCACCAGCTCGGAGCGGAAATCCACCCACACCCCGCCTGTGACTTCGTCGCCATTGCGCCAGTGGCGCGCGCGCCAGGCGCCGTCCTCATCCAGGTAGCCCTCCTCCACCATGTAAAAGTCGGGCAGTTCCTCGGCCAGCAGGCGGGCCGCCGCCTGGGGCGTCAGCTCGGCATCGGGCGCGGGCTTGCGCTTGAAGAGCACCCGGAAGGGCCCTCCCACCAGATAGAACTCGTGGGGGCCGACCTGGATCACCAGACCTCGGGCGCGCTCGACGGCCTCGCGGCTGGCGGGCCGGGGCGTGAGATAGCCCCTGGGGTAGGGGGTATCCGCATCCAGATAGCGCACCACGCCGATATAGCCATCCAGGTCGAGATACTGCTCGGCGGCGTGCTCCTCCTGGACGATGGCGTGCACCCGGCCCGCGCCCTGGTGCTCCAAGAGCAGGGGGATCGCCAGGCGCGCGGCGCGGAAACTGGCCGCCACCGGCGCGCTCTCCGGGCGCAGGTTGCCCTCTTGATCCAGCATGCTCTCGATGCCAAAGGCGAAATAACCGATGGCGTCATACTGGCCCAGCGCGTAGAACATGTGGCGGGCGTTGCTGCCGGCGCGCCCCGATTCCGGCACGAACAGCGGGTTATCCGGCCTGCGATAGGCCTCGCACTCAAAGCGATAGCCCGCCGAGCTGGCGGAATAGATGTCCGGCGCGATGATATCAATGTGCGGCGTGAACCACTTGTAGATGTCCAGCACCTTGGCCACGGCGCCGCCCGAAGGGTATTCGCCCGCCAGCCGGCGGCCTCCCTCGCCCAGCCAAACGTTGATGGTCATGGGGACGCGGTAGACGGCCTTGCCCGCGGCGGCCAGCCCGTCAATATAGTGGGCGATCTGCCAGGCCGTCATGAACTCGCCCGCATGGGGGCCGAACAATTCGGGCCAGCTCCCCGCCTCGCGGGCGCCCGCCGCCTGCCAGGCTTGGTGCACCGGCGTACCCGGGTGCAATGCCACCTGCGAGGCCAGCTCGGGCGGCACAGGGCCGTGGAACGTGGCCGTCGCCTCGGCGGAGTAATCCCGGTCGCTGCCCAGGATGCCCGGCTCGTTCTCCACCTGCACGGCGATGATGGTCTTTTCCTCGGTGTCCTTTTCGCGGATGGCGCGCATCAAGGCGCTCAAGGCCCGCCGGTCGGCTTCGAAATTGGTCCGACACTCGGACGAGAGTACCCCCAGCGGGTAGCCCGCCGCGCTGATCACCCGCCGAAAACGCTCGGGATTCCCCTTGACCCAGTTGGGCGTGTATTCGATCTGACCGTTCTTCCAGGTGCCGAACCAGAGCAGCATGAGCTTGAGCCCATGCTGGCGGGCGCCCTGCAACAGATCGTCCAGAACGCTGAAATCGAACTGGCCCTCCTCCGGCTCCACCTGGCACCAGTAGACGGGGATCTCGACGGTGTTGGCGCCCATCGCCTCCAGTGCCTTCCAGGCCGTCTCCAACTCGCTCAAATTATAGCCGCTAGAGTTGTGCACCTGGCCGCCCAGAGGAAAGAACGGCTTGCCATCCACCTGAAACACGCGCTTGATCTCGCTCATGGTATACCTCCTGACATGATCTGGGTGGATGGTACGCCAGGCCGAGTCTGCGCGCAAGCGCCCGCGCCCTAGCTCTGCTTGCGGGCGCCCTCGCTGGCTTGCTGGTCGCGATCCTCCTGCTCAAAGGATACGTCTTGGCGCTGGTTGCCCCGAAACTCGCGCAGCCGCGTCGAAAACGCCCGCATGGCGGCCTGGACACCCTGGCCCGAGTGGTCAAAGGCCATTGCCTGGGCCTGACGTACGCCACTGCGGATGGCGTCCTCGATGGCCTGCAAGTCGGCGCTAAGAAAGACAAACTGCCAGCCCAGGAGCGCCTGCTTGTCCTGAATCAGGCGCGTGACCTGCTCCTTGGAGAACTCGCGACTGGCGTTCTCCTGCCCATCGGTGATGACGGCCATTACCACCCGTTCAGGCCGCTGCTCCTCCGGCATGGAGGCCAGGCTGTGCTCGAGATCGAGGATCCCGCGCCCGAGGGCGTCCAGCAGCGGCGTCATGGCGCGGGGCACATAGGTCTCGCGGGTCAGCCGGGGCACGTCGGCGATAGGGACGTTGTGATGGATGACCTCATAGGGGTCCTGGCTGTCGAACTGCACCAGGGTCAGGGTCGCCGCGCCCGGGGCGGCCTGCTGTTCCTCCAAAAAGGCGTTGAACCCGCCGATGGTATCATCGCGGATCACCTCCATCGAGCCGGTGCGATCCAGGATCACGGCGATATGGGTATGGCCTGCGCTCATGTCGTACCTCCTGCGCTTTTCCCGCGCACTCGTGCTGTGGCGTGGCCGCCGAAGCCCCGCTTCTATGGTACCAGTATAGCACAAGGGCGCAGGCGATTGACACCCCCCCTTGCCATGCTATAATCCGCCCGATTCTATGGAGGCACAACAGCGCGCCGGCGATCCTGGGGCCCGAGCGACGCGATGGGTGGCGCTGGCCGTGGTCGCGCTCACCATCGTCGCTGGCGTGCTGCGCTGGGCCGCGCTGGATGCCGGCCCCCCTGGGCTGTACCGGGATGAGGCGTTCAACGGATTGGACGCCCTGCGGGTATTGGCTGGCGAGCGGTCCATCTTTTTCCCGGCCAACAATGGCCGCGAGCCCCTATTCATCTATCTGGCGGCCGGAGCGGTGGCCCTGTTGGGGCGGTCGCCGGGAGCGCTGCGGGTCGTTTCGGCCCTGGCGGGCACGCTCACGATCCCGGCGCTGTATTGGCTGGGGCGCGAGCTGTTCGGCCGGCGGGTGGGGCTCTGGGCTGCGGCGCTGGCGGTCACCTCGGTTTGGCTGCTGAGCCTGAGCCGTATCGCCCTGCGGGCCGGACTGCTGCCCCTGGTGGCAGCCCTGGCCCTGGCGGCGGCCTGGCGCGGCCAGCGGTTGCGCAGCCTGCCCTGGATGCTGGCGGCCGGGGCGCTGCTGGGTTTGTCCTTTTACACCTATCTGGCGGCGCGCTTTGTCCCCGTGGCCCTCATTTTGGCGGGCGCCTGGTGTGCGCTGGGCCGCCGCCAGGCCATCTGGTGGCGGGGCTGGGCCGTGGCGGCTGCAACCGCGCTCCTGGTGGCCGCGCCGCTGGGGTTCTACTTGTTGGGGCAGGGCGAGCTGCTGGGGCGTGCAGGCCAGGTCTCGATCCTGAGCCCGGCCATCCACGGGGGAGACCCGCTGGGCGCCCTGGCGCGCAGCGTGGGCCGCAGCCTGCGCATGTTCGCCTATGGGGGCGATTTCATCCCCCGGCACAATGCGCCCTGGCGCGCGGTGTTCGCGCCCCTGTTGGCGGCGGCGTTCTATGCGGGGGTTGCGCTGGCCGCTTGGCGCGCCCGCCGGGATGCGGCCGCCCGGCTGGCCCTGGTGTGGCTGGCGATCCTGCTGCTGCCCACCATCCTGGCGGAGAACGCGCCGCACTTTTTGCGCGCCGTGGGCGTGCTGCCGGTGGCGTACCTGTTCCCGGCCCTGGGCCTGGATTGGCTGGCGAGCCGGTTCACCGGGCGCGGGCGCACCCTGGCTCTGGCGCTGGTCGCCCTGGCCGTGGCGCTTGGCGCGCTGCTGGACCTGCGCGACTATCGTCGCCACCTGTCCAGTGAGGCGGCGTACTACCAGTTCGAGAGCGGCGCTGCCCAGATGGCCGTCGAGATCAACGCGCACCTGGGCGCAGGCTGGCAGGGCAGCGGCCTGGCGGCGCCCCCGAGCGAACCGGCGCCGGGACGCGGGGTCTGGCTGGCGGCGCGGTTGTGGGAGCAATGGCCCTCGGTGCGCTTTTTGGTGGAACACCCGGAGCTGGTTGCGCGTCTGGAGCAGGGCGCTGACATGCCGGGCCATGCGCCCGACGACCTACTGGTGATCCTGTGGCCTTTTGACGACCATGCCCCTGTGTGGGCGGGGCTGCCGCGCGGGCGGGCCTGGGAGCTGGCCGAGGGCGCCTGGGAGCGGGGCGATCTGGAGCCCGAGGCGCGCCTGCTCTACGTCACCCTGCGGGGCGCAGCGGCGGGCGATCTGGGCGTGGCCCAGGGGCCGCTGTGGGAGGATGGTATCGCCCTGGTGGGCGCCGCTGCCACGCCCTCGGCGGACGGGCGCAGTCTGGCGCTGGCGCTCCACTGGCGCGCCGAGGCGCAGCCAACGGCGGACTATACGGCGTTCCGGCACGTGCTGTGCGATGGCGCGCGCGTGGGGCAGAGCGACGGCCCGCCCGGGGGAGAGATCTGGCCTGCCAGTGCCTGGCGCGCGGGCGACGTGTTGGTGGACCGGCGCACCATCGCCCTGGAGCAGCCCTGGGACGCGGCCCGCTGCCAGGTGCAGGTGGGGCTGTATCGCTGGCAAGACCTGGAGCGCCTGCCGGTGCGCGCTGCGACCGGCTTGCCCGTAAGCGACGATGCCGTGATTCTGGCAGGCGAGAGCCTTGTGACGTCTGCCGTTCGTGACAACTGATCGGTCTTGGGAGGTGAGGATGAAGGGAATGTGGCTCAAGAGGGGCGCGGCGCTGATCTTTGTGGCGGCGCTGTGCCTGGCGTTGGGTGGGCTGTATACCGTCGCGGCCCAGTGCCCCGGCAATATCGCCGTGAACCCCAGCTTTGAGGAGGGGTTCTCGGAGCGCGGCGCCGGCGAAGTGACCATCGCCAACGGCTGGCACCACTTTTACCAGGATGGCCCCCGCGTCGAGGAGGGCTTTTTCAAGCGCCCCGAGTACAAGGGCGAGGACGCCAGCCGCTTTGGGACGCGGCGCGTGCACTCGGGCAACTGGGCCCAAAAGTGGTTCAGCACCTTTGGCACCCATAACGCGGGCATCTTTCAGCAGATGAGCGTCCCGGCGGGTAGCCTGGTCACGGCCAGCGCTTGGGCCCAATCGTGGACGTCGAACTCGGACGATATCACCAAGTCCGAGGGCAACTATCGCCTCTACATCGGCATTGACCCCACGGGCGGCACCAATTTCGCATCCGGCAGCGTGGTCTGGTCGCCGGCCAACATGACCACCGACCAGTGGGTGCAGCTCTCGGCGCAGGCCCGCGCCCAGGGGGGCACCATCACCGTGTTCCTGCGGGGCGAGCCCGAGTTCCGCACCAAGCACAACGATGCGTACTTTGATGATGTGTGCGTGACCTATGCGGCGCCGCCCACGGCCACCCCGCGCCCGACGAACACGCCCGCGCCCACCAACACGCCGGGGCCCACGGATACGCCCACGCCCACGCCGACCCCAGAGGCCACCGCCACCCCCGAGCCGACGGCCACGCCCGCCGGCGCCAGGGTGCTGCTAGCGGCCTTTGAGGATCTGAACGGCGACGGCTTTCGCAACGCCGACGAGCCCCTCATGAGCGGGGCGTTGGTGGAGCTACAAGGGCCCGATGGCCGCATCCTGATCTCGCGCCGCACCGACGCCGAGAGCGATCCCTATACGGTCGAGGGGCTGGCTCCGGGCCAATACACGGTGCTGGTGACGCCCGCCGAGGGCTATGTCTCGCCTGCTGCCGAACCCATGAGCTTTGGGCTGATCGCCGGGGGCCTGCGCGAGGTCTATGTGGCCCAGCAGCCCGCGCCCACGCCCACGCCATTGCCCACCGAAACGCCCGAGCCGACGGCGACCACGGCGACCACGGCGCCCACCAGCGCGCCCGAGCCCGAGGCCGCGCCGACCGTCGCGCCCACGGCTGCGCCGTCAGTGTCCGGCTCTAGCGGCGGCTTTCTGGCCCGCTATGGCGGCCTGCTGGTGGCAGCGGCGGGCCTGGCCATCGGCATCCCCGTGGCCATCGGCCTGCTGCGCCGCAAGGAATAGCCGAGCGCTATGGGCGCATCGGCGACCGGATCAGGAAGCGAGCGCAACGTCAGGGGTGAGGCCATCGGCCTCCTCCTGGCGTTGCTGTTGGCGCTCCTGGCGGCGCTGCCCGCCCTGGCGGGCCCCGGCATCGTCAACACGCGGGCCGGGGGCGATTCACCTTTCCTGGTATTGCGCACCCACCAGATGGCCCAGGCGTTGCGGGCAGGGGCGTTTCCGGTGCGCTGGATGCCCGAGGCCGCCTATGGCCTGGGTTATCCCGCCTACCACTATTACGCCGCGCTGCCCTACTACCTGAGCGCCCTGGGCCACCTGGGGGGCCTGGGGGTGCTGGGCGGCATCAAGCTGGCCCAGGCCCTGGGGTGCCTGCTGGCGGGGGGCGCGGCATACGGGCTGGCCCGCGCCTGGGGACTGGGGCGCCCCGGCGCGTTATTGGCCTCGGCGGCCTATAGCTATGCGCCCTTTCACCTGGTCAACCTGTATGTGCGGGGCGACGCCCTCTCCGAGTTCTGGGCCATGGCCCTGTTTCCGCTGCTCCTGTGGCTGGCCCTGCTGGCCGCGCGGCGGGCCACCCTGGGGCGGCTGCTGGGCCTGTCGCTGTCCTATGCCGCGCTGATCGTTACCCACAACATCTCGGCCCTGATCTTTACCCCGTTCCTGGGGCTCTGGATGCTGGCGTTGCACGGGCAGGCGTTGCGCCGCCGGGAGTGGGGGCCCCTGCTGGCCAACCTGGGGGCGCTGGCGCTGGGGCTGGCCCTGAGCGCCTGGTTCTGGCTGCCCGCCCTGGCCGACCGCGACCTGGTGCAACTGCACGAGCAGACCACCGGCTACTTTCACTATGCCGGGCACTTTTCGGGGTTGGATCTGGTGCAACGCGCCCTGCTCTTTGACTACACCCTGACCTATGAGCAGAACCCTTTCCGCATGGGGCTGGTGCAGGCGCTCTTGATCGTCGCGGGGCTGGTCGTGCTGGCGGTGCGCTGGCGCCGCCTGGGCCGCGTCGCGCGTCTGGGGGCGGCTCTGGCCGCGGCGACCCTGGCGGCCACCACGTTCTTGATGACGCCCCTCTCCGAGCCGATCTGGCGGTATCTCCCGCTGCTGGAGTACGCCCAGTTCCCCTGGCGGCTGCTCTCGATCCAGGCCCTGGCCGGGGCATTGCTGGCCGGGGCGCTGCCCGATGCCCTGGGGCGGCGCTGGGCAGCCTGGCTGGCCGGGGGCGCGCTGGCGGTGCTGCTCGCCGTGACCGGCCTGGCGCGCCTGGATGTGGACCGCCTGGCGTTGGAGGAGGCCGATATCACCCCCTACCGGCTGATGCTCTACGAGGCCTATTCGGGCAACGTGGGCGGCACGGTGCGCTACGAGTTCCTGCCCGCCGAGATGTGGCCGCGCCCCTACGTCTCGGGAGTGCTGCTCAACCAGGGGGCCAAGCCGGCGCCCCTGGCCCTCAGCGGCGCGCTGGAGAGCGCCGAACTGCTGGCGCGCACCGCTGTGGGCGAGACCTGGCGCCTGCGCCTGGGCGCCGAGGGGTTGATCGCCTTTCACACCACGGGCTGGCCCGGCTGGCGCGCCGCCATCGGCGAGCTGGCCTATCCGGTGCAGACCCTGCCCGGCCTGGGCCTGGTGGGCGTCTATCTCCCCTCGGGCGAGCACGTGCTCACCCTGACCCTGGGCGACACCCGGGCGGCCCGCTGGAGCGAGCGCCTCGCCCTGCTGGCGGCCCTGGCCTGGCTGGGCCTGCTGGCCTACGCCCTGGCCCGCGAGCCCCGCTATCGCTGGCGCGCCCTGGCGGCCGCGCTGCCCCTGCTCTGGATCGCCACCTGGCTGCTGCTGGCGTCGCCCAGGGAGGCCGCGCCCACGCGCCAGGGCCCGCTGGTGATGGACTATGGCCGGGCGCCCTATCTGCATCGGCCCAGCGGCGGCGTGCAGATGGGCCCGGCGCGCTTGGCCGACTATGCCCTGAGCGCCGAGACTCTTGGCCCGGGCGACACGCTGCGGCTGACCACCGTGTGGGAGGGGGCGCCCGCCGACGCCCTGCTGCGGGTCGAGCTGGTGGCGCTGACGGCCCACCTGTTTCCCGGCAGCCCGGCCTGGGCCTGGGGCGAGGCGCCGGTGGCCGCCGGGCGCGCCGAGATCGCCCTGACCCTCTCCTCGTGGACGCCCCCGGGCCTGTATGTGCTGCGGCCCACGCTGGTTGTGGGCGGCGTGGCCCAGCCCGCCGAGACGGCCGATGGCCGCGCCCTGAGCCTGCTGGCCCTGGCACCCGTGCAGGTGCGCGACGCGGCGCCCACGTTCGAGCCGCCCGCCGCCTTGGCCGCCTATGGCCCGCCCGAGAGCCCGCCGGTGATCACGCTGCGCGAGGCCCACGCCTATCTGGCGGGCGGGGGCGTGGTGCAGGTGGAGCTGCTCTGGCGCAGCGAGGCCCAGGCGCCCCGCCACTACCAGATGTCGGTGCGCGTCCGCGCCGCTGACGGGGCCCAGCTCGCCGCCCGCGACCTGCCCCCCCTGGCGGGCAACTATCCCACGGGCCTCTGGCGTCCCGGCCACCTGTACGCCGACGCGCTGCAGGTCGCGCTGCCCGCCGACGCCGACCCCGCCCGCGCCACCGATGTCGAGATCGTGCTGTACGACCTGCAAACCCTGGCGGCGATCGGGTCGGTGGTGGTGCCGATGGAGTAGGGGGGCGTTGCGCCCGCTCCCTGGCCGTGGTACTATGCGGGTAGAGCGGTTACGGGGAGTGAGGGAAGCCGATGAGCGAGACGCCCACCGACCAGGACATTGCCGCGCGCTACTGCAGCCGTGTTGCAGACACATATCACTCGCCCGCCAGTGTCGGCATGAGCGATGTTGCTGTCTCGTTGTCGAGTGTCTATGTCATGCTGCGCTCGGCGCGGGTAACCGAGCGGGCTCATCTGGCAGAGCGGCTGAGCGCCGATACCCGAGAGGCTGGCTCCGATGGGCGGGAACAAGCAGCCTCGGGCATGGTTCTGCCCCGCACCGATCCGCCCGTGCCGTTGGGCGAGGCGCTGCGGGCCGCACCCCGCATGGCGCTCCTGGGCAAAGCCGGCGCGGGCAAGACCACGTCGCTGCGTTTCATCGCCCTCTGTTTCGCCGAGGGCAGCGCCCAGGAGAACCTTGGCCTGGCCGAGACGCGCCTGCCGGTGTATCTCTCTTTGCGCGATCACGCCTAATGTATCGCTGAGAAGGGCCTTTTTGCGGCAGTGCAGGCTGAGGTGGGCGCCACCCTTTCCGAGGCCGCGCCATGCGTGGATCGCTGGTGGCGCGAGGGGCGCCTGGCTCTGCTGCTGGATGGGCTGGACGAGGTGCGCGATCCCTCGGTGCGCACCCGCGTCGTCGAGCGCATCGCGGGCGCCGATCTCGGAGCGAACCGCCTCTTGCTTTCGGCGCGCCCCGAGGCCTACTCGGGTGCGCAGATTCGCGACCTTGGCGTGTACCACCTCTGCCCCATCGAGAGCCGCGAGGATCGCATCGCCTTTCTGGAGGGCTGGATCAAAGAGCTCTCCCGTGAGCCCGCAGCCGCCGAGGCCGCCGCAGTCCACGATGCCCTGAGCCGCCGCCAGGGGCTGGCCCGGGCGCTGGAATCACCCCTCTTGCTGCGCATGCTCGCCCACATCTATGTAGACGACTGCCAGCGCGACGTGTCGCGCCTGGATGCCAAAGTGCGCAACCGCGCCGAGACATACCAGAGCTATCTGCGAGATGCGCTGCCCAAGTACCTGGATGCCACGGGACGCCGCACGAACCATGCGGTTGATGAGGTGCTGGCGACGGCGCGTTGCGTGGCCTACCTGGTGCAGAGCGGCCAGGCCACGACCCGCGACGCGATAGCCCACGCGTTGCAGCGCCATCGAGGCATGGCGCCGGACAAGATCAGGGAGCACCTGGCCGAGTTGCGCGAGGTCTGGGGCCTGCTGGCCTTTGGCCCCGAGAGCGACCCCGAGATCGCCTTTACCCACCTGACCTTTCAGGAGTACCTGTGCGCCGACTGGCTGGCCGGACGTGGCGTTTCCTGCGCCCGCGCCTGCATGTTCCGGCTTGGCGCGAGACGCTGTTGCTGCTGGCCGGAATCCTGTCGAGCCAACGCAGCATGTTGGGAGGTGACCTCAAGCCGAAGCAGGCGCGCCGCTTCATCAGGTGCGTGCTCTGGGCGCGCAGTCCCTGGGAACGCTCCCTGCGCCGCGACCTGGTGCTGGCCGCCCATCTGCTGGGCGAGGGACCGGACGAGGTGGACGTGCGGTTCTTGCGCGTGGGCTGGTGGGTGCGGGCGAGGCTGAACTGGGCTACACTGCCAGTGGCGATCCGCCTCAAGATCGAACCGCTGAGACGCGCGCTGCACCGCAGGTGGGCTCAAGTCATTCGATCCATCGGAACGAGGCTCTCCTCTCGCTGGCAGGTGCGAGAGCCCAAGGCCCCTTCCGGGTTTCCGTCGCCACTGCGGCAGTTGATCTCGGATCTCAGTGGGAGTCCAGAGGTTCTGTGGGCCAGCCCTGTCGGGACCCGCGCCTTGAGGGCGGCGGAGGCCATTGCCGGTGATGGCGCCATGGCGTGGGCCTTGATCTGGCTTGCCCCCTATCTGCCGGAAAGCCTGAAGCCACGGGCACTGGCGGCGGCGGAGGCCATTGCCGATGAAGGCGCCAGGGCGAGGGCCTTGGGCGAGCTTGCGCCCCGTCTGCCGGAAAGCCTGCTGGAGCGGGCGCTGGAGCGGGCGCTGGCGGCGGCGGAGGCCATTGCCGATGAGGGCGACAGGGCG
>CAYZWT010000034.1:14346-40336 GCA_964482225.1 uncultured Anaerolineales bacterium
GGCGCTGGCGGCGGCGGAGGCCATTGCCGATGAGGGCGACAGGGCGAGGGCCTTGATCTGGCTTGCCCCCTATCTGCCGGAAAGCCTGCTGGAGCGGGCGCTGGCGGCGGCGGAGGCCATTGCCGATGAGGGCGACAGGGCGAGGGCCTTGGGCGCGCTTGCTCCTCGCCTCTCCGAAGCCCAGGCGAAGAAGGCTGCCACCCCCGACCTCCTCACCCACGGCTGGCGGTTCCGCAACCGCGCCAAGGTGCATCACGCGGCAATCGCGGCCTTGATAGCGTTCCTCCTCTTCATTGCAGCTCAGTGCGGTTGGTTGCTTCACGAGCGCGCACTGGGGCATGAAGTACGCCTGGATGGTGTGTTCATGGTGGGGACCGCTGCTATTGCGGCCGTACTGATGGTAGCCGAAATCCTGCGGGACGCGATCTCGTCCTCCAAGGACGCGAATGGCCACGCCTGATCAGCTATGCTCTCTCTTCTCCCCCAGCACCAGCCGCACCGCGCCGTACTCGCGCGCCATGTAGCGGATCAGGGCGTCCACCAGCAGGATCGAGCCCGCCATCTCCAGGCTCTCCTCCACCGTCGTGATCATGCTGTAGGTCAGGTTCCACGAGCCGTGGGCCTCGGCATAGCGCCCGCCGATCAGCTCCAGCCCGATGGCCCCGGCGAGGAAGACAAAGCCCGAGACGAGAAACCGGATGCGCATCTCACGCCCCAAGTCCATCACAAAGCGGTAATAGAGCACGGCCAACACGGCCACCAGGATGATGCCGGGGATCACCCAGGCAAAGTGGAACGCGCCCATCACCTCCCAGGCCAGCAGGCGGCGCAGCGGCTCGGAGAGCTTTTCATGCAGCGCGGTAAACTCGTCCATGCCGATGATGAACATGCCCAAGGCCAACAGCCCCCAGTGAAAGACATAGGGGGCGCGGGCCTGGCGCTTGAGGATGGCGATGATGGCCAGCAGCAGGGCCGCCAGCAGCAGCACCAGCACCGAGAAAAAGGTGGGCAGGTTCATCTCGAAATCCACGTTGAAAAAGCCCACGATGCCCCAGGGGCTCTCGCGTGGCGTCAGGTGGAACCAGAGCTGCCCGGCCACGCTCAGGAGCACCAGCAGAATGGCGGCGCCCGCCAGGGCGCGGGTGATGGCGCGGGGGGATAGGCGGATCTGTAGGTCGCTCACCGGCGGCGTCTCCTTTGCGCTTGCATGGTTGCGGGCTGGCCCATCTGGGGCAGTATAGCGATTGTGGGGCCGGGCGCGAAATCGGCAGGGCCCGCATCCCCGCAGCGGGGGGCCGTCCTGACGTATCTGCCCCGTGCGCGCCCGGCTTGACAAAGCACCCTCGGCAGCCTAGTATCTTGCCAGAGTGACGCTAATCGAGGGACTGCCGGCATCGAGCAGGGGGTACACGCACGGTGAATGTCTGGGACGTGCTCAAGGAACGGGGCTTTGTGGAGCAGGTATCCGATGAAGGGGGGCTGCGCGCGGCGCTGGATCGCCCGCTGACCTTTTATATCGGCTATGACCCCACGGCCACGAGCCTCCATGCCGGCAGCTTGCTGACGGTCATGGCGGTGGCGCACCTGCAACGCCACGGGCACCGCCCCATCATCATCGTCGGCGGCGGCACCGGCATGATCGGCGACCCCACCGGCCGCACCGAGATGCGCCAGATGTTGACGATGGAGCAGATCGAGGCGAACCTGCAGGCGATCAAGCGTCAGATGTCGCACTATATCGATTTCGATGGGGGCCGGGCCCTGATCTTTAACAATGCCGACTGGCTGATGGGGTTGCGCTACATCGCCTTTTTGCGGGATGTGGGCCAGCACTTTTCGGTCAACCGCATGCTGGCCGCCGAGGCGTACCGCCAGCGTCTGGAACGCGGGTTGAGCTTTATCGAGTTCAACTACCAGATCCTGCAGGCCTATGACTATCTGCACCTGCACCGCACACACGGCTGCACACTACAGCTTGGCGGCAACGACCAGTGGGGCAACATCCTGGCGGGCGTGGACCTGATCCGACGCGTCGAGGGCGCCGAGGTCTATGCCATGACCTTCCCGCTGTTGACCACAGCCTCGGGCGTCAAGATGGGCAAGACCGGCGAGGGGACCGTCTGGCTGGATGGGGAGCTCACGCCGCCCTATGACTTTTACCAGTACTGGATCAATGTCGAGGACGCGGATGTGGCCCGCTTTCTCAGGCTGTACACCTTTTTGCCGCTGGACGAGATCGAGGCCCTGACGTGCTACCAAGGGGCCGAGTTGCGCCCGGCCAAAGAGGTGCTGGCCTACGAGGCCACCAAGGTGACCCACAGCGAGCAGGCCGCCGACGAGGCCCGCGAGACCTCACGGGCTATCTTTTCGGGGCGCGGCGCGGGCGAGGCTGTGCCCACCTCTGAGGTGCCCCTGGGCGAGCTTGCGGCAGGCATCGCGGCGGTAGAGTTGTTCCAGCGCGCAGGGCTGTGTCGCTCGCGCAGCGACGCCCGGCGGCTGATCGAGCAGGGCGGCGCCTATATCAACGACGAGGCCATCGCCGACGTGGAGCAAACCGTGACGACCGCCGATCTGCAGGATGGCGCGATCCTGCTGCGGGCGGGCAAGAAACGGTACCACCGTGTGGTGCCCGGCCAATAGCCGAGGGCGCGCCGGGCGTCGCCCCGCGCGTGAAAGGTGAGGGAGCCATGAAAAAAGAGAGATGGGCGTTGGGCGCGCTGGGCCTGCTGGCGGGTTACGTCGGCTATCGGCTGGGCGCCCGCGCATTCGCGCAGGTCAAGGCCGCCATGCCGCCCTTTACCCGGCAGACTCTGGCCAGCCAGCATCAGATGGTGCGCATGTTCGAGGCGCTCTGGCGACACCCGGAGGCGCTGGCGCTCATGCGTAGCAACCCGGTGGTGGCCTCGCCCCTGACAGACCGGATCGTGCAAGAGATCCAGGGGGCATTGGGAGGCGCACGGCCACGTGCGGGCGAGTGGGTCTACACCCTGGGCGGCGCGGCGCACCGTGAGCAGGGTGAGGGCGCTACCGGCGACGTGGCCGAGGTGTTGGCCTTTGCCCGCCAGTACGCCGAGACCAGAGGCGAACCGCACCCCGATCTGATTGACCGCCTGAGCGCCGACTATGGCGCGCGGACGGCCCGCGACCTGACCACGTTTGTGCGGCTGGCGACCCTGGGCGTCCTGATCGGCAATACGGCCGATGCCCTGGTGAGTCGCATACTGGGGCAGCCCTCGCCGCAGACGAGCCTTGGGCAAGAGCTGCGCATCCTGGCCACTTTTGCCTTGGGCATTCTGCCGCTCTTGCCGATCATGTTCCTGCGGGCGATCATCAACCCGGCGGGCTCCGCCGCATAGGTGGGTATACGCACAACGGCCATGCCGCGCGGCATGGCCGTTTTTGCATGGCGCCCCTGCACATAGCTGCTATGAGATGATCTGGCTGTCCGAGTTCAGAGCAAAGAACGAGTATCCAGAGGAAACCAGGGAGCCCAGCCAAACCCAGGCCGCATTCGAGATCAGCTCGGGCACGTTGGCGCGGGCCACGCTGAGCCCAAAAGCCCCAAACCCGGCGGCGAAATAGATCAAGAAATACAGGATCGAGATGCCGAGGGAGATCTTGTTGATCGCCGGCTCATCCAGTTCGTACCAAGGCGTGTCGGGCGCGGGTTCGCCTGGATCCAGCGCGTCGTCCGGATCGGTCCACAGCACGATCTCCGGCAACAGAGGCAGGCCCAGCGTCTCGGCCAGCCCGAAAAAGTTGCGCTTGACCCAGTGAATGGGGGCCTGGATCAGGTCGCGGCGAGGCCCCGCTGCCTGAACCGAGACGCCGCGCCCGCTGCGAGAGAACCCCGTCGCCACCACCGCGCCCACCAGCCCGCCCAAGACGCCCGCCGCGCGGCTCATGGTGATGGAAAAGACGGGATCGCCCTCCTGAAAGGTGCGCACGATGGCCACTCCCAGGACGATGGCGTACAGCAGCGCGGCGCTGGCCGTCATAATGACCGAGACGAACTGCCTGAGCCATGTGGGCGCAGGTTCCACGTTCGCAAGGCGATCTACTCGCGCCATGGCAGCTCCCTTCTTCGAATGCGGCCCTTGCGCTCATGCCGTCTCGCCAAGACGCAAGGCGCAGCCGGTACCGATCCATATCGTTCCTGCATCTCGAAGGCTCCACGCGCGGCCCTGGCGGCGGGGACCGTCACGCCCCTTCTTCGCCCAGCAAGCCACGCTCTTCGGCCTCGCGCAGCCGCCGGGCCAACTTGTCTGGCACGCGGCCTGTCTCGCTCAGGCGGCGGATGGCCGAGTCAGCATCATCGAATTGAACCGGCCCCGCCTCGAGCGCATCCTCGCTCTCCTGGTCAAGCACGATCTCGTCTACCGCCGGGAGCAGGTGGCCAGCGATCTGGCGCTCGATGGCATCGGCATCCGCAAAGGGGCGGGCGCCGGCCGCCTGCCAGGCGGCGCGCATATCCGCACCGCCCCCCTCCCAGATCAGCGCGAGGCCGCCGTGTTGGGCGAACGGCTCGTAGCCCGGCCAGGCATCGGGGCCCAGGGCAGGCTCGAACAGCGCCAGCGCCTCGGCCAGGGCGGTGACCAGCAAGCTGCGAGCGCGCCCCAGGGCGGGGGCATAGGCGGCCTCGGGCTCAAAGGGGCTCAGCTCGATGCGGCGCCCCTGCTCGACGGCCATCTGCCCGGCGCGCAGGATCGGTCCGGCGTGGGCGAACCCCACCGGCAGGATCAGAATGGTGCGCCCCAGGGCCTGCGAGCCTGCCGTGAGCGCGCGCCGGTCTATGCCCTGGCCATAGCCGCCCAGCAAGACATGGGCGCCCGGCCCCAGGCGCGCCGCCGCCGCTTCTGCCGCGTCGCCCGCTGCCTCGCCGGGCTCCTCGGCGCCTGCCAGGCACACCGCCGGGTTGGCCAGCAGCTCGAGGTTGCCCCGGTAGAACAGGGTATAGGGCAGCCAGCGCTCGGCCAGCCGCTCGACCCAGTTCTCGGGGTAGGCAGCGTCGGCGCGGGTGATCAGTTCGATGCCCTGCCCTTGCCACTGAGCCAGCACCTGCCCCGCCGCCTCGGCTTGGCCCAGGGCCTGGCGCCACGCAGCGGCCTGCGCGGCATCGAGATCGGGCAGGCGTTCGCGCAAAGCGTCCGACGGCAGGCCCGCCAACGCATCCAGCCGTTGCTGTTGCTCGATGGCCCAGCCATAGATCGCGGCCTTGGCCCGGCTGCGATCCACCTGGGGATCGGAGAGCAACGCCAGCCAGTAGGCTCGCTCATCCGGTGGGGTCACGTGTGCGCCTGCCTTTCACTGCGCTTTTCGTTGGGCTCATTATAGCGCGCACAAGGGGGGTGTCAACGAAAACGCGCGCTAGCGTGCGTTGACGTCTCGCCCTACCTGGTCTAGACTGCCCATGCCCCGGCCAGAATACCCTGCGAGGCCCGCGCATAGCGCCATATACGAGGAGCGAGACGTGACGACAATCCCAAACGATCGGCTGCGCGCCCTGATCGCCTTTCACGGCCACTTTTGCCCT
The DNA here is from genome assembly GCA_964482225.1 of uncultured Anaerolineales bacterium. Classification (GTDB taxonomy): domain Bacteria; phylum Chloroflexota; class Anaerolineae; order UBA1429; family UBA1429; genus UBA1429. Next base: position 19,880 of record CAYZWT010000034.1, read on the forward strand.
GGCCTGGCCACGGGCGTGCGGGTGGCCGAGGCCGCCCTGGCGGCCCTGGGGCCACGTGCCCAGGATGAAGAGCTGGTGGCCGTGGTCGAGACCAACAACTGCGCCGTGGATGCGCTCCAGTTCCTGGTCGGCTGCACCTACGGCAAGGGCAACCTGATCCACCTCGACCGGGGCAGAAACGTGTTCACGGTGGCGCGGCGCAGCGACGGCCGGGCGGTGCGCCTCACGGTCAAGCCAGGGGTGGGGCGAGAGCTCTCGGATGAACAGCAACGCCTGATCGCGCGGGTGCGCTCCGGCGAGGCCACCGATGGTGAGCGCGCCGCGTACCAGGCGCTCTGGGAGGCCCGGGGACGCGCCGTGCTCGATGCGCCGCTGGATGAACTGCTGGCTATCGAGGAGCTTGCCGTGTATGCCCTGCCCGGCGCCGCGGTGATCGAGCCATCGCAGCAGTGCGATGGCTGTGGCGCCCTGGTGATGGCTTCGCGCCTGACGGCGTGGCGAGGCGGGCGCTATTGCGCCGCCTGCCTGCAGGAGGGCGACCGGGCGCCTCTGGCCGTAACCGCCATCGGCATCGTCGAGAACGAGCTGGAACCCGACACGGCGCCGCCGCGTGTGCGCAGCCCTCGCTCGCGCCTGGTGGTGTACCCCGAGTTTCGGCAAGGGCTGGAGGGCCTGGCCCCCGGCCAGCAGGCGCAGGTGCTGTTCTACTTTCATGGCGCCTCGGGTCAGGCCCCGCTGTTGCAGCATCCTCGGGGGGATGCGAGCGTTGCCAAGCGCGGGGTGTTTGCCCTGCGCAGCCCGCACCGTCCCTCGCCCGTTGGGCTCACCACCGTCGAGATCCTCGAGAGGGCGCCGGATAGCCTCGTCGTCTCTGGCCTGGACGCCTGGAACGGCTCCCCTGTGATTGACATCAAGCCTCTGGCGCCTGCGCTGGATGGTCACAAGGACTGAGCGCGGCCGCTTGCGCGTCCGAGCGCAATGGGCTAGACTCGCCAGCGTAGGCATTCCTGTAGCCGCACTCTGATTGTTCCTGTGCAGAAAGGGGAACCCAGCATGGCAGCGCCTATTCGTGTAACGGTGTGGAATGAGTATCGCCATGAAAAGACCGACCAAGTCGTGGCCGACGTCTATCCCGAGGGGATCCACGGCCAGATCGCCAAGTTCCTGAGCGCCCAGCCCGGCATCGTCGCGGGCACGGCCACCCTGGATGAGCCCGAGCACGGGCTGAGCGAGGAGGTGCTGGCCAACACCGACGTCCTGATCTGGTGGGGGCACATGGCCCATCGCGAAGTCGCCGACGAGATCGTGGATCGCGTGCAACAGCGCATCCTGAACGGCATGGGCCTCATCGTGCTGCACTCGGGCCACTTTTCCAAGGTCTTTCGCCGGATGATGGGCACCAATTGCAGCTTGAAGTGGCGCGAGGTGGGCGAGCGCGAGCGCCTGTGGGTGACTGACCCCGCGCACCCCATCGCCGAGGGGCTGGGCGAGTTCTTTGAGATCCCCCACGTCGAGATGTACGGCGAGTTCTTTGATATCCCCACGCCCGATGCCACGGTGTTCATTAGCTGGTTCCAGGGCGGCGAGGTATTCCGCAGCGGCGTGGCATACCATCGCGGCAAAGGCAAAGTCTTTTACTTTCGGCCCGGCCACGAGACTTTTCCGATCTTTTACCAGGCCGAGGTGCAACAGGTCATCGTCAATGCGGTGCGCTGGGCCGCGCCCACCAAGGGCCCCTACACCGACCTGTCGCCCGCCCTCAGGTACCAGGCCAACGAGACCTTTACCGTAGAGGAGTGAGCTTGAACGGCCCACGGGCAGCCCATCTCGTCTCGGCGGGGTGGGCTGCTTTCTGGATGATCTCTCTGGGGGCGTGAGGCATATGGCGAGCCCTGGATTGCATAGCAGCGCCCTGCGGCGTCTTTCCGGCCTGCCCTTGGCGCTCTGGCGCGTGCTGGCCAGCGCTGAGCTGTTGCTGGGCGCCGGCGCGCTGCTATGCCTCTGCCTGCTGGCGATGGCGGCCCTTCCGGCGCTACGCCCCGGCGTCCCGCAGACGTTGGCGCCGATTGCGACCTACCCGGCCTGGGAGGCGCTGCATCCGGGCGCCGGTTGGGCTCTGCGGGCGCTGATGGCGGCGCTGGCGCTGGCCTGTTTGGTGCGCCTGGCCGATGGCCTGCTCCCCATGTGGCAGGCGTCCGGCGCGGCCATGCCTGTGCTGGAAGTCGCGGGAGACGCCGCCGAGGGCGAACGCCTCTGGGAGCGCGTGCGCACCAGCCTGGCGCGACAGGGCTATCTGTTGATGTCCATGCCCGGCGGTGATGAGGGGCGTTGCGCCCTGGCCGTGCGCCCTCTGGCCCACAGGTTGGCGGCAGCGAGCCTCTACCTGGGCTTGTTGCTGCTGCTGGCTGCGGGCGCAGCGCTCTGGCGACAGGGCTGGGTAAGCGTCAGCTCGCCCCTGGTGCTGGGGGAGCCTGTCGCCCTGGGGCCGCCGGTCGCCCTCAAGGTCGAGCTGCAAGAGCTGCAACTCTTGCACGAGCCGGAAGGGGGCTTGCGGCTGGCCGGGGCTATCATCGGCCTTGCCCGGCCCGAGGGCGAGACGAGTAGCCTGGCGCTGGTGGCCGGGCGCGTGACACACTATGCCGGCCGCTGGATCTCGATCTCCAAAGAGCTGCCCGCGGCTCGCTTTGCCGTGCTGGACGCGGCGCAAGGCGACCTGGAGCTCTATCCGATGGTGGGCAGTCTGCCGGCGGCCCTTGTGCAACGGGTGGCCTTTCGCGCCCAAGAGGAGTACCTGCTGGCTGCGCCCGATGCCAACCTGCTGATCCGGGCGACCTATGTGGGAGATACCGAGCTCTCCTGCTGCCTCCAGGTCCAGGCGCTGGATGGCCGGGATGGCGCGCTATTGGGCGAGGCGTTCGTCTCCGAGCCCACCGATCTCTCCATCGGCGATGTGACCGTGCGGGTTGTGCCCGAGCGCGCCCTCATCCTGGCGTTCTGGCGCCTGCCCGGCCTCTGGCTGGCCGCCCTGGGCGCGCTGCTTGCGCTGGCGGGCGCCGTCGCCCACCGATCCGCCAAGCCGCGCCGCATGGCCGCAGGCATCGCCCATGCGCCCGAGCTGGGGCGGTGGGTCGTGTTCATCGCTGCCGCAGGCCGCGAGCGCCAGTCTGCGCGGCTCGCGGCGCTGAGCGCCGCTCTGCGCTCCGATCTGGAGGCCTAGCCGGCCCATCGGCCCGCCCTGGAACTCCTTCGCACCCATTTGGCCTCTCTCCGGCGATTTGACACCCACCCCCGCGTCAGGCATAATTAGGACTGCTAACTGTTAGGGGGGCTAACTGTCTCAACGTCGCTGCATGGGAGGCGGGCGTGGCAATCAGCATTCTGTCGCGGATCCTGGATCGGCCGGTAGAGGCGTTGACGCTGGCTCGGGAGCATGCGCGCTCCTGGTGGTTGCCCGCGCTGCTCGTTGTGGCGACCGGCCTGGCACTGGCATGGTGCGTGGCGCCCTATGAGGCGGCCCGACAGGCGGAGCAGACCGAAGCGCTGCTTTCGCGGCTGCCAGCCGAGCAGCGAGACCTGGCGCTGGAGCAGCAAATGCCCGCGACCACCGGCCCGGTGATGATCCTGATAGGGGTCGGTCTGGGCGCGTTGGTCGCCGCCCTCGGATGGGCCGTCCGCGCGGGCGTTTTGCACCTGGGCGCCGTTGCGCTGGGGGGTGAGAGCCAGTGGCCAGGCACCTATGCCGCCGTGGTATGGAGCATGACGCCCCTGGCGGTGCGCAACCTGGTGCAGATGGGCAGCGTAATCATGAGAGGGCAGGCCATTGCGCATCAGGGGCTCGCCTTTCTCGTGGCAACCGCCGACCCGTGGGCGGATGCGGCCCGCTTCACCTATCAGTTCCTGGGCAATATAGACCCTTTCGCGCTTTGGCACCTGGCGCTGTTCATCATTGCGGCCAAGGTGGCCGTGCGCATCTCATGGGCCAAGGCCGCGATTACGGCCCTGGTCATCTGGGTGGCCATCACCACGCTGCGCATTCTGCCGGCGTTGATCAGCGCGCGGCTGATGGCAAGCCTGTTCGCCTAGCCCTTGCGGCTGTTTCGATACAATGAGGAGTGTGACGCTAGATGAAGAGATTGTTGATCATCGTCCTGGTGCTCGGGGCGATTGGCGCGGGTTGGGTCCTCTATTCGCGCGCATCCGGTGGCGAGAGCCCCGGCCTGCCCGAGGGGATTACGACGGCGCCGGTGGTGCGCGATACGTTCGAGGCGACAGTGAGCGCCACAGGCAGCGTCCGCGCCGAGCGCACCCAGCGCCTGGCGTTCAATACATCCGGTACGGTGGCCGAGATCATGGTCGAGGAGGGTGATGAGGTCGTAGCGGGGCAGGTTTTGGCGCGCCTGGATGACGCCAACCTGGCCCTGAGCGTGCGCCAGGCCGAGGCGGCCCTGGCCATCGCCCAGGCGCAGTTGGCCCGCACCGAGGCGGGGCCATCGGCTGAGGAGATCGCCGCAGCCGAGGCATCGCTGACCATCGCACAGGTGGGTGTGCAGACCGCCGAGGCCGGCGTGGCCGCCGCGCGCGCCAATCTGAGCCGTGTGCGCGCAGGCGCCTCGGAGCAAGAGCTGGCTATTGCAGCTCGCCGTATCGAAGAGGCCAAGAACGCCCTGTGGGGCGTGCAGGCCCAGCGTGATTCGATCTGTGGCCGCGTTGGCTTTGCCGCCTCGCAGGCCGATTGTGACCAGGCCCAGGCCAGCGTCCAGCGCAGCGAGGAAGCGGTGCGCATCGCCGAGCTGCAACTCGAGCAGACCGAGGCAGGGCCGCGCGCCAGTGATATCGCCAGCGCCCAGGCCCAATTGGATCAGGCGTTGAGCCAGTTGGAGAGCGCGCGCGCCCAGGTGGTGCGCGCCGAGGTGGACCAAGCGCGCGTCATGCGGGGCGCCACTGCTCAAGATATCGCCATCTCCGAGGCGCAGGTCGCCCAAGCGCGGGTGAATGTCGAGATCGCCGAGCGACGGCTGGATGATGCCGTGCTGCGGGCCCCGGCGGAGGGGCGCATCGCGACGCTGACTCTGTTGGTGGGAGATGCAGCGACGCCGGGCAACCCGGTGGCCACGCTGGTGGACACCGAGCGTTACCATGTCCTCGTCAGCATTGACGAGACCGAGATCGGCCAGATCGAGGAGGGCCAAGAGGTGCGCGTGACGTTGGACGCCTACCTGGAGCGGCCGCTGCAGGGGCGCATTGCCAGTGTCGGCCTGACGGGCACGAATGTCCAGGGCATTGTGGTCTATGACGTGCGGGTTGATCTAGAGCCGGACGAGGTCGCCATCCGACCCCTGATGACGGCTGCGGTGGATATTGTGGTGGCCCGCAAGGCCGATGCGCTGCTGGTCTCCAGCCGCGCACTGCGTCGCGATGCCCAGGGCCGCTATGTCGAGATCGTCGAGAATGGCGTGCTCAGGCGTGTGGATGTCCAGGTGGGGGTGAGCAATGTCGAGTTCGCCGAGATCCTGAGCGGCCTGGAAGAGGGCCAAGAGGTTGTGGTGGGCCGACCTCGCGATAGCCTGTTCAGCTTTGGCTTTGGGGGCGGCTGATGCTGATCGAACTGCGCGATATCAACAAAGTCTATCAAATGGGTGAGGTCCAGGTGCGGGCGCTGCGCGGAGTGAACCTAGAGATCGCCGAGGGCGAACTGACGGCCATCATGGGGCCTTCGGGCTCGGGCAAGAGCACGTTGATGAACATCCTGGGCTGCCTGGATCAGAGCACGTCCGGGGCCTATTATCTGGATGGCGTCAATGTCTCCAAACTGGGCGAGAATGAGCTGGCCCGCATCCGCAATCGCAAGATCGGGTTCGTCTTTCAGAACTATAACCTGTTGCGGCGCACCCCGGCGATTGACAATGTGGAGCTGCCCCTGGTCTATGCGGGGGCGCGCAACCGTCGCGCCAAGGCGGCCGAGGCGCTGGCGCGGGTGGGCCTGGCCGACCGCATCCACCACCGGCCCAACGAACTCTCCGGCGGCGAGCAGCAGCGCGTGGCCATCGCCCGCGCCCTGATCAATGACCCCGATATCATCCTGGCCGACGAGCCAACCGGCAACCTGGATAGCAAGACAGGGCTGGAGATCATCGCCCTGTTCCAGCGCCTGAACCGCGAGCACGGCATCACCGTGATCTATGTGACGCACTCGCTCGAGACCGCCGAGTATACCCGGCGCATCGTGGGCCTGAGAGATGGCGAGATCATCCAGGATGAGGCGGTGACGCAGACCCGCGTGGCCCCCGGCGATACGTTGGGGGTGGGGGCTGGGGCGAGATGAGTTTTTTCGAGAGCATCCGTATGGCCTTTCGCAGCCTGGGCGCCAACAAGATGCGCTCGGCGCTGACCATGCTGGGCATCATCATCGGCACCGGCGCCGTCATCGCGCTGCTATCGGTGGGGCAGGGGGCGCAACTGGCCATCACCTCCGAGATCCAGAGCATCGGCTCTAACCTCATCCTGGTCATGTCTGGGCAGTTTGGTCAGGGGACGGGCATGACCGCCAGCTCGGTGCCGCTAACGCGCGCCGACGCCGAGGCCATTGCCGACCCGTTGCAGGCGCCCCATGTGGCCGCGGTGGCCCCGTCCATCAGCCGCTCCGCTACCGTGACCTATGGCGGCGAGAGCCTGAGCGTCCAGATCGAAGGCACCACGCCCGAATACGAGTATGTGCGCAACTATCCCGCCGAATACGGGCGCTTTATCGGCGCAGGCGACGAGGCGGTCTCGGCGCGGGTGGCCGTCATCGGCAGCGACGTGGCAGACCGGTTGATCGGCAGCCGCGAGCTGGCCCTGGGCGCCACCATCCGCATCAACCAGATCCCGTTTCAGGTGATCGGCGTGCTGGAGGCCAAGGGAGGCCAGGGGCCCTTTGGCGGCTCTGCCGATCGGGTCGTCATCATTCCCCTATCCACGGCCCAGACGCGGCTCTTTCCGGGGCGTTTCGTCTCGCAGAGCGGCCGCACCGTGGACACGATCTATGTCTCGGCCTGGGATGAGGCCAGTATAGACATGGCCATGGACGAGATCACTTGGTTGCTGCGCGAGCGCCAAGGGAGCCTGTCGCCCGACGACGACGGCTTTACAGTGGCCTCGCAGCAGGACCTCCTGGGGGTGTTCGATCAGATCACCAGCGTGCTGACCATCTTTTTGGGGGCCATCGCCGGCATCTCTCTGTTGGTGGGCGGCATCGGCATCATGAACATCATGCTGGTCTCGGTGACCGAGCGCACCCGCGAGATCGGCATCCGCAAGGCCGTGGGCGCGCGCCGCTCTGACATACTGGGCCAGTTCCTGATCGAATCGGTGGTGCTGAGCATCATCGGCGGCCTGATCGGCATCGGGTTTGGCTGGGGCGTGGCGGCGCTGGTCAATACCCTGGGGACGTTTACGACCTACGTGTCCTCACAGGCGGTGGGCCTGGCCGTGGGGTTCAGCATGGCCGTGGGGCTGTTCTTTGGCATCTATCCGGCCAGCCGGGCCGCCAACCTTCACCCCATTGACGCGTTGCACTATGAATGAGGCCAAGGGCCTCATTCGTTTCGCGTGAGCCGCAGGCCCCATCTTCACGGCGCTGCCCAAGGGGCCCTGCTGGCGGCGGGCTGGCGCACCTATTCGTCGGGCAACTCGCGCACCTCGCCCTCTTGCACAAGGCCCCCATCGGAGAGCATGCGGTTGAGGAGGGCGCGGGTCTCCTCACGTTCCAAAAAGGCCGAGAGCATGGCCTGCTTGTAGCGCACCGCGCGGGCGCTCTCCTGGGCCTGCTCATCCAGGCGATCCAGCAGCTTGCCCGTCATGTCCGCCATTAGCTCGCGAAGCTGCTCCTGCTTGTGATACAGCAACTCGTGAAGCTGCTCGTTTTCCAGCAGCAGGGCGCTGATGGCGTCGCGCTGCCTGCCGCCCCCGAACACGCCAATCACGCCGCCCGCCGTGAGCCGGTCGCGCAGGCGCTCGACCTGGCGTTCCAGCGCGACGATGCGGGCGTCGCGCTCCTTGATCTGCTGCTCGTAATCGGCCAGAAGGCGCTGCTTGTCCAGCGTCGTGGCCTCTAGTAGGCGTTCGACGGTGGTCTCCTGCTGACGGCGCTGCTCGTCCAGGGCGCGTTGCTGGCGACGGCCCGCCCACAGCCCTCGCACCCAGAGCAACGCGCCGGCCACGATGGCGCAGACGATCAGGGTGATCAGCACGGGCGGCGATAGCAGGATCTCTCCCAGGGTGGCTTCGGGCACGGCTCTATCCTTTCTGGGCGGTGACCATACGGATCGGCGGCGTCGCCATGTGGATTCATAATCCAATCATCTCTATTCTATACATGGCGACTCTCTCTCGCAACATCTGCACGGCTTTGGCCCAACCTCGTGTCTATTCAGATTTGGGGGACGAGTTCTTGACTGTTTAGAACGGTGATGCCACCATTCCGCAATCGGTGAGTACATGTCCTCGGCCATGGACGCTGTGGACGCATACATGCGTCTAGCGTCAGCTTGACCCATACGTGTTTAGTACGCCTTTCTATGGTTTTACGGTAGGGGCTAGGCCAACGGTGGTGCAGCCACCGTCCCTAGCCCCTACAAGGCGGGCGAGACGCCCGCCCTCCACGGCTCGCCTTCGTCGTCCACAACGTGTGGGCCGCTCTCCCCCCCTCAATTCTGAACTGATACCCAACCTCGACGGCCTGGTGCAACCGTGCTAGAATGCCGCCCATGAGCGACCGACAACTGCTGGCTTGCTGTACCCAACTGGATCCATGTGCGCAAGAGACGCGCAAGGTGGCGCAGTTGGCCCACGAGGTGAGGGATTGGACCTCCTTTGTGGCCCAGGCCGAGCGCCACGGCGTCGCGCCGCTGGTCTACCGGCATCTGCGCGCTGCCCAGGTGGGGCTGCCCGACGAGGCGGTCCGCGCGCTCCAGGGCCTCTATCTAGCGCACCGGCACGCCAACCTGGTGCGCGCCCAGACGCTGACCCAGGTTCTGCGGGAACTGGACGCCGTGGGCATCGAGGCGCTGGTCGTCAAGGAGGGCGCCCTTTGCCACCTGCTCTATCCAGGGCCCGCTTTGCGCCCCATGAGCGATCTCGACCTGCTGCTGCGCCGGAGCGACATCGAGCCGGCGCGGTGCGTGCTGCGCGCGCTGGGCATGAGCGCGCCGCTGCCGCCCGGCGGCCAGGCCGACAAAAGCCTGCCCACGGCGGGGGCCATCGTGGACGGCGTGTGGGTCGGCATCGAGTTGCACTATGACTTGTTTGAGGCCAGCTTTGGCGCCGCCATGACGTGGGACGATCTGACCGCGCCGCCCACGGCCTTTGCCCTGGGCGAGGGCGGGCCAACGGCGCGTACCTTGGGCCTCCCGGATCTGCTCTGGCACCTATGCGAGCACCTGCGCTTTCACGCAGCGGTCTTTACGCTCTGGCGCCTGGTCTGGGTGGCCGACATCCTGGGCATCGTGGAGCGGTTTGGCGGCGAGTTGGATTGGGGCGAGATGGCGCAGCGCTACCCGGGGGTGCTCCGCACCTTGAGCTTGCTCTGTCTTTTGCGGCCCCTGGCCCCCGGCGCGGCGCCCCCGGCGTTGGACGCCTACCTGGCCAACAAGGATCGTGCGCCCCGTGGCATTGGCCAGGATTTCGATGGGTGGCCGCGCCATGCGCTGGCTGACCAACGTGAAAAAGGGCTGGCGCGCATCTTGGCCGACACACTGTGGCCGCCCGAGTGGTGGCTGCGCCTGCGCCACGGCCTGGGCGCCAACGACCCGTTTGGGCGGGTGCGCTGGAGTGAGCACCCGCGCGAGATGCTCGGTTGGCTGCGGCACTACCTGCGCAGCCGGAGCGCAACCCGCGTGCCCCGGAGGATCGACTCGAAAGGAGCCCGACATGACCCTTGGCCCCAATAGCGTGCCCCGCCACGAACCCAGCTATCGGCTGGAAGTGCTGGATGGCGAGGCGTTGCTCTTTGATCCCGCCAACAGGCGCCTGGTGCACTGCAACCAGACGGCGGTTCTGGTCTGGCGCCTGTGCGACGGCGAGAGGAGCGTGCAAGAGATCATCGCCCTGCTGGCCGAGGCCTATCCGGAGGCCGTCGCAGAGATGGCCGCCGATGTGCAGCGCGTGCTGGCCCAGTTCCAGGAGGCCCATGCCATCCGCCTCTGAGGGCGAGCGGCGCATCATCAGCTTTGCGGGGAGCGCCGTGGCGGTGGCCTGGGATGAGCCCCGGGGCGCCCGCATCGTTCGCTTTCTGTTCGAGCACGCCCCGGCGCGCGATGACATTGCCCCCTGCGAGACGTTCCGCATCGGCTGGATCGAGCACTCGGCCAAGCTGGGGCTGTACCGGGGCGACATCCTGATCTATCTGGGTGATTCCGAGGGCTACTTGGCCGAGTTGCTGATGAACGAGGTGTGCCGCCATCTGGTGACCCACAGCCGCGGCGGCTTGCTCTTGCATGCTGCCGGGTTGGCCCACGACGGCAAAGGCATCATCTTGCCCGGCGCCATGACCACCGGCAAGAGCACCCTGGCCGCCTGGCTGGCGCTGCGAGGGCTCGATTATCTCACCGACGAGTTGGTGTTCATCCCCCAGGGCGCGGAGGAGATGCAGCCGTTCATCCGCCCGCTCAACCTGCGGCGCCCTTCCAGGGCCGCGCTCCCCGAGCTGGGCTGGCAGACCCTCGCGCCTGGGCCCTGGCCCGGCCGCGAGAGCGATCTGATCCCTCCCAAAGCGCTGAACCCGGCGGGCCGCTGGGCATCCCCTGCGCTGCGCGTGATCGTCTTTGCGCGCTATGCGCCCCATGCGACGCCAGCGGTGCGACGGCTCTCACAGGCCGAGACGGCGTTGGCGCTACTGCCCTGCCTGGTCAACAGCAGCCGACTGCCCGAAGGGGGCCTGCCAGAGGTGGCCCGCATCGCCCGGCAGGTGCGCGGCTATGAGGCGGTGTATGGACACCTGAGCCAGTTGCATGCCAGCCTGGAAGACTGGGGGCGCGCCCTATGAATTGGCCAGATTGGCGAGCAAAGCGGTTGCCCGTGGCTGGACTTTTACGCGCGTTTATGCTATGTTGATTCAGGAATCCGGGGCATTTCGTATTTTGCATGGAGGGCCGAGATGGAAGAGAGCAAGGTGCAGCGCACCGTGTCGGAAAGACTCGCCGAAACAAAGATGGGGCGGCGACGCCTGATCGAGACCTTGGGGCTGGCAGGCGGCGCACTGGCGGCGTCGGCGCTCCTGCCCAGCAAGTGGGTCAAGCCCGTGGCCAGCCAGTCCGCCACGCCCACAACCGATGAGACCTCGCCCGTATTGGGCACCGGCGATTTGCAGGTCACTGTGACGTGGGACACCGACGGCACGGACATTGACACGTGGGTGCAGGAGCCCAGCGGGTTTTGGGTCTATTGGGGTGATGAAGAGGGCCCGACGGCCACGCTGGATGTTGACGACACCGATGGCTTTGGCCCCGAGAACGTCTTTGTGCCGGCGGGCGGCGCGGCGGCTGGCGTCTACAAGGTGTACGTGGGTTACTACTGGGATGATGAGATCGAGGAGGAAGAGGCCGCCGGCGCAGCGCGCGAGTATCAGGCCCGGCCCACCGATGTCACCATCCGCATCACGACCTTTGATGGCGCGCCCCAGATGCAGCAGGCCACTTTCCATCGCCTGCTGACGATGGCCGACGGGACGTGCACGCTCTTTGCCGTGGCCAATGTCACCTTCCCGGCGGGCAGCATTGTCGAACAGACCGGCACTATGGAGAACCCCGAATGGGGAGACGAGTGCGATCTTGGTGTTCAGGGTGGGCGTCCTTCGAGGAAGGGGTAGCCTTTACCAGGGCTCGTTTGGGGTGTGAAGTCCAAAAGGCCGATCCGAGGCAACTCGGATCGGCCTTTTGCTTGTACGGTCTCTCTCCGCAAGCTGAGGGGCGCGCCTGAGCAAGGCGCGCCCCCAAGGAGAGAGAGATGATAGTTGTCGTTTGTTGCGCCCTGTGGCGCTGGCGTTACCGGATCGAATAGACCACCTGGATCTGCACGGTATAGTCCATCTCGCCCGGGCTGATGGGGCCCGCGCCGCCGCCCATGCCGACGGCCGCTTCGCGTAGCACCGCATAGGTCCCCATGCCCACTACCTCACTGACGCTGACCACGCCTCCCACGCGCACCCCCGTCAGGTCGGCCAGTTCCTGGGCCTTGGCCTTGGCATCGGCGATCGCCTTGATGCGCGCCTGGGTCTCGATGCTGCTGGGATCCGAGATCGAGAAGGTGATGCCGTGAATGGCGTTGGCGCCTGCATCAATCGCGGCGTCCAGGATCGCGCTCAGCTTGTCCAGGTCGTTCACGTTGACGCGCACCGTATTCATGACGCGATAGATCACGGTCTCCTCGCCCGTCGCCATACCTAGCTCTGGCATGCGGCCCGTGCGCTCGGTCCAGACGCTGAACCCGCTGGTCTGGATGTCCTTCTCGGCCACGCCCTGCTCCCGCAGGGCAATCAGGAGCGCTTCCATGATCGCGCTCGACTCCTGGGTCGCCTCGCGTACGGTGTCGCCCGTGGTCTCTACGCCAACGATGGCCTGGGCGCGGTCGGGCTGGATGCTGACCGTGCCCTCGCCGACCACCAGGATCGTGCGGGTGACGTCCACCTCGGCGCTCTGCGCCTCAACGGTGGTGCGCTGGGCCAGCACGCCGGAGAACAGCCCGCCCTGTAGCGCGTATACGCCTAGCACCAGAATCAAACCGACGACCAACACAGTAGCTGCAGATGAGAGTCTGTTCTTCATGAGAACCTCCAATGATAGTTTTGTACGATCCGAACTAGCCAAGAGACGTTCGGCTTGGGGAAAAGGTTCCACAACTCGCCTTGACGGGGCAAGCTCGGCCCGCTAGAATGCCGCCTGTAGGGGAGCCGCACAGCCAACGATGAGGAGCACACGCATGACCAAGTTCGCGCGTTTCGAGCATCAGGGCCGGGTTCACTATGGCCTGCTAGAGGGGGCCCAGAGCCTGCGGATCATCCAGGGCGACATCCTGGGCGAGTGGTCGCCCACGGACGAAACGGCGTCGCTGGCAGACGTGCGTCTGCTGGCGCCGGTGGACCCGCCCAATGTGATCGCCATCGGCCTGAACTATCGCAAACATGCCGAAGAGAGCCAGATGGCCCTGCCCGAGCGGCCCGTCATCTTTTTCAAGACCACGACGGCCGTGTGCCATCCGGGCGATCCGATCCTGCTGCCCAGGGTGGCGCCCGACGAGGTGGATTACGAGTGCGAGCTGGCCATCGTCATCGGCAAGCGCGCCAAGCACGTCTCGCAGGCCGAGGCGCTTGACTACGTCCTGGGCTACACCTGCGGCAACGATGTCAGCGCCCGCGATTGCCAGATCCGCCTGGATACCCAATGGGCCCGCGCCAAGTCCTTCGATACCTTTGCGCCCCTGGGCCCCTGGATCGAGACCGACCTGGATCCCGACAGCGTGCGCATCATGACGCGCCTGAACGGCCAGGTGATGCAGGATTCCAGCACCAGCGACCTGATCTTTCCCTGTCGTGAGCTGATCGCCTATCTTTCCGCCAACATGACCCTGCTGCCCGGCACGGTGATCATGACCGGCACGCCCTCCGGCGTGGGGTTTGCCCGCAAGCCGCCCGTGTTCCTGCGCCCGGGCGACACCGTCGAGATCGACATCGAGGGCATTGGCGTATTGCGCAACCCCGTGGCTGCGGAATAGCGTTTCTGGCATCAAAGGAGATGGCATGATGGACACCCTTCGACACGAGTTCGCCAAGCCGCCCCTGGACATGCGCGGCGCACCGTTCTGGTCGTGGAACGACCGGCTGGATCCCGCCGAGCTGGCCCGCCAGGCCCGCGACATGAAGGCCCACGGCATGGGCGGTTTTTTCATGCACTCGCGGGATGGCCTAGAGACCGTCTACATGGGCGAGGAGTGGATGGACTGCATCCGCGAGACGGTGCGGGTGGCCGCGCAAGAGGGGCTGGGCGCCTGGCTGTATGATGAGGACCGCTGGCCCTCGGGGGCCGCCGGCGGGCTGGTGCCTGCGGCCGGCGGCGACGCCTATCGCGCCAAGGTGGTCACCATGCAGGCCACGACCGAGGCGCCCGCGCCTGCCGACGACTTGTTGGCCCTCTTTTGCGCGACGCTGGATGACAAGACGCTGCTGGGCGCCCGGCGGGTAGACCCGGCTGCGTCGCCGCCCCTGGGCGCGGGCGAGGTCTATTTGGCGTTTCGGCGCGAGATCTCTGGTCCCAGCCAGTGGTTCAACCAGGATGCCTATGCCGACAACCTGAACCCCGACGCCGTGGCCTGCTTCATCGAGACCACCTATGAGCCCTATCGCCAGGCCATCGGCCACGAGTTCGGCAAGGCGGTGCCCGGCATCTTTACAGACGAGCCCAACGTGTTTGCCGTGCAGGTGCGCTCGGGGCTGCCTGCGCTGCCCTGGACCGATGGCCTGCCCGCGTTCTTTGCCCAGCGGCGCGGCTATGACTTGCTTGACGTAATCCCGTGGCTCTACTTCGAGGGCGAGGGCGCCGCCAAGGCCCGCCACGACTACTGGTACAGCATCAGCCAGCGCTTTACGGAAGCGTTCAGCCGGCAACTGGGCGAGTGGTGCGAGCGCCAGGGCCTGGCCTTTACCGGCCACTATCTCATGGAGAACGATCTGGGCATGGGCACCCTGCGGGGCGGCGCCATCATGCCCCACTATCGCTACCAGCATGTGCCCGGCATCGACATGCTGGAGGAGCAGAACCACGAGTTCCTGACCATCAAGCAGTGCACCAGCGTGGCCAGCCAGTTTGGGCGCAAGCGCGTCCTTTCAGAGCTGTATGGCTGCACGAGCTGGGAGTTTACCTTTGAGGGGCAAAAGTGGGTCGGCGACTGGCAATACGTCCTGGGCGTGAACCTGCGCTGCCAGCACCTGGCCCTCTATACCCTGCGGGGCTGCCGCAAGCGCGACTATCCCCCGGCGTTCAACTATAACACCACCTGGTGGCCGTTCAACGGCGTGGTGGAGGACTATTTCGCGCGGGTGGGCCGCGTGCTCACCGAGGGCGAGGCCGTGCGTGACGTGCTCATGCTCCACCCCGCCGCCACCGTGTGGGCCATGTTGGGCGAGGGCGAGGAGCAGGTGGCCCGCGCCAACGTCTATGGCGAGCGCCTGAACGCCTTTTTGCAGGCCCTGCTGGCCACCCACTATGACTGCGACCTGGGCGATGAGCAGATCATGGCCCAGGATGGCCGCGTGCAAGATGGCGCCCTGTGGGTGGGGCGCTGCCCCTACAAGGTGGTGGTGATCCCCGAAGAGACCGCCACTCTGCTTTCGTCCACCGTGGGCCTGTTGGAGACTTGGCTGGATGCCGGTGGCGTGGTCATCACCGTGGGCGATCTGCCCGCCATGGTCGAGGCGGAGCCCAGCGAACGGCTTGCGGCCCTCTGGCAGCACCCCAATGTCACACGGCTGCCCGACCGCGCCGGTTTGCAGGCCGCGCTGGAGGCCGCCCTCCCGCGCCGGATCAGCCTGCGCACGCCCGTGGGCCAGGAAGCCGCCAGCCTGCTCTATATGCAGCGCGCCCTGGGGGATGGCCGTCAGGCCTATTTCGTGTTCAATGGCGACCGTCACAACGGCTACGAGATCGAGCTGGCGCTTGAGGGCCAGGGTCGTTTGGAGGAGTGGGATCCACTGACGGGCGAGATCACCGAGTTGGCGGGCCAGGCCACGGATGATGGCCTCGTTCGCTTTTCCGCGCATTTTGCGCCGGCGGGCTCGCGGCTGTTCGTCCTCGATCCGGCGGGCCAGCTCAAGCCCGGCCCCGCCAAACGCGATCCCGTGCACCGGCGGCTCTTGCGCAGCGCCCAGAACAGCCAGTTCATCGGCCCATCCTGCGCGTTCACCCGCACCGACCCCAACGTCCTCACCCTGGACATGTGCCAATATCGGCTGGGGGAGGGGGATTGGTCGGAGACGATGGAGGTCTGGCGGGCGCAACACGCCGTGCGCACAGCCCTGGGGATGCGGCCCAACTACTACAATGGGCTGCCCCAGCGCTACAAGTGGGCCATCCAGCCCCACGAGAACGACGGCGCGCCCGTGGCCCTGCGCTTTCGCATCCAGGTCGAGGATGTCCCCGAGGGCGCGGTCTATCTGCTGGTGGAGGGCGCTGAGCAGTTCGAGATCGTGCTGAACGGCGAGAGCGTGCCCAACGCGCCGGTGGGCTGGTACCTGGACCGCAGCTTTCACAAGGTGCCCCTGCCGCCCCTGTTCGAGGGCGACAATGTGCTCGAGCTGCACTGCGCCTACACCAACCATATGGAGCTAGAGGACTGCTTCTTGCTCGGCGATTTCGGCGTGAGCCCGGAGCGCGCCCTCACCGGCGAGCCTGCGCGGCTGCGCTTTGGCGACTGGACCACCCAGGGCTATCCCCACTATGCGGGCAGCATGATCTACCACGGGGTCTATCGCTACGAGCCCAGCGCGGGCGCTCGCGTGCGCGTGCATCTGGGCGAGCGTGAGGCGGTGCACGTGGCCGTCAGCGTCAACGGCAACATGGTGGGCCAGATCCCCTGGGCCTCGGCCAACGGCCTGGATATCACCGACGCCCTGGGGCCCGGGCTCAACAATGTGGATCTCCAGGTGGTGAGCAGCCCGCGCAACATGCTGGGGGCGCTGCACCTGGCGCCGGGCCGCGAGCCGTGGACCGACTGGCGCGCTTTTCGGCGCACCGATGACACCTTTACGCCCGAGTATGTGCTCAAGGGCTGGGGCCTGATCGGCCAAGTGCGCATCGCGCAAGAGATGGGCTAGAGGGGCAACCACAGGGGATTACCCCTACAAAGGACAGGAAAGGACAGACATGGACACAGTCAAGATCGGTATCGTCGGTTGTGGCAACATTAGCGCGGCCTATCTGCGCACCGTCGCGGCGTTCCCCGTGCTAGAGGCAGTGGCCGTCTCGGACATGTTCCTGGATCGCGCCCAGGCCCGCGCCGAGGAGTACGGCGTGCCCAGGGCCTGCACGATGGAGGAACTCCTGGCCGACCCAGAGATCCAGATCGTCGTCAACCTGACCACGCCCCAGGCCCACACGCCGGTGAACCTGGCGGCGTTGGAGGCGGGCAAGCATGTCTATACCGAAAAACCCCTGGCGGTGGCCCGCGAGGACGGCGCCCGGGTGATCGCGATGGCCGAGGAAAAAGGGCTGCGGGTGGGCTGCGCGCCGGGCACCTTTTTGGGAGGCGGGCTGCAAACCTGCCGCAAGCTGATTGACGACGGCGTCATCGGCCAGCCGGTGGCCGCCTCAGCGTTCATGATGAGCCACGGCCACGAGTCCTGGCATCCCGACCCGGCCTACTACTACAAGCTGGGCGCCGGGCCCATGTTCGACATGGGGCCCTACTACCTCACGGCGCTGACCACGCTCCTGGGCCCGGTGGCGCGCATCGCGGGCATGGCGGGCATCCAGATCGGCGAGCGCACCATCACCAGCCAACCCAAGTATGGCGAAAAGATCGTGGTCGAGACCCCCGATCACGTCACCGGCGTGCTCGAGTTCGCCAGCGGCGCCATCGGCACCATCATCACCACCTTTGCCACCTGGCCCTCGACCCTGCCGCGCATCGAGATCTATGGAACCGAGGGCACCCTGGGCGTGCCCGATCCCAACACCCTGGGCGGGCCTGTGACGCTGTGCAAGGCGGGCACCCGCGAGTGGCAAGAGATCGAGTTGACCCACGGCCACTTTGATCGGGTGAACATGTGGGGCATCGGCGTGGTGGACATGGCCTATGCCATCCTGGGGGACCGCCCGCACCGCGCCACGGGCCGCCAGGCGTTCCACGTCCTGGACCTGATGAACGGCTTTTTGGAGACCTCGGCCCAATCGGCCTACTATACGCCCGCCAGCAGCATGGAGCGGCCCGCGCCGCTGCCCACGGACCTGCCGGAGGACGCGCTGGACTAGGCGCGAGCGCATAGCCACAGATGCAGAGGGGGCGACAACGTTACGGCGTTGTCGCCCCCCTTTCGTGCCTGTTACCCCCGGATGATGCGATCCACCACGATCTGGCGGAACTCGGGCGAGAGGCTGGCGAAATAGGCGCTGAACCCCGTCACCCGCACCACCAGGTCCGGGTATTTGGAGGGGTCCTGGTGGGCCTCTAGCACCTTGTCGGCGTCCATCACGTTCAGGTTGATCTGGGTGCCGCCCAGGTCCATATGGGTCTTGATCAGGTGATAGACGCTCTCCAGCCCGCCCTCGTCGCGGGCCAGGCCCGGGTCCAGCTCGATCTGCATGGGCGACGAGTTGCCCCAGCCGCATTGCACCGAAGCGATGGCCTGGGCCATGGCGCTGGGCGCGCCGTCCCGCCGAAAGCCCGGGTCCGGGTTGGCCCCGTGGGAGATCGGCGCCCCCGCGTGGCGGCCATTGGGCGTGGCCCCCGTCTCTTTGCCCATCGGGATCGTGTTGGCCCAGGAAAAGTGTCCCGGGATCATGTTGTGGCCCTCGGGCGTGGGCCGCGCCTTGACCAGCTCCACAAACTTGTTCGTGACCTGAACGGCCCACGCATCGGCCCGGGAGCCGCCGCTGCCATAGCGCGGGATGCTCTGCATCATCTTGCGGGCGCGCTCCCCCTCGGCGCCGGCCCAATCCGCATCCAGCAACGCCTTGAGCGCGGCCCAGGTGAGCCGCCCCTCCTCCTCGATGCGCTGCTCGATGGCGGCGAACGAATCGGCCACCGTGGCCAGCCCCGCCGCATCCAGCCCAAAGTTATAGTATTCCACCCCGTGGGCCGAGGCGTCCAGCCCGCGCTCGATGGGGCCGTGGGAGCAGAGGTCCAGGGCCAACTCGGGAAAGACGGTGTGCTTGTGGCGCACGTGAAAGTCATAGACGTCGGCCATGGTGGCTACGGCTGCCTCCAGGTGCGCGCCGAACCGCTCCCAGAGCGCCGCAACACTGAGAGATGCGCCCTCTTGGCTCAGTAGATCATGGAACGCGACCTGGAACACGATGGCAAGATTGACCTTGCCGCAATCGTTCAGGCAATACTCGCGGCCGGGCAGGGCGAACCAGTGGCACCCGGCATAGGCGCGCTGCCGGGCCAGCTCCATCGGCAGCCCGTTGCGGCTGAACCCCTCGACGATATTCTCCGTGCCCAGGAACTTGGGCGTGCCCGCCTTGTCCTCGAACTGGATCTCGACGCCGCGCCGCAGCAGCCCCGGGTCCACGTTCGGCCCCACCGAGACGCCCACGTTGGTCGGGATGCGCAGCTTGTGGGCCGCCTCCAAGATGAGGTAGGAGACCCGGTTGGTCACGTCGCGGCCCGTTTCATCGGGGCCGCCCAGTTGTAGGTAGGTGGTGTCGCGCAGCAGGACGTTGGCCACATGGAACTCGGCCTCCTCGTCGGTCAGGATGCCGGCGTCCAGGTCGCGCTCATAGTAGGGCGTCAGCAGCAGATCCAGGCGCCCGCCCGAGCCGCTGCCGTTGTACATACGCGCCATGATCAGGTACCAGAGGATCCACTGGCAGGCCTCGCGAAAGGTGCGGGGCGGCTCTTGCGCCAGCCAGGCGTTCGTCTCGGCCATCTCGCGCAGGTTCTGGGCCAGATAGGGGTCCTGCTCGGACTCGGCCATCTGTCGCGCCGCGTCTGCCGTGCGCCCGATCCAGTTTTGCAGGCCCAGCAGCGTCGCTTCCAGGCCAGCGTAGAAATCGGCCTTGTCCGGCCCATACTGCCCCTGATAGTGGCGCACCTTGGCCAGCAGGCCGCCGTAGCCCAGCTCCAGGCCGATGGCCATATCCTGGCAAAAGTGCTGCTGTCCAAAGAGGGGCGCCGCCAGCTTGTAGCGGGCGATGCGCTTCGGCAGGTCGCCCAGGTCCATCTCCGGCGGATGCCCGACCTTGCGATAGGAAGCAAAGTTGACCATGTACCCGCCCGCCAGGGAGCCCAGCGGATCAATGTAGACCGGGTGGGCCTCCATCAGCGCGCGGAAATTGTCGCCCACGGCTTTGGGCCCGAAAAAGCCGCCGGAGGGATGGTTGGGCCGGATCTCGAACCCCTTGAGCAGCACATCGGTAATGGGCATGCCCGAAGTGCTGATGGCCTGCACGATCTCGCGCCGCTCCTCGGGCGGCAGGATCATGCCCCAGTCGTCGTGATCCATCGAGCCGACCACGCGCTGTTTCTCCAGGGTCTGGGCCAGTTTGGCGGCGCGCAGGGCGTCATAGCGCTCGCGGTAGCCGAGGGCGGGGGTCGGTGACGGCATGGATCCCTCCTGTAGAGACGGCGGGCGACGTGGCATCGCCCACCATCCGGTTGCTTGCATGGGCAGAAGGGTAGTCCGTGGGGGCGGGGTTGTCAAGAGACAGGCCAAGTTGATCACGGCGTTTCCAAAGTCAGGGTTATAGTCAAGTTATACAAAAAGACACCTTC
>CAYZWT010000035.1:0-38356 GCA_964482225.1 uncultured Anaerolineales bacterium
CAGGCACGACGTTTGACTCATTATACAACTTTTCACCAACCAATGAACAGTCACGGGGCTAGAAGCCTCTTGACATTTGCTGCCAATCGCCCCATGATGGTTATGTCGTGGCAGGTTCCATACAGGAGGGGCCATGCACGCCAGAACCAGGGTCAGGCAAGCGCGGGTGCGCCGTCGCCCTCGCATAGCAGCCCGCGAGGAGCCGCTGCTGGCGCCTGCCGCCATGCATGTCCATCCCGAGCCCGCGCGCTTGGCGGCGGCCCCTGTCGCGTGGCGGGCAGCCGACGTGCGCGTCTTGCAGCACGCAGCCGGCAACCGCGCCGTAGGGAGCTTGCTGGCCCGGCAGGGCGCACCGTCCGTGACGCCGCTCTTGGCCCCCTCGCGCCAGCGCGAGCAGGCCGTGCTCACCTGGCCCTTGCGCCGCGCCCGCCAGGATACCATCCGGCGCATCTCGGTCCCCCGAGTGGAGACGGCTGACGCCGATTGGCAAAGGGTCCCGAATGAACATCTGGCACGGGTGAACGCTGCCATCGCCATCCTCAACCAGAAGGTGCGCTCCCAGCGGCTGATCACCTACTTTCGCGATAACGCCCCCGGCGGGACGCTGAACACGTTGCAGCAGGTGGCGAGCCGGGCCCGGGTGTGGGAGCTGCGCAACGAGGGCAGCCTGGGGATGGGCGAGATCGGGGGCCGCAACATGGCCTATGATACCCTGATCTATCGCATCGGACGCTGGCAGATCGCCGCTACCCTCCTGCACGAGATGGGCCACCTCTCGGGCCTCACCTCCTCAGAGGCCGATGAACGCAAGTGCGAGGGGGCCATTGATGCCGGGCGGGTCTATGCCCCGTTTATCCAGTCAGTGCAGCCGCGCCAAGCAGCCCCGGGCGATTTGGTGACCATCAGCGGCATGAGCTTTGGGCCGCGCCAGGAGAGCACCGACCGGGTGAGCATCGGCGGCGCCGACGTGGGACGGGCGACCGCCTGGGAGTGGCAACACGCGGGCGGCGGCACGATCCAGGCGCGGGTGCCTGCCGGGGCCGAGAGCGGGCCGGTGGTGGTGGAAAACAACCGCATCCCCAGCAACGGAGTGCCCTTGCGCGTGCGCGAGACGGCGCCGGCGCCCTAGCTCTCGGGCGCCTCAGGCGCTGCGCCAGACCCCCAGGGCGAATTCGTGGGGCTGGCCGCCCGCCAGGGGCCGCAGCCAGGGCTCGCGCGCCACAATCAGGCTCACCGCGCCATAGGTGCACACCGTGATCGTGCGTTGTTGCGCCTGGGCGTGCAGCCTATCCAGCACAGTGCGCAGGATACGCCCCTTGAACGGGGTGAACAGGTAGAACACCGTACCCGCCGAGAGATCGGCCTCGCGGGCGTCGGCCTGCACAAAGGTCACCCGCTTCAGCCCCAAAGAGGCCGCCAGACGCCTGGCATAGGCGCTATAGTCGGGCTGGATCTCGATGCCCAGCGCGGGCGCGCCCGTCAGCCAATGCACGACGATGGCGGCCCGCCCCAGGCCCGCCCCCAGATCGCAAAAGCAGTCGTCTTGCTCTAGGGGGACGTGATCCACCAGGTCCAGCAGCGCGCGCACCGGCGTATCCTCCAGGTGCACGATGTCGGGGTGCTCGACCGTGGGGTTCCCCGTAAAGCCGTCCAGCCCCAGCACGCCATCCACCAGGGCATCGGCCGGCTCGTAATCCAGGTGCAGCGCTGCATCATCCGGCTGCCCATAGCGCGAGTAGCAGCCCAGCAGCGCCCGCACCTCCCCACCGGAGGCCGCCCCAGAGCGCAGCCAATGGCGCACCCGCGTATAGTAACCCTCATTGGCCGCCTCCAGCCGGGCGCGCAGCGCGGCGGCGCGCGCCCCATAGGCCGCGGCGGCCCTGCCGCTGGCCTGCAAGACCTGATAGATAAAGGCCAACTGCTCCAGCGCCGCCACGCGCTCGGCCAGGGCCTCTTGCTCCAGCAGGCCCGCGTCGGCCTCCAGCGCCAGCAAATCCGTAACCGCCTGATCCTTTAGCACAAGCCACCTCGCGTGATCGCACGGGTCCCTACAGGCAGGCAGTATAAGCTGGGAGGGGCGGGCTGTCAGATCCTATCCTATTGGCGTTGGGTGCTGTATAATAGGTACAGAAGCCCAATACCAGCAGGGGCGCCGCATCCCGCTGGAACGTCGGGCGCCCGTTGCGCGTCTCTAGTGTACACGCCTTGAAGCATGTCAAATAGGAGGAATCCCATGCAGGGCAACACACGCCGAGCCTTTTTAATCCTCGTGGCGGCGATCCTGGTGCTGGCCGTGACGGCTACCGCCGTCGCCCAGACCGTCGCCCCCACCCCCACGCCCCAAGCGCCCCTGACGCCCGCGACCGAAGAGGTCGAAGAGGTCGAAGAGGAGGAGCAGGGCCTTGCCGTCGCCGTTCAGCCCGGCTCGCTGGAACTGACCGTCTATAACCAGAACCTGGGCCTGGTGAGCGAGGTGCGCACCATCGCGCTGGTCGCCGGCATCAACGAGGTGCGCTTTACCGACGTGGCCAGCCAGATCCGGCCCACCACGGTGCATGTCGTCTCGCTGACGGCCCCCGCCCAGACGATCCTGCTGGAGCAGAATTACGAGTACGATCTGGTGAGTAGCTCCAAGCTCCTGCAGCGCTACATTGATCAGCCGATCCGCCTGACCACCAGCGAGGGCCAGATCTATACCGGCACGCTCCTCTCGGGCTATGATGACGTTATCCTGGCCACCGAGGAGGGCATCTCCGTGGTGCGTGCCAGCCAGATCCTAGAGTTCTCTTTCCCGGCCCTGCCCGAGGGCTTGATCACCCGGCCTACACTGGTGTGGTTGGTGCAGGCCGCCGAGGCGGGCGAGCAGGATCTCCAGGTCACCTACCTGACCGGCGGCATAAGCTGGCAGGCGGACTATATCGCCATGCTCAACGCCGCCGATGACGAACTCTCCCTCACCGGCTGGATCAGCCTGGACAACAACAGCGGCGCCACCTATAACAACGCCAAGCTCAAACTGGTGGCCGGCGACATCAGCCAGGTGACGGTGGAAAAAGAGTACGCCATGGAGGACATGCTCGTCCGCGCCCTGGCGACCCCGGCGCCCCAGGTGGCCGAGCGCAGCTTTTTCGAGTACCACCTGTACGACGTGGCCCGGCCCGTCACCGTGCGCGACCGCCAGACCAAGCAGATTGAGTTTGTGCAGGCCCCCGAGGTGACCGTGGCCAAGGAATACGTATTCCAATTCACGTCGCCCATCTATGTGGGGCTGGGCAGCGCCATCACCGACCGCTTCTGGGGCGGCGACGCGCCGGTGAACGCCGAGGTGCGCATCCAGCTCATCAACGACGAGGAGAACGGGCTGGGCATGCCGCTGCCCCAGGGCGCCGTGCGCGTCTACAAAGAGGACATTGACGGGGGCGCGCAACTGGTGGGCGAGGCTGGCATCGGCCACACGCCCCGCAACGAGGCCATCAACCTGACCCTGGGCCGCGCCTTTGACATCGTGGGGGAGCGCAGCCAGACCGCCTTCCGCCAGCTCGGCGAGCGCCAGATGGAGGAGACGATAGAGATCGTGCTGCGCAACCAAAAGGATGAGGCCGTCACCGTGCGGCTGATCGAGCACCTCTATCGCGCCCAGGATGCCCAGGTGCTCGAGAGCAGCGAGGATTACACCCAGGTGGACGCCAACACCATCGCTTACGAAGTCGAGATCGGCGCCGAGGATGCGGTCACCATCACCTATACGGTGATGTACCGCTGGTAGCAGAGCGCGCATAGGAACGGGGGATGCGGCGCGCGCCGTATCCCCCGTTTGGCCTCACCACTGAAAGCGGCGCAACACCGAGCCCCCGATGAACTCGCGCAGGAGCGAGTTCTCCGGCACCAGATCGGCCTCGCACGGCTTGAACCAGCGCAAAAAGCTGAGCAGCCGCCGCGCCTCGACCGATTCGGGCGCCTCCGCAGGCACCTGCAACAACAACGGCTCGGCCAATGGCTTGAGCACGGAAAGCTCGTAGACCAGGGCCGAGTTGAACATGACATCGGCGTTTTCCTGGTAGGGGAAAATGTTGCGCTCCTCGCCCCTGCGCACATCTCGCCAGCGGCGCATGGTCTCCGTCGCCGAGATCCCCCGGTAGCGCTGGTCGCGCACCATGCGCCGCAGCAGCCGGTTGTCGGTGGTGGGGATGCGGTTGTGGTGATCCAGGTTGAGCTGGGTCAGCGCCGAGACATACACGCGCAAGACCAGCTCCTCGGGGATGCCATAGACCAGCTCGGGGTTGAGGCCGTGGATCCCCTCGACGATCAGGATGGCGTCGCCGGTGAGCTGGACCTCGGGGCCGGGCACGCTTTTGCCCTCGCGAAAGTCGAAATGGGGGATCTGCACCCGCTGGCCCGCCATCAGGGCCGCCAACTGCTCGTTGAACAGCGCGACGTTTACCGCCCCCAACGATTCGAAATCGTACTCGCCGCGCTCGTCCCTGGGCGTGAGCTCGCGATCCACAAAGTAATCGTCCAGCCCCAGGGGGAACGGCTGGCGCTCGGCGGCCATGAGCTGGATGGCGAGCCGCTTGGCAAAGGTGGTCTTGCCGGAGGAGGATGGCCCGGCGATCAAGACCAAGCGCACCCTCTCGCGGGCCAGGATGGCCTGGGCGATCTCGGAGATGCGCTTCTCATGCAGCGCCTCTGAGACCAGCACGGCCCGCTGCGCCTGGCCGCTCTCGATGGCCTCGTTCATCGAGCCCACATCCTCGATGCCCAGGATGCCCAGCCAGCGTCCATACTCGCGCAACACGCCCATCAGCTTGGGATAGTGGAGGTGCGAATCCAGCGGATAGATGTGCTTGCGCAACTGGATGCGCAGGATGAACCCGGGCGTATAGTGCTCCAGTGAGAACGCGCCCAGGCGCCCCGTGCGCGGCAGCATATGGCCATAGAAATAGTCGCGCACCCCGCGCAGGGTATAGACCGTCACCGCGCCCTCGTCTCGCCCGGAAAAGAGGCGCACCTTGTCATCATAGCCCTGTGAGGCGAACAGCTCGATGGCCTCTTGGAGCGGCAGGCGCTCCTTCAGGATTGGCTCGTCCGCCGCGATGATCTCGCCCATGCGCCGGGCGATGGCCTGCAGCTCGGCCTCGGTGAATGGAGGGCGCCCGATCACCTGGCAGAAAAAGCCCCCCAGGGTGACCGAGTGGTCAATGTACAGGCGTCCTTCGGGAAAGAGCTCGCGGGCGGCCACGATCATGATAAAGGACATGGAGCGCTGGTAGATGCGCAACCCATCGGCCGAGTAGGTATCCACCGGCTGCACGTCGCAATCGCGCACCACGGGGTAGCCCAGCTCGCGCAGTTGCCCGTCAACCAGAGCGCCCACGATGGCGGCCTCGGGCTCGGGATAGGCGGCATCCATGAACTCTATCAGCGGCGCGCCCACCGGCCCCTGGAAGATGCGCCCGTCGCTCAGGCAGACGTGCGCCGTCTTGCGGGGGCGTGAGGGCGTGATCCTGTGCGGCGTCTTGATATCACTCATCGCGCCTGGCCATAGTCGTTCAGATACACCTGGTGGGCGCGGGCCACCTCGTCGGGGGGGATCTCGTCGGGCTGGCCCAGTTGCATTGCATAGTAGACGGTGCGGGCCACATCCTCCACCATCACGGCGGCCTTGACGGCGGCCTCGACCGTGGGGCCGATGGTGAATACGCCGTGGTTCTTGATCAGGATGGCCCGGCTATCGCCGATGGAGCGCACCAGCTCGCGCCCGATCTCCTCGCCGCCGATCTGGCAATAGTCGCCCAGGGGGATCGGCCCGCCAAACTCGTCGGCAATGGCCGTCAGCACCACGGGGATCGGCTTGCCCACGGCGGCAAAGGCCGTGGCAAAGGTCGAGTGGGTGTGTACCATGCCCATCACGTCAGGGCGATGGCGATAGACGTACAGGTGGGTGGCGGCATCCACCGAGGGCTTGAGATCGCCCTGGATCACGCGGCCCGCCAGGTCCACCACAACCATCTGCTCGGGCCGCATGGCCTCATAGCGCACGCCGCTGGGCTTGATGACGATATGGCCCGTTTCCGGATCGCGGCCGCTGACGTTGCCGCTGGTCCAGGTGACCAGGCCCGCCTCGGGCAGCATGCGGTTGCCCTCGAATACCTGTTGGCGCAACTGCTCGATTGACATGGACAAGCCCCTTTCTGTGGGTGTTGGCTGGGATTATGGCATCGGGGGCAGGGGGTGTCAATGTGGGCGAATAGAGCGGGCCACGGCAGTCTCAAGGGTCTTGTTGCAGTCGGGCGCGGCGCTGCTGCGAGGGAACGCCGAGACCCACCCGCAGGGGTGGGTCTCGGAAAGGAGAAGGTAGAGGATATGGCATCGGTAGGCTTGTGGCGTATGGTACGCCCGCCCCCGGTTATATGCTTGGTTCAGAGCAGAGCACCGTTCCCCGCAGAACCTCATAGCGGCAGAGGGCCTGCTGGGCCGAGTCCGCCACCTTGGCTACCGCATGGCCGAACTGCTGCGCCAGCGGAACCAGGTCGGCATTGCGGAAATGGTCTCGCTGCAACACAA
The DNA here is from genome assembly GCA_964482225.1 of uncultured Anaerolineales bacterium. Lineage (GTDB taxonomy): Bacteria > Chloroflexota > Anaerolineae > UBA1429 > UBA1429 > UBA1429. The sequence goes on from CAYZWT010000035.1 coordinate 6,565, forward strand.
GATGCAATTGCTCTTCATAGTTCATTTCGTGAAACTTGATCAGGATATCGTTGTTGTTCATCTCGCTCCTCCCGCTATCTCTATCTGCGATCCTTGTGGTCTAGACGTCCACATCCTGGCAGATGGCTGTGCGCCCCAAGAACTCGTAGCGGCAGAGCGCGCCCTGGGCCGCCCCAAGGGCCTTGTCCAGCGCCAGATGGATCTGTTGCGATACGGGCACGATCTCTGCATTGCGAAAGTGATCCTGGTGCAGTGTGGCGTTCACCTGCTCTCGATAACGTTGTTCATGGAACCGTACAAGGATGTCATTGTTTTCCATTTTGCTTCTCCCCCGTGTTGTGCGCCGCTCAGGTCGGCCTGGATCGGCGCTGATTACAGCGTAAAAGCGCCTCGGATGAGTATCTTCCGGGCGCCTTTGCCGTTTGCTTTATCCGCTGTTCTTCTCTTGGTGCTCAGGTAAGATTCGGGGCTCGTGTGCCGCCTCGCCCTCCCCCACACCGCTCCTATGATAGCACAGCCTCGTCTGATTGTCAAGTGACTTGAGCAACAAAGTATTGTTTACATGCGACAAGTGAACGCGCCCTCGGGGATCGGGAGCGCTAGATTTGACGCTCCCGGCCATCTGATGTAGACTGCCGTCCGTCAGTTGCGATCCTCGGTAGCTCAACGGTAGAGCGACCGGCTGTTAACCGGTTGGTTGTTGGTTCGAATCCAGCCCGAGGAGCCTGCAACAAAAGAGCCCCGGACCACTGGTTCCAGTGGTCCGGGGCTCTTTTGTTGCAGATCGCCTGTGCCCAGACCTGGGCCGCTACTGGGGCGGCCTATTTCGAAAACAGCCTCAATGGGCGAACATGGCGCATACATGCGCCTGGGGCCGCCCACACCCCTACACAGACGTCGCGCCACTTTTGCCCTTGATGGCGCGCTATGCGCATGAGGTCTATTCCGAGACGCGACGAGCGACGGGCGCCACGACTGCGCCCGTCGCGGCAACGAGATCCCCTACAGCGAGGCGCAGGTTGATGCCGCGCTGACCGGCGCTCACCACCAGCCAGTCGGCGTCGTGGGCGCTGGCATCCAGATAAACGGCCCAATGCTTTTGCAGCAAAGCCAGGGCCGAGATACCGCCCACCAGCAGGCCCGTAGCAGCCTCGGCCTCGCGCTGGGTGGCCATGCGCAGCTTTTTTCCCCCCGCAGCTTTTGCCAATACCTTGAGGTCCAGTTCGCTATCGCCCGGCACGATGGCCAAGAGCGGCCGGGGCCGCTCGCCCGCCGCCGGCAGCGACACCAATGTCTTGAAGACCCTCTCGACCGGAAGGCCCAGCGCCTCGGCCACGCCCTGGGCCGAGTGGATCTCGGGCGAGTAGAGCAAGGTCTCGTAAGCGATCCCCCTGCTATCCAGCAAGCGCAGGGCGTTGGTAGTGGGCGTTTTGCGTGGCATGTGCGCTCCCCCGTGCAAAACTCTTGCCGCCCCGGTTCCCTGCTAAAAGATCCGCTGCCAGAGCCGCATCGTCTCACGCAGGGGCAGGCCATAGCCCAGGTAGCGGCCGTGAATCCAGATCTCCCAGTGCAGGTGATAGCCATCGGCGCTGGCATAAACCCCGCTGCTGGTGCCCGAGACGCCCACGCCGCCCAAGCGTTGGCCCGCCGTTACCCGGTCGCCAACTTGCAGGCCCGACGCCACCGAGGCCAGGTGCGAATAGCGCGACACGATCCCCGGCGCATGTTCGACCCAAACCTGCTGGCCGCGCAGCTTGTCCAGCGAGTGATCGGGCGTGCTGTGCAAGGCATAGATCTCGTTCATCACCACCACATACTCTTCGGGCGTCATCTCGCGGAAATCGTGGTCAATCCGCACGACGACGCCATCGGCAATGGCGCCCACGGGGCTGCCAAAAGCCAGGCCGGGGGCATCGCCCTGGTAAAAGTCCACCCCCTCGTGGATGCCGAACCGATAGAGCCGGCGCGCGCCTGGGTAGGAACGGGGCCGATCGGGCAAGAGCCCTCCGACAAAGGGCAGGCGGAAGGCGGGCAGTTCGCGCAGCAGATCCATGCCGTGGAACAGCAGGCGATCGTCATAGATGGGCGAGATGCACGTTTCGGCAGGGGCATCCAGATCCAGGGTGTATAGCTTGGGCCCGGCGAGGGCATACAGGGTGCGCCCCACCAGGGTTGCACTGCGCAGGCGCTGCATCCCCGAGACCGCCAGGGTGACATCGAGGGCGCCATCGGCGCTCAGGATCGTCACACGGCGGCCATCGGCGTCGCTGGCTATCAGGCTCTCGCCGGAGGCGTTCAGGTCGGCGGGCCAGGCCAGCCGGGCCATCTGCGCCGGGTAGGGCCGCCCCTGGATGTCCGTCAGGGAGCCGTTGGCGTTGAGCAGGTACAGGTTGCCGCCCTGGGCCGCCAGATCTACCGCCCGGGCCAGGTGGGCCTCCTCCATCACCATAATAGGCCGGCCCACGTCGCCCGTCATGCGCCACAGACGGGCGCCATCCACGTCCAGCCCGTATACCACGCCATCTAGCACGGCGATGGTCAGGTATTGGGGGTCGAGCCAGACCTCGGGCACCGATTGCGCCAACATGCGCACGCTCCAGCGCCCCGTGGCAGGCTGATAGGCGAACAGGTCGCCCGTTTTGTCCAACAACACCAGCTCGCCGGAGGCCTCATCCAGCGCCAAGTCCACCAGTTCTTGCACCGGGATGCCGCCGACCAGGCGGTTATGGGGCATGATGGACAGAGGCTGTGCAGGCCCCGGCTCGGACAGGGCATATGTGGGCAGGCCGTACAGTTGCCCCCCTGCCAGCATATAGAGCACGTCGCGCTGCGCCGCGATGCGGATCGGCTCAAAGGGCAGGTCCAGGGGTCTTTCCATTACCTGCGGATAGCAGGCCACCAGGCCCGGCGCGGGCGGCAAGGTGGGCTCTTGCGCAGGGGGATCGCCAGAGGCCGGTAGGCGCAGCGCCATGCCGATAGAGAGCGCGTCAGGGTCCTCCAGCCCATTGAGCTGCTGAAGCGCCTCGGCGGTGACGCCGTAACGCAGGGCGATCTCGAGCAGCGTTTCGCCCTCGGCGACAATGTGCTCGGTGGGCGGCGGCGTGGCCGTCATGGTCGGGCGCGGCGTGGCCGTGGGGCGCGGTTGCGTGGGCGTGGCGCTGGCCGTAGGCGTCATAGTGCGCGTCGGCGTGCGGGTGGGCGACGGCGCAGGCGTTGCCACAGGGTCGTGCAGCAGGTCGCACAGGTCCACCGAAGCAAGAGAGGCCAGGAACCAGGTGCCTGCGCCCAGCTCGCGCGGTAGCGGGCAGCCGCCGCCGGCCAGCGAGGGAACCTCGCCCAAGCCAAACAATGCAACCAGCAGGCCCAGAGCAAGCAACCAAGACCCAATACGGGGCGGTAGCGTGTTGCTGTGGGAAGGGGAGATGTCGGCGCCGACAAGGGGCGTACGATGAGCGTTATGTTGGGTACAAGCCATCTATATTGGCAACCATGCTATGCCGCCTGCGCCCCACGAAAGAGCGTTCGCCTGCGCAAGCAACAATATGTGTGATGTATGCCTCATCGGCGGCGGGCGACGTGGCGCGTTGCGCCCACAATGCCCAAGAGCACGCCCGCCACCGAGACGGCAAAAGACAGAAAAGAGAGCGCAAAAGTTGTCTTGACCAGATCCATCATCATCGCTAGGGGCAAGAGAATCCCCACCAGGATCAGGACGAACCCCAGCAAGACGAGCATCAAGGGCGACATCGCTCGCCTACCGATAGAGCCAACATGCGGTCAGATGATTCGGGTCGGTCTCGAAATCGGGAGGCACCTCGACCTCACAGAGTCCTTCGATCCGATGGGGACACCTCGGATGGAAACGGCACCCAGAAGGCGGCCTGACCAGGCTGGGCGGCTCGCCAGGGGGCACCTCGCGGAAGGTCTTGGCGTTATCGGCATCGGGGTCAACCGTTGCCGCCAGCAACGCATGGGTGTAGGGGTGCCGTGGGTTGTTCAGGAGCGAGCGCACCGGCGCCTTTTCCACGAGCTTGCCCGCGTACATGACAAAGATGCGCTCGGAGAAATAGCGCACGGTGGACAGATCGTGGGTGATATAGATCACCGCCAGATCGTGCGATTCCTGCAGCGACCTCAGCAGCTTGAGGATCTCGACGCGCACCGAGGCATCCAGCATCGAGACGGGCTCGTCGGCCACGATCAGGCCGGGCTGGAGGATCATGGCCCGCGCGATGACCACGCGCTGCTGCTGCCCCCCGCTCAACATATGCGGGAACTTTTCCAAAAAGTCCGAGATGGGGGTGAGCTTGACCTCTTGCATGGCCCTCTCGATGCGCGGCAGCCGCTCATGGGAGGGCACGCCATTGATCGTGAGCGGCTCTTCGAGGATGCGGCGTACGCTCATAAAGGGGGGCAGTGCGCCAAAGGGGTCCTGCTGCACATAGCCGATCGCCGAGCGATAGTGCTTGAGATCGACGCCCCCGAGGTCGCCGACGACATTGCCCTCAAAGGCAACCTCTCCGCCCGTGGGCTGATAGAGGCCCAAGATGGTCTTCATCAGGGTGGACTTGCCACAGCCGCTCTCGCCGACGACGGCGATGGCCTCACCGTGGTTCAGATCAAAGCTGACGTCATCTACCGCACGCACCGAGCCGGCGCGGCCAAAGCCAAAGCGGCGCAGCTCGAACCAAACGCGCAGGTTCCGAATGCGCAGCATAGGGCCATCATGGCGATGCCTGGCCTCCACAGAGGCTTCTCCCTGCATTACCGTGGAACCGGAATCTACAGACATGCTATGCTCCTGCCTCTCTCGATAGGGCCCGTTCGTGAACCTGTTCGAACAGCCAACACTTGACCAAGCGTCCCTCAGCGTCGAACAGCGGTGGCTCTTGATCGCACTTTTCAAAGCGGAACAGGCAACGCTCGGCAAAGCGGCAGCCCGTGGGCGGGTTGAGCAGGCTGGGCGGCTGGCCAACGATGAACTCGGGCTCCTGGTCGGCGCGCAGACGAGGCACACTGGCCATCAATTTCTGCGAGTAGGGGTGCAGAGGCTCGGCGAAAAAGCGCTCGGCGGAATCCACCTCAACGATCTGGCCCGCATACATGACGGCCACCCGGTCTGCCAATTCGCTCGATGTGGCAATGTCGTGGGTGATGAGGATAAAACTGGAATCCATATCCTGCTTGACCCGCTTGAGCACGTTCATGATGTTGGCCTGGGTGAGCACATCCAAGGCAGACGTGGGCTCATCCAGCAGGATGAGATCCGGCGAGGTGACCAGAGACATGGCAATGGCCACGCGCTGGCGCATGCCGCCGCTCAGCTCGAACGCATACCGCTTGACGAAATCCAAAGGCACCCCGACATGCTCGAACATGCGGTTCACCTGGGTCAGCGCAGCGCTCTTGCTCACGCCAAAGTGGGTGATCATCGGCTCGGCGACCTGGTCGCCCACCCGCAGCACGGGGTTGAGCGAGTTCATGGCAGCCTGGGGCACCATCGAGATCTTGATCCAGCGCACCTGGCGGCGAAAGTCCTCATCATCCAGGCGCATGACGTCGGTACCGTTGATATACACGCTGCCGGTATAGGTCTCGACGTTGCGGGGCAAGAGCCGCAAGATCGCCTTGGCCAGCGAGGTCTTGCCACAGCCCGATTCGCCCAGGATCACCATCGCCTCGCCGCGCTGTAGCGATAGGCTGACGCCATCCACAGCCTGCACGGTGCCGGCCAAGGTCCGAAAGTGCAACACAAGGTCTTGTACGCGCAGTAGCGAACGATCTGTCATCGCTACAGTCCTCTCAATCTCGGGTTAAAGATCCGGTCCAGGGCGAACCCCAACGTAGCAAAGCCCAGGCCGGTGAGCATCAACATGACAAAGGGCTCCAACATCCAGTAGTAGTAGCCCTGAAAGAGAGCGCCGTTGGAACGCGCTTCGTTGATCAGCTTGCCCCAGGTGGGCAACACCGGGTCGCCCAACCCAAGCAGGGCCAAGGATGCCTCCAAGAACACATAGGTCGGGATGGAGACCACCAGTTGCGGGATCAGCATCGGGATGATGCGCGGGATCATGTACTGAAAGATGATCCGCGTGTTGCTGGCGCCATAGGCCCGCGCCGCCTCGATGTACGGGGCCTCTTTGACCTGCAAGAACACGGCGCGATAGGTCTTGATGGCGCTGCCAAAGATGCTGAGCAGGATCACGATGCTGAGGATCACCCAGATGCTGCGGGTGTAGAGGGTGCCGATCATGATCAGAATCGGCAAGAAAGGCAGGATCATGTTGACCTCAGTAATGCGCTGAATGGCGCCATCCACCCAGCCGCCGAACCAGACCCCCGTGGCCGCGATGATCATGGTGGTGATGGTAGAGCCCATAGCAGCCAGCAGGCCAAAAGCCAACGCCACAGGGGCGCCCCAGAGCAGCGCCACCATCAGATCGCGGCGCAGATGGTCGGTGCCTGCCAGACCATGTATCTGGCCGTGGATCACCAGCTTGGCTTCCACGTTCGAGTTCGGCTCGAACAGGTCTACGTCAACCACCATCTGATAGGTGCCCTTGAGGGGCGTGGGCGTCTCGGCATCCGGTTGGGCGAACAAGCCCACCTCGGCGGAGAGCCCGCCCAGGCGACGCTGCAGGCGCGCATCCTGGCCCGGGCGAAAGGTCTCTGACGTGCGGACAGACATATCCCCCATGCGGATCTCTCGGCCATCGGGCGTGATCCAGAGGATCGAGGCATGGGGACGCTTTTCGGGAAAGAGCGCCGTCATAAAGATCACGATCTCTTTGGGGAACCCGTCATAGGCATAGTCAAAGGTATAGGTGATGATCTGGCGGCTGGCGACCTCTGGGTCTCCCACAGCGGTTTTGACGACAGCCGGATTGTCAACGCTATTGATGACGATGCTGCGCGGCAGCTTTTCCTTGGTGAACCAATCGGTATAGGTGGGGTGGGCATTCTTGGGGTATTCGCCCCAGACCTCTTCGCCGCCCCGCCAGAGCCGGATCGCCTCGCTATAGGGGATGGTGATCATCGCATAAAACGCGATGCCGATCACGAGCAAGATCACGATTGTGCCGCCGACGGCGGAAGGATAGCGGGCGATCTGCTGGAGAGTTCTCTTGAAGCTACTCATGCCGTCTCCCTGCCTCCCCCGATCTTGACCCGTGGATCAACGAGCACATAGATAAAGTCCAAAACGAATACCGTGACGGCCAGCAGATAGGCATACACCACCGTCTCGCCCACGATCACGGGCGTATCATAGATATTGATGGCCGAGTAGAACAGACGCCCCAACCCCGGCCAGTTGAATACCGTCTCGAGGATGATGGCTCCCGTCCACATGCTGATCAGCATCAGGGCAAAGCTGGTGATGATGGTAGGCAACGTGGGGCGGAGAATGTAACGTCGTTCGATATCACGAGAGGTCAGGCCCTTGGCCTTGGCCATCTCGACATAGTCCTCGCTAGAGTAGATCAGGAAAAAAGTGCGCCACGAATAGGTGCTGGAAAACACCGAGCTGAGCACCATGGCCGAAACAGGCAAGATCAGGTGGCGCGCAACAGACAAGAGATAAGCCACCGTCTCTTTGGGGGGCGGCGCGGAAACCATGCCGCCATAGGGCAACACGCCCCATATGGCAGCGAAAAACAGGATCAAGAACAGTCCTATATACCAGGCCGGAGCGGCAGAAGTTGGGGAAAGAGCGATAATGACCCGATCCAGGAAACTGCCATATTTGCGCGAAAGGAACAGCGCCAGGCTGACGCTAAAGATAAAGAGGAACAAGTTGGCGGTGGCGAACAGCACCAGGGTCGGCGGCAGCCGCTCCAGGATGATATCGCGCACTTGCCGAGAGCCGCTATCGCTGGTGAGGTGCTCTGCCCGTCCCAGGTTCAGGGTGAGGGCGTTCTGCAAAAAACGAAAGCTGCGCACAGCAAAAGGCTGGTCGAGCCCAAAGCGTTTTTCTGCCACAGCGATGAACTGGGCGGCCAGCTCATTGCGCTCCGCCAGCGAGAGTTGCCGCACCTCTTGGTCCATGCTGAGGTACATGGCCACTCCCTCGCGGATCTGGGCGCGACGGATGTTGTCTACCGCGCCACCCATGTTGGCGATGAGCACCGTCAGATAGACGCCTATGACCACCGTAACAAACAGGGCCAGGGCGCGCAGGCCGGTGTAGCGAATGACGCGCAATAACGTGCTAGAGCCCGCCCTGCGCGGCATCTCGGGGGGTGCTGTCGCATCGGCGGGCAAACTTGCTTCGGCCATATAGCGGCTCACTTTCTGGGGAAGGATACGACTGTCCCGGGGCGAGGAGGCTTCCTCGCCCCGGGCAGAAGAACGCGATTCGGGACGACCCTATTCGGTCACAAACGAGATGGCGTCAAAGCTGGGCAGAGCGACCAGGTTGGATACGACCACGGCCTCCAGGCGGTTCGAGCCCGCCGCAAGCTGCTGGGTCATATTCGCGCTGAGCGTGGCCTGCCACAGGCCATCCTCAACCAGGGTGGCCTCTTCGGCAAAGGCCAGCGCACCCGTTGCGTCGAACACCAAGAACTTGACGTTGTTGACGTCCGCTGCCGCATAAGGCGCATCGTTAAAGGTGACATAGATGTCAAAGGTCGCTGCCTGGCCGCGGGTCACGCGGGCCGGGCCATCTACGTCCACCACAGCGATGGCGGCCTCAGAGAAGCGATCCCACTTCTCAGACAGATCCGAGTAGAGCGGGTTGCGCTGCAGCAGGACCGTCTTTTCGACGGTAAAGGCGCGCTCCAGGTAGAACGGGCCGGTGCCGATCCAGAAGTGGCCGAACCGGTCATTCCAAGTCTTGAGGCTGGCATAGCGGGCCGCAACCTCGTCAGATCCGACATACTCGCCCAGGGTGGCGGCGTAGGGGATCCAGCTATCGGCGGTTGCCGTGGCCAGGTTGGCCTGCAGGACGGCGATGCTGGGGCCGCTCACGTAGCCGAGCCACTCGGTGTCAGCCTCTTTGGCCTTGGCGGAAGAGAAAGCAAAGTCGCCATTCTCCTCGCCCATCAGGCCCAGCGCCAGCGTGTGCCAGGCGCCCTGGCCCTGCGCATAGTACGGCCACCAGGTATTGATGCTCATCTCGGCATCGAGCTGGTAGTTGTTGCTATAGGTCTCGATCACCAGCGGGTCTTCCGAGACGATACGCACGCCACGGAAGGCCGACATGAACGAGTTGAACGCGGGCACGACGGAGGCGTCATAGTAGGGGCTGGCTTCCTTGGCCCGGTCAAAGGACAGGATCATGGCCATGATAAAGTCGCCCATAGAGAGCGCGCTGCCATCATGCCACATGACCGTGTCGAACATGTCCTCGGGATAGTACACGGTGCTCAGGCGGTTGACCGTCATCGTCTCCGTGTACACCTCGGCGGCGGTCAAAAAGCGCCCTGCCTCGGCGTCCCAATCCGCCCAAGCATCGTCAGGCACGACGATCTCTTCGGCGAAGGACAGGTCCACCCAATCATGGGTCTTGCCGACGGGGAGCCCTTCCTTGATCACCACTTCGGCGCGCTCGATGCGCTGCGGCCAGCTCAGGCCGGTGAACGGATCGGGCAGGACGGCCTGCTCGCCCGTAGCGCGGATGAGCATCATGTCATAGATCCAGTTGGAGCCGTTGAGCGGGTTCCAGGGCTCGGGCAGGATCGAGGGCATGGCCACGGTGATGCTGCCGCCCAGCTCGCCTTCGCGGCGAATGGTCATGGGCCACAGGTTCGAGCCGCTCACGCCACCGTACAGGTCAGCGGCCACCTGGATCTCGGCGCGGCGCGGCGTGATGCTGGCGCGGTCGGCCAACCAGAGGCGGGTCGAGTCCTTCATAGACATCTCGAGGGCCTCGGCCATCATGGCCGTGCGCTCCTCAAGCGTGCTAAAGTCGCTCTGGTCCAGCCGGGCTGCCAGCTCGTAAAAGGCCGGATCGTTCTGGTATGCCTGCCACAGCGGGAAGGCCAAGCCCATATCCGTATAGAAATAGGCAAAGTTGTCCGCAAGGTTGCGGGGCACGGCAGTGGTGATCCAGCCGCCGGTGTAGATGTGGAACAGGCCATCCTCGGGGTTGCCCTGGATCCAGATGGGCGAAGCCTCGGCGCTGGTCTTGTAGTCGCGGGTGACGGTAAAGCCGACATCCTCGAGCTGGCTCGCCACATAGTCGCCGATCTGCTGGCGCTCGTCCTCGGTGCGGATCAGGACGATGATGTTGACGGGCTCGCCGTTATAGCTCCACTTGTCGTTCACAAGGGTGGCGCCCAGGGCCTCCATCTCGGTGGCGATGATCTCGGCGGCCTTGTCCTTGTTGTAGGCGTACTCGAACTCGAGCTTGCGGGCCACGTCAGCCAGGGTCGCATAGTCGTTGGAGGCGTTGTTGAACGCGAACCAACGCGGCGCGCCCATGCCGCCCATGATCTCCTGCACGATGTACTCGCGATCCACCAGCCAGTTCATGGCCTCGCGGATGGCAGCCACCGAGAAGGGGTTGAGCTTGCCCTCACCGAATTCGGGGCCAACCGGGTTAAAGGTCAGCTCGTTGTAGGAGCCAAAGGAGCGGTAGAAATCCAGGCTCGGCGATGCGGCGACCTTGTTGAACACGTCAACGTTGCCCACGGTGTAGGCATACAGGTCAATCTCGCCGGTCTCCATGCGGTTGACGGCGGCGTCTGCCGAGGGCTCCTCAAAGACCACCACGGTATCCGGCCATGCGCCGAGCGGAGGGTAGGTGCGGGGGATCACTTTTTCCACCAACACCTCTTTTTCGACCACGACCTCTTTTTCGACCTCGACGATCTCGGTGACCTCTTTTTCGACCACCACTTCCTGCTCGACGACCACGGTGACCTCTTTTTCGACGATCTCTTTGATCACCTCAGGCGCGGCCGTATCGCACGCTGCGGCCAGCATGCCGAACACGACCAGCAGGATCAAAAGTACAGACCACTTGCTCTTGGACATTCTCATTCTCCTCCGTAATCAGAATAGAATCGAGACGCAGGCAACACGATCTACCTGCCGAAAGGAACCTTTTACGGATGCGGCACTCCGCCGGGGAAATCTCCTCGCAACCGAATCGCTAGATTGCCGCATCTGCACCTCCTTTCTGATGACGTGACGTCGCACGCCTACTCACACAGGCAAGCCTGTGTAGTCCTGGCCCAATACCTGAATACTACAAGAGCCAGCCCGTTCTGTCAAGGGTTGGCAAGAATGCAAGAACGCCAAGCACGAGCTTACGTCAATACGCAAGGCTGCATCAGGCTGCCGGCCCGCGCGCCGCGTCCTCACAGCGTGCACCGCAGCAGCCGTCCTCTTTTCCCCCCAGGGCGATTGCATTTGGGTCCTTCTCAGAGCAAGGTCACGCGGAGCGGCTTTCGCGGCCCTCACCCCCAAGTAAGAAAACGCGAATAGAAAGTAATAAAGCCCCCTCTCCCGCATGTGCGGGAGAGGGGGAGGCGATGCCCGTACGCTCGCAGAGCGTCTGGGCATCGCGGGGGTGAGGGCAGTCATAGGCATAGTTCCTCTGTCGGACGGGCGGCCAACAGGGCAGATGCGATTGCCCTGGTTTTCCCCCTTTCGCCTCGCCCTCTCCTCGTGTACAATGGTATTGCGTGAGTGGCGATCCTTTCGCCCGTGGACGCCCATGCTTCAGGCGTCGCGGACGGGGCTCCGGTGCTTTGCAGGCCGGTGGCGGCCTGTGTAATTGCCTGTCATGGGGAGGGGCGATGAGACAAAGGAAGGCGCTGCGGGCGGTCTGCTTGCTCTTGTGCTGCGTTGTGGTGCTTTTGGGCGCGCTGCTGTATGGCGGCCCGGCGCTGGCTCCCCGGGCGCAGGCCCAGGCGGCCTGCCTTGTCCCCGCCTGCGCTGCCAACTGCGTCAGCTACCAGTATGTGCTCAACAATCGTGGCCTGGATGGGTTCATCCGCTGGTACGATACCGCCTGGACCCTGGCGGGCTGCAATGAACCGGACTGGTGGCAGAACTTTACCTTCTTGCTGGCCATCGCTGCCGAGCTGGTGGGCGCCCCTGGCGGCTATGTGCTGGACTGTCGCTCGATGGTGGTGGGCCAATACAGCGTGTGCGTGGATCAATGCGAGGTCAACCCCTGCCGCTATGCGCCGAATGCGCGCATAGCTCTTACTTCTTGTGGCCAGGGAACCGTGGGCGCCCAGGTGGATAACGCCCGCGGCGAGTCTTTGCCCGAGTACACGCCCAGCGCCTACACCCGCGCCTTTGACATCTATCTGTACCTCCAGCGCGAGGGCGGCCAGCAGCTCTTGCTGCGGCGCGAGCCCTCGACGACCCTCAGCTACCCGAACTGGGTGATCTGGGGCGGCTATGACCAATGCCTGGTCCACTATGGCGACGACCATCGCTGCCAGATGTTGGAGACGTTCGTGCAGCCCTCCGACATCTCTTTCGAGATGGATTGGGGCGAGGGGCTCTATGACATGACGCCCTTGATCTCCGGCAGCAGCGGCATGTCGGGCTCTGGGGCCGAGGGCTATGTGCGGCTGCTCAGCGATGGCGATTGGGTGACATTGCAGCAGGGAGATGTCTCCGGCTGGGTCTGGCAGCGCACCCGCACCAAGAGTGGACTCGGCAACTGGAGCGCCTGGAGCGACTCGGTCACGCCTTGGAACGCCTATGGCGGGGCCCACACCATCCGCAACAGCGAGTCCAATAGCTGGCATCACTGGAACAAGACCGATCGCGACACCTATGTCTTTGTGACCCAGGGCCCCTCGCAACACCTGCTGACGGGCGACTATGTGCTCTCTGCTGAGGCGCGTTTGATGCATGACAAGGACACGGCGGACAATACGGCCCAGTGCGAGTTCGCAGTGTCGGGGCCGCCGCCGCCCACCCCAACGCCACGGCCAGCCACGGCGACGCCCGTTACCGTGCGCACGCCCACTATCACCGCCACGCCGACACGTTACCTGACGCCTACGCCCACGCGCACCCCACCGCCCACCCCCACACCCTGGGGCGGCGAGACAGAGTCCGAGCCCAACGATGCCTTTTCCACCGCCAGCCCCTGGTCGCCCACACGGCCCATGCGCGGCAGAATTGGCGCCGGGGGCGACGTGGATTACTATCGCTTTGCGGTTAGCGAGCCGGGCATCTATACCGTCACGCTTGCCAATGTGCCGCCCGAGATCGCGCCGCAACTTGTGCTTTACAGAGACAACCACAATATGATCGCATCGAACTATCAGATCCCCGCCGGCGCCGGCGCCAGCCTCTCTTTTGATGGCAACGCCGGGCAGGTGTTCTATGTGCGCGTCAAAGCGGCCCGCAACCAGCAGATCTCGATAGCCTACTATACCCTTGCGCTGACCTCGCTGCCCGACCCCAACGAGCCCGATGACACTTTTGGCCAGGCTACCGCGTGGGATTGGCAGGCCGGCCCGATCCAGGGCTACTTTTGGGAGCGCGTCTCCGGCCCTGCCGATTACTACCTGCTTGCCATGCCCCCGGGCATGGAGAGCGTGCTGCTGACGGTGCGGCTTGACGGTGTGCCTCCCGGTGTTGTGCCCAGTCTGACCATCTATCGCAGCAATCATCACGTGATCTTTGCCGAGTATGGCGATACCGCAGGGCAAAGCCTGGCGCTGACGGTGGACGCCAATGCGGAGGACGTCTTTTATGTGCGCGTCAGCCCTGGCGCCTCTCGCCAGATCTCGGACCAGCCGTACACGCTCTCCGCTGCCACGCTGCCCGATCCTCACGAGCCGGACGATACCTTTGCCCAGGCCACGCCGTGGGATTGGCAGGCGGGACCCATCCAGGGCCTCTTTTGGGAGCGGGTGACGGGCCCGGCGGACTATTACCGGATCAGCGTGCCCCCCGCGCCGGGCAACGTCTCGCTTACGGTGCGCCTCGAAGGGGTGGCGTCCAACATCGCGCCCAGCCTGGTGCTCTATCGCGAGAGCCATCATACGGTGGCCTCGGTGTACGCGAACGTTGCGGGGCAAGGCTTGACGCTGACCGCGCCCGCCCAGGGGGGCCATGTCTACTATGTGCGGGTGCGCCCCGGGGCAAGCGGCCAGACATCGGCGCAGCCCTACACCCTGAGCTTGTCAGCGGATACGATAGAGCCCACGCCCACCCGCACGATGACGCCGAGCCGCACGCCCACATTGACGCGCACGGCAACGCTGACGCGGACGCCGACGTACACGCGCACGCCGACCTTGACGCGCACACCCACCGCAACGCGTACGCCTACCCTGACGCGTACGCCTACCCTGACGCGCACGCCTACCCTGACGCGCACGCCCACGGCGACGCGCACACCGACGTACACGCGCACGCCCACACGAACACGCACGCCGACGGCGACCCAACGGTGAGGATGAGAACGAGGCTCGAGATCACGCACAAGATCGTTTTGGGAGCAGAGGATGGATGACGATACCACCATCGGTGCGCTGCGACGCGCCGTGCAGAGCTTTCAGCACGCCCGCGATTGGCACCGGCAACAGAGCCCCAAGAGCGTGGCCATGAGCATCGCCATCGAGGCAGCCGAGCTGATGGAGCACTTTCAATGGCTTGGGCTGGAGGAGAGCGACGACTATGCGCGCGATCCGGCCAAGCGCCCCGAGGTGGCCGCCGAGCTGGCCGACGTCCTGATCTACTGCCTCTGCTTTGCCAACCGCACCGGCATTGATCTGAGCGAGGCGGTGCGGGCCAAGCTAGAGATCAATGCCCGGCGCTGGCCTCTGCCCAAGGCGCTGCCCGGCTTTGACGAAGAAGGAGACGGCCACCGCCCATAGGCCTCCCAAGGGATCGCGTTCCGCCGGGGTCACGTAGGGCCCCTGTTGCCGAGGCCAGCCACGAGGAGCAGCCCTGCACAGCCTGACTCTATGCCCATGCCAAGGGCCATGCGCTCCGGCGCTGCGCTTACGTTGGCCTGCATCACACAGTTTTCTCTATCCGCAAAAGGCCCCCTGGCCCTGAAATACGTGGCTAGAAGGCTCTAGAATGGGCGCCTTCTGAGCTTGTGGACGCGCGGCCCCTATGATTGACGAGAGGGTGCCGCGCTGATATAGTCCTTCTGTCTTGGTACCCATAGGAAGGACGGTTTCTATGCAGACCCTCGCAAGCCAACGGCCATGTTGACCGATACCGAACTCGAACACAAGTCTATTGCCTATCGTGAGACCATCCTGCGCATCATCGCCCAGGCTGGCGCCGGCCATACCGGCGGCGACCTCTCTGCCATTGATATCCTCAATGTCCTCTATAACGTGATTCTGAACGTTTCGCCCGAGACGGCGGGCGATCCCGACCGCGACCGCTATGTCCAATCCAAGGGGCACTGTGTGGAGGCCCTCTACACGGTGTTGGCGGATCGGGGTTTCTTTCCCGCGGAAGAGCTGAACACCCTCTGCCGCTATCGCTCGCGGCTGATCGGGCACCCCACCCGCGAGGTGCCGGGCATCGAGCACAATACCGGCGCCCTGGGGCACGGCCTGGCGGTGGCGGTGGGGATGGCGCTGGCAGGCAAGCTGGATGGCCGCAGCTATCGCGTATTCACCCTCCTGGGGGATGGCGAGCTGGACGAGGGCTCCAACTGGGAGGCATCTCTGGCCGCCGCCCACCATGGGCTGGATAACCTGGTGGTGATCGTGGATCGCAACGGATTGCAGATCACCGGCCCCACCGAGCAGGTCAACGCCCTGGAGCCCCTGCCGGACAAGTTTCGCGCCTTTGGCTATGCCCTGCGCGAGGTGGATGGGCACGATCTAGAGGCGTTGGTCCAACTGCTGCGCCAGACGCCCTTTGAGCCCGGCAAGCCGAACCTGGTGTTGGCCCACACCATCAAGGGCAAGGGCGTCAGCTATGCCGAGAACGTGGTCGGGTGGCACCACCATGTGCCCACAGCCGAGGAACTGGCGCTTGCCCTGGATGAGTTGCGCGTCGCCAGGGAACAATTGGAGGGGCCAAGATGAAGATGGGCCAAGCCAACCTGGATGTCTTTGCCCAAACCCTGCTGGAGCTGGCGCAGCAGGATCGCCATGTGCTGGCCGTCACCAGCGATTCGCGTGGCTCGGGCCGCCTGACGGGCTATGCCCAGGTCGTGCCCGCCCAGATCATCGAGACGGGCATCGCCGAGCAGAACGTGATCGGCATTGCCGCCGGGCTGGCCTCGGCGGGCAAAAAGGTGTTCGCCGTCTCGCCGGCCTGTTTCATCACCGCCCGGGCCCTGGAGCAGATCAAGAACGATGTGGCCTATTCGGACCATCCCGTCACCATCGTGGGCATCTCGGCGGGGGTGAGCTATGGCGCCCTGGGGGCCACCCACCATTCCCTGCACGACTATGCCGTGTTGCGCGCCATCCATAACATCACCATTGTGGCCCCTGCCGACAACTGGGAGACCCGGGCGGCGATCCGGGCGGCCTATGCCGCGTCTCGGCCGGTCTATATCCGGCTGGGCAAGGCGGCTATGCCCCATGTGCACCAGGAGGGGGACGAGTTTGTGCTGGGCAAGGCGTCAATGGTACGCCAGGGCGCCGACCTGACTTTTGTTGCCTGCGGCGAGACTGTGGCCGTGGCCCTGGCCGCCGCCGAGGGATTGGCTGGCGAGGGCATCGAGAGCCGCGTCCTGAGCATGCACACCATCAAGCCGCTGGATGAGGCCGCCGTGCTGGCAGCGGCCCGCGAGACGGGGGCCATCATCACGGTGGAGGAGCATAGCGCCTATGGCGGCCTGGGCGAGGCCTGCGCCGCTGTCTTGATGCGCAATGGCGCCCGGCTCCCCTTTGAGATCGTGGCCTTTCCTGACGAACACATGGTCTATGGCTCGCAAAAAGAGCTCTTTGCGCACTATGGCATCTCGCCCGCCGGGCTGGCGTCCATCGCGCACAGGTTGCTGGCGCGCTGAACCTGGCCGAGCCTGGGGCGCGTATCGTAATCCCCCATATCACCGTTGTGGAGGCAGCCATGCAGCACAAGACCGTCCTGGGCGTGATCCTCGGAAACCGCGACTTTTTTCCTGATAGCCTGATCACTGCCGGCCGCCAAGAGCTGCTGGCGGTGCTGGATGAACTGGGGATCGAGCCCGTTTTGCTGGACCCCGCCGATTCCGTGGCCGGGTCGGTGGAGACCTGGGAGGACGCCAAAAAGTGCGCAGCCCTGTTCGACGAGCACCGCAAGCGCATCACGGGCATCCTGATCAGCCTGCCGAACTTTGGCGACGAAAAGGCCGCCGTGGATACGATCAAGCTCTCCGGATTGCAGGTGCCCATCCTGGTGCACGCCTTTCCCGATGATCTGGACGCCCTGGCGCCCGAGACCAGGCGCGATGCCTTTTGCGGCAAGATCTCGGTCTGCAACAACCTCTACCAGTACGGCTATCCCTATTCGGTGACGCGCCGCCACACCCTGCGCCCGGGCTCACCGGCCTTCAAGCAAGAACTGGCGCAGTTCAGCCGGGTGTGCGCCGTGGTGCACGGGCTGCGCCATGCGCGCCTGGGCGCCGTGGGCGCCCGCCCCAATGCCTTCAACACCACGCGCTATAGCGAAAAGCTGCTGCAGGATAGCGGCATCAGCGTCCAGACGGTGGACCTCTCCGAGATCCTGGGTGCGGCGGGCAAGCTGGCGGATGACGACGCCCGGGTCAGGGCCCGGGTGGCCGAGATTCAGGCCTATCTGAACACTGCCGGGGTGCCGTCCGTGGCGCTCTTGCGCATGGCCCGCTTTGGCGTCGTCCTGGATGACTGGATGCAAGCGCTGGATATCCAGGCCACGGCGATCCAGTGCTGGAATTCGCTGCAAGCCAACCTGGGCGCCAACGTCTGCACCCTGATGAGCATGATGAGCGAGGGGCTGATGCCCAGCGCTTGCGAGGTGGACGTCACCGGGGCGGTCTCGATGTACGCGCTCCAGCTTGCCTCGGGCGCGCCCAGCGCGCTGGTGGATTGGAACAACGACTATGGCGACGAGGACGACAAGTGCGTCCTGTTTCATTGCGGCAACTGGCCCCGCTCCTTCTATAGCGGGCAACCGGACATGGAGTATGCCCCGATCCTGGGCTCGACCCTGGGCAACGACAACACCTATGGCGTGATCGCCGGGCGTGTGCCCGCCGGGCCGCTGAGCTTTGCCCGCGTGAGCAGCGACGACCGACGGGGCTGCCTCAAGGCTTATGTGGGCGAGGGGCGGTTCGTGGATGACCCCCTGGACACCTTTGGCAGCCGCGCCGTGATCCAGGTGCCGGGCCTGCAAGACCTACTGCTGCACATCTGCAAGCAAGGCTTTGAGCACCACGCCGCCATGAGCCGTTCCCATTGTGGGGCGGTGTTGGAGGAGGCGCTGGGCGCCTACATGGGTTGGGAGGTCTATCGCCATCATGGCTGAGCGACAGACCCCAATGCGGCGAGGAATGCGCTGATGGGGCGCACTATCCTGGCGATTGACGAGGGCACCACCAACGCCAAGGCCTGCCTGGTGGACGAGGAGGGGCGCGTGGCCCGCTCGGCCTCGCGTGCGCTGGCCGTCTCGTATCCCCAACCCGCCTGGGTGGAGCAGGACCCCTGGGAGATCTGGCAGGCCACGCGGGCGGCCGCCGCCGAGGCGCTGGCCGGGGCGCCCGCTGCCGATGTGGCAGCGGTGGGCATTAGCAACCAGCGCGAATCGGTGTTGGCCTGGGAGCGCGCCAGCGGGGCGCCCCTGGGGCCGTGCATCACCTGGCAGTGCCATCGCAGCGCGCCCTTTTGCGGCGCGTTGCGCGCGCGCGGCCTGGAGCCGTTGCTCGTCCAGCGCACAGGGTTGACCATAGACCCCATGTTTTCCGCCAGCAAGGCCCGCTGGCTGCTGGAGCAGATCCCCAATGGCCTGGCGCGGGCCGAGGCGGGCGAGATCTGCATCGGCACCGTGGATGCCTGGCTGCTGTGGAACCTGACGGGCGGGGCGGCGTTCGCCACGGATGTAACCAACGCCTCGCGCACCCAGCTCTTGGACCTGGCATCGCTGGCCTGGGATGCAGAGCTATTGGCCCTGTTCGGCATCCCCCGCGCGGCGCTGCCGGAGGTGCGCCTCTCCAGCGCCCTGTACGGCCACACTGTTGCCCTGGAAGGTATCCCGGCGGGGCTGCCCATCGGCGCGCTGATCGGTGATTCCCATGCGGCCCTGTTCGGGCACGCGGGCTTTGCGCCCGGGGTGGTCAAGGCCACCTATGGCACCGGCTCCTCGCTCATGACCCCCACCGCCGAGCGGGTCTATTCGCAGAACGGCCTCTCGGCCAGCATCGCCTGGGGCCACGAACGGGCCATGTATGCCCTGGAGGGCAACATCTATGTCACGGGCGCGGCGGTGCAATGGCTGGCCGATCTGCTGGGCCTTGGGGAGCCGGAGCGGGTCGAGGCGTTGGCGGCGGAGGATGCCGGCGGGGTCTATTTCGTGCCCGCCCTGGTGGGCCTGGGCGCGCCCCACTGGCATGAGGATGCCCGTGGGCTGATCTGCGGCCTTACCCGGGGCGCCACGGCGGCCCAGGTGGCCCGCGCCACCCTGGAATCCATCGCCTATCAGATACGCGATGTGTTCGAGCTGATGCAACAAGAGGCGCAGACGCCGCTGGAGGTGCTGATGGCCGATGGCGGGCCCACCCGCAACCGGATGCTGATGCAGTTCCAGGCCGATATCCTGGGGGCGCCGGTGTTGGCCAGCCAGGAGGGCCATGTCTCTGCCGTGGGGGCCGCCTATCTGGCCGGGCTGACCGTGGGGCTGTGGGCCTCGCGCGAGGAGCTGGCCGCCCTGGAGAGGCCCCAGGTGCGCTACGATCCGGCCATGCCCGCCAGCCGCCGCGAGGAGCTGGTGGCCGGCTGGCAAGAGGCCGTTGCCCGGACCCTGCTGCGCCCGGAGCGGCCCTGCAGCTAGAGGATGTCGCCACAAAGGAGACCTATGGCCCAACCGCCTGTCGTGATCAAGTTTTTCGCCCCCGTCGCCGATGCCACCATCAACGCCTTGATGCAGGTCATTGACCAGCAGATGGGGCGGGGTGTGCGCCAGTTCAAGCTGCTCATCTCTTCGCCGGGCGGCTCGGTGTTCCACGGCCTCTCGGCCTATAACTATTTGCGGGGCATCCCCGTCGAGATCACCACCCACAACTTTGGCAGCGTGGATTCCATCGGCGTCGTGCTCTTTTGCGGGGGGCAGCATCGCTTGTCGGTGCCCCAGGCGCGCTTTTTGCTGCACGGCGCATCGGCCCGCTTTCGCAACGAGCAGCTTGAGGAAAAGCAAGTCGAGGAGCGCCTGATGGGTCTGCGCATCGATATGGAGAACATTGCCAAGATCGTGGCGGCCAATACGGGCAAGAGCGTGGCCGACGTGGTGCAGGCCATGCACAACCGCCTGACGCTCAACCCACAAGAGGCCCAATCCTGGGGGCTGGTGCACGACATCCAGACCGAGCTGTTCCCCGTCGGCTCCCAGGTGATCTCGATCCAGTTTCAGGAAAAGCAGCCCGAGGCCCAGCAGCGCCCCGTCGTACGGCGGGAGCAGTAAAAGCGTTGTGGCCGTGCGCGGCCACCGGCACATAAAAAGGGGCGGGAGAATCCCCGCCCCTCTTGCATCCGATGGTGTGCGCTGCGGCTAGATGCCCCAGTGCTCGTTGATGGGCGCCTGATAGGCATCCACGATGCCCGAGATCACGTCGTCCACCTTGACCACCTCGCCGCAGGTGGCCGATTCGTAGACCGCCTCGCAGACGGCCAGCGACTTGAGCCCGTCCCAAGCGTCCACCTCGACCTTGTCGCGGTTGCCGCGCACGACCTCGACAAACTCCCAGATCTCATAGCCAAAGCCGTTCTCCATGCCCGCCGGAAAGAGGAACTCCCACTCGTCCTCAGAGATGCCCACCTTGTGCAACGCCTTGAGTTGCTCGAAATCGAACTGCACATTGTCCTGGCGGGTCATCGTGCCGGTCTCGATCCAATCGTTGCCGCGCCAGTACAGGTGGAAAATGGCATGGCCGATATCCGTGCTGACAGAGCCCTCCGACCCGTAGAACAGCACCTTCTGAAAGTTCTCGCCGGGGACGTTGAAACTCCACGACCAGGTGCCGGTGATGCCGTTCTTGAAGGTGAGCACGGCGAACACCGTGTCCTCGCGCACGTCCGGCAGGCTTTGGACGACGCCGCTCCCCTGCTCGATGGCGCGGGCATAGATGGTATCCACGTCGCCGATCAGGTAGCGGATGCCATCGCACCAGTGAAAGCCGCCATCCATGGCCGGGCCGCCGCCGGACATGAGCCGGTCGCGGCGCCACTGGGCCGCATAGGGCAAGGGCCCCTGGGGGGCAGCGCGCCGGGGGCCGCCGCGCGCCATGGTGTGGAAAAAGCTCAGCGGCTTGCCGATCAGGCCAGAGCCGTTTAGCACCCAGTGCATCATGCGCATGCCGGGCAGGCGCCGGTAGGGCACGGCCACCGAGAGGATCTTGCCGGTGCGGTCGGCGGCCTCGGCCATCAGGCGGCTGGCCTTGATGGTGATGCCCAGGGGCTTTTCGCAGAGCACGTGCACCCCGGCCTCCATGCAATCAATGCTGGCCGTGTGGTGCAGGCCGTGGGGCAGGCAGAGATCGGCGCCATCCAGCGTTTCCTGCTCCAGCATCTTGCGATAGTCGGCATAGATGGCCGGGCGCGCGCCCAGCAACTCTTCCGCCATGGCGGCGGCCTCAGCAGCGGCCTCGGCGTTCATGTCACACACCGCCGTCAGCGCCAGGCCATCCAGCCCGCGCTCCTTGAGCTCGGCCATAGCCCGAATGTGTGTGCGGGCGATGCCGCCCGTGCCGACCAAGCCCATCCGAAACATGTCGTTTCCCATTGTCTTCTCCCTGTCGAATCCTGATTCGTGCCCTCACGGCCCCTTGCGCGTCGGCTCGACGGCGCCAGATCATCTGGCGCAACCGGCCGGCGCTCCCAATCGTGACGCGCCAAGTATAGCGCGGGCGCAGACAGCGTCAATCTGTTGCGCGCTACCAGGGTCGTGGGTAGACCAGCCGCACCTGATGGGCGCCCGGCGCCAGAACGATGGCCCGAAACACGCCGTCGGCGGCCAGGATCTCGGCAGGCTGACCATCCACCGTGGCCTGCCAGCCCGGGTAGTGCAGGTCGGCCAGCACCAGCAGGGCGGACTGATCCACGGCGACGGCGATAACGATCTCTTGGGCGCCGTAGGACACAATCTCGGCCGGGATCAGCATGGCCCGGAGCGACCCCTGGGGCAGCCGCGCCTCGCCCTCGGACAGGGTCACCCCGGCCAGGGGCAGGGCGTAGGCCCTGGGCAGCACGTCATGGTTCTCGTATACCAGGGCGTCCTCGCTGCGGTAGAGGATGCTGTGGTCTCCCAGTCCCAGTAGGTGCGCGGCCAGCAGCGTCGCCCCATCTTGCGCGATCAGGCGGATGCGTTCGATGCGCACGAATGCCTCGGGCATGGCGGGCTCGATGCGCAGCCCGCACAGGTCCGTTGCGGCGGATAGCTCCCAGCTTGCCAGATAGGTGTAACCCGGGTGATCCTCCGGCGGAAAGCCCGAGCGCGCCGCAAAGGTCGTGGCGATGGACGGCAGCCCGTGTTGCACATTGGTCGCCACGTCGCTGCGCGCATAGGCCCATTCGGCGGTCTCCAGACCCACGCGCAGGGGCAGCCGCAACGCCTCGCCCTCGCAACGCTCCAGCAGCACCTCGGCGGCAAGCCGGCCGTCGGGCGCGTCTGCCGCGTGGCTCACGTAGGACTCGACCTCAATGGCGACGATGCCCCGCGCCTCGATGGGATGCCGCCAGCCATAGGGGATGGCCGCGTAGGGATTGAGCACGTCATACAGCTCGCTGGCCTCGTCCACCGGCAGCAATTGCGGGATCAGGTAATACCTGACATTCAGCCGCGAGAGGCGCTCGGCATCCAGCCCATCGAGATAGTCCTGATAGCCCTGCGGGACCAGGGGCAGGTACACATTGGCGCTGGATACGCCATAGGCCAGGGCGATGTTGGGGTACAGGGCCTCGCGCTGCACCGAGAGGATCGGCAGGATCTCGGGCTTGGTGTAGCTGCGATGCAGGCCATCTTCGGCCTGCAAGATCGCCAGCGCCCGGGGCGCCTGCCGCACCTGGGCGCTGGGCATGGTCTGGTTGTAGCTCTGGCCCAGCACAGCGCCATAGGCGTACAGGTCCACGCTTACGGCCAGCAGGGCCAGGGCCGCCAACAAGGGGCGGGGCAGGCGGCGCGCCGCCAAGAGCAGGGCCGTCGTGGCGAGGGCCAGGGCCAGGGGAATCCAGCGCCAGCGGGCCGCCAGATCGTCCAGGCCCGTGGCCGTCAGCGCCAGCGCCGCGACCACAGCCAGGGCGGCCAGGGTGACCCCCGCCAGCCCCAGTCCAAGACGATCCGCGCGAGGCGCCGCACGCCCCAGGAGCCGATCCAGGCCCCAGCCCGCCAGGATCGCCAGCCCCAGGCTGGTCCACAGCAGGTAGCGGGCGGGCACGCGAAAGAGGTTCAGCACCGGCACGTAGCTCAGCAGGGCATAGAGAGGGTTCCAGCGGCCCAGGGCCATGAACAGCCCCAGGGCCACCAGGGCAACCCACAGCCAGACGCCCCGGGCGCGGGGCTGCCAGAGGGCGCGCCACGCCAGGGCCAGGGGCAGCAACCCCAGGTAACCCATCAGCTCGATAGAGCCCTCGGGGTGCGGGGGGCCCTGGAGAAAGGGCGACGCAAATGTGGCGGCCAGCAGCGGGTGGAACGAGTAGCTGGTGAAAAAGGGGCCCTCCAGGCCGCCGGCGCGCTGCGAGAGGCCGCTCAGCTCGGCGGCGGGCAGCAGTTGCGGCAGGGCCAGCAGCGCGCCCAGGGCCAGCGCCCCCGCCCAGAGGGCCAGGGCCGCCCAGGGCCAGTGGAGGCTACCGGTAGAGGGGCAGCCACGGGGGGCTGCCCCTACAATGCCCGCATCGGGAGGCGCGGCTGGAGCGCGCAGTACAGATGCGCGCCCAAGGCGTCCACAGGACCACCACAGGCCCGCCAGGCCCACCGCCAGCAGGTTCAGTAGCGCGATCTGCGGGTGGCCCGCCAGGAACTGGAGCGCCGTGAGCGCCGCCAGGGCCAGGGCCCAGGGCCATGCCCAGCCTCTTGTAGGGGCGAACCTTGTGTTCGCCCGTGCGCCGCCCTCGCCATGCGCCTCATCTGGCTCGCGCGGTACAACTGCGCGCTCCATACCCTCGGCCGGGGCCAGCAGGCGGTGGGTGCAGGCCAACAGCCAGGGCAGCCAGGCCGCCGCGCTCAGGATGCTGATATGGCTCAAGTGGGCGATGTTGAACCCGCCCAGGGCATAGATGACGCCGCCCAGCAGCGCCCCCGCGCGGGCCATGCCCAGGGTGCGCCCCAGCCAGTACAGGCCCAGCCCGGCCAGCAGATAATGCAGGACGATGGAGAGGCTCAAGGCTCGTTCGGGCGAGAGCATGGCGTATAGGGGCCAGTTGAGGGGATAGAGGGCGCCGATCTCGCCCTCGGCCAGCATGGGGTAGCCGATGCCCACCTCGGGGGTCCACCAGGGCAGCCGTCCCTGGGCCAACGTCTGGGACAGGGCCACGCGTTGGGGGTGGTAGATGCGGGCGATGTCGCCCGCATAGTAGCTCTGGCCGCCCCACAGGACGGAGCCGAAAAAGACGGCCAGCAACGCCGCCGCAATGGCCAGCCCGATCAGATAGGGGCGCGCGCGTGTGGCGGGCATGGGACTATCCCGCGCCCACGGAGAGGCCCAGCGCGCCTTCTAGCGCAACCAAGGTGCCCCCCGCCGTAGCCATCATCGCCTGCGAGGGCTCACTCGCGGATGGGGCGCAACCCCAGGTAGATGTTGCCGGCCGTCAACATGCGCAGCAACGTCTCGGGCGGGCGGCGATCCAGCCGCTCGTGCAGCTCGCGGATCGAGAGCGGCGTGTTGTTGTTCAGCAGAAACGTGCGAAAAACGGCCTCGATGATGGGCGTATTGGGGCCGATGAAATCGGGCTTGAGCCCACAGCAAGTACCCAGACAATGCCACAGCACGTCCACCTGGGTGATCTCGGCGGTGGCCTCGTCTACGGCGTCCATCTTGTCATCCATGCCGTAATCGCGGATCGTCTCACGGCAGTCATCGCAAAGCATATCGCGCACATAGATGCGGATATCGCGGCCCTGCTCTTGCCACCAAGACATATCAATGTGAAAACGGGTGTCGAGGGTGGGGCGTCTCCAACCTAGCGCCATCGGTTTCCTCCCTAGTTCCCGGCGTAGCGGACAGCCTGATCGCGGAAAAGATCGTTGCGGTGCGAGAGCGGCCGCTCGCGCATCTCTACCGGCGTGCTATAGACCTGCCCTTCGAGGGATGGATCATAGGCCCATTCGCCGTGGCCCACCGGGTCAAAGCAGGCGTTGCGGGTCAGCACGGCGAACACGGGCACGGCCCCGCTGCGGCGGTACATGTTCACGGCGGTATAGATCGCTTTGCAGTGGGCCACTCCCTGGGGGCTCAGCTTGGCCAGCTCCGAGAATACGGTGCGCACCACGCCACCCAGCCCGCGACTGGTCTGCTGCGATTGCCACATCAGGCGGGCCACGCCCTCGGGGTCGCTCACATCTATCAAGGTATCGGCGTCATAGCGCACGCCGATCGCCTTGGGCTGCATCTGGACCACCAGCGCGCCATCCTGCACGGAAGCGGTGCGGATCCATTGGCTGCCGCCGCCCCGCCGCTGGACCACGTTCAGCACCAGGCTCAAAGGCTTGTCGCCAGGGGCAACGGTGACGATGCTGCCCACCACCAGGCCCACGCTCTCGTACCAATCGGCCAGCCCGGCGACGTAGCGTTCCTCAGGCACAACCCAGCCGTCAAAGGAACGGCCCGTGCGCCCATCGGTGAGCGTTACGGCAAAGCGCCTGCCCGGCGCATAGTCGAATAGCGCCAACAGCTCGCGGGGCGCAGGCATGGTGCCGGCATAGAGATGAGGAAAGTTGAGCTGAAAGCCCAGGGCTGCGGACTCGCGGGTGTGGGCCTGGGCGATGCTATCCAGCTCGTCGCCCAGCTCCTCCACAAAGTCCAACATGGTCAAGCCGATGAATTCCTCGCCCGTGGGCACGAACGGCGTGCGGCTGACGGTGGGTCGTTCGAATACCGCCTGAGGCATGAGGGCGCGCAGATACCAGATCTGGCGGTCGTCGCGGGCCACGTTGTCAAAGCGCGCATCGCTCCCCAGAGCGTGGTTGAGGGCAAAGAGCAGGGCATCGCGCGAATCGCCTTCATCCAGCTCGAGCACGTGCAGCATCTCGTCGGCGGGCAGCGGGCGCCCGGCCTCATAGATCACGGCCTCGGCCAGGTTCAGGTGCCCCAGGTTGATCTCGGGCAGCAGCGCCTCCAGGAACCAGACGCCGTTGAACCGCACCCAGTCGGAGCGCTCTTCCAGGGCGGTTGCCACCCGAGCGCCCACCGTCTCGGCGCTGGCAGCAATGATCTCGGCCTCGGTGAGCCCCTCCTCCGAGCCGCCGAGCAGCTCCTCGACCGGACGGTTCAGCGGGTGGGCGTAATCAAAAGAGGATGCAAACTCGCGCTCCTGATCCGCCCCTTCCAGGGCCACGCGGATCACGTTGAAATGGGCATAGCGCGGATTGCGTCCGGGCCGCACGGCCGTCACCTCGCCCTGGATCAAGTCCAGCTCGGTAAAGACCAGGGCCTGGCCCACCTCGTGAGCATCCACTGGGCGATAGATGTCGCCGTCGGTGACCTGCCTGGCCGCCCGATCCTTCTCGCGTTGGATATGGCGCACCATGAGCGAGGAAACCAGCTCCTCCAGCGGGCGTGGGCGCCCGCTTTCGAGGACCAGCCCCGCCAAATAGTCGAGATCATCCTCGCTCACCTGATACTCGTTCTGCCAGTATGCCGGTTCCTGGGTTCTCATTCGACGCACTCGAGCCATGGTCTCCTCCTGGACGCCTGCAATGGCAGGCCAACGTGACAAGGCCCCGGCCTGCAAGGGCCGAAGCCTTGACGATCAATGGGCGAAACAGGACTCGAACCTGTGACCCCTTCCTTGTAAGGGAAGTGCTCTCCCAACTGAGCTATTCGCCCGCTCTTTGCTCGCTCGCCAAGTCTACCACAGACTGTTGGCAGCGTCAAAGCGCCGCCCCGGCTTTACATGTAATTGCGTTTTTATGCACTTTAGGTTGTTTCAGCCTGTCCCTTACATCACATCAGGCGCCTTCATGCCCATCAGGCACAGCACTCTCTTGAGCACCACCTGGCACGCCCGGACCAGATCGAGACGGGCGGCGGTCAGGGCGCGGTCGCCCGGCTCTGAGCTGACCACGCGGCAATCGCGGTAAAAGCCGTGCAGGTCGGCGGCCAGCTCGTAGGCATAGTAGGCCAGGTGGTGCGGGGCGAGTTGCTCCGCTGCGAGGCGGATCACCTCGGGCAGCCGGGCCATGCGGCGCAGCAGCTTGAGCTCGGCCGGGTGCTGGAGCAGCGCTACATCGCCCGGCCCGTACTCTTGCGCGCCCGCGTGCCGCAGGATCGAGCTGATGCGGGCATGGGCGTACTGGATATAGTAGACCGGGTTCTCGTCCGATTGTTGCTTGGCCAGGTCCAGGTCGAACTCCATCTGGCTATCGGGCGAGCGCGAGAGCAGGAAATAGCGCATGGCATCCGGCCCCACCTCTTCGATCACCTCGCGCAGGGTGATCATGTCGCCGGTGCGCTTGGAGAGGCGCACGATCTCGCCGCCGCGCTTGAGGGTCACGAGCTGGTAGAGGATCAGGGTGAGGCGCTTGGGGTCCAAGCCCAGGGCCTGCATCATATAGTGCATGCGCGGCACGTGGCCCTGGTGGTCGGCGCCCCATACGTCAATCACCCGGTCAAAAGCCCGCTCCACAAACTTGTTATAGTGGTAGGCGATATCCGAGGCGAAATAGCCGGGGGTGCCATCGGAGCGCACCACCACCTCGTCTTTGGCGCCGCCCAGGCGGGTGGCCATGAACCACACGGCGCCATCGTGCAGGTCCAGGTGATCGCCCTGGCGCAGCAGGTGCATAATCGTCTCGAACTGGCCCTCGGTATAGAGCGACTGCTCGGAGAACCAGCAATCGTACTGGATGCCCAGCAGGGCCAGGTCCTCGCGGGCCTGGGTCACCACGCGCTCCAACGCCAGCTTGCCGATGGCCGCCAGGGCCTCTTCGCGGGGCATCTTCAGGAACTCGTCGCCGCGCTCGTCGGCCAGCTCCTGGCCCATCTCGATCATATAGGGGCCGAGGTAGCCGTCGGCGGGCACTTGCTCATCGGCGCGCCCCAGGGCCTGGGCATAGCGGGCATAGGCCGTCTCGTGGAACAGGCGCATGCGGCTGCCGGCATCGTTGACATAGTACTCGCGCTGCACCTCATAGCCGGCGGCCTCCAACGCGGAGGCCAGGGCATCGCCCAGAATGGCATTGCGCGCCGAGCCCATGTGCAGGGGGCCCGTCGGGTTGGCGCTCACGTATTCGACCTGCACCCGCTGGCCCGCGCCCAGATCGAGCTGGCCATACGAGTCCCCTGCCGCCCGGATGGCCGGGATGCGCTGCGCCAGCCAGGCGTCGGCCAGGCGAAAGTTGATGAACCCGGGGTGGGCCACCTCGACGGCGCCGATGAACGAGGGGGTTTCCAGCCGCCTGGCCAGGATCTCGGCGATCTTGATGGGGGCCATGCGGGCCACCCGCGCCAGTTGCATGCACACCGGCGTGGCATAGTCCCCCATCTCCTCCTGCTTGGGGCGCTCCACCGGTATCTCGGGCATGTCAAAGGCGGGCAGGTCGCCGTGGCGTTGGGCGCGCTTGATGGCGCGGGCAAGGCACTCTCGCAGTTCCAGATCAATCATGCGGGGTTCATCTCCATCCAGTTCTTCCCCACGGCGACATCCACCTTGAGGGGCACATCCAGTTTGTAGGCCGAGGACATGATCTCCACCACCAGCTCGGCGGCGGGGGCCAGCTCGGCCTCGGCCACCTCCAGCACCAACTCGTCATGCACCTGGAGGATCATGTGGGCATCCAGGCCGCGCTCCTGCAAAGCCGCGTGCAGGCGGATCATGGCGACCTTGAGGATATCGGCGGCGCTGCCCTGAATGGGCATGTTGATGGCGGCGCGCTCGGCGGCCCGGCGCACGGCCTGGTTGGTGGCGCGGTTCTGCAGCTCGGGGAAATAGCGCCGCCGCCCCATGATCGTCTCCACATAGCCGGTCTCTTGGGCGCGGCGGATGGTGTTCTCCAGGTAACGCTTGACGGCGGCAAAACGCGCAAAGTAGGCGTCAATGAACTGGCCCGCCTCATCCACCGAGAGATCGGTGCGGGCCGCCAGCCCGTATTGCGACATGCCGTACATCAAGCCAAAGTTGATCGCTTTGGCCAGGTTGCGCTGCTCATAGCTGACCTGCTCCAACGGCACGCCATAGACGGCGGCGGCGGTGGTGGCGTGCACATCCTCGTCGCGGTGAAAGGCGGCCATCATCTCGGGGTCGTGGGCGACGTGGGCCAGCAAGCGCAACTCCACCTGGGAATAGTCACAGCCCAGCAGCAGATAGCCCGGCGGCGCGACAAAGGCGCCGCGCACCTGGCGCCCCAGCTCGGTGCGCACGGGGATGTTCTGCAGGTTCGGGTCGCTAGAAGAGAGGCGCCCCGTGCTGGTGCCCGTCTGGTTATAGGAGGTATGCACCCGCCCGGTCTCCTTGTTCACCAGCAGGGGCAGGGTGTCAATATAGGTGCTGCGCAGCTTGTCAATGGTGCGGTATTCCAGCAGCATCTCCACCATGGGGTGCTGCTCGCGCAGCTCTTCCAACACCTGGGCGTCGGTCGAGTAGCCGGTCTTGGTGCGGCGGACGACGGGCAGCCCCAGCTCCTCAAAGAGCACCTCGCCCAGTTGCTTGGGGGAGTTGAGGTTAAAGGGATGGCCTGCCGCCGCATAGATCTTGTCCTGCACCTCGGCGATCCATGCGCCGATGGCGCGGGACATCTCTTGCAGATAGCCGGTATCCACCAGGACGCCGTGCATCTCGATGGCCTGGAGCACCGGCACCAGGGGCATCTCCAGCTCGCGATAGAGCACGGTCTGGTTGTGTTGCTCCAGCTCGGGCAACAGCACCTCGCGCAGCCGCAGGGTCATATCCGCGTCGGCGGAGGCATAGTTGGCCACCCGCTCGATGCGCACCTTGTCCATGGTCGTCTGCTGGCGACCCTTGCCGATCAGCTCGGTGGTCTCCATCATCTCGACGCCCAACCGCTGCCAGGCTTGCTCGCGCAGGCCGATGCCTCGCCCCGTGGGCGCCAGCAGCCAGGCGGCCAGCATGGTGTCGTCGCCCAGGCCGCCTACGGGCAGCCCGTGTCGCTCCAGCACGGTCAGGTCATACTTGGCGTTGTGGCAGACCTTGGCGATGGTGGGATCGGCCAGCACGGGCCCCAACACGCGCTGCACCGTGGCCAGATCGAGTTGCTGTTGCCCTTTGGAGAGCACGTGGCCCACGGGGAGATAACTCGCCCGGCCCGCCTCCGCCGAGACCGAGATGCCCACCAGATGGGCCTGCATGGGATCGGTGCCGGTGGTCTCGGTATCCAGGCCAAAGAGGGCGGCCTGGCGCAGGCTCTCGGCCAGGGCCTCTAGCGCCTCGGGCGTATCCACGATGCTGTATTCGCCCAGCACAGGATCGGCGGGCGCCTGTTCAGACGCGTCTCCGAACAGGCTGAGCTGGCCCGTATCGCTGACGGGGGCGCTGGGCATGCGGCTCACCAGCGAATGAAAGCCCAGCTCGCGCAACACCGTCATCAAGCGCTCGCGGTTGAACTCGCCCCAGATGGCGGCCTCCAGGTCCAGGTCCAGATCCAGATCGCATACGATGGTCACCAAGTGGCGGCTCAATTCGGCCTCGGCGCGGCCTGCTTCCAGGGCGCCGCGAAAGCGCGCGGGCTGCACCTCTTCCAGGTGGCGGTAGACGTTCTCCAGGTCGCCATATTTCTGCAGCAGCGTGGTGGCGGTCTTTTCGCCCACGCCCTTGACGCCGGGGATATTGTCGGACGAATCACCCATCAGGGCCTTGAGGTCAATCAGTTGCAGTGGATCGAGGCCGTAGCGGGCGCGCACGGCGGCGAGATCATAGAGCTGCACATCGCTCAGGGTGCGGCGCGGGGTCAGCACCTTGACCTTGTCCGTCACAAGCTGAAAGGTGTCGCTATCGCCGGTGACGATGATGGTCTCCAGGTCATGTTCGGAGGCCAGGCGCGACAGGGTGCCCAGCAGGTCGTCGGCCTCGTACCCCTCGCGGGTGAATACGGGCACGCCCATCGCCTCGGCCAATTCGCGGATACGTTGCACCTGGGGGCGCAGGTCATCGGGCATGCGGGCGCGGGTGGCCTTGTATTCGGCGTACTCGTCATGGCGAAAGGTGCGCCCGGCGTCGAAAGTGGCGATCACATAATCGGGATGGTGATCGTCAATGGCCTTGAGCAGCATGTTGGCGAACCCAAAGGTGGCGTTGGTGGGCTCGCCATTGGGCGCCGTCATCGGTGGCGTAGCGTGGTAGGCGCGATAGGCCAGGGCGTGGCCATCAATCAAGAGGAGCCGCTTTTTCTGGGTCATGGTGCTTGCCTCCGTCGCCCGATTATACCACAAGGGGCAGTATGGTGAGAACTCGCGTGGAGGTTCAAGCCCGGCGCATGGGCCGCTCCCCACAATGGCTTGCGGTGATTGTTCGAGTATTGGTGGAGCATATTGGCACCTGAGAGGGAGGCAGGG
>CAYZWT010000036.1:0-37110 GCA_964482225.1 uncultured Anaerolineales bacterium
ATCAATTGAGTGAACCGTCAGTCCTCGGTACGATTATCATTTGAGTTGACACGGCCAGGGCCCAGACCTACCGCATTCAGGGCGCCCCGCCTAGCGCTCGCGCCCCGCCATCTCGATCAGCTTGAGCACCAACCAGAGCAGGCCAAAGAGGCTCAGGATGCCCCCCATGCACACGAGGCCCAAGGCCGCCGCCCCGGCGCCCCAAAAGCGCCAGATCAGCAAGCCTCCCACCAGCAGCGCCAACCCGAATCCCCCCAGGATCAGGTTGCGCTCGGTAGCGGCGGCATGGCGTCGCCGGTCGGTGGGGTCTTGCACGGCAGCCTCCCGCGCCTAATCCATGTCGCGCACGCCGCACGCCTCGCCCAGGAACTCGATCTCAAAGGTGGTATGCGCGATGGCGGGGTCATCAATGATCTCGCGCGCCGCGCACTTGATCTGGAGCAGATCCGGGGCGCTGGCCTCTTCGGGCACCACCAGGTGGGTGGAAAAGACGTGCCGCGCACCATCCAGAGACCAGAGATGCGTGTGGTGTACCGAGAGCACACCCTGGATGCAACTCAAACGCTCCTCGATGGCGGCCAGGTCAATCCCCTCGGGGACGGCCTGCAAGAACAGGCCCGCTGCCTGTCGCAACGCGCGCACGGCGTTATAGATCACCCACAGGCTGATGGCGATCGAGAGCAGGGGGTCCAGGATGGCCAGATCGCGAAAGAGCAGCACAATGCTGACCACCAACACGCCCGCCCAACCCAGCACGTCCTCCATCAAGTGCAGGGTGACGGCCCGCGCGTTCAGGCTGCGGTCGCGGCTCACGCGATAGGCCGCCACGCCATTAACGGCGATGCCCACCAGCGCCAGGGCGAACATGCCCCCGGCGTGGGGCTTGACCGGATTGAGCAGGCGCGGGATCGCCTCGCTGAGCACGTACAGCGCGCCGCCCACCAGGATGACGGTGTTGAGCAGGGCGCCCAGCAGGGAAAAGCGGCGGTAGCCATAGGAGAAGCGACTGTCGCGACGGCGCACGCTGAGCCGTTGCAGGAACCAGGCCATGGCCAGCGAGAGACTGTCGCCCAGGTCGTGCAGGGCGTCGGAGAGGATCGCCAGGCTGCCGGTCCACAAGCCGCCCACGAGCTCGATCAGGGCAAAACCGGCGTTCAGAAAGAGGGCGACTTTTAGGTTGGCCGTCGTATCCGTGCTATGGGTGTGATCGTGATGATGGTGGTGATGTGCCACGCTGCGTCTCCTGCGATATTGCTGCATCAGTATAGCACGCCGCCCGATGCATATCAAGTAGCATACCCAGGTAAGGTATATGGCAATGGCCTACAGCAAGGCAAGCTGCTCTCCGGCGGGCGCCGCCTCATAGGGCGGCAGGCGGGTTTGCAGACCGCGCCGAGGGAAGGGTATGCTAGCCGAGTTCCAGGCTCTCCAAGATGCCCTTGTGCTCTTTTAGCCAGGCCAACAACTCTCCGATGTGCACTGCTTCAGCGACGTTATCTTGCGTTAGCCAATAAGCCAAAAAGATCACTTGGATGGCGACCAACATCTCGTAGATACATGCACGCTCCCAAACCGTCAATGCCTGATGCTCCTGATAGCCGCAAAGCAGCGCATGGAACAGCCCAAACCATTTCCTCGCCTTTTCCACGTCCCTGAACCCGGTGACCAGTATCGCGCTGCCGCAGTAGCAAACATCAAATAATCGTAATCCATGGGTTACCAACTCAAAGTCAATAAAGCCTGTCAGTCTTCCCCTGTCGAACAGGACATTGGAGGGGTGCGGATCGCGGTGAATCAACTGAACAGGTGCTGCTTTTTCTAGCGATATCAGATTCTGTTCGGCATCTATCCATATCTCTTCTACCGAACGGCTATCAACACCAGCATTCGTCCTTGCCTTGCCTATGGCTGGAAGGGCCCATTCCTGGATGTGCTGCACCAACCGCAACTCGCGATTGCATCTCACAGCACCCAGTTCAGACAAGCAAGTGTGCAGGAGCCCAATTGCTTGCCCCAGATCACTCGCCCTCTTGGCATAGTCGCCGGTATAGTGATCGGTGAAGGTTGCTCCTGGAAGTTTGGGGTAGAGGCAATAGACCTTGTTGCTCCCCACTGGGACATGCCAATGCCCATCAATAGCACAGACAGGTGGGGCAACCGGCAGCCTTGTCAAAGACAATCCTGCACGAAACGTGTATTCCCTTTCGGCATGAACCAGCTCTGATGCTTTCAGCACAAAGCTCTCGCCGGACACTGTTTCTACGAACCAGGTTTTCCCGCCACCTTCAGGCGTAGGCCTCACGGCCTCGATCGGCGGAATGTCCCAGTTCCGGAGCAATTCTGTGAGCACCTGTGGCGTTTCTTTCATCGGCAATGGTCGTCAGGTTATGTGCTTGCGACCCGTATGCTGACTCAACGGAAGAGAGGTAGCTGCTTTGCCGTTTGCGGCGCGTAGAGCGGAATGCGCGGCGCGATGCCGTACCGGAGGCAGCACTGCTGGAAAAAGGGCCAGAGCTGTCGCTCGCGCGGGCTGTGGCACTCGTACCGGTCGCCAAAGGTGCGCACGTACTGCTCCCGCAGGCCAGGAAAGAGCTCGTCCAGCCGGTCGTAATAGTAGGCGCGCTGGCGGTTACGCATGGTCATCCCCAGCCCTGGGATGATGTAACTGCCTCCCGCCTCGGCGGTCTTGGCCACAATCGCCTCGATGTTCTCCTCATTGTCCTCGATGAACGGCAGGATCGGCATCATCGTGGTCCCCGTCTGGACGCCGTTCTCTGCCAGAATGCGCATCGCCGCCAGCCGCTCCGAGGGGCGTGATGCGAACGGCTCGACCTTGGCGGCCAGGTCGTCGTCGGTCGTCGTGATCGTAAAGCTAATGCTGGCGTATGTGCGTGCGATCTCCTTGATCGTGTCCAGGTCCTTGAGGATGATCGCGCTCTTGGTGATGATATGGATGGGGAAGCGGAACTCGGCAATCACCGCCAGCGCTCGCCCGGAGAGGTTGATCTCGGCCTCCAGCGGCATGAACGGGTCATTCATAGACCCCAGGCTGATCGGCCCCTTGATGCGCTTGCGCGAAAGCTCGTCGCGCAGCAGCTCGATAGCGTTGACCTTGACCAGGACATCGTCGTCAAAGCGCTCGATCTGGTAGCACTCGCTCCTGCTGTCGCAGTATATACACCTGTGCTGACAGCCCCTGTACAGGTTCATGTTGTACCTGCATCCGAACAAGGTGTCCGGATGTGCTGTGCTGCTGAGCAGCGTCTTGGCCTGGATCTCGTGTATCGCCATAGCGTCTCTGCCTATACTCAGGGCGTGATCTCGATCCGCCGCTCGATCTTGCGCTCATCCAGGGCATAGCCAAACCCCGGCCCCTGGGGCGGCTCGAAATAGCCGTCCACCGGCGCGTAGAAGTCGGTGTAAAAGTGCTGGGCGTTGGCGTTCAGCTTGATGCCCCACTCGCACAACGGGCTGACATAGGCCGGGTGGGCGAATTGGAGGTGCACGGCCATGCGCCCCGACTCGTTGCCGTGGGGGATCACCGGCACGCCATAGACAGAGGCCAGGGCCATGATCTTGCGCATCTCGGTGATGCCGCCCGCGTTGATGGGATCGGGCTGGAGCACGCTGGCCGCGCCCAGATCCAGGAGCTGCTTGATCTGCCAGCGCCCCTGAAAGTGCTCGCCATAGGCCAGGGGGATATCAGTGGCCCGCGCCAGGCGCGCATGGGCATCCTGGGCATCGAAAGGCAATGGCTCTTCGATCCAGGCGGGATGGAAGGGCTCCAGGCGGCGCGCCAGTTTGATGGCATAGAGCAGCGAGTTCTCGGTGGGATCGGCCAGCAGCCAGTCCACCATAATATCCACGTCGTCGCCCACGGCCTCGCGCACGGCGCGGATCAGGGCCACGTTGCGGTTGAGGCCCTTGTCGCCATCGGCAGCGTTGTGGGCCAGGTACCACTTGAGGGCCGTGAACCCTTGGGCCACCGTCTCTGCCGAGACCTGAGCGGCCCGCTCGGGCTCGGTGGCATAGCCCAACATGCCCGCATACGCGCGTACCCGGGGCTGCACAGGCCCGCCCAACAGCCGGTAGACCGGCTCGCCCCGCGCCTTGCCCGCCAGGTCCCACAAAGCCAGGTCCAGCACAGAGATGGCCGTCATGCGCTCCTGCCGCATATAGGTCCCCGTGTGCAGCTTGTGCCAGAGGAACTCGACGGCCAGGGGGTCCTCGCCGATCAGCTCCTGGCCCACGGCGGCGGTCATGCGCGAGCCCCCGTAAGAGAGGCCGGTGAGGCCCGCGTCGGTCTCGATCTCGGTGAACGCCGCGCGATAGGGCGTCTGCTCATAGGGGGCCAGCCCCAGCCGGGGCGTTTCGAACAGGGCCATGCCGCTGCGCAGGCAGCCCTCGACGCGAAAAACCCGCACCGCCGTGATCTTCATGAGCAGCCGCTCCTTTGGCATCTGGTGATGGTGAACGCAACCTGTGCAAGCATACCACCAGGGGGCGTGGCGCGCCAACGCATCTGCCCTTGTTGGCCGGCCGCCCGGCAATGAGGTGCCCCTGCAACTGCCCCCATCCCGGCGACACTCGCCCCCAGGACGAGTGTTGCTTCCCTCTCTCCCGCAACGTTGCGGGAGAGAGGGCTTGTATGATGTCTGTTCCTGTTTTCTACCGTGGGGGAGGTGAGGGCCACGCAAGCCGCGCTCTGACTATAGCACGGCTGCAACTGCCCGCATGTATGCCGGCGCCCCGAACGGCGCATAGCGCCATCCGGGGCGCCGGCATACATGCGGGCGCGAGCTCGCGTCTCTCTCGTCGGTTGTGTGCTCCAGGGCATGCGCCCCTGACCGCCTATGGGTTAGCGGCGCCGCCTGAACAGCAACAGCAGCACTACCGCGCCCAAGACGGCCACGCCAAAACTGCGCAAATCCCAGCCAAAAGAGACGGAACTCCTAAAGAGAGATTCGGAGATAAAGCCGCCCACAAAGGCGCCCGCCACGCCGACGATGATATCCGTCAGACAGCCCTGGCGCCGGTTGGTGCCGGCGATGATGCTGGCCACCCAACCGGCCAGTGCTCCAAAGATGACCCACGAAAGGAGTCCCATTGGTATCCCTCTTTTCTATGCTTGCCGGCCGAGAGGCCGGTTCCTAGTCTTCCTCGATCTTTTCGACGACGATGGTGTAATCCACTGCCAGGGCCGCGATGGCCCCGATGGCGGCCCACACCGGCAGCACCAGGGCGCCCACCACGCCCAGGGTGAGCGGGATCTCGAGCACCGTGATGCCCTGGGCGTTCTTGAGGATGATACGGCGCACGTTGCCCGCCCGCACCAGTTCCTTGACCTTGGCCAGCAACTGGTCGCCCTGTACCTTGATCTCTTCGGTCTGCACACGCCCCTTGAATGCGCCCTTGACCTTGCCCACGATCTCCTGGCCGTCAATGCGCAGCTCTTCCTTGCGCGATCTTGGATCCGTCATGTCTTTGCTCTCCCTTGTCACTAGACCAACTCTTGGTTGAACGGGAACAACGCCACCGGGACGAGCTTGATGTGCTGCTTGGCAAAGGGCAAGCCCACGATGGTGATGGCCAGGATCAGGGCCGAAACCAGGTGCGCCATGGCGATCTCCCAGCCGAACAGGATGATCCAGATGATGTCAAACAAAAGGCCCAGGGTGGATTGGCGCCTGCGGCTCATGACGGCCTTGCCAAAGGGCGCCAGGGTCGCCACGCCCAGGCGCATGGCCTGTAGGCCAAAGGGGATGCCCACCACGGTCAGGCAGAGCACGGCCCCGAACAGGATATACGCCAAAGAGACGATCAGACCGCCAAAGATCAGCCAGATGAGATTGCCCAACAAACTCACGGTAGCCCTCCGTTGCCTATGCGAACCCGAAATGGCCCGACAGGAGGCGCATCAGCGCATCCTGCCCTCCATACGCAGCAAGAGGGGTGTGGGTTGCGAGCACGGAGCGCATCAGGGCTTAGGCTGATTCGCCCAGGGTCAATACTTTGACAAAGTTGGTGGGGCCGCTCTGGGTGATGGGGTGTCCCCCTGTGATGACCACGTGATCGCCCGCCTGGGCATAGCCTTGCTGCAAGAGCACCGATTCGACCATGTGGTAATACTCTTCTTCTGTATGGGCGAAATCGGTCTTGACCGGCGTGACGCCCCACAGCAGGGCGAGCCTTTGATGGGCGCTCTCCAAAGGGGTAAACGCCAGGATCGGCAGGTGGGGCCGGTAGCGGGAGACCAGCCGGGCCGTGTTGCCCGAGCGGGTGACCACACACACGGCGGCCAGGGGCAACGTGCGTGTGAGGGCGCTTACGGCGGCGGCGATGCCCTGGGGCACGGACGAAAGCGCGTCGAACAGGTACTGCTGCGCCTCCTGCCGGAGAGAGATGGCGCGTTCCTCCACGGCCTCGGCGATGCGGGCCATCATGCGGACGGCGCGCAGGGGATAGTTGCCGATGGCCGTCTCGCCGCTGAGCATGACGGCATCGCTGCCATCCAGCACGGCGTTGGCCACATCGCTGACCTCGGCGCGGGTGGGCTGGGGCGCCTCGATCATGGATTCCAGCATCTGGGTGGCGGTAATCACCGGCACGCCGGCCCGGTTGGCTGCACGGATGATCTCTTTTTGGAGCACGGGCACCGCCTCGGGTGAGATCTCGACGCCCATATCCCCCCGCGCCACCATGATGCCATCCGCTACTTCCAGGATAGCATCCAGAGCCTCGACCGCCTCAGCCTTTTCCAGCTTGGCGATCACCGGCGTATCGGCGCTTTGCGCGCGGAGCGCTTCTTTGACTTGGAGCACATCGGCAGCCTGGCGCACGAACGAGATCGCCACGTAATCCACACCCTGGGCCACGCCAAAAGCCAGGTCCTCCAGGTCTTTGGGCGTGACGCTGGGCCAACTGACGCGCACGCCTGGCAGGTTGATGCCCTGGCGGGAGCGCAGCTCGTTGCCGTGGATCACAATACAAGTCACCTCGGTGGGGCCGGTCTCGACCACGCGCATCTCAATCAGACCGTCGGAGAGCAGGATGCGGTCGCCGGGGGCCACATCTTGGGGCAGATGGGGATAGTTGGTGCTGATGCGCTGGGCGTCTCCCTCGATCGGCTCTGTGGTGATGACGAGCAGTTGGCCATCCTCCAGTTGCACGGGCAAGCCATCTTTGAGAGGGCCGGTGCGGATCTTGGGGCCCTGGAGGTCCTGCAACAGCGCCACAGGCTGGCCGGCCTCGCGGGCTGCCTCGCGCACCAGTGCGATATAGCGGGCGTGATCCTGGTGGCTGCCGTGGGAAAAGTTGAGGCGGGCCACATCCATGCCCGCCGCGATCATATCGCGGATGCGTTCGGGGGTATCGGTAGCAGGCCCGATGGTGGCCACGATCTTGGTTCGGCGCATGTCACCTCTCGCTTTGCAGGGTCGCGCTCTGGCCCTAACTGCTCTTGGAGGCGCCAGATCCTTTGGTTTGCTCCGCATCTGACGCGCGCTCTGCCGCAGCCTGGCGCACGGTGGCGGCGCCTGCGCGGGCCACACGACCCACTTTGCGCGCTCCCTGAGACAACGCGCGGCCCGCGATGCCGGCATAGCGCCCCGTCGTGCGTCCCACGGAAGAGGCCACCTGGTCGGCCTTGGGGTCATCCTTGGCCGATGGCTGCTCCATCCCTTTGCGGATGCCGCGCATCAGATTCTCGATAATGATATAGCGCACCGAGAGCACCAGGGCAATGACGACCAGGTTGGTCGCGATGGAGGCAAACATATAGGTTCCCTCGGGCAATCCCACCTTGTAGATGCGGTACCCCGTGAGCCCGCTGGAGATCAAGAGCCCCAAAACGATCAACCAGGCCCAATGGCGCAAGAGAAAACCAGATATAGAACGCTTTTTGTTGCGATCCGCTGCCATAGAACGAGCCACCTTTCGCTCGAATCGGGCAATGCGCCGGGGGGCGCCCTTGGCCCGTTTACATTTGGATTGTAGAGGCGCCCTTGGCCCTTGTCAATTAACCACAAGCGCGCGCTGGCCGCAGCGGGACAAAGCCCTACCGCATCGGTTGGCGCGCCGGCCTGCACGGGGTATAATCAGCCGCACTGGCCTGGATATGCCAGCACCGGCAAGAGGGGGATAGATGCCCGTCAATCGTTGGCGACAGGGGATCGACAAACTCATTGCAGATCATCGCTCGGGGTCGCAAGAGGTCATCAACGAGGCGCTTGCCTTGCTGATCGATGCCGTGGGCGATTCGGTCCCCGGCGACGCTGCAAGCTATCGCAACTGGCTGATGCGCCTGGGCCGCGAGTTGATCGGCGCCAAGCCCGCCACGGCCCATCTCTTTCGGTTGGTCAACGGGATGCTGTGGGCCACAGAGGCGGCGCCCACGGCGGGCGCCCTCCGCGAGCAGGCGCTGGTCTACCTGCAGGATTACGACGCCGCCAGCGCCACCACCCTGGAGACGGTGGCCGAGATCGCTGCCCGTACCCTTGCGGCCTATCCGGCGCTGATGACTTTTTCGCGCAGCACGACGGTGCTGCGCGCCCTGACGTTGATGGCCGAACAAGGCAGGGGACGGCCCATCTATTGCAGCGAGGGGCGCCCCAACTATGAGGGGCAGACGCTGGCCAGCGAGCTGGTTTGGGCCGGCCTGCGGGTGACCCTGGGCGTGGATATGGCCCTCTTTGGCTGGCTGCCCCAGGTGCGCGCCCTGGTGTTGGGCGCCGATAGCATCTCGACCCACGGCATGGTGGCCAAGCTGGGTATCGCGCCCCTGACCCGCGCCGCCCGCGAGCTCGAGATCCCCGTGTATGTGCTCTGCACCGCAGACAAGTTCATGCCGGCCGAGTACTATAGCGGGCGCAGCCTGGGCTCTGGCCCGCGCGAAGAGATCATGCCCGAATCCAGCGACCGGCTGGCCGTCAGCAACGTCTATTACGACGTTACGCCGATGGATCAGATCAGCAGCGTGATCACCGAGAACGGGCGCTTGCAGGCTGACGAACTGATGGCCGCGCTCAAGCAGGTGCGGGTGTTCCCCGGGCTGCGGGGGCGGTAGCAGCGTGTGAACGTGCACACGTTCGAACGTTCTGACGCCTCAACTCGAAAGGGACTATGGACCTAGGAACCGTTCAACGCATTGATATCGAAGAAAAGATGCGTTCGGCGTACCTGAGCTACGCCATGAGCGTCATCACGGCGCGAGCCCTGCCCGACGTGCGCGATGGGCTCAAGCCGGTGCAGCGGCGCATCCTCTACGCCATGCACGATATGGGCCTGCGCCACGACCGCCCCACCCGCAAGAGCGCGCGCATCGTGGGCGAGGTGCTGGGCAAGTATCACCCCCACGGCGACACCGCCGTCTATGAGGCCATGGTGCGCATGGCCCAAGAGTTCTCCATGCGCTACCCCCTCATCTACGGCCAGGGCAACTTTGGCTCCATCGATGGCGATGACGCGGCGGCCATCCGGTACACCGAGGCGCGCTTGAGCGCCATCGGCGGCGAGATGCTCCAGGACCTGGACAAGGACGCGGTGGATTTCGCGGACAACTTTGACAGCTCGCTCCAGGAGCCGACGGTGCTGCCCGCCAAGCTCCCCAACCTGCTGGTCAACGGCGTGGGGGGCATTGCCGTGG
This sequence comes from uncultured Anaerolineales bacterium, assembly GCA_964482225.1. Taxonomy (GTDB): domain Bacteria; phylum Chloroflexota; class Anaerolineae; order UBA1429; family UBA1429; genus UBA1429. The sequence goes on from CAYZWT010000036.1 coordinate 9,644, forward strand.
GCATGGCCACCAACATCCCGCCCCACAATATCGGCGAGATCGTGGATGCCATCGTGTATCTGATCGATCGCTATGCCCAGGTCGAGGATGTCACCCTGGACGATCTGATGCGCTTTGTCCGGGGGCCCGATTTCCCCACCGGCGGCACCATCCTGGGCGATGAGGGTATCCGCCAGGCCTATGCCACGGGGCGGGGCCGCGTCGTCATGCGCAGTCAGATCCACCGCGAAGAGCTGAGCGGCGGGCGCCTAGCGTTGATCGTCAGCGAACTGCCCTACCAGGTCAACAAGTCCACCCTGGTGGGGCGCATCGCTACCCTGGTGCGCGAGGGGCGCGCCGAGGGTATCGCCGACCTGCGCGACGAATCGGACCGCACGGGCATCCGCATCGTGATCGAGCTCAAGCGCGGCGTGGATTGGGAGTCTGTGGTCGCTACTTTGCTCAAGTATTCGCAGCTTCAGGCCACCTTTGGCGTCAACATGCTGGCCCTGGTGGATGGCGAGCCGCGCACCCTCTCCCTCAAGCGGGCGCTGGTGCACTATATTGACCATCGCCACCAGGTGATCGAGCGGCGCACCCGTTACGAGTTGAACCGGGCGCTGCAACGCGCCCACATCCTGGAGGGTTTGCTGATCGCCCTGGATCACCTGGATGAGGTGATTGACACCATCCGGCGCTCGCGCACCGCCGAGACGGCCAAGGCCAACTTGCAAAAGAGGTTCAGCTTTTCCGATGCCCAGGCCCAGGCGATCCTGGATATGCAGCTCCGGCGGCTGGCGGCCTTGGAGCGGCGCCGCATCCAGGAGGAATACCGCGAGCTGATGGAGCGCATTGCTTATCTCCAGGATCTGCTCGCCGACGAGAACAAGCTCCGAGGGCTGATCAAAGAGGACGCCCTGGAGATGAAGCGGGCCTATGGCGACCCGCGCCGCACCCGCGTCAGCGATCTAGAGGTCTCGACCGAGATCAGCGCCGGCGACCTGACCCCCGATGAAGAGGTGGTCGTGGCGGTGACGGTGCAAGGGGCTGTGCGCCAGTTCCCACTGGAGATGTTGCACGCGGGCCCGGGCGGGCTCCTGGCGGCCCTGGCCGATGCGGGCGAGGCGCTTGTGCTGTTGGCCCGCGCCAACGCCCAGGACAAGGCGGTATTCATCACCGACCAGGGGCGGGCCTTTGCCCTGGGCGCCCACCAGTTGCCCGACGCGCGTCTGCAGCCCGAGGGGGCGCCCTTGACGAGTCTGGTCCGGCTGGAAGAGGGCGAGGCCCTGGCGACCCTGGTTGTCGTATCGCCCTCGGCGGAGGTTGGCTATCTGGCCCTGGCCACCGAGCAGGGGCGCATCAAGCGCCTGGAACTCGCGGAACTGGCGAGCCTGGGCCGCGACCCATCCACGGTCATTGGCCTGAGCGAAGGCGACCGGCTGGCCCAGGCCGTGCGCACCAGCGGCGAGCAGGAACTGCTCCTGGCGACAACGAGCGGCCGGGCGATCCGCTTTCCTGAGAGCGAGGTGCGCCCCCAGGGAAGCTCGGCTATGGGCATGCGCGGCATTGACCTCAAGGGCGATGATCGGCTGATCGGGCTGGCGGTTGTGCGCGAGGGCGCCGAACTGCTGGTGGCTTCGGCCAATGGCTTTGCCAAGCGCTCGCGCCTGAGCGAGTATAGCCCCCAGGGGCGCGGCGGCCAGGGCGCCCTGACCCTGGACGCCAGCAAGGAAAGCATCGCGGGGCCGCTGGCGGCGGCCTGCGTGGTGGCCGAGGGGGAGCATGTGATCCTGGCGACGCGCCAGGGCCGCATGGCCCACCACCCTGTGGGCGACCTGCCGCGCACGGCCCGCGCCTCCTGGGGCCGTGTGGTGACGCGCACCCGCAGCGGGGCCGCCATTGAGCTGCCCGAGGGCGATGCCGTGATCGCCTGCCTGGCCTTGGGCGAGTCCGGGCCGCAGGCGGCCGAGGGTGCTGGGCCCCAGGGGGCAGCGCCCCCGCAAGAGGCGGCGCCTCGGAAGGCCGCGCCTCGGAAGGCGGCGCCCAAGCCCAGGGCCACGCGGGGCAAGACGGCCACAACCGCCGCCCAGGCCACGCTGCCCGAGCCCGCCGGGGAGGCGCCCAAGCCTACACGGCGCAGCCGCACCAAGCCGCAGGCGCCCGATCCCGAGGCAGAGGCCAAGCCTACGACCGCCAAGGCCGCCCCGGGCCGTAGGGCCAGCCGCGCCAAGCCGCAAACGCCCGAGCCGCCCAAGCCCGAGGCAGAGGCCAAGGCCATTTCCCGGCGACGGCGCACCACCAAAGCTCCTCCACAAACCGAGGCGGATGCGCCCGCTGAGGACAAGAGTGCCGATCAGGGCCCTGCGCCGCGCACCCGCCGGGCCCCCACGCGCCGCGCGCCGCAGCGCAAGCAGCCGGAAGAGTAGGCGGCGCGCCCCGGGCACCGCTCCAGATCTCCCCGCCGAGCGCAGCACTCCCACAGGAGGCCCGGCACGTACCAGCCATGCATGGAGGGCGGGCGTCTCGCCCGCCTGGCGCTGGCCCTGTACGCACGTCTTTTCGTGGGTCGAGCGCAGCGCACCCCATTGACACGCCCCACCCCCGGCCCCATAATGTGTCTGCGCGAGCCGGGGCGCGGCGACAATCGCTCACCGCTGCGCTGAGGTCGGCTCGACCAAGGGGCTGACATGAAGAGTTGGGTCTTGTGCGCGCTCGTGCTCCTGGCCATGTTGGCCTCCGGCTGCACAGCCGGCCCTGCGGCCCCCTCTGCGCCCGCAACCGGCGCTCAACTGCTCGCACCCACAGTCGCCCAGACCGCTATCTCGGCGCCGGCGCTGACCGCTGCCCCCAGACCGCCCACGCCTACGCTTACGCCTGCATCCATCGCGCCTGTGGCTCCCACCCGCATCTCTTGGCGCGCCCTCACCGAGGCCGCTCCCGGTGCGCCGCTCAGGCATCTGATCAGCCTGGCCGTGGCCCCCGACGGCGCTCTGTGGGTAGGCAGCGACAACGATGGCGTGTTCCGCTACGACGGCGTCTCCTGGCGCCAGTACACCGACGCCGACGGCCTGGCCGATAACAGCATCAACAGCATCGCGATTGGCCCCGATGGCGCGGTCTGGGTCGCCACCTGGTTCGGCGCCTCGCGCCTGGAGGGCGAGCGCTGGCGCACCTACCCATTCGAGCGGGATTTCGTGGGCAACGACTATCACCCGCTGGCCATCGGCCCCGAGGGTCAGGTCTGGGTGGGGGGCGGGCGTGGCCTGCTGCGCCTGGAGGGGGAGACCTGGACGCCCGCGCTGGCCGATGCCGAGCTTGCCGCGCTGCCCGCTCTGGCGCTGCTGGCCGATCCGGATGGCGCCCTGTGGGCCGCCGTGGGTCTGCGCGGCCTGTACCGGGCGCAGGATCACGCGGCAGAGCCGGTTGGCCCCGCGCCCCTGCCCCAGGGGCTGCGGGTGCGCGCCCTGCTGGCCGCGCCGGATCGCACCCTCTGGATGGCGACCTCCCACGGGCTCTATCGCTATGCCCAGGGCGCATGGGAGACGCCTGCCGAGGGCCTGCCCGAGGGCTATGTCACCAGCCTGGCCCTGGCGCCCGATGGCGCGCTCTGGCTGGGCACCCACGGCCAGGGCCTGATGCGCTATGACGGCCAGCGCACCCAGCGCTACACCGTGGCCGACGGCCTGCCCGCGAGCGAGGTTTATGCTGTGGCCGTGGATCGAGAGGGCGTGGTCTGGGCGGCTACGGCCAGCGGCCTGGCGTATGGGGAGAGCCGGTAGCCGCGCTTGGGCTGTTGCGCCCAACTCCCAAGGTTTACACACTGCGAGACCCCAGCACACTGCTGGGGTCTCGGCTACTTGCGTGCATAGGGCAGGCTATCGAAGCGTAAGCGGGAGATAGAGATAACGAGGCGGCGTTGGGTCCGCCAGTTCGCGAACAAAGATATCAAACTCTCCGTTCGTGTCGCCCGCCACCAGGTTGCTGGCATATGAGGCAAAGGCGATGACGCGTCCGTCGCCGGATATGGCCGGCTCCCAGGAGAAGCTGTTGCCTGGCGAGCCGTCGCTGGCAACCGACACGCGCAGGGTCTCGCCGGTCACCTGGTCGTGCCAAAAGACATCGGAGGCGTTGACGTCGCCGCTCGCCAGGTTGGTAGTGTTCGAGCTGAACGCCACATAGCGCCCGTCCGCAGAGATCGTCGTCGTCCACGATTGGTCATTGGCCTCCGTGCCATCCGAGGCGACAGACACGCGGGTGGTCTCTGTACTGCTGAGGTCATGGACAAAGATGTCTGAGTGGCTATTGGTATCTAGGGGAACCAGGTTCGTCGCGAGCGAGACAAACGTCACATAGCGTCCATCTGCCGACAAGCCGGGGCGGCCGAGACTCTGTCCGTTGGCCTGCGCGCCGCCTGTCGCCACCGAGGCCCGTCGCGTCGTGCCTGTTTCGCGATCGTACACAAAGATGTCGTCCGCGCCGTTGGTGTCGCCGGGTACCAGGTTGCTCGCTCTGGATAGATACGCGATCGTGCTCGCGTCCGAGGAGATCACTGCATGTGTGGACCAGTCATCGGTTTGCACGCCAAGGGGCCCCTTTGATATGCGGGTGGTCTCGTGTGTCTGGCGGTCGTGTAGAAAGATGTCAAGATGGCCGTTGGTGTCGTCGTCAACGAGATTGGTGGCGGACGATTGAAAGACGACATAGCGCCCATCGCCCGAGATAGAGGGAAAGCTAGAAGGCAAATCGCCCTGCGTCCCGCCCGTTGCCACCGAGACGCGGGTCGTTTCACCGGTCTGGCGATCGTGCACAAAGACGTCGGAGCGGCCGTTGGTGTCATCGGGCACCAGATTGGTCGCAATCGAGTAAAAGGCCACGTAACGCCCATCGTCCGAAATCGAGGGGAGGTAAGACGGATTGTTCGCCTGGGTGCCGTCTGTAGCCACCGAGACACGGGTAGTCTCGCCGGTGAGCCGGTCGTGGACAAAGATGTCTTGTCTGTTATTGGTGTCGCCGGCCACCAGGTTGGTAGCTTCCGACTCGAATGCCACATAGCGTCCATCGGCAGAGATGTCTACGCCGCTGGAGAACAGGTTGGCCTCCGTGCCGTCGGAAGCCACGGAGACGCGGGTGGTGATGCCCGTAGAAGAGAGGACGCCCGGCGCAGCGGCGGCGGGCGGGCCAACGTTCAGCACGAGGGCCAAAACCAGGGCTAAAGGGAGCGCGATCAAGAGAGCGCGGGAATAGCGAGGATGTAACATGCTGGATCCTTTTCATACTAGAGGGCGCGCCGTATGCGCCCCGGATGACGTTCTGCCAAACGAACAAGCGCAGCGCTTGCGCCACAAGAGCACAAGCAGGAATGCAGTGCAGATTATTCCCATCTACTTTGTATCATATGTTACCAGAGCAACTTTGTCAAGATTTATCGCGCTCAAGAGAGAAGGATTGTCAGTGCATTGCTCGAAGGGGAGAGAGCTGCACACCTTGACGCCGCGCCCTTGTGCGCCCTAGAATGGCCTCGTAACGCATCACCACACCGCCCTCGGAGGCCCGCCCATGTACGACACCCTGATCCGTGGAGGCCGCGTCATTGACCCGCTGCACGGGCTGGACGCCCTGCTGGATGTCGCCATCCAGGGCGAGCGCATCGCCGCCGTGGGGCCGGGCCTGCCGCCGGAGGGCGCCCGCCAGGTGCTGGACGCCACGGGCCTGCTGGTGGCCCCCGGCCTGATTGACCTGCACGTCCACGTGCACTGGGGCGTCTCCCACTATGGTATCGAGGCGGACCAGTGCTGCCTGGCCAGGGGCGTCACCACCGCCGTGGAGGCGGGCTCCGCCGGGGCCTATACCTACCCCAGCCTCAAGCGCTGGATCATGGACGCCTCTCAGACCGAGGTCTATGCCCTGCTCAACATCGCCTACCTGGGCATGATCGGCGACCAGGTGGGCGAGCTGGAGGACGCGCGTTTCATTGACGAGGCCCTGGCCGAGGGGGTGGCCCAGGCGCCCGAGATCCTGGGGCTCAAGGCGCGCATGGATCGCGTGGGGCCGTTGCCCGCCACCGAGCCCCTGGCGCGGGCCCTGGCCGTGGCCGGGCGCGTGCACAAGCCGTTGATGGTGCACATCGGCAGCGCGCGGCGCATGGGCGTCCCTTTGGAGGCGGTGCTGGCGCAACTGCGCCCCGGCGACGTGGTCACCCACTGCTACCACGGCAAGGACGGCAATATCCTGGACGAGAAGGGCGCCGTGCGCCCGGCGGTGTGGCGGGCGCGGGAGCGGGGCATGCTGCTGGACGTGGCCCACGGCGCGGGCAGTTTCACCTGGGGCACGGCGCGCCGCGCGTTGGAGCAGGGCCTGTTCCCCGATACCATCTCCAGCGACCTGCACACCTATAGCCTGCTGAGCCCGGTGGTGGACCTGGCCACCACGATGACCAAGTTCCTGCACCTGGGCATGCCGCTGCCCGATGTGATCCGGGCCGCCACGGCGGCCCCAGCCGCTTGGATGGGCATGGCCGACCGCGACGGCCACTGTCGCGGACCGATCGGCCACCTGGGGCAGGGGGCCGCCGCCGATGTGGCCCTGCTGCGTCTGGAAACGGGGGCGTTCGATCTGTACGATTGCGATGGCGCCGTGGAAACGGCGACCCAGCGCCTGGCCCCCGTGACGGCCCTCAAGCGCGGGCGCCTGTTCGGCCTGGGCCCGGCGTCGGCCCTGGGCCTGTTGACGCTCTAGGCCCCTCAGTTGCGAATCAGCAGCCCGGGCTGGCAGCGCCGGCAAAAGTGGGTGGGTCGGCGCGCCACATTGATCTCGGAAATGGGCGCGCCGCAGCGCGGGCAGGGCTCCCCCGCCCGCCCGTGCACCAGCATCCCCTGGCGTTGGTGCATGTTGGCGCCCTCGGCCAGCGCGCCCTCGGCCAGGGCCACCCGCTCCTCTAGCACCTGGCGCATGGCGGCATAGAGCCCCTCCAGCTCCTGGCGCGAGAGGCGCCCGGCCTTGCGAAAGGGATACAGCCCGGCGACGAACAGGATCTCGTCGGCATAGGCGTTGCCGATGCCGGAGACGGCCCGCTCGCGGGTGAGCACCCCCTTGATCTCGCCCCGGTGGGGCCGCAGCCGCTCCAGGAATGCCTCCAGCGTCAGCGCCGGATCCAGCGCGTCGGGCCCCAGGTCGGCCAGGCCCGGCACGCGCGCCAGGTCATCGGTCAGGTAGGTCTTGCCCATGCCCTTGAGGTCGTGGTAGCGCAGGGCGCTGCCATCGGAGAACGCCAGCAGATAGTAATCGCGGGTGCGGGGCCGGACGTCTGGGGCGCAGGGCTCCAGGCTGCCCGCCAGCATGAAATGCACCGCCAACCACAATCCCCCCTCGAAAGAGAGCGCCAGGAATTTGCTGCGGCGCCCCACGCCCGTTACGGCGCGCCCGGCCAGGGCCTCGGCGGGGTCTTGGGCGGGCAGGAGGTTACGGAACACCAGGGGGCGATAGACCTGCAACGCCTGCACGCGCTGGCCCACCAGCCGGGGGCACAGCAGCCGCGCCAGGGCCTCGACCTCGGGCAACTCGGGCATGGCAATCTCCTATGTAGATATGGGCTTGCGCTCAGGCCGTGTAGCTACAGGCGCAGTGGCTTGTAGATCAGGCCGGCGATGCCAAAGGTGGCCGGAACGCTGAGCAGGGTTGCCAGGGCGAACTTGGCCAGCGGCGGAGCCGCCAGCCCGGCCAGCAGCATATGCACGCCGACCACGATAAAGATGTGGATGATATAGGCGGCATATTGGGAGCGGGCCAGGCAGCTCGAAAGGCGGGTCTGTACGTTGAGCCGTTCGCGAAAAAGAACGGTGAGCCCGATGCAGATGCTAAGGCAGAACACAGACTCCCACAAGAGGATCAGGATATCTATCGCCAGGCTATCGGGCTGTAGGGCCGGGGCCAGCCAAAGGTCGTACACGTACCAGAGCGCTGCCAACGCGACGCCAACCCCCAGCCAGCGCATCCCTCTCTTGGCAGGAAACAGGGTGATCCACCCCCGGCGATAGGCCAGCGCCCCGATGATGAACAGGCTCAGGTCGCGCGGGACATCGGACCACGCGACGCGCAGGAACCCCAGGATATAGACCCAGCGATCAATGGGATACCAGATGCGCACGATGCCAGACAAGAGCGCCAATCCCACGCAAAAGCCCAGAATAGTTGCCTCGCCAGGAACGCTGCCCGTGCGGCGGGGCGCCTCGGCGCTGCCGGGGCGCAGCATACGCCAGCCGGCATATGCGGCGGCATAGATCAACAGGTGCTGCACGAACCAGAGGGGGCCTACATCAATGGGCCAGGCCGAGCCGAGCGTGCCATCCGATGCGCCAAAAACGAACACCTGGAGCGGTACCACGATCGCCGCAAAGACGAGCAGGGGCACGCCCAACCGAAGAAGGCGATTGCGCAGAAATGCCTTGGGGCCATGCCGATCACAAGACATGACCATGAAATAGCCCGCGATCATGAAGAAAAGGCTCATCATAAAGGAACGGTTCACCCAAAAAAAGGGCCCCAGCACGGCTGCGCGGGTGGCCTCAAAGATGGGCCATGCGCCTCCGGTGGGCCCATACGGCTGGCCCGCGTGGTGCGCAATGACCACTATCATGCAGGCCACGCGCAGATTGTCCAGAAAATAGAGACGACCTTCCCTGCTCATCCTATGTACCCCCTTGCCCTGCGATGACGCTTGCCATTGGTTCTCGAAGCGAACGCTGTGCCGCGCCGCGGCCTGGCTGCGTGCCGCCGGGGGGACCGGGTGGGGGTTCGCGTGCGACGGTCGCGCATTTGTCAGCAGCCTGCACGCGGCCTATCATCGCGCACCCTGCTGTCACTGTCAAGGGGTTGCAGCGGTCGATTTCCTGATCTGACCGAGCTGGGGTAGAGAGGTCGGAGCGTTACGCCTCGTCGCTCTCGATGAGCCGCATCTCGCGGATGCCAGAGAGGCTGAACGTCCGCTCCTCGCGGCGCATCATGCAATAGGCCCGCAGATAGCCCTGCCCGCGCTGTCCGGTCACCTCGATGGGGCGCACCGTGCGCTCGGTGATGCCGCCGCGCGCATCCTGATAGCGGATCCAGAGCAATGCGCCGGCCTCCATCGCCTGGCGGATCAGCGGGGGCGGCTCCATGGGCGTGCTGGCCCGCCGGATGTGGCGCCAATCCAGCAGCCGCCCCTGCAACTCGGCGTACTCGGCCAGGGTGTGCATGTCCCACCCGGCCAGGACTTGGCCGATCTGCAAGAACAGTTGCCGCGTAGCCTGGGCATCTCCCAGGGCGCTGTGGCCGATCTTGCGGATGCGCAGCGCACGGCAGAGGTTATCCAGTGAGTAGCTGGGGGTGTCCCAGCAGGCCTGGGCCAGGGCCAGGGTGTCCAGGGCCATCAGCCGGGGCAGGGGGCGCCCGGCGCGCGCCAGCTCGGCCCGCAAAAAGCCCAAGTCAAAGGAGGCGTTGTGACAGATGATGACGGCGCCCTCCAACAGGGCCAGCACGTCATCCACGATCTCGGCAAAGAGCGGCGCATCGCGCACCATCTCGGGCGAGATATGATGGACGCGATAGGCCCCTGGGTCGGAGGCGCGCTGGGGGTTCACCAATTGCCGGTACTCTTGGGTTACCGTTTCGCCCAGGCAGCGTACGATGCCCACCTCGATCACTCGATGGCCAAAGGACGGGTTCAGGCCCGTGGTCTCGAAATCGAGGAACGCCAGAGGCGCAGCGCTGATGCGGATGCCCCTGTCAAGCATAGCCGTCCGCCGCATCTTGCAGCGCCACGGGGGCGTAACTATGGCGGTGCAGCGGGCTGGAGCCCAGCCGCGCCAGGGCTGCACGGTGCTTGGCCGTGCCATAGCCCTTGTGTTGCGCCAGGGCATAGCCGGGCATAGCCGCGTCCAGCTCGCGCATCAGCCGGTCGCGGGTGACCTTGGCGATGATCGAGGCGGCAGCAATGGAGAGGCAACAACGGTCGCCCTTGATGATGGCCCGTTGGGGCAGGGCGACGCCATCCAACGCCAGCGCGTCAATGAGCAGATAGGTGGGGGCGATGCACAGCCCGGCCAGGGCCGCGCGCATGGCCAGCCGCGTGGCGGGCACAATGCCGATGCGATCAATCTCGGCGGCGGGGACGGCGCCCGCCCCCCAGGCGAGGGCGTGCTCCAGCACCAGGTCGTAGCAGCGGGCGCGCTGGCGGGGCGAGAGCAGCTTGGAATCGCGCACGGGGGCCAGGGCGGCGGCCAGGCATGGTTGTTCTGCGGGCAAAATGACAGCGGCCGCGACCACGGGCCCTGCCCATGCGCCGCGACCGGCTTCGTCAATGCCTGCAATGCACCGATACCCCTGTTGCCAGAGGGCGCGCTCCTGCGCCAGGGTAGGCGCCTGGGCGCTCTGGGGTTCTGTTCTGGAAGACAAGGGTCCTCCCGGGCAGCAGCCTAGCTCTTGGAGCGCTCGTACATCGAGCGGTCTTCCTTCAGGCGGGCCGCCTTGCCGCGATACTTGCGCAGATAGTAGAGCTGGGCGCGGCGCACTTTGGCGCGGCGCAGGATCTCGATGCGCTCCAGCCGGGGCGAGTAGAGGGGAAAGGTGCGCTCGACGCCGATGCCGTGGGCGGCGATGCGCCGCACGGTAAAGGTTGCGTCCACGCCCTCGCCCCGCATCCGCATCACAACGCCCTGGAGCACCTGGATGCGCTCGCGATCGCCCTCGACGATGCGCAGGTGTACGCGCACGGTGTCGCCGGGGCGAATCTCGGCCACGTCGGTCTTGAGATCGGGGTTCCAACCGGCCAGCTTATCGGTCATAGGGGCCACCGCCTTTCGTTACATGTCACAAACGGCGAGTATACCACATCGCGGCGGGGCGCCAAAAACGAGGGCAGGGCATGGGAATGCGAACGCTCCCACACGCTGGCACACGTCGCGCAGACCCTGGCCGCACGCCGCGCCCACTTGGGCATTCTCGCCCCCTCTGGTATACTATATGTATGCTCCGCGCAGCGGCGTAGAAACGCCATGTGGGATATACAACGAACTCTGGTAGGAGGATGACAAGGCGAGGCTCCAGCCCGCAATGCATTGCCGGATGCTGGGCCGCACGTTGATGGGGAACACTCTATACATCTGTTGCCTATCGTCGGGAGCGCGGGCGAATCTCGCAAGCTCCCCGGCAGGTGTTAGCCCTCTCCGCTGATCGGCCGCTCGACAAGACGCGCGGCGGCCCAGTTGGATGATCACCCGGTCCCTTTCTTGGGGGCCACACTTATTGCTCCTCCTGCTTGATACCACCATCGAGCCCCTACATCGCAGCTACAGACGGGTTAGCAGACGATTGGGCTATGGCGTTGCGACGCCATAGCGCCTTGCTGCGCGCCGTGCAAGCCGTGACGTACACCGCACAAGAGGAGGAGTAACACAACATGACGAGAGTAGTGCGAGAATCGAGTGAGCCTTTTGAGGGTCTGTTGCGACGCTTTAAAAAGGCCGTTCAACAGGAGCGCGTGCTCACCGAAATCCGCAAGCGTCGTTTCTACGAAAAGCCATCCCAAGAACGCAAACGCCAGGCGGCTCGCAAGCTGCGCAAGAGCCGCAGGACGACACAAAAAGACCTATCGCGCCAGTATTAGAAAGCAAGGGGGTTATTTTGGGACGTAAAGTTAATCCGATCGGGCTACGGCTGGGGATCATCCGCGACTGGGACTCGAAATGGTTCGCCGAGGGGCGTACCTATGCCGAGCTATTGCAGCAGGATATCCAGATTCGGGAGCTGATCCATGAGCGCCTGCCCAGGGCGGGCATTTCGCGCATCATGATCCAGCGTTTGCCGGGGCGCATCGTCATCGGCATTATCACAGCCAAGCCGGGCGTCGTGATCGGACGCCGGGGCGCGAACATCAACGCGCTCAAGGCCGAGCTGGAGAAACTGGCCGGCGTCGAGGGTAGCAACCTGCGAGTGGATGTGACCGAGGTCGAGAACCCGGACACGGACGCGCGGGTGATTGCCGAAAACGTGGCCGAGCAGTTGGAGCGCCGCATCTCGCACAAGCGCGCTATGCGTCGCGCGGTGCAGATGGCCATGCGTTCGGGCGCCCAGGGCGTCAAGATCTCGTGCCAGGGGCGCTTGATGGGCGCCGAGATGGGGCGCCGCGAGTGGCAGATGGAGGGGCGCGTGCCCCTGCACACGCTGCGCGCCGACATTGATTACGCCCGCGAGGAGGCCGCCACCACGTTCGGGCGCATCGGCGTCAAGGTGTGGGTGAACCACGGAGAGGTGCTGCCAGAGACCGCCAAGGCCGAAACGACGCCTGGGCTCTAGAAACACTGGCGCGCCGCCGCTCGTTGCAGCGCCACGCTGGCGTGGCTCAGCGGGGGACCGCTTTGGCGCAGAGGATTCGCTTTCGGCACGAAGCAAGGGAGGGGATGAGATGTATCCGGTTGGCAGCAAGATCGTACACCCCTTTTACGGGGCAGGCACCATTGTGCGCATCCAGGAGAAAAGCCTGGGGGCCCTGACCAATCAGTACTATGTGATTGACACCGTGCCCGGCCCGCGCGGGATGCGCCTTATGGTGCCGGTGGAAAAGGCCGCCAACCTGGGCCTGCGCGAGGTGGGCGAGGCTGACACGCTACGTACCCTGCTTGAGGCCGCTTCCAGCCCTCCTGAGCAGCGCGACGTCATCCATGACTTTCGCAAGCGCCGGACATTGGTCACAGAGCAGCTCAAATCCGGCTCGTTCTCCCAGGTGGTGCAGGCTGTGCGCATGCTCTATTTTATGGGCACCGAGCGCCCCCTATCCATGACCGATCGGGCGATGTTGGATCAGGGCAAGGAGATGCTGGCCAGCGAGCTGGCCCTCTCGGCGGGCGCTGATCTGAGCCAGGCTATGGATGAGATCGAAGGCGATCTTGAGGATATGTCTGCCGAGAGCGAATAGTGGGCGTGTACGGCTGCGCGCGAGAGACGCTGCCCGGCGCGCAGCCGCGTTATGTGTGTCGGCGGCAGCAGGGGCGGTGGGGAGGTAATGGTGGATTCTCAGGGTGAACTGATCTGGCAACAGGAGACCTGGCTGCGACAGAAGGGCGGCCTCCGCAGGCCGATGGCCCGCGAGCATCTCAGCCAGAAGGAATTCGAGCGCCAGCGACGCGTCGGCGTCATCTATACCATTTACGAGTGGGTGAATGGCACCTACAGCGATGGCCAGGGCGGACGCCGCCGCTGGCGTCGCCTATAGTCACCCTCGGGCCTCTTGTTACGACTCCGTGATCGGAGACGCTCTCCCCAAGAGCGTTCGCATGCCCGTCTCCCCAAGCGCACAAGCGCACATTCGCCGTTGACGCCCTGTCCGCTTGCCGTATAATGCCCCTGCCGCGCCAACTGGCCCGGCGCACCGCAACACACCCAAAAGGGGAGGCGTTATGGCAGGCGACGCATGGTTCGAGGGCGATCTGCTCAGCAACGGCATTCGCATCCACTACCGCCGCACCGGATCGGGCGACAAGCCCGCCCTGATCCTGCTGCACGGCTTTTCTGACAACGGCCTCTGCTGGCTGCCCGTGGCCCAGGCCCTTGAGGCCGACTATGACATCATCATGCCCGATGCGCGCGGCCACGGCCGCTCCGAGGCGCCCGTGGGCCCCTATGGGATCGTTATGGCCGATGACGTGGCGGGCCTGGCCGATGTCCTGGGCCTCGATCGCCCCATCCTCATGGGCCACTCGATGGGCGGCATCACCGCCTTTACCGCTGCCGGACGTTACCCCGAACGCTTTCGCTGCATCCTGCTGGAGGACCCCGCCATGCGCACCCCGGAGCAGGAGCGCGCGCTAGAAGAGGCCGCCAAAGAGCGCGAAATCGCCGAGGGGCCGCGTGATTGGGGTGCACAGCTCCGCCAGATGCGCGAGCTGCCCCATGAGGAAATCGTCGCCATTGGCCGCCAGCAGAGCCCCAACTGGCCCGAGATCGAGCTTGGCCCCTGGGCCACCTCCAAGCAGCAGGTGAGCCTGAATCTACTCAACGCCCGCTTTGACCGGGGCGAATCCTGGGTCGAGGTCTTGAGCCGGATCACCTGCCCCGTGCTGCTCATCGTGCCGGATTTGGCCCTGGGCGGCATAACGACGCCCGAGGCGGTGCAGCAGGCCAGCTCTCTACTGGGCACGCTCGAGGTGGCCACAATCCCGGGGGCCGGCCACAACGTCCGGCGCGAGCAGTTTGCGGCCTTTATGGAGGCGGTGCGCGCCTTTTTGGGGCGTTACGGCAGCTAGATCCACACGAGGAGTAGAACAGACCATGAGCATTCCCAAGACGATGCGCGCCGTGCGGGTGCACGGCATCGAGGACTATCGCCTGGAAGAGGCGCCTGTCCCCGAGATCGGCCCGGGCGAGGTGTTGGTGCGCGTGCTGGCCTCGGGCATCTGCGCCAGCGATGTCAAGACCTTTCACGGGGCGCGGGTGTGGGGCTCGGACGAGATCGAGCCATACATCCACGCGCCGGTGATCCCCGGCCACGAGTTTGTAGGCGAGGTGGTGGCCCTGGGCGAGGGCGCCGCCGAAAAGCACGGCCTGCAAGTCGGCGATCTGGCCGTCTCGGAGCAGATCGTGCCCTGCTGGCAATGCCGCTTTTGTCGGCGCGGCCAGTATTGGATGTGCCAACAGCACGACATTTACGGCTTTATCAAGGATCGGGCCGAGGGCTCCTGGGCCGAGTACATGCGCTTCCCGGCGGGCGCCATCAACCACCGCGTCCCCAAAGAGCTGCCGATCTCTCAGGCGGCCCTGATCGAGCCAATGGCCTGCGCCATCCACGCCGTCCAGCGCGGCGAGATCCAGCTTGGCGACGTGGTGGTCATCGCGGGCATGGGGCCAATCGGCCTGGGGATGGTCAGCGTGGCGCGGCTCAAGAGCCCGGGCCTGCTGATCGCCCTGGATATGTTGCCGCACAGGCTGGAGCTGGCGCGCCAATTCGGCGCCGACCTGGCCATTGACGTGAGCCAGGGCACGGCCATCCAGCAGGTGCTGGATCTCACCGAGGGCTATGGCTGCGATGTGTACATCGAGGCTACAGGGGCTGGGCCCGCCGTGGGCCAGGGCTTGCAGATGATCCGCCGGCTGGGGACTTTTGTCGAGTTTAGCGTACATGCCGGGCCCGTGGCGGTGGATTGGTCCATCATCGGCGACCAAAAAGAGCTCAATATCCACGGCTCGCACCTGGGGCCTTATAGCTATCCGTTGGCGATCCAATATCTGCTGGATGGACGCATCAACGGCCAGGCCCTGGTGACCCACGAGTTACCCTTGGAGCGCTTTGCGGAGGGCATCGAGATCGCCCACCGGGGCGCCGAATCCATCAAGGTGGTGTTGGTGCCCTAGCGAGGGGCACAGAGAGACAGAGAGGAGCAGCTATGGATACCCTGCAAACGATCCTGGAACGGCGCAGCGTGCGCACCTATAAAAAGGAGCCGATCCCGGCGGAGCAGTTGCAGCAGATCCTGGAGGCGGGGCGACAGGCGCCCTCGGCGGCCAACCGCCAGCCCTGGCATTTCGTCGTAGTGGGCGATGCGGCGCAAAAGCAGCGCGTGGCCCAGGCCTGCAACAACCAGATGTGGATGGCCGACGCCGCCTATATCCTGGTGGCCGTGGGCCTGCCCGAGGTCAGCAACAAGTGGTACAAGGTAGATGTCGCCATCGCCTTGGAGAACATGGTGCTGGCCGCCAAGGGCCTGGGCTATGGCACCTGCTGGATCGGGGCCTTTTCCCCAGAGGCCGTGGCCCAGGCCGTGGGCCTGCCCGAGGGAGCCGAGGTAGTGGCCTGCACGCCCCTGGGCGTGCCCGATAGCGCGCCCCCGGCGCGCCAGCGCAAGGAATGGAACGAGGTCTTTTCGTTGGATAGCTACGGCAAGGCGCTGGATCTATAAATACGCCAACCCTTTGATCGCATGGCGCCCCGGCCTTGAGGGCCCTCACCCCGACGAACCCCGCTCACAGAGCGGGTTTCGTTTTCCCCCTCTCCCATGCTGGCATGGGAGAGGGGGTGCAGACTCGTTCGTTGCGCGTCACGATCGTGGGGGTGAGGGCCGTAGAACTGTACGGTAGCCAGTCCCGCGCTGCGTCTAGTGCTACGCGCCCCCTCTGCCCCCTGTGCGAGCACCCATCTCCCCCAAAAGGACAGGTCGCATTCTCCTCCCCTGGCCGATGCGCGGGCGCGCCGACGGGGTTATCATAGCGGCAGGGAGCGGGAACCGGAACGCCCCCTGGATCGTCAATAGGGTGAGACCTTGGAGGAGGGTTGCCCCATGCCCACACCGCTAACCATCGCTGCCCTGGCCATCTGCCTGGTGCTGCTGCGCAACACGCGCCGCTAAAAATGTGCTATGCTATCGGCAGATACGCTGCGCCGTGCCTTTGCCCGTGAGGAGTGCTAGATGAACGCGCGCAAGATCATATGGTTCCTATTGGGCTCCGGCCTGGCCCTGGTATTGATTGGGATCGGGGTGTGGGCCTCTGCCGAGCGCCTGGCCGAGATACGCCCCACGCCCACGCCCACGGCGACCATTGCCCCTGCCACCGCCACGCCGCCATCCGGCGAGCATCCGGAGAACGCGCTGCTGAGCTGGCGTCGCGAGGCGGACGCGGCCAACGTCTGCGATCGGCTGGTCATTGATCGCCTCAACCAGGTCTTTTTCGGGCCTTGCGGCCAGGGCATGCAACTGGGCCGCCTGACCCCCGAGGAGCTGGCGCGCCTGATGCTCTATGCCGAGCGCCACTCCCCGTTCGAGTACGTGGCCGATAGCAACCTGGGCGCCGCCGATAACGTGCGCGCCAGTTTGCTCTGGACCGGGTCTGGCGAGCGGGCGGCCGCTCTGGCCGAGCGCGCCACCATCGCGGCCTGGGCCGAGAGCGTCTACGCCCGGCTGGCCCGCGAGGCCGCCCGCCAGGAGATCGTGGCCCAGGCCCGCCTGGATCTGGCGGGGCGCCTGGGTATCTCTGCGGACGCCATCCTGACCGACCTGGTCGAAACGGTGGCCTGGCCTGATGCCTGCCTGGGCCTGGCGGGCGAGGCGCCCTGCCCGCCCCTGACCACTGAGGGGTATCGTATCCTGCTGCGGGCGGGCTCCACTGTGTACGAGTACCGGGCCGACCTGGCCGGGCAGTTGCGCCCGGCGACGCCCCAGGCCCCCACTTCCACGGCGACCCTGCCGCCCGCCACCGAGACGCCCACCCCTATTCCGCCTTCACCGACGGCGGCAGCGACGGCCACGCCCCTGCCCACCGCCACGCCCACGGCGACGCCCACGCCGGCGCCCACCCAACCCCTGCCGGTGGATGCCTGGCGCGGCGAGTACTATGGCAACCACGAGCTCAAGGGCTCGCCCACTATCATCCGCCAGGATGAGGCCATCGCCTTTGACTGGGTCTATGGCGCGCCCGCCAGCACCTTGCCCAGCGACTATTTCAGCGTGCGTTGGTCGCGCCAGGCTTATTTCAGCGAAGGGCAGCATCGCTTTACCGTGCGGGCCGATGACGGCGTGCGCATCTGGATTGACGGCGTGTTGGTGCTGGACCGCTGGCATGGCGGCGACACCGAGGACACGATTGAGCGCTGGATGTCCGCCGGACACCATATCATCATCGTCGAGTATTTCGAGCTAGAGGGGCTGGCCCGCGCCCAGGTCTCGTGGCAGCGGCTGACCACGCCGCCCACCCCCACGCCCATCATCACCGACTGGCGCGGTGAGTACTATGGCAACCCCGATCTGGCCGGCGATCCCAAGCTGGTGCGCAACGATGTGCAGATCAACTTTGATTGGGGCAACGGCGCGCCGGCGCCCGGCCTGCCCAGCGACAATTTCAGCGTGCGCTGGACCCGCAGCCTGGCCCTGGCCCAAGGGGCTTATCGGTTCGTCGTGCGCGTGGATGACGGCGTGCGCCTGTGGGTCAACGAGCACCTGCTAATAGATGCCTGGAACAGCCTGGGGCTGCGCACCTACGAGGGGCATATCTGGCTGCCCAGCGGCGCACACACCGTGCGCATGGAGTATCGCGAGCACACGGGCCAGGCCGTGGCGCTACTCACCTACGCCCAGATCACCGGCTACCAGGGCTGGAAGGGCGAGTATTTCCCCAACCGGGAACTGTCGGGCGCCCCCCGCATGGTGCGCGACGACGCCGAGATCTCGTTCGGCTGGGGCGCTAGCGCCCCGGCGCCCCATATGCCCGCCGACAATTTCAGCGTGCGTTGGACGCGCCAGGTCTCGCTGCCCGCCGGCATCTACCAGTTCTGGGCCTATGCCGATGACGGCGTGCGCTACTATGTGAATGGCCAGCGCATCATTGATGCGTGGCGCGATTCCTCGGGCGCGCTGCACCAGACCCAGCTCTCCCTGGGCTCTGGCGTGCATCTGCTGCAGGTCGAATACTATGAGCACGCGGGCAACGCCGTCGTCAGCGCCGGATGGACCGTGGTGAGCACGCCGGGCGCAGGCCCCTCTCCCACTCCCACCCGCACCCCAACGGCGACGCCTACCCGCACCCCAACGGCGACGCCTACGCGCACCCCAACGGCGACGCCTACGCGCACGCCTACGGCCACGGCCACGCCAACCGAGACGCCCAGCATCACGCTGACGCCTTCGCTCACGCCGACGCCGACGGATACCCCGACGCCCACGGCGACGCCCACCCAGACTGCCACGCCAACGGCAACAGCGACGCCGACCGAGACGTTGACGCCCACGGCCACGGCCACGCCGACGGATACCCCGACACCCACGGCGACGCCCACCGAGACCCTGACGCCAACAGCCACGGCGACGCCGACGGCGACCCTCACCCGGACGCCCACACCGCCGCCTGACCTGGACCAGTGGCAGGTATCCTACTTTGCCAATGCGAACCTGCGGGGGACGCCGGTCTACACCGAGGTGCTGACGGGAACGGACACCCTGGATGTGGATTGGGGGCTGGAGCCTCCGCTGCCGAGCCTGCCCGCAGGCAACTATTCCGTGCGCTGGACCACCACCCGGGCGTTTGTGGGGGGTGCCTATCGCTTTGCCCTCAGCGCCCAGGGGCGCGTGCGCCTGTTCGTAGCGGGGTCGCGGGTCATCAATCTTTGGGAGGTGGGCCTGCACGAGCAGGAGGTGATCGTGCCCCTGCGAACCGGCCTGCAGCGCATCGTGATCGAATACGCGCCGGGCCGGGAGCCTGCCCTGCTCTCGTTCGCCTTTGAGCAGGCCGACGCGGGGCCCGGCCCCATCCGGCCCACCCGCGTGATCGAGCCGGATGTTGTCCTGCCCCAGGGCGCGACCCGGCCCCGTTGATGCGGTGGAGCGCGGGTACGAGTTCAGACTTGGAGAAAGCGGCCAACGTGTAGGCGACAGAGGCGGGGAAGTTTGGGGCGCGGGCGTCTCGCCCGCGCGACGCAGGTAGCGAGACTGGAGCGCGGAGTTGTTCTCCGGACGCTGCCAGAGCAGCGTAACGCACCGTGCAACTGCGCGCTCCCAGTTGGCGGGCGAGACGCCCGCCCTCCATGCGGGACCGCCCGTGTGTGCGCGCCGTCATTTTGACAGCGCCGCGCGCCTGATGTACACTGGCGCCAATCAATCGCAGGGGCAACCCATGATGATCCTATGTGACGCGCAACTGAGGAGGAGCCGCAGGTTCTAGCCGGACACCCGGTCTGGATTGTGCTGCCTGGGCTCCTGAATCTTTATCGAGATACAAGCCAGCTTCCGGACGGGGAGCTGGTTTTTTTGTTGTCTCGCAGTTGGGCTTGCGCTATGATACAGTTCGGTTCCGATGGCAGGAGGGGAAAACAGATGATCAAGGTTGGCATTCTGGGCGCGACGGGCTATACCGGGTTCGAGTTGTTGAGCATCTTTGCGCGGCATGCCGAGGTGGAGGTCTCTTTTGCCACTTCGGGCACCTATGCAGGGCAGCGGTACTCGGACGTGTACCCTTGCCCATACGATCTCACCCTGATCGCGCCGGAGGAGGCGCCCCTGGGCGAGGTGGATGTGGCCTTTTTGTGCACGCCCCACGGCGCCTCGGCCCTGCTGGCCAAGCAGGTGCTGGATGCGGGCGCCCGCTGCGTGGATCTCTCGGCGGACTTTCGCCTGCGCGACCTGGCCACCTACGAGAGTTGGTATGCGCCCCATCCCGCGCCCGAGCTGTTGCCCCAGGCCGTCTATGGCCTGACGGAGGTCTATCGCGCTCAGATCGCCGGGGCGGAGCTGGTCGCCAACCCGGGCTGCTACCCCACGGGGCCGCTGCTGGCCCTCTATCCCCTGCTCATCGCGGGCGCCGTTGTGCGCGGCGAGCGCATCATCATTGACGCCAAGTCGGGGGTCTCGGGCGCCGGGGCCAAGCCCACCGTCACCACCCACTTTTGCTCGGTGCACGACAACTTTTCCGCCTACAAGCCGGGGCACACCCACCGCCACGCCCCCGAGATCGAGCAGGAGCTGACGGCCTATGGCGGGCAGCCCTGGCGGGTGGTCTTTACCCCGCACCTGTTGCCCGTCTCGCGGGGCATCCTCTCCACCATCTATGTCAGCCTGGACCCGGCCTGGAGCCAGGCCCAAGTGCTGGAAGCCTGGAACGTCGCCTATGGCCAGGAGCCGTTCGTGCATGTGCTGCCCGCCGGCCAACTGGCCACCCTGGCCCACGCCGTCAACACCAACCGCTGCGTCCTCTCGGTCGCCTCGGCGGGCGTGCCCGGCGAGTGGATCATTGTCACCTCGTTGGACAACCTGGTCAAGGGCGCGGCGGGGGCCGCCGTGCAGAACATGAACGTCATGTTTGGCTTGGATGAGACCCTGGGCCTGATCGCCTGAGCGGAGGAGAGCATGAGCGCAACCCCCGGATTGATCAAGATTGGCGGGGCCGAGCTGGAGAATGGCCCCATCCTGGGCGAGCTGGTGGACGCCCTGGCGCCCTTGCTGCAACAGGGGCCCATGGTCGTCGTGCATGGCGGCGGCTCGGATATCGCCCGCCTGCAAGAGCGCCTGGGCCTGGAGCCCTGTTTCATCGAGGGTCTGCGGGTCACCGACGACGCTTGCATGGATGTGGCCGAGATGGTGCTCTCGGGCTCGGTGAACAAGCGGCTGACGGCGCGGCTGGTGCAGCGCGGCGTGCGCGCCCTGGGCCTCAGCGGCGTGGATGGCGGCCTGCTGCGGGCCAGGCAACTGGCCCACCCCAAGGGCGACCTGGGGCGCGTGGGCGAGATCATCAGCGTGGATACCGCCTGCTTGCGCGACCTGATCGCCCAGGGGTTCACGCCCATCATCTCGCCCATCTCGCTGGGCGATGATGGCTGCCCGTTCAACGTGAACGCCGACCACGCGGCCCTGGCCATCGCCTCGGCGCTGCGGGCGCCCGAGATGATCTTTTTGACCAATGTGCCGGGCGTGCTGCAAGAGGGGCGGGTGTTGCCCGAGTTGACGGCGCAACAGGCCGAGGAGATGATCGCCAGCGGCGTCATCAACGGGGGCATGATCCCCAAGGTGCGCTCGGCCTTGGCGGCCATCGAGGGCGGCGTGGGCGCGGCGCGCATCACCGACTTGGCGGGCCTGGCGGCCCACACCGGCACCCGCGTGATCGGTTAGGCGAAACGTAGCAAGAACGAGTTCATAGTCTTGCGCAGAGAGCGTCGAGCACAGAGAGAATATGGTAGGGGCACCCCCTGTGGGTGCCCACGTCCAGCGCAGCGATTCCCAGAGGAGGGAGAAGGAACATGCTAGACACGCAGCAGATCAAGGACATGGATGCCCAATATGTGGTGCATACCTACAACCGCGCGCCCTTTGTGCTAGAGCGCGGCGAGGGCGTCTGGCTGTACGACACCGAGGGCAAGGCGTACCTCGATTTCGTCAGCGGCATCGCCGTCAATGCCCTGGGCCATGCCCACCCCGCCGTGGTGCAGGCCATCGTCGAGCAGATGGGGCGGTTGGACCACGTATCCAACCTGTACCACACCGCGCCCCAGGCGCGGCTGGCCCAGATGCTGGTGCAAGCCAGCTTTGCCGACAAGGTGTTCTTTTGCAACTCGGGCGCCGAGTCGGTGGAAGCGGCCATCAAGTTCGCGCGCAAGTGGGCCCGCACCCACTATGGCAATGACAAGACCGATTTCATCACCCTGAGCGGCGCCTTTCATGGGCGCACCCTGGGCGCCCTGGCCCTGACGCCCCGCGACCACTACCAGGAGCCCTTTCGCCCGCTGATGCCCGGCGCCAAGGTGGCCACCTTTAACGACCTGGCCTCCGTCGAGGCGCTGGTGGACGAGCATACCTGCGCCGTGATCGTCGAGCCGCTGCAAGGCGAGGGCGGCGTCAACGCGGCCACGCCCGAGTTCTTGCGCGGCCTGCGAGAGCTGTGCGACCGCAATGGCTCGCTCTTGATCTATGACGAAGTGCAGTGCGGCCTGGGGCGCACCGGCACGCTGTGGGCCCACGAGCCCTCGGGCGTGGCGCCGGATATCATGACCCTGGCCAAGCCCCTGGCGGGGGGCCTGCCCATGGGCGCCACGCTGATGACCCAGGCCGTGGCCGATGCCATCGAGCCGAGCGACCACGGCAGCACCTTTGCCGCCAACCCCATCGCAGCCTCGGCGGCCATCGCCGTCGTGGGGATCATCTCGGAGCCCAGCTTTCTAGAGCACGTGCGCTGGTGCGGCAACTATCTAGAGACGGGCCTGCTCAAGCTGCAAGAGGAGCACGACTGCATCCAGCAGGTGCGCGGGCGCGGCCTGATCTGGGGCGTCGAGTGCAATACGGCGGTGGGCCCGGCTGTGAATGCCGCCGCCGCCGAGGGTCTGCTGGTGCTGAACGCCGGAGCCAACGTCCTGCGGCTGCTGCCGCCTCTTATCATCGAACAGGAGCACATGGACCGTGCCCTCACCATCCTTGACCAAGCCTTTGGCGCCCTGTAGCGCCGCCGTGACAACACCCTTGCTGGATGCCGTTGCCATCCGCGAGGCCCTGGTGGGCGATGTGCCCGCTATGGCCGAGATCATCAATGCCTTTGCGGGCCAGCAGTTGATGCTGCCCCGCTCCCAGTTCCAGTTCTATCAGCACGTGCGCGATTTTGCCGTGGCCGAGCACGAGGGCGAGATTCTGGGCTGCGGCGCGCTCCAGTTCGTTTGGAGCGACCTGGCCGAGATCCGCTCCCTGGCCGTCAAGCGGCCCTGGCAGGGCCGGGGCGTTGGCCGCTGCCTGGTCGAGCACCTGCTGGCGCAGGCGCGACACCACGGCATCCGGCAGATATTCTGCCTGACCTACCAGCAGGGTTTTTTCGAGGAATTGGGGTTCTATGTCGTCTCCCGCGAGTCGCTGCCCCACAAGATCTGGGGCGATTGCCTGAACTGCCCCAAGTATCCCGATTGTGACGAGATCGCCATGATGTACGACCTTGCCAAGGAGTGAGAGGATGACCAAACCCACCGTCAAGAAATGCGTGTTGGCCTATTCCGGCGGCCTGGATACTTCGGCCATCGTGGCCTGGCTGCGCGAGAATTACGATTGCGAAGTGATCTGCATGACCGCCGACCTGGGCCAGGCCGAAGAGCTCTCCGGCCTGGAGGCCAAGGCCCTGGCCAGCGGCGCCAGCAAGATCTATATTGAGGACCTGCGTGACGAGTTCCTACGCGAGTATGTCTTTCCCACCCTGCGGGCGGGCGCCGTGTACGAGCGCGAGTATCTGCTGGGTACCTCGTTCGCGCGGCCCGTCATCGCCAAGCGTATGGTCGAAATCGCCGAGGCCGAGGGCGCCGACGCCGTCTCCCACGGCTGCACCGGCAAGGGCAACGACCAGGTGCGGTTCGAGCTGACCTTCAAGGCCCTCAACCCGCGCCTGACCGTCATCGCCCCCTGGCGCGAGTGGGAGATTCGCTCCCGCGAGGATGCCCTGGCCTATTGCGCCGCCCGCAATATCCCCGTGCAGCAATCGAGACGCAGCATCTATAGCCGAGATCGCAACATCTGGCACATCAGCCACGAGGGCGGCATCCTGGAGGACCCCTGGCAGGAGCCCGAGGAAGAGATGTTCACCCTCACCACCTCGCCCCTGGCGGCGCCCGATGCGCCCGAGTATCTGGAGATCGGCTTTGAGCAGGGCATCCCCGTCTCGCTGAATGGCGTGGCGCTGGGGCCTGTGGAGCTGGTCAGCCGGCTCAACCAGATCGGTGGGCGCCACGGCGTGGGCCGGGTGGATATGGTCGAGAACCGGTTGGTCGGAATAAAGTCGAGGGGCGTATACGAGACCCCCGGCGGCACGCTCCTTTACAAGGCGCTGCAGGGCGTCGAGAGCCTGGTGCTGGATGGCGAGACCATGCACTACAAGGACCTGCTGGCCCAAAAGTACGCCGAGTTGGTCTACTATGGCCGCTGGTTCACCCCCCTGCGTGAGGCGCTGGACGCCTGCATGGAGGTCATCGCCCAGCCGGTGACGGGCACAGCAAGGCTGCGCGTCTACAAGGGCAGTTGCGCCCTGGTGGGCCGCAAGTCGCACCATAGCCTCTACCGCGAGGACTATGCCACCTTTGGCGAGGACAATGTCTACGACCAGGCCGACGCCCAGGGGTTCATCAACCTCTATGGCCTCTCGATGAAGGTGCGCGCCCTGTTGGGCATGGCCAGCGAGGCCAATGGCGACCTGCCGGCGCCCGATTACACCGCCTTCAAGCGAGATTAGACATGACGCGGCTATGGGGCGGCAGGTATAGCGGCGATATTGACGAGCGCATGTGGCGTTTCAACGCCTCGATCGGCGTGGACATACGCCTGGCCCAGGCGGACATCCGTGGCAGCATCGCCTGGGCGCGGGCCTTGGGGCGCGCCGGCGTGCTGGAAAAAGACGAGGTTGCGGCGCTGGTCACGGGGCTGCATCAGATCGCCGACGAGTTTACCGGTGAACGCTTTGCCCTGCAACCGGGCGACGAGGATATCCACACCGCTGTGGAGCGCCGCCTGGGCGAGCTGATCGGCCCGCTGGCGGGCAAGCTGCACACGGGCCGCAGCCGCAACGACCAGGTGGCCACCGATGTGCGCCTGTGGATGATGGAGGCCCTGCCGGAGCTGGGCGAGGCCCTGCGCGCCTTGCAGGCGGCCATTCTGACCCAGGCCGAGGCGCACCTGGATCTGCTCATGCCCGGCTACACCCACTTGCAGCCCGCCCAGCCGGTGCGCTACTCTCACTGGCTGCTCTCCTTCTTCTGGATGCTGGATCGGGACTATGCGCGGCTGCAAGACCTGCTGGCGCGGGTGGCCCAGAGCCCTCTGGGCGCGGCGGCCCTGGCGGGCAACGTCTATGGCATTGATCGCCTGTGGCTGGCGCAAGAGCTGGGGATGCTGGGCGTGCTGGAAAACAGCATGGACGCCGTCAGCGCCCGCGATGTCGTCATCGAGGCCCTCTCCTGGGGCGCCATCCTGGGCGCGCACCTGAGCCGCCTGGCCGAAGATCTGATCCTCTACTCGAGCGCCGAGTTTGGCTTCCTGCGGCTGGCCGAGCGCTATACCACCGGATCGAGCATCATGCCGCAAAAGCGCAATCCTGATAGCATGGAGCTGGTGCGCGGCAAGACGGGGCGACTGGTGGGCAACCTCACGCGGCTGCTGGTGGTGGTCAAGGGGCTGCCTTCCACCTATGACAAGGACCTGCAGGAGGACAAGGAGCCGCTGTTCGATACGGTGGACACCCTGGCCGACCTACTGCCCATCACGGCGGGGGTGATCGAGAGCCTGGAGCCGCGCCCGGAGGCCATGCGGGCGGCGTTGAACGACGCCATGCTGGCCACCGACCTGGCCGACTATCTCGTCAAGCGCGGGCTGCCCTTTCGCGAGGCGCACCACCTGGTGGGTCTCGCCGTGCGGCTGGCCGAGGACAGGGGCGCAGGATTGCGCGACCTGACCCTGGACGACTATCAGGGCCTCTGGCCCCGCTTTGAGGCCGATCTCTTTGATGTGCTCAGCTACGAGGGCTCGGCGGACGCCCGCGACACGCGGGGCGGCACGGCCCGCTCCGCCGTGGTCGCGCAACTGGCCCTGGCGCGTGAGCGGCTGGCGGGCTAGAGGCGACCCGCTCTGCCCCATATGGAGGGCGGGCGTCTCAGCGGCCCTCAGCCCCCCTGCCCCCTTCTCCCATGCCAGCATGGGAGAAGGGGGTGTCGGTTTCTGAATGGTCTATTCTCGTATTTTGGGGGATGAGGGCGATGCGGCCAGTCGGTGGTCATCCGCCTGCCCTTGGGATGCTGTGTACACGGCTGGCTTGGATATCGCCCTGTCAGTGTGCGCTGCGCACATTGACAGCGTTGTCGTTCTGGAGTAGCGTATATGTGTACGCACAGCCGGAGCGACCCGGTTCGCCCTGCCGTCGGGCGGGCGCAAGGGGCCAAC
The DNA here is from genome assembly GCA_964482225.1 of uncultured Anaerolineales bacterium. Taxonomy (GTDB): domain Bacteria; phylum Chloroflexota; class Anaerolineae; order UBA1429; family UBA1429; genus UBA1429. The sequence goes on from CAYZWT010000036.1 coordinate 36,016, forward strand.
CGGCGGGCAACCGGCGCAGCTCGCGCCGGAACGCACAGGTTCGATCATGCCATGCAGAAAGGAAGGATCAGGATGAAGTGGTGTGCTGATGTTGGAGGAGTAGGCAACCGCACCGTTGCGGGAGCCATCAAGTACGTCCAGACGCTGGGCATCGAGGCCCTCTCGGTCGGTTGGGCCATCGTCCCGGGCTTTCAGGAGAAGGGGCACCTCGAGCTGGCGCCCGTCCAGGCCATGAAGGACGAGATCGTGGCCGCGGGTGTCGAGTGGGGGCCGATGGTGGCCTGGGCGCCGCGCGATCTGCCCCAGGGCGCCGAGGCTGAGGCGCATTTCGCCAACCTGCGCAAGAACTTTGCCGTGATGGCAGGGGTCGGCACCGAGACCGTGGTCATGTTCCCTCCGGGCAAGCCGGATACCCCGTGGGATGAGGTCGTCGCCTACTACAAGCCGTTGATCGCCCTGGCGGACGAGTACGGCGTCAACGTCGGCCTGCACGGGCACGGGCGCTTTATGCCCAGCAAGGTCCAGTGGCAACTGATGAACGATGTCCCCAGTCCCCGTAACGGGCTGACGCTCTGCTCGGGCAACATCTTTCACGGCGATGGCGAGGGCATGTACGACTCGAGCTACGAGTTCGCCAAGGCCGGCAAGATCTTTTTCGTGCACGTGCGCAATGTGAAAAAGGGCGAGGGCGAAAAAGAGTACTGGCTGGACCAGGGCGACGTGGATCTGCCGCGCTGGATTGCGGCGCTCAGGGCGGGCGGCTATGACGGCTATGTGCGCTCGGAGCACCTGCCGACCGACATGTACCGCTCGTTCACGCCGGGCGAGAACGGCGTCTCGGATATCGGTACGGCCTTTTCGCTGGGCTACCTGCGGCACCTGATCAAGTAGGTCCCGCGCAGTGGTGCGGAGGGGTCTGCGCGGCCCCTCCGCACGGCCAGCAGGCTCGCGCCCGCTCCAGAGGGCTGCCCTACCCGAGTGCGAGCTCTAGATAGCGCGCGCCCTCGATGGGATTGTAGACATAGGGCGCGATGGGGTAAAAGCCGTGACTGTTCATTGGTTGGTGAAAAGTCGTATAATGAGTCAAACGTCGTG
>CAYZWT010000037.1:0-37100 GCA_964482225.1 uncultured Anaerolineales bacterium
TCGAGAGGGCGGCCGCACGGTGGGTGCGGGCGTCATCACCGAGATCATTCGATAGCAAGGAGGAGGGCGCGCAGCGGGCTCTGCTGGGCGCTCGATGAACCACCATGGCGAAAAAAGCAGATCGCATCGTCATCACGCTGGCGTGCACCGAGTGCCGCGAGCGCAACTATACCAGCGAAAAGAACCGTCGTAACGATACGGCGCGCCTTTCTCTGAACAAGTACTGCCGACGCTGCCGCAAGCATACCGAGCACCGAGAGCAGCGTTAGCGTTTCGCAGGCGAGTAGCTCAATTGGCAGAGCAACGGTCTCCAAAACCGTAGGTTGCGGGTTCAATTCCTGCCTCGCCTGCCTGCTGGCCCGTTCGCCAGACACCGTACCCAGACGCACAGGGCGCATCGTAGACAAGGTACCACGGTGGCCTGTTCTGGCATACGGTGTCTGTGATTGTCCAGAACCGTCCATTTCCGAGCGCGTTCCTTGAGGAGACGTAGCCCGTGGCAAAGAAAAAAGCGGCCAAGAGCGAGAAAAAAGAGAGCCGGGTCGCCCGCTATTTTCGAGAGGTGCGGGCTGAGGTGGCCAAGATCGTATGGCCCTCGCGGCGCGCTGCGCTCAACCTGACGGGCGTCGTTCTGGCCACGATGGTGGTGATGAGCATGGCCCTGGGCTTGGTGGACTGGATCTTTTCGCGATTGTTTGCCCTGATCCTGGGCTAGCCACAAGTGTTGCTTGGATAGTCAGCAGAGAGAGCAAGATGGATTCCACGCATAAAGACCCTGGTCTGGACCAGGAGCAAACCGTAGATGCAATCGAGGATGACGAGCAGGATGTTGCCGAGGAGGCGACTGGGGCCGCCCCAGAGTCTCAGGAGCAGGGCGCCTGGTACGTGATCCATAGCTACTCGGGCTATGAGAACAAGGTCAAGCAGAACCTCGAGCAGCGCATCGAATCTATGGACATGCAGAAAAAGATCTTTGCTCCCGAGGGCGTGAGCGAGGCCGTCATCGTGCCGACCGAGGAAGAGGTCGAGATCCGCGATGGCAAGCGCCGCACCCATAGCAAGCGCGTGTTCCCCGGGTATATCCTGGTACACATGGTCCTGGATGAGGAATCCTGGTACGTGGTGCGCAACACGCCTGGGGTCACGGGGTTTGTCGGGTCGGGCACGCGCCCGATGCCCCTGAGCCAGGAAGAGGTAGACAAGATCCTGGTGCGCATGAAGGCGGATCAGCCCCGCATCAAGGTCAACTTTCGCGTGGGCGAGACCGTGCGCATCATCGAGGGGCCGTTTGCCGATTTCATGGCCGTGGTGGACGAGATCCTGGCCGAGCGCGGCAAGATTCGCGTGCTGGTGTCCTTTTTCGGACGCGAGACGCCCGTCGAGATGGACTTTTTGCAGGTGGAAAAGATCTAGGGTTGGCCCGGGCAGCCCTGACAGTCTCTCAGTGAGGTAGAGTTGAATGGCAAAAAAGGTAATGGCCATCGTCAAGTTGCAGATTCAGGCCGGCAAGGCCAATCCGGCGCCCCCGGTGGGCCCGGCCCTTGGCCAGCATGGCGTGAATATCATGCAGTTTTGCAAAGAGTACAACGCCCGCACCCAGGGCCAGACCGGCATGGTCATCCCGGTGGAGATCCAGATCTATCAGGATCGCTCCTTCACCTTCCAGACCAAGACGCCGCCGGCCAAGGACCTGCTTCTGAGGGCGGCCGGGGTGCCGCGCGGCTCGCAGGTGCCCAACACCCAAAAGGTCGGCACGGTCACCCGCGCCCAGGTGCGTGAGATCGCCGAGCTCAAGATGCCGGACCTCAACGCTGTCAACGTGGAAGGCGCCATGCTTCAGATCGAGGGCACAGCCCGCAGCATGGGCATCATCGTAAGGGACTAGTATCCGATCATCGGGCTATCCGCCCGGATTGGCGGGGCCCGTCGTCGTGGGAGGGGGGCCGATCTCTGCCGCCCGCTCGAACCACCAGGAGGAAGAAATGGCTTCACACGGGAAACGATATCTAGAGGCGCGCGAGATGGTGGACCGCAAGCGCGAGTATCTGCCGCAAGAGGCGGTGGCGCTGCTCAAGAGCTTGCCGACGGCCAAGTTCGACCAGACCATCGAGCTGCACATGCGCCTGAACGTGGACCCGCGCCACGCCGACCAGCAGGTGCGCAGCACGGTGATGCTGCCATCGGGCACCGGCCAGCAAGTGCGGGTGATGGCCTTTGTCGAGGGCGAGGCCGTGCAGGCCGCAACCGAGGCAGGCGCCGACTATGTGGGCACCGACGAGTACATCGAGCGCATCCAGAACGGCTGGCTCGAGTTCGACGTGACCGTCGCGATCCCGCAGGTGATGGGCAAGATCGGGCGGCTGGGGCGTGTGTTGGGGCCTCGCGGCCTCATGCCCAACCCCCGCGCCGGCACGGTGGTGCAGGCCGAGGATATCGCCAACGCCATTGGCGAGCTCAAGCAGGGGCGCGTCGAGTTTCGCACCGACCGCACGGCCAACCTGCACATTCCCATCGGCAAGCTGAGCTTTAGCGAGGACGCCATCATGGCCAACCTGGCGGCGGTGATGAACGCCGTGGTTACGGCGCGGCCCTCTTCGGCGCGCGGCCAGTACATCCGCCGTGCAGTGCTCACTTCGACCATGAACCCGGGGATCATCCTGGATCTCCCCGCCGCATCCAGCATGCGGCCTGCCCAATAGCCGACAATCGCATAGCGTTATTCGTTCGCATCCGCCATAGACAGCAGGCGCGTGACACCGCTTAATCAGGGTGCCTGCCGAGGCAAAGACAAGAGCGTCCCATTGACGAGAGTCTTTGCATCTTTTATGGTGCCAAGACTCTAGTTTTTTGTAAGGAGGTGAGATACCTTGGCTCTAACTCGAGAACAAAAGGTACAGCTTGTTCAGGAGTATGGGGAGAGGCTGGGCCGCGCGCAGGTCTCGATCTGGGCGCGCTACGGCGGCATCAGCGTCGCACAGTTGACGCAGCTCCGGCGCCAGGTCCAGGCCGTGGGCGCAGAGATCGTTGTCGTCAAGAACACCCTGCTACGCAGGGCGCTGGAAGAGAGCGGCCTGCCCTATGATCCAGAGGTGATGACGGGCCCTTGTATCGTGGCGTTTGCTTACGATGACATCGCCCAAGCCACCAAAGTGATGACCGACTTTGCCCGCACCAGCCAAGAGCGCGTGCGCATCGTCGGCGGCATCGTCGGCGGCCGGCTGGTTAGCGCGCAGCAGGTGGCCTCTCTGACCGACATGCCCTCGCGCGAGCAGCTTCTCGCACGCGTGCTGGGCGGGGTTCAGGCGCCCATCAGCGGCCTGGTCGGCGTGCTCTCGTCCGTCTTGCGCGGCGTCATCACCGTGGTGAACGCCCGTGCGCAGCAGCTCGAAGGCTCTGACGCCTGACCGGCTGCACCCTAGCTCGCATCCTATTTGCCGTTCTACATCATGGGAGGTCCCAAAATGACGCAAGAAGAACTGATTGAAGCCATCGGTAACATGACCGTGCTCGAGCTGGCCGACCTGGTCAAGGCCCTGGAGACCAAGTTCGGCGTGAGCGCTGCCGTGCCTATGGCGATGGCCGCCGCCGGCCCTGCCGCCGCCGCGGCCGTTGAGGAAGAGGAAGAGCAGACCGAGTTTGACGTGGTGCTCACCGGCGTGGGCGATAACAAGATCCAGGTCATCAAGGTCGTGCGCGAGCTCACCTCGCTGGGTCTGCGTGAGGCCAAGGCCGTTGTGGACGAGACGCCCTCGGACGTGCTCAAAGCCGTGGACAAGGAGGCCGCCCAGGCCGCCAAGGCCCGCCTCGAAGAGGTCGGCGCCACGGTCCAGGTCAAGTAACCTGGCGAGATAGAACCCTGTAGGGGCGGCCTGAGGCTGCCTCTACAGGGTCGCCACCCTGCCTACCCCTACGTCCCCGCCGCCAGTTTCTTCTCCGACGTATTCTTGTTGCAGGCCGGGCAATGATAGTACGGCCCGTAGCGGCCCGCGCGCTTTTCCAACGGCGATTGGCCGCACTCGGGACAGGCAATGTCCACGATCTCTGCCGCGCCGCCGCCCTTGATGCCCAGCTTGGCCAGGGAATAGTTCTGGTTGCAGGTTGGACAGTATAGATACTCGCCATAGCGCCCTTTTTTCGGCGCCAGCGGCTTTAGCCCACAGGCGGGGCAGGCCGTCTCTTGGGCGAGCTGCTTGATCCTGTCGCTCAGGATGGGGCGCGTGTTGCGGCAGGTGGGATAGTTCTCGCATCCCAAAAAGCTGCTGCGCCCCCTGGTCACAACCTTCATCCGCCCGCCGCATTTCTCACACGTCTCGCCCTCGGCATAGACGTCCTGCTTTTCCTGGGGCTGCCCCTGTGCGTCCATATCCAGGGTGTAGCGGCACTCGGGATAGCCCGAGCAGCCCCAAAAGCGCCCCGCACGGCTCAGGCGCAGCGTCAGGGGCCGCCCGCACTCGGGGCAGATGCGCTCCTGCACGTCCTGGGGCGCGCTGGCGGCCAGGGCCTTTTCCACCGCCTGGGGCATCAGGCCCTCGGCGCGGGCCAGTTCGCGCTCGAATGGCCCATAAAAGCCCTCCAACATACGCCGATAGCCCACGATGCCCGCCGCCACCTGATCCAGCAACACCTCCATTTGGGCGGTATAGCCCACATCCACGATATCGGTGAACGTCTCGACCAGGGTATCGCAGACCACCATGCCCAGGGCCGTGGGCGCGAGGCTGGCGCCCTGCTTTTCCACATAGCCGCGATCCTGGATCACGCCCACGATGGAAGCATAGGTCGAGGGGCGCCCCACGCCGTTGGCCTCCAACTCTTTGATGAGGGTGGCCTCGGTGAAGCGCGGCGGCGGCTGGGTGAAATGCTGCTCGGGGTACAGGCCCAGCAAATCGAGCCCCTCCCCCACGGCCATCACAGGCAGCATCTGCTGCTTGTCCCCATCCTCCTCCGAGGCATCGGCGCCATAGACGGCCAAATGCCCGGCAAAGACCAGCCGCTGGCCCGTGGCGCGAAAGAGGTAATCCTTGGCCGCCAGGATATCCACGCGGATGGTATCGTAGACGGCGGGGGCCATCTGGCTGGCCACGAAGCGCTGCCAGATCAGCTCGTACAGGGCGGCCTGGCGCGCATCCAGGTACGGGCGCATCTCTTCAGGGGTGCGCAGGGTCGAGGTGGGGCGGATCGCCTCATGGGCCTCTTGGGCCAGGGCGGCCCGCGAGCGATAGCGGGGCGGGCTGGCGGGCAGGTAATCGGCGCCCCAGCGCTCCAGGATATAGGCGCGGGCCTCCTCTTGGGCCTCGGGCGCTACGTGGGTCGAATCGGTGCGCATGTAGGTGATCAGCCCGACCCGCTCGCCCGCCAGGTCAATGCCCTCATAGAGCTGCTGGGCCAGGCGCATGGTTTGCTGCGGCGAGATGCGCAGGCGGTTGCTGGCGGCGGCCTGTAGCGTGCTGGTGACAAAGGGCGGCTGGGGATTGCGCCGCCGCTGGCTCTGGCGCACCTCGCTGACGGTGTACGCGGCCTCCTCCAGCACGCCCAAAATCTGGTCCACGTCCTGGCGCTCCTGTAGATTGGGCTCCTCGCCCTTGATCTTGATCAGGCGCGCGCGCAAGACCTCCTTGCCCTCGATGCGGCGCTGTAGCTCGGCCTCTAGCGACCAATACTCGACGGGCACAAAGGCCAGGATCTCGCGCTCGCGCTCCACCACCAGGCGCAGGGCCACCGATTGCACCCGCCCCGCCGAGAGGCGCTTGCGCATGGCGCGGCTCAGCAGCGGGCTGATCTTGTAGCCCACCAGCCGATCCAGCACGCGGCGCGCCTGTTGGGCATCGATCAGGTCGCGGTCCAGGTCGCGGGCCTGGAGCAACGCCGTGCGCACGGCCTCGGCCGTCACTTGGTGAAAGGTGATGCGCCGGGTGATGGCGGGATCCAGGCGGGCCGCCTCGGCCACGTGCCAGGCGATGGCCTCGCCCTCGCGGTCGGGGTCGGTGGCCAGATAGATCTGCTCGGCGGACTGGGCCGCCTCCTTGATCTCGGCAATGACCTTACCCTTGCCCCTGGTCAGGTGGTAGGTGGGGCGAAAGCCGTGCTCCACATCCACCCCCAACTCCTTGGGGGGCAAGTCGCGCACATGCCCCACCGAGGCCTTGACCTGGAAATCGCGCCCCAGATAGCGGGCGATGGTCTTGGCCTTGGCGGGCGATTCGACAATGAGCAATGTTTTCGCCATAGGGCGTCCCCCTAACGGTAATCGGCGGCCCGGAACAGGGTGATTGCATTTGGGATTGGGTCGCCGCTATATTATTGTTGACTACGGTCTTCTGGCCCTCACCCCGCCGTCGTGGACTCCGGCGACCCTCTCCCGCACGCGCGGGAGAGGGTGCGGCCCGTCTGCGGGGCGCGGGTGAGGGCTTGCACGGCAAGAGCGAATGCTCTCGCTCCGTACAAGCGTAGCTTCTCAAGGCAGGCTTGAGCAATGCCTATCTGCTCAGAATACTTGCCTCCTACATGCAATTGCCCCGAATGGCGGCCTGGACGGAGCCTGCCTACACAGTGTATCATAGCCGCGCGACAGGAATGATCAAACGTACCGCGCTTGATTCGCTTGGTCCATTGCCGCGTTTTTACGTCGTTTCCACGCCCCGCCCATAGGCGATCAGGGCGGAACGCGCTATGCTGTGTACACGTGGCGCGGCGGCCCGCGCCATTGCCAGGTGCACGCCCTCGCGCTATACTTGCGCCAAACAGTCCGGTCAGCCTGCGCGCGAAGGAAAGAGAGCATGGACAGACTCGCCCATTCGACGAGACGACGGCGCAGTGCGCTTGCCCTGCAGGCGACCCTGTGCGCGCTGGTGTTGCTGGCCTCCCTGGCCGCACCCGCGTGGCCTGCCCTGGCGCAGACGGCGCCCCTCTGGCGCGGCGTGTACTATAACAGCACCGATCTCACGGGCATGCCCGCCCTGGTGCGCAACGATCCCCACATCAATTTCGATTGGGGTACCGGCGCGCCCGGCCCGGGCGTCAACGCCGACCATTTCTCCGTCGAGTGGAATACCTCGCTCTATTTCGATGGCGGCAACTATGTCTTTAGCGCCACCGCCGATGATGGCGTGCGCGTCTGGGTGGATGACCAGCTGCTCATTGACGAATGGCACGCCCACCTGCCGCGCACCTATTCGGCCACCAAGTATCTGGGCCCGGGCTACCATCAGGTGCGGGTGACCTATTTCGAGCGCACGGGCAAGGCCGCCGTGCGGGTCTGGTGGGCCCGGGGGGCTGCCACGGGCGCGGCCTCTGGCGGGGCCTGGCGCGGCGAGTACTATGCCAATACAACCCTCAGCGGGACACCCGTGGTGCGCCACGATGCCGCCATCAATTTCGACTGGGGCGCGGGCTCCCCCATGCCGGGCGTGATCCCGGCAGACGAGTTCTCGGTGCGCTGGACCCGCGATGTGTACCTGCGGGCGGGGAATTACCAGTTCTATGCCACGGTGGATGATGGCGTCCGAATCTCGGTGAACGGCGTGCCGGTGATTGACCAGTGGATCGCCCAGACCCGCGCTACTCACATGGGGAGCTATTACCTGCCCACGGGCACACACCAGATCCGCGTCGAGTATTTCGAGGCGACGGGTGACGCCGTCGCCATTGTCACCTGGAGCGGCAGCAGCTCTCCCGCGCCGCCCGTCCCCATCAGCATCATCGTGGATGACCAGGACGAGGGGTTCATCAGGGGCGGCCCAACCGACGGATGGTATGGCCGCCAGACCGGCTATGACGAGCATCTCTATTGGACCTGGAACAGCACCACGGCGGACCAGAACTGGGCCAAGTGGCTGCCCCACGTAACCGCGCCGGGCGAGTACGAGGTGTTCGTCTATATCCCAGAGCGCTTTTCCGGGGCCACCCAGGCCCGCTATGTGGTGGCGCTCAACGGCCAGCAGTATAGCCGCACCGTGGACCAGAGCCTCTATCCGGGGCAATGGGTGAGCCTGGGGAGCTATCGCTTCAAGGGCGGCCCCGACGAGTATGTGTACCTGGGCGATGCCACGGGCGAGGCCTATGCCACGCGCTATGTGGCCTATGATGCCATTATGCTGGTGCAGGGCGGCCAGGCCCCGGCGGCGGCCAGTAGCGCCGCCCCAGCGAGCGCCTCTGCCGCGTACGTAGCTTCTCGCGGCTGCGCGATTGCGCCCTGCCTGGGTTTCGGGCGCGTCTGGCAGGGCTATAGCCGGGTGCGCCAGGGCATGGGCTGCCCACTCGAGATGGAAAAGACGGTCTGGATGGCGGAGCAGCCCTTTACCGGTGGGCTGGTGCTCTGGCGGCACGATGTCAAGGGCCTGTACGTGCTCTATAGCGGCGGAACATGGCAGTTTGTCAGCGATAGCTGGACGACTGCCGAGGCCGAGACGGACCCAACCTATGTGCCGCCTCCGGGCCATTACCAGCCCAAACGCGGCATCGGCAAGGTCTGGCGCACCTACCCGAATGTGCGCAGCGCGCTGGGTTGGGCCACCGCCGAAGAGCGGGGCTATTGGGGGTCTGTACAAACCTATGAGCGCGGCGTCATGCTCTGGAGCCCCACGCGAGGCATCCATGTGCTCTATGGCGATGGGCGCTGGGAGCGGCTGAACTAGGGGACCCCTATGCCTGCCGCAGCGCGACTTGCAGGGCGCGTTCCAGCTCGCGCTGAAAGCGCGGCGCGCCAAACTGCTGGGCGTGGGCTTGCAGGGCGTGGGCGTCGAACTGGCTCGCCTCGCAGCGCTCCACGGCGGCCATCAGCGCCTCGACGGTGGGCTCGTGGAAAAAGACCCCCGTGCGCCCTTCGATGACCGTGTCCAGCGCGCCCCCGGCGGCATAGGCGATCACCGGGCGCCCGGCGGACATGGCCTCTAGCGGCGTCAGGCCGAAATCCTCTTCTCCCGGAAAGACAAAGGCCTTGCAGCGCGCCATCTGCTGGCGCACGGCCTCGTCGCTATCCACATAGCCCTCGAACTGGACGTTGCCTTGGGCCAGGGCCCGCAGCATGGGGCCATCGCGCCCCTCGCCGATGATGCGCAGGGGCAGCCCTAGCCGGTTGAACGCCTCCACCGCCAGGTCAATGCGCTTGTAGGGGATCAGCCGCGAGACGATCAGATAGTACCCCTCCGGCTCCTGGGGAGTGACATTCTCCTGGAGCAGCACCGGCGGGTAGAGGATCTCGGACTCGCGGCGATACACCTTGCGGATGCGGCGCTGAACGGTGCGCGAGATGGCAATGAACCGATCCACCCGGTCGGCGGCCAGCCGATCCCACTGGCGCAGGCTCTTGAGGTAGGGTTGCAGCCCCGCCTGGGCCAGGCGCCCCACCCCCTCGCGCTCGATATAGGCGTGATAGCTCCAGAGAAAGCGCGCCGGGGTCAGGCAGTAACACACGTGGGGCGTGGCCGCGGGGGTGATGACGCCATGCCCAAAGGCGCTGGTGATGCTCAGCACCAGGTCATAGCCCCGCAGGTCAAAGCTCTCGAACGCCAGGGGATAGAGGGGCAGCAGGAGTTGGTGCTTGCGGCGCGCCAGGGGGATGCGGTTCAGGAACGAGGGGCGAATGTCCCAGCCACGGTACGCCTCGGGCAGCGCCTCGGGGCGATAGATCGAGGTGTAGATCGGCGCCTCGGGGTACATATCGTGCACCACTTCCAGCACCCGCTCGGCCCCGCCATACTGGTTCAGCCACGAGAACACGATGGCCAGTTTCATAGTCAATCGCTCCTATCCATACTCGCGCCTGCGCCAACTCGCGGCCACAATTGCCCATCGGCTGCCCCGCCCCTTTTAATGCGCGCCTCATTTGCCGATGCAAAAGCGCCCAAAGATGGTCGCCAGCAGCTCTTCGCTGGCGCGCTCGCCGGTGATGGCGCCCAGGGCGTCCACGGCGGCGGCCACGTCAATGGCCACCAGATCGTCGGGCAGCCCCGCCGCCAGGGCGCGACAGGCATCTTGCACATGCGCCAGGGCCTGCTGCAAGAGATCGCGGTGGCGCGGGTTGCTGGCCAGCGGCTCATCGGCGGCGGCCACCTGCCCGGCGAATATCGTCTCCACCAGACAGCGCTCCAACTCGGGCAAGCCCTCGCCCGTCAACGCCGAGACGGGGATGTGGGGCACCTCCGGCAGCAACGCGCCATAGTCATCCGCGGCGGGCAGATCGCTCTTGTTGAGCGCCACCACGGCCGGGCGCCCCGCCGCCAGCGCCGCCACCTGGGCGTCCTCGGGGCCGGGCGGCGCGCTGGCATCGAACACCACCAGGGCCAGGTCGGCCTGGGCCGCCGATTGGCGGCTGCGCTCGATGCCCAGGCGTTCCACCAGGTCGTCGCTCTCGGCAATGCCCGCCGTATCGGTCAGCACCAGGGGCACCCCCTGGATCTGCAACGTCTCCTCCAGCGTGTCGCGGGTGGTGCCGGGCACCGGCGTCACGATGGCGCGCTCGGCGCGCAGCAGCCGGTTCAGCAGGCTGCTCTTGCCCACGTTGGGCCGCCCCACAATGACGGTGCGCACCCCCTGGCGATAGACCATGCCCCGCTCGGCCTCGCCCAGCAGCCAGGCCAGCCGCTCGCCGTGGGCTTGCAAGTCGGGGGCGATATCCTGCGCGGGCACGTCCTCGCCGAAATCAATCGCCGCCTCTAGATAGGCCAGGGCCCCCAGCAACCCCTGGCGCAGGGCGCGGATCTCGCCCGAGAGGCGCCCCCCGAGCTGGTTGAGCGCTACCCGCAGGGCCGCCTCGGTGCGCGAGGTGATGATATCCAGCACGGCCTCGGCCTGGGCCAGGTCCAGACGCCCGTTGAGAAAGGCGCGCAGGGTGAACTCGCCCTCGTGGGCCATGCGGGCGCCCTGGCGCAGGCAGGCCGAGAGGATCGCCCGCAGCGGCGTGGGGCCGCCGTGGCCCTGGATCTCGACTACGTCTTGGCCCGTGTACGAGCCTGGCGCCCGCATATAGGCCAGCAGCGCCTCGTCCAGGGTGTGTCCGTCATCGGGATTGCGCACGCGGCCATGGATCAGCCGGTGCGAAACGGCGCCATCCAGGGCCACCCGGCCCGAGGGGACGAACAGGCGCCGGGCCACGGCCAGGGCCTCGGGGCCGCTCAGCCGCACGATGCCGATGCCGCCCTGGCCCAGGGGCGTGGCAATAGCGGCGATGGTGTCATCCAGGGTGTACATGGGCGCGGGGGCGCGCCTATTCGGCGGCGGGGCGGATCAGCTTGACCCGCTTGTTGAACTCGCCACGGGGTAGCATCACCCGGCGGCCACAGGTGAGGCACTTGAGGCCGATATCGGCGCCGATGCGCGTTACGATCCACTCGTACGAGCCGCAGGGATGGGGCTTGCGCAGTGTAACCTGGTCGCCAACATCAACTTGATGCAGCATCGGGATCGCCCTCCTCGGCAGCGGGCTCTAGAAGCTGATAAAAGAGCAGCAGTGTGCTGCCGTAGCGGCGCTCGCTGGCCAGCTCCAGGCGTTGCAACAGCACGGGACCGAACTCTTTGGGGTGGATCTGGACGATGATCAGGCCATCGGGGGCCAGCAGAGGGCGCTCGTCCAGGGCCATGAGCGCCTCGGCCCATAGCTCGCGGTATTGGGGCGGCGCTACATAGATATAGTCAAAGGGCGGGTCGGGTTCGGCCTGGCGCAGGTAGCGCAGGGCATCGCCCCGGATCACCTGGGCGCGCTCTTGAAAGGCGGTCAGCTCCAGATTGCGGCGCACCGTGGCGGCGGCCTGGTGGGCCTTGTCAATGAACACCACATGGCGGGCTCCCCGGCTGAGGGCCTCGATGCCCACGCTGCCCGTGCCCGCGAACAGGTCCAGCCAAAGGCTATCCTCGGTATCACCCCCCAAGATGCTAAAGAGCGACTCTTTGACCCGATCAGAGATGGGGCGGGTGCCCTCTCCGGGGACAGAGTGTAGCTGGCGGCCTTTGGCGGCTCCGGCGATGACGCGAACCATGGGGCTCCCTTCTTGTACGCTGAGGCGAGTGTAGCACGGGAGCCAGGGGGGGTCAATTGGACGGCGGGCGATCGCCTCCGGCCATTGCGGCTACCTCGCCGGTGTGTTAGCGTGGGGATCGGGGGGCCATCTCGGGCACGGGCCGGAGCTGGCCCAGCAAGCGCAGCAGCTCTAGCAGGCGCTCGCGCCAGCCGGCGGCCAGAGGCAGGCGCACCCGTTTGCCGGCGGCCCGGGCATGGGGGAACCTGGCCTGTATGCGCTCGGGCGCGCCGGGCGCCAGGGGCAGCGGCAGCAGCGCCGTGATCTCGCGCTCGTCACCGCGCAGGCTCTCGATGCCGGCCTCGGCCCCCAGGATGCGCGCCCGCAGCACATAGAGCAGGTCCAACACCGGCGCCGGGGGCAGCCCAAAGCGGTCGGCCAGCTCGTCCAAGAGGGCGTCCAGCTCGTCCTCGCTCTCGATGCGGGCGAGGCGCCGGTACATGCGCAAGCGCAGCCCGTCGTCGGGCAGGTAGGTCTCCGGCAGATAGGCGGAGATGGGCAGGTCCACGCTGGGCCCCAGGTCGAGGGAGAGGGCCTCTCCCGCCGTCACGGTCTGGGCATGGCGGGCGGCCTCGGCGGGGGTGCGCTCATCCAGGCGCAGCTCCTCGATGGCGCGCCGCAGCAGCCGCGCATAGAGATCGAACCCGATGGCGGCGATGTGGCCGTGCTGCTCGGCCCCCAGGATCTCGCCCGCGCCGCGAATCTCCATATCCCGCATGGCCACCCGCAAGCCCGCGCCCAGCTCGGCGGCCTCCTGGATGGTCTGCAAGCGCTGCTGGGCGATCTCGGTCAGGGGCGGCTTGTAAAAGAGGTAGGCATAGCTCCGGTCAATGCCGCGCCCCACCCGCCCGCGCAACTGGTAGAGCTGCGAGAGGCCAAAGCGGTCGGCGCGGTCAATGATGATGGTATTCACGTTGGGGATATCCAGGCCGTTCTCGATGATCGTCGTGCAGAGCAACACGTCGCCCTCGCCCTGGGCAAAGCCCAGCATCACCTGGGCCAGATCGTCCTCGTGCATTTGGCCGTGGCCGATGACGACGCTGGCCTCGGGCACGATGCGATGCAGCTCGGCGGCCACCAGCTCGATATCCTGCACCCGGTTGTGAACGAAATAGACCTGGCCGCCCCGATCCAGCTCGCGCAGGATGGCCGTGCGGATCAAGCCCTCGTCGTACTCGGTCACCGTGGTTTTGATGGACAGGCGGTTCTCGGGCGGCGTGTCAATCACGCTCATATCGCGGATGCCGCTGAGAGACATGTGCAGCGTACGCGGGATGGGCGTGGCGGTCATGGTGAGCACATCCACCTCGCTGCGCAGGCGCTTGAGGCGCTCCTTGTGGGCCACGCCAAAGCGCTGCTCCTCATCCACGATCAAGAGCCCCAGGTCCTTGAATGTGACGTCCTTGGAGAGCAGCCGGTGGGTGCCAATGACGATATCCACCTGGCCCCGGCGCAGGCCGCGCAGCACCTCTTCTTGCTCGGCAGGGCTGCGAAAGCGTGAGAGCATCTCGACCACGACGGGAAAGGCGCGCAAGCGACGGCGAAAGGTGTAATAGTGCTGCTGGGCCAGGACGGTGGTGGGCACCAGCACCGCCACCTGCTTGCCATCCTGGGCCGCCTTGAAGGCGGCGCGCACGGCCACCTCGGTCTTGCCATAGCCCACATCGCCCACCAGCAGGCGGTCCATGGGCCGGGGCTGCTCCATGTCCTCCTTGACCTGCACCAGGGCGCCAAGCTGGTCGTCGGTCTCGACGTAGGGGAAGGCGGCCTCCATCTCGTGTTGCCAGGCGGTATCGGGGCCAAAGGCGTGGCCCTGGGCCACCTCGCGCTGGGCATAGAGCTCTAGCAGCTCGCGGGCGATATCGCGCACGGCCTTTTCGGCGCGGGCGCGGGCCGTGGCCCACTCGACGCCGCCCAGCCGATGGATGCGCGGCTCGCGATCATCGGCGCCCAGGTAGCGGCTCACCCGGTTGGCATGATGCATGGGGACGAACAGCCGGTCTCCGGCGTCGTACTCGATCTCGATGTACTCGCGCTCCAGCCCGGCGATGCTCTTGCGCGCCATGCCGTGATAGCGACCAATGCCGTGCTCGATGTGCACCACATAGTCGCCCGGCTTGAGATCGGTAAAGAGCGCCTCCGGCGGGGCCTGGCGCGGGGCCGTGGTGCGGCGCCGTTTTTGGCGCACCCAGCCAAAGACCTCGGCGTCGGTCAGCACGGTCAGGTGCGCCGGCTCAAAGGCCAACCCCTCGGCCAGGACGCCGTTTACCAATGCCAGCTCGCCCGGCGCGGGCACGTCCGCCAGGCTCTCGCCGGGGGTTACATAGAGCTGCTGCTCGCGCAACAGGTCGGCCACGCGCTCGGCCTGGCGGGTGACGATGACCAGGCGTTGTCCCTCGCGGTGCATGTCGGCGATATCGGCCAGGGCCTCGTGAAGCTGGCCGCCATAGGCCGGGGGCGCCGCGAACGCCTGGCCCAAGGGATGCCCTTGCTCGTCGCGGGCATAGCCCAGGCCGATGGTGTGCAC
The DNA here is from genome assembly GCA_964482225.1 of uncultured Anaerolineales bacterium. Lineage (GTDB taxonomy): Bacteria > Chloroflexota > Anaerolineae > UBA1429 > UBA1429 > UBA1429. The sequence continues at coordinate 14,539 of CAYZWT010000037.1, forward strand.
GCGGCCCAGCCGCGCCAACAGATCGGGCCAGGGCAGGTAGGGTGCGGTGAAATCCTGGGGTAGATCGCCATCGCGCACCATTTCGGCGCGCAGCCTGGTGGCCTGATTCTCCAGCGTCACCGCCGCCGATTCGAGCGCGGGCAGGTCATCCAGCAGCACCAGGGCATTGGCGGGCATATAGTCCAGCAGAGTCGCCGGGCGCGGATAGAGGTACGGCATATAGTACGCCAAGCCCTCGAAATAGTTGCCCTGGCCGATCTTTTCGATCTGTTCGCCCATCTGCTGGCGGGTGCGCGCGTTGCAGGCGCTCAGGTCCAGGGCTTGCAGGCGCTGCAGGGCCGCCGGGCCCCATTCGGGCAACGCCTCGGCGGCGGGCGCCCAGGTCGCCTCCTGGAGCGTATCCAGCGAGCGCTGGGTGTCGGGATCAAAGGTGCGGATGCTATCTATCTCGTCCCCGAAAAAGTCAATGCGCAGGGGCAGGGGCAGGTTGGGCGGGTAGATGTCCACCAGGCTGCCCCGGTGGGCGAATGTGCCCGGCTCCTCGACGGCGATGGCGGCCTCATAGCCCGCCCGCACGGCCTGGGCCAGCAGGTCGTACATGGGGATCTCGGCGCCGACCCGCAAGGTGCGCATGGCGCGCCGCAGCGCCAGGGGCGGCGCGGTCTTGGTCATCAGCGCCCAGACCGATGTGGCCACCAGCACGCCCCGGCCGGCCTCCGGCTCCTCTGCCAGACCGCTGAGCAGGGCCAACACACTGACCCGGGTCTGGAGCGTTTGGCGGTCCCACGGCGGACGGTCGTAAAAAAGGGTATCGGGGGCGTGAAAGTAGTGCGGTGCGCCGGCGTGCTCGCCAAAGAGGCGCACCTGCTCGATCAGGTGGCGGGCCTGCTCGGGCCGGCCCGAGAGCACCAGCAGCGGGCCGGGCCAGTCGTGTTGGAGCGCGGCAATGACAAGCGGCCGCGCCGCCGTGGGCAACTCCAGGGCGTTCGCGGGGGGGCGATAGCCGCCGGGCCGCTGGCCCACCAGAGCGTTGGCGCGCCAGAGCGCCTCTTGATACGCCGGCGCGGCCTGCAAGAGCGACGTGAGGGATTGTAGCGTCACCGGCGCCCCCCTATTGGCCGTTGGCCGCATCCGGGCCGTTGTGGATGTTCATCGCCTCTTTGATCCCCTGGGCGAGAAAGGTCTCGATGGCCTGGGCCACCCGCTCGCAGAGATCGGGCACAAAGGGCGCCTGTTCGCGGTCAAAGGCGTTGAGCACATAATCCACCGGATCGCCGCGTTGGGGGCGCCCGATGCCCACGCGGATGCGGGGGAACTCTTGGGAGCCCAGGGCCGCGATGAGCGACTTGATGCCGTTGTGGCCGCCGCTGCCGCCGCCGGGGCGCACGCGGATGCGCCCAAAGGGCAGATCCAGGTCGTCATAGATCACCAGGATGCGCTCGGGTGGGATCTTGTACCAACGACTGAGGGGGCCCACCGCTGCGCCGCTGTCGTTCATAAAGGTCTGGGGTTTGGCCAGGATCACGCGCGCCTGGCCGATGCGCCCCTCGCCAAAGACGGCCTTGAAACGCTTCTTGTTCAGCGTCAGCCCGCGCTGCTGGGCCAGATGGTCAATGCAGCGAAAGCCGATATTGTGGCGGTGCTCGGCATATTCGGCGCCGGGGTTGCCCAAGCCGACGAGCAGGGTCCAATCGGCGCCGTCGCCCAAGGGTGGTTGTTCTCTTTTCAGGCGTCGCAAGAGGCTTTGCACCATGTTCCTATCCTGTGGCGTGGGCAACACAAACAAGGGCTAATCTCGGTGACTAGCCCCTGTGAATCAGGGCTCTACACGCTATGGGCGCCGCGCGGCTCGGAAGCGTCGGCGCTAGAACAGGCGGCGGATGCCGAACACAAGGCCCAAAAGGAGGAACACGGCGCCCATCGCCAGCCCGCCAAAGCAGAACGACTGGCCCAGGGTATCGGTCTCGATGGGCAACTGATCTCCCGTTGTCGTCGGCCCAACGCGGGGTGTTACGGAAGGCACGGCCAAAGCCGCCGTGGGCGCAATGATCTGCACCTCCTGGGTGGGCTCTGGCGTAGGCCCTTCGGGCGTGGCATCGCCGGCGGGCGTCTCGCCGCCCACGGGGGAGGGCAGCAGCTCCACCTCAGGCGTCTCCGTGGCCTCAACGGTGGGCGTTGGCGTGGGTTCCTGGTTCGCCACCACCACGTTGCGCACGTCGAAATCCACCCAGTTGCCATCCCTCTTGACGCCCGTGACCCGCAGGGTATAGACGCCATCCGGCACCGGGTTCGTATCCCACACCTCGAGCTGCCCGGCGATGACGGGCTGATCGTGCAGAATGCCGATCACGGCCCATTGGCTGGGGTTGGGGCCAATGCCAAACTCGACCTTGTAAAAGTCAAAATCGTCCACCTGGGCGGAGCCGATGATGGGCACCCGTCCGCGCACCCGCTCGCCCACGCTGGGCGAGGTGATCTCGACTCTGGTATCTGCCAAAACGTGCAGCGGCATGGCCACAGCCAACAGCAGCAGGGCCAGCAAAAAGGGCAAAACAGTACGTTGACGCATTCCCACTCCTCGGCATACCCGATGATTCACGCGACGAGTGTACCACAAGTCCACAAGCGCGCCAAAGGTCGAGGGATGCGAAAGCTGCCGAGCGACGCCGGTTTGACGCTACCCCAGGGCTGCTCTATACTTGGGTTTGGTCAAAGAACAGAGTAGAAAAAGCGCCATCAAGCGGGGGCTGTGCTGAAAGCAGGTATTGCCGTGGCGGATCGAGCGGCCGAACGAGAACAGCAAGAGATCCTGACACGTTTGCGGCGCGTCGAGGGGCAGATCCGGGGCATCCAGCGGATGATCGAAGAAGGGCGCCAGTGCGAGGCCATCGCAGCGCAGCTCCTGGCTGCACGGGCCGCCCTGGACAAGGCCAGCCTGCACATTATGGCGCACCATATCGAGATGTGTTTGCGAGGGGAGACGGACGAGCCCGACTCGGCGCGGCTGGATCGGATCATCGCCTTTTTCCTGCGCTTTGCCGGCTCTGGGGCTGTGGTCGAGGCCCTTGCGGACCCAGACGCCGAGCAAGAGCCTATCTGAGCCGGGGCGCCCCCCGGCGGGCAGGAGGAACTGGGTGCGCGCAACAACAGAGCAGCAGTGGGAGGCCGACGTCCTGCAGGCCGACCGTCCGGTGTTGGTGGATTTCTGGGCCGAGTGGTGTGGGCCGTGCAAGATGATGGAGCCCATCCTGGCCAAGATCGCGGATCAGTATGCGGGGCAACTGGCCGTTATCAAAGTGGACGTACAGGCCTATCCCGAACTGGCGATGCGCTATGACGTCCTGAACTTGCCCACGTTGGCGCTCTTTCGAGGGGGCGAACTGGTCGAAACGCTGCCTGGGTACATGCCGTTGGGCGTGCTGGAGGGCAAACTCGAGGGCTATCTCTGAAAGAGGCCCTCGCCAGATGCGCGCATACAGACGCCCACGTGCGGGCGTCTTTTGTGTCGAAACGCGCTACAATGCTGGAAACGGTAAACATTTGCTCCAGGGGCAGGATCATGCTATACTAGGGTCAAAGATGCGCTTGGGCAAAGTGGGCGTTCTCCTCCCACTTTTTCTGTTATGGACGGGTGTGGGGCGCTACGGGAGGTTACGGATAGGATGAAGAGCGAGTTCGAGATCGCTATTACGCAGTTGAGCGCGGACCGCAATCTCACGCCCGATGTGATCATCGAGGCGATTGAGATGGCGTTGGTTTCCGCCTACAAACGCAACTATGGCCCCAGCCAAAACGTTCAGGTCGAGCTGGATCGTCGCACGGGCCAGGCCAGGGTCTTTGTCAAGAAACTGGTTGCCGAGGAGATCGAGGACGACCGCAACGAGATGACCTTGGCCGAGGCGCACGCGCTGGATCCCGCTGCCAAGCTGGGCGATTTCATTGATGTCGAGGTCATGCCCCGCGATTTCGGGCGCATCGCCGCGCAGACGGCCAAGCAAGTGATCACGCAACGCATCCGCGAGGCCGAGCGCGATTCGGTCTTTGCCGAGTTTGCCGAGCGCGAGGGCGAGCTGGTCAATGGCACCGTGCGCGAGATTGATGTGCGCACGCGGACTGTGGGCGTGAGCTTGGGCAAGGCCGAGGCCGTGTTGCCCCGGGGCGAGCAGATCGCCCGCGAGCATTACCGCGTTGGCCAGCGGGTGCGGGTCTATATCGTCGCCGTCGAGCGCACGGCCCGCGGCCCCCAGATCACCGTCTCGCGCACACACCCGGACCTGCTCAAGCGCCTGCTCGAGCTAGAGGTGCCCGAGATCTATAACGGCACCGTCGAGGTCAAGGCCATCGCCCGCGAGCCGGGCTACCGCTCCAAGGTGGCCGTTGCGGCGCTACAATCGGGCGTGGACCCCGTGGGCTCTTGCGTGGGGATGCGCGGTGTGCGCATCCAGAATATCGTGAACGAGCTGGCCGGCGAAAAGATTGACGTGGTCGAATGGTCGCGCGATGAGCGCGTCTTTATCGCCAACGCCCTCAGCCCCGCCAAAGTGGTCGAGGTATACCTGAACCGCGAGGAAAAGGCTGCCAAGGTGATCGTGCCCGATCGGGCGCTCTCGCTGGCCATCGGCAAAGAGGGGCAGAATGCGCGCCTGGCCGCCAAGTTGACGGGTTGGCGCATTGATATCAAGAGCGAAGCGGAGGCAGCCGAGGAGGCCGAGCTCCTGGCCGCCGAGGCAGCGGCCGCCGCCGAGCGTGAGCGCGAGCGCGAAGAGGCGCGCCGCGCGGCTGCCGCGCTCCTGGCCGAGGCCGAGGCTCTCATGGATGAGGAAGAGCAGGAGCTGGACGAGGCTGTCGAGGCCGTCCTGGCCCCGGATGAGGCCCAGGCCGAGCTGCTGGACCTGCCCTTCGAGCCAGAAGAGATTGAGGCCGAGCCCGTCGCCGAGGTGGACGCCCCGGCCCCGGATGCGGCGTTCGATCTGGCGCCAGAGACCGAGCTGCCCTCTGCCCTGGATGATGTTGTGGAAGCCGAGCGTCCCGATCAAGAGACGCTCGCATCCGATATCGAAGAATGGGATCAGGATCTGGATTCGGAACAAGAGGTTGTTGCGACAGAGATGACAAGCGCGGTGTCGGATCAAGACGAAACGATGGCCTCTGACGGCGAGCCACAAGTCCGCTTTGAGCTGGAGAAAGAGCTGCCGTTTGAGGAGGAGGACGAGGAAGAAGACTCGGGCGCTCGTGGGCGAGACGGCAAGCGCCGCCGCGACCGCCGGTTCGAGTATGACGAGCGCCTGGGGCGCGTGGTGGCGCGCAAGCAACACAAGCGCTCCGGTGGCCGCGAGTGGGATGAGGACCTGGACTAGGACGCGATAGGCGCGATGGTCAGAAAAAGGCCGCAGAGAACCTGCATCGCCTGCCGACAGACGGGGGACAAACGCGGGTTGATCCGCATCGTGCGCACCCCTGAGGGGCAGGTTGCCGTGGACGAGACGGGCAAGCGCGCGGGGCGTGGCGCCTATTTGTGCGCCAACCCCGCCTGCTGGCAGATCGCCCTGGACGAAAAGCGCGTCGGACGGGCGCTCAAGATTACGCCCTCGCCCGAGGACCTTGCCGCGCTGCGCGCCTATGGACAGGCGCTGCCGCCCGCAGAGAACGCTGGGGAGCCCAACACAGCATGAACGGGACTCAGGTCTTGTACGGTACGGCCAGGGAAAGGCGGTCAGACGACGCGCATGGTCGAGAGAGAATAGAGATGCACAGGCACCTTGAGAGAGGCGCAGGAGAGAGGGTTGCTATGGGCGCCGGTTGATATCTCATAGCCAGTTCCCCTTGCGATCCCCGATCTGCTGCCCCCTCATGGCGTTTGTCAGCCCGCTTCTCACTGCAACAAGTATCCGACAGCCAGGCCCCAAAGGGCCTTGGTTGGCGTCCGAATAGTGTCTACAGAGGGGGGAGTCATATGAAACGAGAAACTCGTACCAATAGGCCAAGCCGTGGCAACAGCAGGCCCAGCGCGCCCCGCCCTGCCCCGGGTGGCCGAGAGAGCGCTGCGCCCAAGAGCGCCCCGGAGCCCCAAGTCAAGGAGATCGAGCTGCCTGCCGTCATCACCGTGCGCGAGCTGGCGGACCTGATGCAGTGCAGCCCCATCGAGCTGATCAAAGAGTTGATGAACGCCGGCGTGATGGCGAATATCAACCAGCAGATTGATTACGATACCGCCGCCATCGTGGCTGAGGATATGGGCTACCACGTCATCGAGACCAAGCCCGCCGAGCCCGAGATCGAGGAGCAGGAAGAGGCCGCGCCCGTCATTGCCCAAAAGCGCGAGCGCGAGTATGCCCCGGAAGAGCTCAAATACCTCAAGACGCGCCCCCCTGTGGTCACCATCCTGGGCCACGTGGATCATGGCAAGACCTCGCTGCTGGATGTCATCCGCGAGACCAGGGTGCAAGCATCCGAAGTGGGCGGCATCACCCAGCACATCGGCGCCTACCAGGTGGATGTGAGCGGGCAAAAGATCACCTTTCTGGATACCCCCGGCCACGAGGCCTTTACCGCCATGCGCGCCCGGGGCGCCAGCATCACCGATATAGCGGTGTTGGTGGTCGCCGCGGATGATGGCGTGCAACCCCAGACCCGCGAGGCCATTGACCATGCGCGCGCCGCCCAGGTGCCTATCATCATCGCCCTCAACAAGATTGACCTCCCTTCCGCCAACCCCGACCGCGTCAAGCAGCAGCTTTCTGACCTGGGGCTGGTGCCTGAGGATTGGGGCGGCGACACGGTCTGCGTGCCGGTTTCGGCCAAGCAGCGCATCGGGATCGATGCCCTGCTGGACAACATCCTGCTGGTGGCCGAGATGGCCGAACTCCAGGCCAACCCGCGCCGGGTCGCCGAAGGCGCCGTTGTCGAGGGGCGCATGGATCGGGCGCGCGGTTCGACGGCCACTTTGCTGGTGCAAGAGGGCACCCTGGAAACGGGCGCCGCCATCTCGGTCGGCCAGACCTATGGCAAGATCCGCGCCATGTTCGACTATAAAGGCGAGACGATCACCAAGGCGGGGCCCGCGACGCCCGTGGTCGTGATCGGCCTGCGCGATGTGCCCAGCGCCGGCGACACCTGGCGCGTGGTGGATAACGAGCGCATGGCCCGCGCCATTGCCGAGCAGCGCGTGCAAGAGAGCCATGAGCGCGAGAGCCAGCCGGCTGCGGCGCTGACCCTCGACCAGATCTATGCCCAGGCCCAGGCAGGCAAGGTACAATCGCTCAACCTGATCCTCAAGGCCGACGTGCAAGGCAGCATCGAGCCGATCAAGAGCTCTCTACAGCAGATCGAGGTCGAGGACCTCTCGGTGCACTTTGTGCATGAGGGGGTCGGCAATGTGGCCGAGTCTGATGTGAACCTGGCCGTAGCCGCCAACGCCATCATCATCGGCTTTAGCGTGGGGGTGGACCCTGCCGCCGAGCGGCTGGCCGAGGCCGAGGGCGTGGATATCCGGCGCTACGACATCATCTACCGCGTGATCGAAGACGTGGAAAAGGCCCTCACCGGCATGTTGGAGCCCGTATACGAGGAAGTATTGCGCGGCAAGGCCATCGTGCGGCAGGTGTTTCGCATCTCTCGCATCGGGGTAATTGCCGGCTCGCAAATCACCGAAGGCAGGGGGCTGCGCAACGCCACCGCCCGCGTCATGCGCAATGGCAAGCTCATACACCAGGGGCGCGTCTCTTCGCTCAAACGGTTCACCGAGGACGTGCGCGAGGTGAACACGGGCCTGGAATGCGGCATCGGCGTTGACGGCGCCTCGGACGTGCAGGAAGACGATATCATCGAGTTCTACACCCGGGAGCAGGTCCGCTAGTGCCTGCCCCCAGGGCGAACGGTATGGGATAGACTATGTTACATCGCAGAGAGCGAGCAGAGAGTTTCATCCAGCGCGAGCTGACGCTGTTGCTACGTGATCGGGTGCGCGACCCTCGGGTGAATGCCTTGACGGTGACCGGGGCCGAGCTGACCCAGGATCGTCGCCTGGCGCGCATCTATGTGGCGTGCTATGAGGGCGAAGAGGCGCTCCAAGAGGGGCTGATCGGCCTGAACAGCGCCCAGGGCCTGCTGCGGCGCGAACTCGCCCAGCGCCTGCACTGGCGCTTTACGCCCTATCTCGAGTTTCGCCCCGACCGCTCCTGGCAGTACGGAGAGCACATGGACCGGCTGTTCGACCAGATCGCAGAGGAACGGGGTGCAGAAGAGGATGTTGAGCCAGGCGAGTCTGCATGACCTCCAAGATGTCCTGAGCGGCATTCGGCGGGTTCTGATCGTCTCGCACGTTGATCCTGATGGCGATACCATCGGCTCGGCCCTGGGGCTGGCCTGGGCCCTGCGGTCGCAGGGGCTGGCCGTGCGTCTCGCCTGCCAGGACCCCCTGCCCGACGAGGTGGGGTTCTTGCCGGGCGTGGAGGCGTTCCAGAGCGACGGCCTAACGGACGAGCAGTTGGTCATCGCCGTGGACACCAGCGACCGGCGCCGCATGGGCAAGCGTTATGTCGAGAGCGACCTGGGGGGGCGCCCTCTGGTGGTGATTGACCACCATGTGACGAACCCGGGTTTTGGGGATGTCAACCTGATCGCCGGCGCGCCCGCCACGGCGCTCCTGATGCTAGAGGTGGTGGACCACCTGGGGGTTCCCCTGGATGCGACCATTGCCACCTGCCTGCTGACCGGCATCATCACCGATACCCAGGGCTTTCGCACCAGCAACACGACGCCCGAGGCACTGGCGGCGGCGCAACGCCTGATGCAGGCGGGCGCCCCGTTGGCCCAGATCAATCAGTGGGCCTTTTCGCGGCGGGCGGCGGCCACCCTACCCGTGTGGGGCGCCGCATTGGCCAACGCCACGCTGACCGACGGCGTGCTGTGGGCCGAGTTGCCCTACGACCTGTTGCGCCAGAACGGCATCGGCGGCGAGGCCAGCAGCGGCTTGGTCAACTTTTTCAATACGGTGCGCGAGGCCCAGATAGCCGTAGTGCTCACCGAGCAGCCGGATGGCATCATTGACGTGAGCCTGCGCTCCAAGCCGGGGGTGGATGTCTCGGCGGTGGCCCTGGCCCTCGGCGGCGGCGGCCACGCCCAGGCGGCGGGCTGCCAGATCGCGGGCGAACTCGCCGAGGTGCGCGCGCGTGTGGTGGCGGCGGCCCAGGCCGCCGTGGCGCGGGCAGGGTAGCGCGTGCAGCGCAACGCGCCATGTGGAGCGCAGCCTTTGGCCTGCAACAATGCAAAGAGCGGCCCGCCCGCTTTCTATTGGGTGATTTCCTCTTTTCCCCACAACAGTCCAGCGCTGGCGCGCTGGTGCGGGATGAATCTCGCGCTCCATACGATGCGCAGCATCGCCACGATGCTATGCATCGTCACGACGCGTGCGCCCGCATGCCCATCGTGGAAGCATAGCGCGATCATGGTGCGCTGGAAATGGGGCAGGGTCGCGACAGGGAGCTTGCCATGACGCCGACCCCCGCCCCGATGGGCGCCCTGAACATCCACAAACCGGCCGGTTGGACCTCCCATGACGTGGTGGCCCGGGTGCGCCGCATCACCGGCGAGCGGCAGGTGGGCCACACTGGCACCCTGGATCCTATGGCCACCGGCGTGCTGGTGGTCTGCATCGGGCGGGCCACCCGCCTGGTCGAATACCTCTCCGATCTCCCCAAAACCTACCGGGCTACCGTCGCCTTTGGAACCGAGACCGACACCTGGGACGCCGAGGGACAGGTGATCGCCCGGCGCGATGCCGCATATCTGACCCTGGAGGCCCTCCTGCCGCTCCTGGATGCCATGCGCGGCGAGATCCAGCAGGTGCCCCCCATGTATTCGGCCCTCAAGCGCGATGGCCAGCCCCTCTATCGCCTGGCCCGCGCCGGGCAGACGGTGGAGCGCGAGCCGCGCACGGTGCGCATCGAGCGCCTGGACGTGCTGGGCTGGGAGCCTCCCCTGCTCTCCCTCGAGATCGCGTGCAGCAAGGGCACCTACATCCGCTCCCTGGCCCACGACCTGGGGCAGGCGGCGGGCGTGGGCGCGCACCTGGCGGCCCTGGCGCGCACGGCCATCGGGCACTTGTACCTGGAAGAGGCCGTGACGCTGGAGGCTCTGGCCGAGGGCGACTGGCAGCACTGGCTGATCGAGCCGCGCCGGGCGCTGCGGCACCTGCCCGCCGTGGCCATCTCCGAGGGTGAGGCCCAGGCGCTGGGGCATGGGCAGGCCATCGAGTTGCCAGAGGAGCCCGGCGGCGACACCTGCTGCGCCTATGACGCGCAGGGGGCGCTGGCAGCCGTGCTGGAGCGGGACGAGCGCCCAGGCTGGTGGCGGCCCCGCAAGGTGTTCGCCGCGGCAAGCTGAGGCGGCACGCCTCCGTCGCCCCGCACCCCGTTTCCCGCAAAGCCCCTCCCATCTGCTATAATACCTATACCATGCAAGTCATTTCAGATCTAGAACACGCTGTTCTTTCGCAGGATACCATCCTGACCGTGGGGTCGTTCGATGGGGTGCATCGGGGGCATCAGGCGCTCTTTCGCGGGCTGATCGCGCAGGCCGGGCAGCGGGGTATGCTTTCGGCAGCCCTCACATTCTACCCGCACCCTCGCGTCGTCCTGCGGCCCGAGGTGCAGCCCACCTACCTGACCAGCGATGTCGAGCGGGCCCGGCTGTTGGACGCCCTGGGCCTCGACCTGCTGGCCCTGATCGCCTTTACCCGAGAGCTGGCTGCCACCCCTGCCGAGGCGTTTACCCGCATGCTCGTCGAGCGGCTGCGCATGCGCGAACTGTGGGTGGGGCCTGGCTTTGCCCTGGGGCGCGGGCGCGAGGGCCAGATTCCGGCTCTGGAGCGCCTGGGAGGGCAACTGGGCTTTCGGCTGCACGTGGTGGCGCCCGTGGATGACGGGGGAGAGCCGATCAGCAGCACGCGCATCCGGGCGCTGCTGGCCGAGGGGCGGGTGGATCGCGCGGCAGAGCTGCTGGGGCGCTATTACGCCCTGAGCGGCGTCGTGTTGCACGGCGCGGCGCGGGGCCGTCGCCTGGGCTTTCCCACGGCCAACCAGCGGGTGCCCGCCGAGCGCGCCGCCCCCGCCAATGGCGTCTATGCCGTCTGGGCGCACGCGGGAGGCGAGCGTTACCCCGCCGTGGCCAATATCGGCATCCGCCCCAGCTTTGACGCGGGCGAGCGCCTGCTGGAGACCCATCTGATGGGCTTTGAGGGCGACCTGTACGACCGCTGCCTGCGGGTCGAATTCGTGCGCCACCTGCGCGGCGAGCAGCGTTTCGAGAGCGGGGCAGCGCTGACCGCCCAGGTGCAGCAGGATATGTCCCACGCCATGCGCATCCTGACCGAGCGCGTGGCGGCAGAGTGAGCGAGATGGCCGAGCAACCCTTTATCGAGATCGAGCATCCCGCCGACCTGGCCCTGCGGGTGTGGGGGCGCGACCTGCCGAGCCTGTTCACCCACGCGGCCCAGGGCATGTTTCACCTGATGCGCTATGGGCCATCGCCCGTTGAGGCGACGCCGATGACCCACGACATCGCCCTAGAGGCCGACGACCTGGAGACGCTCCTAGTGGATTGGCTGGGCGAGCTGCTCTACCTGGCCGACCGGGAGGCCGCCCACCTGGGGCGCTTTGAGGTCGTCTCTCTTGAGCAGGCAACGTTGCGCGCCCTCGCCCACGGCGAGGCCCCCCGATACCCTGGCCGCAGCATCAAGGCCGTCACCTATGCCGACCTGGCGATCCGCCCCGTCGCGGGTGGCTATGAGACCATCGTAACCTTTGACGTATAGCCTGGGGCGTTTGCGCCGGCGCGCGCCAACAGGCAAGAGAGAGAGGCAACCGACATGGTCAGCAAGCAAGACCTCAAGCAAGTGAGCCCCCTGGTGTGGGAGGTGCCCGCGTCCTTTCGCCAGGACATGCGCGTGCCAGGGCGCGTCTATGCCGACGAGGCGCTGCTGGAGGCAGCCCTGGGCGACCGCGCTATGGAGCAATTGGTCAACACCACCACCCTGCCGGGCATCGTCAAGTATGCTCTGGCCATGCCCGATATGCACCAGGGCTATGGCTTTCCCATCGGCGGCGTGGCCGCCACGGCCCTGCCCGATGGCGTCATCTCGCCGGGCGGCGTGGGCTATGACATCAACTGCGGCGTGCGCCTGCTCACCACGGGCATTGAGGCCGAGGCGCTGGCGCCCCACATGCCCGCCCTGATGACGGCTCTGTTCGAGAATGTGGCCAGCGGCGTGGGCGCCAAGGGCGGCCTGCGGTTGAACCGGAGCGAGCTGGCCGAGGTGCTGGAACAGGGGGCCGCCTGGGCCGTGCGGCGCGGCTATGGCGTGGCCGAGGATACCCTGCGCACCGAGGACGAGGGCTACATGGCCGAGGCCGACGCCTCGGCGTTGAGCCCCCGCGCCACCGAGCGCGGCCTGGACCAGATCGGCACCCTGGGCTCCGGCAACCATTTTTTGCAGGTGGACCGGGTGAGCGCCCTGTTCGACGCCGAGGCCGCCGGGGCGATGGGCCTGCGCGAGGGCGACGCCGTGGTGTGGATCCACTGCGGCTCGCGCGGCCTGGGCCACCAGGTGTGCACCGACGCCGTGCGCGAGATGCAGGCTGCGGTGACCAAGTATGGCATCCAGATCCCGGATCGGGAGCTGGTGTGCGCGCCCGTCGGCTCGCCCGAGGGCCAGCGCTACTTCCGGGCCATGAGCGCCGCCGCCAACTATGCCTGGGCCAACCGCCAGATGATCGCCCATCTGGTGCGCGAGACCTTTCGCCAGGCGCTGCCGGCCCCCCTGCGCGATGCGGAACTGCGCATGGTCTATGACGTGTGCCACAACATCGCCAAGATCGAGACGCACCAGGTGGATGGCCGCCTGATCGAGCTGTGCGTGCATCGCAAAGGGGCCACGCGGGCCTTTGGCCCCAACCGCCCCGAGGTGCCCGCCGCCTATCGCGCCCTGGGCCAGCCGGTGCTGATCCCCGGCGATATGGAGAACGGCTCGTTTGTCCTGATCGGGACGGAGCAGGCCATGGCCGAGACCTTTGGCAGCACGGCCCACGGCGCAGGCCGCACACTCAGCCGCTCGGCGGCCCGCAAGCGGGTGCGGGGCGAGCAGTTGCGCGACCATCTCGAGGGCGAGCAGATCGTGGTGCGGGCGGGGAGCATGGCGGGCCTGGCCGAGGAGGCGCCCGTGGCCTATAAGGATGTGGCGGACGTGGTGGCGGTGGTGCACGAAGCGGGCCTGGCCCGGCGCGTGGCGCGCACCCTGCCCCTGGGCGTGATCAAGGGGTGATCGGCGCCGCTCAGCTCCAATTGCCTGCCTGGGCCACGATGGCCGAATGCAACGCCGCCGTGCACGGGGCGCAAAAGTGCCAGGGCAGCCGCGCCTCGTCCTCGGCATAGGCCAGCAGTTGGGCCACTGTTTCGGCGTGGCGCATGGCGCAATGGTTGGTGCAATGGGTCTCCAGGCCGCGCCGGAGCACCTGTTGGCGCCGCTCAAAGGGGGGAATGGCCAGCACGTGCCCCAGATGGTGGCGCACCAGCCGGGCCAGCGCCAGCCGTTGCTGCGCGCCCTCTGCCAGCGCCCGCAACCTGTGCGCCGACATGACCGCCGCCTGCCCGGGGAAACTGGCGCCCAGGCTGTAATAGTCGGGGCGCTGGCGGGCCATCGGGGCGGGGAAATCGGTCAAATCCTCTTGCAGCAGGGCCAGGTTCAGGTGTGGCGTCGCCCTTTGCCAGGGCTCGTTCCGCACCAGTTCAAGATACACCGGCGCAATGACCCGATCCAACTCGCGATCATAGGCGGAATCTACGTACCACTGGCTGCCCCAATAAGAGCTCTGCCCCACCATAGCCGGGATCACCCAATTGCCAAAGGTCTGCACCCGGATGGGCGGGTCGAAAAAAGCATCGGGCCGCCGAAAGTAGAGCCAATGCAAGGTCTCGTGGACCGTGCGGGTGAATACCTCGGCTTCCCAATCGGTAACGCCCTCGGACCATGTAAGCGAGAGGGATATGCTCATGCCGGTTTCCCATTGGTTGCGGCGGGGCAGCGGGCTCGCAACTGAGCCTGCAACCCGATTATGCCATGCCCGAGCGCCAACGACAAGTACCCTCGGAAGCGGACGCTCGGAAGCGGACGCTCGGAAGCGGGGTGTGTCCAGAGTTGTGGGCGACTCGCGTATGTTGGCGGGGCGCGTTGAGGAGTTGTTTGCACACCATGTGCGCCAGAGCTGACCAGGGAGTCTCCCTATAGCCTTGGGAAGCCCCTCCCCGTTCATGCGCGGGCTGGCGCTCTGGCGCGAATCCGGGTATCATGGGGGCCAGCGGCGTCCCAGCGGGGGATGCCTGGCGGAGCATTCGTTGTTAGTGCAAACAGAGAAAGGAACCCCCATGCCGAGCATCAAAGGTACGCAGACGGAAAAGAACGTGCTGGCCGCATTCGCCGGAGAATCGCAGGCCCGCAACCGCTACACATTCTTTGCCTCGGTAGCCCGCAAAGAGGGCTATGAGCAGATCGCCGCCATCTTTGAGGACACGGCTGCCAACGAAAAGGAGCACGCCGAGATGTTCTTTGGCCTGCTGGAAGGCGGCGAGGTCGAGATCGTGGCCGGATACCCCGCCGGGGTGGTGGGCGATACCGCCGCCAACCTGGAGGCCGCCGCCGCGGGCGAGCGCATGGAGTGGACCACCCTCTACAAGAACTTTGCCGAGACGGCCCACGAAGAGGGCTTGCGCAAGGTCGAGGTGGTGTTCCGCGAGATCGCCGAGGTGGAGGAGGAGCACGAGAAGCGCTACCTGGCGCTGCTGGAGAATGTGCGCAACGGGCGCGTGTTCCAGCGCGACGAGGTGGTGCGCTGGCGCTGCCGCAACTGCGGCTATGTCCACGAGGGCACGTCGGCGCCCAAGCTCTGCCCCGCCTGCCTCCACCCGCAGTCCTATTACGAGATCATGGCGGAGAACTACTAGTCCGCGCAGCGCAACGAGACCCCCGGCCTCTGGTCGAGGGGTCTCGTTGCGTCCCAAACGAGCCTTCCGCTCATCGAGCGAGGGGCCGCTGGGCCGTGGCGCCCCAGAGCGCTGGTTCTGCGCACGAGCGATCTCGCGCCGGGCTTGCGTCACCGGTCGCGGGGCCTTCCAGGGTGCACGAGCCTGGGATGCCCGCCTCAACCCGCGCAGGAAAGGGGCTGTTGCCGATGATCCTTCTCACCGTTTGGGATGGCCTGAGGCCAGACCTGATCTCTACCGAGCACACGCCTTTTCTCGCCCGGATGGCCGCCGAAGGCGTGACGTGCCGTGCCAGCCACGCCGTATGGCCCAGCGCCACCCGCATCAACGCCGCTTCGCTGAGCACGGGAGCCT
The DNA here is from genome assembly GCA_964482225.1 of uncultured Anaerolineales bacterium. GTDB lineage: Bacteria > Chloroflexota > Anaerolineae > UBA1429 > UBA1429 > UBA1429. The sequence goes on from CAYZWT010000037.1 coordinate 29,926, forward strand.
ACCCGGCCGGCCATGGCCTGGTAGACAACGAGCTATATGTGCCGGCCCTCGATCCGTCAGGCCCTATCTCGTGCGCCGACTGGCGCGCCCTCCAGGATATGGCCGACCTCGAAGGCGGCCCCCTCCTCACGGCCCGCACCCTGGGCGAGATTCTGGCGAGCGCGGGCCGCCGCATGGCCTCCGGCGGATCGGGCTCGCCGGGCACCACCTATCTGACAAACCCCACGCTGACCGGCCCGATTATCAACTGGGCCGTGGCTTGGCCCGAAGCCTTCCAGTCCGACCTGGTGCGGCGGCGCGGCCTGCTCCTTACCCAGGCAAGCTCTTCAGAGGAGCGCAACCGCCTCGTCATCGGCGCCTTGCGCGAGATCATCTTTCCGGAATACCAGCCGGACCTGGTGACGCTTTGGCTCACCGAGCCGGATCATGCTCAGCACGAACATGGGCTGCTCTCGGACGAGGCCTGCGCCATGCTGCGCCACGTGGACGCCGAGGTGCAGGCCCTGTACGAGCACCTGGCCGCCACCCAGGGGGAGGCGCTCACCTGCTTTGTGCTGTCGGATCATGGCTTCGATACCATCGGCCCCCATGTGGATATCGCGCGCGAGTTGGTCGCCGCCGGGCTCAAGCAAGCGCCCGAGTCCACTGATACCGTGTGTGCGGGTTGCAGCATCTATCTGCCCGACGACGGCCCATCGCGTGCGCCCGATGTGGCCGCCTGGCTGCTGGCGCAGCCCTGGATCGGGGCGGTCTTGGTGCGCGACGATCTGGCCCCGGCCTGCCCAGGGACGCTGCCCTTTGACGCCGCCCGGGTCGGTCACCGCCGCTCGGCACAGATCATGTTCTCGTACCGTTGGACGGATGCCGCCAATGACGCCGGCGTGCCCGGCACGGTGCACGGAAAGGCAGGGCTGGCGGCCACCCACGGCTCCGTCAGTCCATACGCCCTCCGGAACACCCTCATTGCCTGGGGCGCCGGCATCAAGCGCCGCTTGGTGTCGGATGTGCCTTGCGGCATCGTGGACGTGGCTCCCACAGTGTTGCGCCTGTTGGGGCTCCCCGTCCCCGCGGAGATGGACGGCCGTGTGCTAGAGGAAATTCTAGAGGGAGGTCCCGAACCCGCAGAGCTGCGGGGGTGGCGCGAGACACGCCACCCCGAGACGACGGGGGGCGGCGTGAGCCCGCAGGTGGCCCACTATAGCGCCATGGACGGACACGCCTATCTCGATTGCGTCACCAGAGGGTAAGAGGCGGACGTGCCCGCACTGGCGCGCCGATGGTCGAGACAGGCATGTGTGGGACACTGCGAGGCCCCTGGCGAGAGCGCCGGGGGCCTGGAAAGTAGAGCGTGAGGGATGATCTCCGTCATCCCTCACGCCACCAGGTCCTCCAGCAACGTGGCATCGCGCATGACGGCCTCGCGAAAGGGGCCTGCCAGTGCGCCCTCGGTGACCACGTCCACGCGGCAGCCCAGCAGTTGCTCCAGGTCGTAGACCAGCCCTCCCAGGTCGAATAGGCTGCGGCCCGGCTCAAGCGCCACCAGCAGATCGAGGTCACTCCGCTCATCGGCCTCGCCACGCGCCACCGAGCCAAAGACGCGCAGCCGCCGCGCCCCGTAGCGGGCCGCGATCTGCATCGTCTCGGCATAATGTTGGGCCAGACGCTCATATAGGGTCATGCATCCCCCTGGCTCTCTCCAAGGGCTCGGCTTTTACACCGCGCGGTCATACACCACCTGGGCCGTTTCGGCGATCTCCTGGCGAAAGTAGGGGTTCTCGATGGCAGCCAGCACCACCAGGTCCACACGGCGGCCAAAGAGCTCCTCCAGGGCTACCATGAGCCCCAGCAAAGCCTTGCCGCGCTGGCCTGGTGGCAACGGCCCAAAAACCACGGCAAAGTCCAGATCGCTGCGCTCAGGGTCATAGTCGTCCCGCGCTGCTGACCCAAACAGGGCCAGGCACTGTACAGAGCGGGGCTCTGTTTGCAGTATCGCTCGCACAGCGCCTCTAGCGCCTGACGTTTTGCCTCGATCAGCGGGATCACGAGCCCCTCCATCCGGGATTCAGCACAGCCGCTTCCCTGGCCGACAGCCAGATGATACGCCAGGAAAGGGCCTCCCGCAACTCGCCGCACCTCACCCCTCCCCATACCGCAGCCCGTGCGCAAAGGGGAACAGGGGGCTCTCGGAATCGTAGGGCAGGTCCTCGCACTGGCGGCGCACCGCCTCCATCGAGGAGGGCAGCTCAATCGGCAGCTTGCCTTGGGGCGCGGCCTGGCCAAAGAGCACATCCAGCAGCGCCTCGTCGCTGGCCCCAAAAGTCGCCAGCAGGGCGACGCTGGCCGCCGCCAGCTCCGGGATCACCGCCGGACGGTCCATGGCCACGGCCAGGATGGTGGGCGCCTGGGCCATGATCCCCAGCAGCCGCTCCCGCTCCTGATCGCCAAAGGCCAGGCTGCCAGAGTGGATGCGGCTCTCCAGGAACCCTTCTCGCGGCTCGTAAGGTGTCTCTACTTGGATGATGGCCCAATCCGCCTCGGCGGGCGTGGCTGCCAGGTCGCCATAGGCGGCAGCCGCCTCGGGCGAGATGCCCTCGACGTACAGGCGCGGCCTGCCCCGCAGCGGCAGGGCCGGCCGGTCTGGCGCGACGCCGTTCTTGAGCAGGGTGATGGCCCGGCGCTGGGCAGCGTCCCCGGCGGCGCGGAAATCGGCCCGGCCCACCGTGGCCTCGGCGTGCTCGGGATCCACAAAGGGTTTATCGAACAGGCCCAGGACGAACTTATCCCGGAGGATGCGGCGCGCCGATTCGTCTATGCGCGCCTCGCTGATCCGCCCGCTGCGCACCAGCTCCACGATCACCTCGGGGCAGGCCTCGCCACCGAACTGATCCACGCCCGCATCCAGGGCCTTGGCAGCCCGCTCGGCCGTCGAAAGCTCCTCCACGCCCCAGGCGCGGGCCTCCATCGGGCGCCCCATCACCTCGCGGGTGACCAACAGGCCCCAGTCGGTGCAGACGATCCCGTCAAAGCCATACTTTTCGCGCAAGAGCCCGGTGATCACCTCGCGGTTGAACCCGAACCCCACCGCCTCGATCTCTAGCCCCACGGGCATGCCATAGTAGGGCATGATCTGGCTGGCGCCAGCGGCAAAGGCCGCCTCAAAAGGGATCAGGTGATAGTCAAAGGCCCCGCCCGGATAGACCTGCTCCTTGCCATAGGGAAAGTGGGCGTCCTCGCCGTCCTTTTGCGGGCCGCCGCCGGGAAAGTGCTTGGTCATGCAGGCCACGCTCCGGGACCCCAGGCGCTCGCCCTGAAAGCCCCGGATGTAGGCGGCGGTCAGCCGCGCCGAGAGCTGGGCATCCTCGCCAAAGGTGCCGTTGTTGCGGCCCCAGCGCGGCTCGGTGGCCAGGTCGGCCATCGGGTGCAGCGCCACGCGGATGCCCAGGGCCAGGTACTCTTGGCGGGCGATATCGGCAAACTGCTGCACCAACGCCTCGTCGCCGATGGCGCCCAGGCCGATGGGCTCCGGCCACTGGGACATGGCCCCGGCCCGCGCTGCCGTCAGCACGTTGTGAGAGAATCCGTGGCGCGGGTCTGAAGAGAGGGTCACCGGGATGCCCAGGCGCGTGCTCTCGGCCAGCTCTTGCAGGCGGTTCTGCCATTGGGCCGCCAGGCGCGGCGCGGGCAGGGCGTGCACGTTGAAATGGTTCATGCAGCGCGCCGCCACCATCTCGCTGGTAGGTAGGCGCCCCATGGCATCCAGCCCCTCCACCAGGGAGCCATCCTCATTGGCGCCCAGCATAGTGTGGAACATGAGCCCCGCCTTTTCCTCCAGGGTCATCTGGGCCAGCAGATCCTCGACCCGTTCCGCCACGGGGCGGCGGGGGTCCTCGTAGGGGTCCAGGCGGCCGTTCTTGTTCAGATCGCGGTACGTCAGATCGCCCTCGCGGCGAGTCAGGGTGCCGGGCATGGGTCGCCTACCTTTCTATGTATAGATGGCCTGCATGGAAACGATGCGCTCAGCCCTCGGCCAGAAACGCGCGCACCGCCGCCATGAACCCGTCATAGTTCTCGCGGCGCACGTTGTGGCCTGCGCCGGGGACGTGGGCCACGCGCACATTGGGGAACAGCCGCGCCGCTTCGGCGGCCAGCTCGGGCCTGGCCATCGAGCCCTTGTCGTTATCGGCAATGATCAGAAGCATGGGGCACCGGACGCGGGCGAACAGGTCGCGCCAGGGCTCGGAGACGGGCGTGTAGCGGCTCATGGCATCCACATTGACCTGGAGCTTGGAATCGGCCCAGGGGCCCAGCTCCTCCTCTGACCAGGTGGGCGACTGCTGGCGGCCCATCGCCATGACCTCTTCGCGGGTCTTGCCTTTGAGGTTGCGCATCCAATCGAACATGCGCGCCCGGTTCTCGGGCGCCAAGCGCGCCGGGTTGAACTCGACGGGCGCCGCATCCTCCAGGATCACGCGGCCCACCAGATCAGGATGATTGGCCGCCAGTTGCAGCGTCGCGCCGCCGCCCATCGAGTGGCCCATGACGGTCGGGCGCTCCAGCCCCAGGGCGCGAATCAGGCCCGCCAGGTCCTCGCTTTGCTCCTGGGGAGCGCTGGGACCCTGAGGCGATTCCGAGAGGCCGTGGTTGCGGGCATCGATCATGATGATGTCATACTCGCCCTCCAGGGCGCGGGCCACCGGGGTCCAGCAGAGGCCGCTGTCCGTGGCGCCGTGGCACAGCACCAGGGGCGGCAAAGAGCCGTCGCCGGTGCGATAGTAGTGCATGCGGATACCGTTGGTGAGGACGTCGCCTTGGGTCCACTCGCCCATGTCATACTCCTTTACTTCGGAAACTAGTTTGCCAGCTAACCTTCTTGCACGAGAAGATTAGCTGGCAAAGGGCAAGGTGTCAAGTCGGGGTGGGGCTCGCTCAGGGCGCCGGCGTGGCGGGGAACTCGTCGCCCGGGGCGCACTCGCCCCGAAAGAACGCCCATTCCTCGCAGGCGCTGCCGTCGTCGAACCGGCATACACCGTACTGGCCGCCCTCGTCGTCGGTGAGGATCTCGAGCGCGCCGCCCTGCTCCTCACAGTAGACCGAGGCCGGATTCGGCAGGCCGATGCCGCCCGGCGGCTCGACGACGTTGGCGGGCGGGCGCCCCTCCTGACACCCAGCAAGGAGCGCCCCGAGCAAGAGCAAGGCCGCTACCGATACCGTCACACGCGTCCTCATGGCAACCCCCTCGCCTCAGGCCCGCTCGGATGCAGGCCGCTGTCAGCGTCCTATAGACGGGACGCCTGCCTTGCTCGTTCCCGGAGAGCTACTTGTAGAGGCCATCCCGTAGCATGGCCTCTGCAAGTAGCATCGTAGCTTGAGGATTACCCCTCGGCCAAAAAGGCCCGCACTGCCGCCACAAAGGGCTCGAATTGCTCGCGGCGGACATTGTGCCCCGCGCCGGGCAGGTGGATGTAGCGCACGAGGGGGTTGATGCGCGCCGCCTCGGCCGCGGCCTCGGGCGTCACCGACGAGCCCTTGTCGTTGTCGGCAGTGATCAGCAGCAAGGGGCACTGGACCTTGGCGAACGTCTCGCGCCAGGGCGGGCGCGGGGCGCGCACGCCCATCGCCTGGGGCCGCAGTTGCAGCTTGGCATCGGCCCAGGGGCCAAACTCCTCTTCATCCCACAGGGGCGATTGCTCGCGCCCGATGGCCATGATCTCCTCTTTGGTCTTGCTCTGCATCTCGGAGGCCCACACGGCCAGATCCGGTCGGGGTGGAGCTGGATCGTCTGTGACAGGCCGGATCTGGTAGGCGCCTGCATCCTCCAGGATGGCGCGGCTCACCAGCTCGGGGTATTCGGCGCACAGGTGCAGCGTGGTGGCGCCGCCCATCGAGTGGCCCATGACGGCGGGACGCTCCAGTCCCAGGGCGCGGATCAGGCCGGCCAGGTCGGCGGCCTGGGCCTGCGGCCCATACGCGCCCTCGGGCGCTTCGGAGAGACCGTGCCCCCGCGCATCAATCATGATCACGTCGTAATCCGCTTCGAGCTGTTTGGTGACGCGGGTCCAGCACAGCCCACTATCCGAGAACCCGTGGCACAGCACCACCGGGGGCTTGTTCCCTCCTGTGCGATAATAGTGCATGCGCATGCCGTTGGTGATGACATCACCCTGGGTCCACGTTGCCATATTGCGCTCCTTTCCTGCTGAAACTATTTGGCCGACTAATCTTCTTGCGAGACAAGATTAGCTGGCGGCGCACAGCGTGTCAAGTCGCTCTGGATCTGCAACAGGGCGATGTCAGAGGAGAGAATATCTGAATGCAGCATATCGCCGAGGATATGCCCGGCTTTTGCGTGGGCGAACTGCGCATACATGCAGTTTGCCCACGCGGATAGACATAGCGGAACGCACCAATTCAGCTCGAATCAAGACGTTTCATGCTGGAAAAGGCATTAACTACTGGACTACAATTCCTATATGTGCTAGAGTAGAAGCAGGCTCCAGGGAAGGTGGGCTGTCCATGACCAGGAGGGTGGCATATGGGCTAAGTTGTACATCGCGTCAATGGGGTTCGCGATATCTACCAGTAGGAGGAATATGGCATGAAGAGCAGAATCGTATTGGCAATGGCCGTCATGCTGGCCCTGGTACTCGTGGGCGCAGGCGCAGGATCGGCCCAAGGAGGTCAGGTCATCGGCTGTGTGACCTCGGCGGGCGCCGTGCGCATCGTCTCCGATTGTAGCCTGTGCTACGCCCGTGAGACCTGCCTGATCTGGAACCAGGAAGGCGTGACAGGCCCGACCGGCCCGACGGGTCAGACAGGCGCAACGGGTGCAACCGGCCCGACCGGCGCAACGGGTGCAACGGGTGCAACCGGCGCAACGGGTGCAACCGGCGCGACAGGCCCGATGGGCCCGACCGGCGCTACGGGTCAGACAGGCGCAACCGGCGCGACAGGCCCGATGGGCCCGACCGGCGCGACCGGCCCGACTGGGCCCACTGGTGCGCCCGGTCTCGATGGCGCTGACGGTGCTGACGGTATGGATGGCGCCACAGGCCCAACTGGCCCGACCGGCCCGACTGGGCCCACTGGTGCGCCCGGTCTCGATGGCGCTGACGGTGCTGATGGTATGGATGGCGCCACAGGCCCAACTGGCCCGACCGGCCCGACTGGTGCGCCCG
>CAYZWT010000038.1:0-33628 GCA_964482225.1 uncultured Anaerolineales bacterium
CCCCCCCAATTCTGTACTGATACCTGGCGGCGCGCTTCTGGCTTGCCTGATTTCTCTAGCCCAGCCCCGCCAGGCGGCGGGTATTCTCGATGCCTTGTTGGATCTCTAGCGCCTGGTCGTACGCGCGGTGCGGGGCGCGATCGGTCAGTTCGAGCTGCAAAGGCCGGGAAAAGCCCACCTCGCGCAGCGCCGCCAGCACATCGGGCCAGTCAATGTTGCCCCGGCCCGGCGGCAGGTGATCGTCCACCTGGCCCCAGTTGTCGTGCAGGTGCAGGGTCAGCAGGCGCGGGCCCGCCATGCGAATGGCGCGAGGCGCCCCCAGATCTCCCAGGTTGGCATGGCCGGTATCCACGCACACGCCCAGATGGTCCGGCCCCAGGCGCTCGATCAGGCTGAGGATATAGACCCAGTGGGCCAGGGAGCGCCCGTTCTCCAGGGCCAATTCCACATCCAGCTCGACGGCGCGGGCGCGGGCGGGCGCCAAGACGGCCATATCCTGGGCCAGGAGAGCGCGCAGATCGGGCACGTCATCCAGGCGCAGCCCGAGCAGGATGGGCGCATGCACCACGACCACCCGGGCGCCCACGGCGTGGCAAACCTCGACGGCGTTGATCAGATAGCCGGCGGCCTCCTCGACGGTGGTGCCCAGGACAAAGCCCCCAGGCGACTCGGAGTGGACCGACCAGGGCTGCATGCCGAGGGAGGTCGTATAGGCGCCTATCTCGCGCGCCTCTTCGGGCGTCAGGTGGCAGAGGTGGGAGTATTCGACGGTCTGGTAGCCCAGGGCGCTGTTGCGCGCCAGAGAGCGCCGTATGGCCGCCGGGTCAAAGTCGGTGGTGAGCCCCAGCTCGCCGCCATCGTACAGGGTGTTGCAGCCGATCTTGTCCACAGGGACCTCCTTGTATATAGGGCGCTAGAGCGCCAGGGGCGCGCCCAGGGCCTGGAGCGCCGCCACGATCAGGGGCGCGATGAGCAGGGCGGGCAACAGGTTGGCCACGCGGATCTTTTTGAGATCCAGCAGCAAAAGCCCTATGGCCAGGATCAGGACGCCCCCTGTGGCCGTCATCTCGGCGATCATAGGCGCCGTCAACACGCGCTCGGCCAGCCCCGCCAACAGCGAGATCCCGCCCTGGTAAAAGATCAGGGTCAGGATGGAAAAGACCACCCCCACCCCCAGGGTGGAGGCAAAGGCCAGGGCGGCAAAGCCATCCAGCACCGATTTGATGGCCAGCAAGGAGAAATCGCCCGTCAGACCATCCTGGATGGCGCCCAGGACGGTCATGGGGCCGACGCAAAAGACCAGGCTGGCGGTGACAAAGCCTTCGGTAAAGTGGGTCATGCTGTGAGAGGAGAGACGCCGGGCCACGCCCTTGCGCAGCCATTCGCTGGCGCGCTCGAGGCCCGTGGCAATCTGCCACCACTCGCCCAGCAGCGCGCCCACCAGCACGCTGCCCATGACGATCAGGATGTTCTGGGTTTGCAACGTCAGGTGGATGCCAACGACCAGGGTCACCAGTCCGATGCCGTGCATCACGGTCTCTCGAACGCGCTGGGGCAGGCGGTCGCCCAACAGGGTGCCCAGCCCGCCCCCCAACAGGACGGCAATGATGTTGATGATGGTACCGATCAAAGCGTGTCGCCCTCTCGATAGGTATAGCCTGCGCCGTTAGCCTTCAAAGAAGGGGAACTCTTGATCGTCAAAGTACCAAACGCCGTTGTTGATCAGATAGTCGTAGGTCTCTTGCAAAAAGGCATAGTGCTTGTCCTCGGCCTTGGCCAGGAACTCCCATAGCTTGCGTTCTTCGTCGCCAGCGGCGTCCTTGGCGGCCTCGGCATAGAGATCATAGCCGCGCTGCTCGAAATCCATGGCCATCTTGAGGGCCTGCTCGTCGGTGGCGTCGGCGGCGATCAGTTGGGCCGCCGCGCTCGCCTCGGGAAAGATCTGGGTCGGGTCCACCGACTGGGCCATCTCTATGGCCTGCTCGGTAGAGACACAGCTCCCGCCCTCAGAGTAGGCGGCATACTGGCCGCAGAGGATCTCCAGATGCCGGGTCTCTTCTTCTACCAGGCTCTGAAAGACGCGCTTGCCGTCCTCGCTCTCGGTGCGGGCGACGGCCTCCTCATAAAAGCGACGCCCCCATAGCTCGGTGCTCATGCCTTTTTTCAAGATCTCGATAAGGTCTGCCATGTTGAACTCCTTGCGTGCGAAAATCTAGACGGTCGAACGCGCCGGGGCGGATGCCGGCGCAGGTTATACCCAACTGGAAGGCGTGTTGAGGGCCTCATAGTTGCTCATCAGCAGGTTGAAGTGGGTCATCTCGGCGGCGGCCAGCCATTGGTACATCTCGCGGCCGGCAGGGCTCGCGGTCTCTGCCGCCCCCTGGCGATAGAGGTCATAGCTGCGCACCTCGACCTCCATCGCTAACAGCAGGGCATCCAGTTCGTCGGCGTGCTCGCTCACGCGCTGCTCCACCTGGGCGGGATCGGGCGGCAGGATGGCGGCGGCCAGATCGGCGTGCACCGGCTCGACGTTGGGCAGCACGACGAAATCGCCCTCCTCGCTCATGGCCTCGAGCTGGCGCACGATCATGGCCTCATGGATCTTTTCATCGTCGGCCAGCGATAGCATGGTCTGCTTGCAGGTGGGGTCTTGGACCCGCGCGGCGGCCTGGGTGTAAAAGGCATAGCCATCCTGCTCCAGCTTGAGGGCGCGCCCCAGGGCGGCCAGAACCTGATCGTCACGTGCCATTGTCTCATCCCCTTTGCTTGTTACGATATGGATACGATACGTTGTTCGCTAGAACACCAGCTCGGTGCGATGCACACGGGCTTCAGCTCAGAGAGCATCTCGAGCCGATCCGACGCTTACCCTATAGTATCAGTTCAGAATTGGGGGGAAAGCGGCCAACATGTTGTGGACGGCGACGACGAACTTTGGAGGGCGGGCGTCTCGCCCGCCTTATAGGGGCGAGGCATGCCTCGCCCCTACCACAAGACCGTAAAGAGGCGCACTAAACCTTGCCCAACTCACATCAGTTCCCGCATCTGCATGGAGAGCGGCCGTCTCGCCCGTTGCGCTACATACGCATGCATGCGTACGCAGCGCCCATAGCCGAAGCTGCGTACGCACCGATTGCGGAATGTTGGCATCACCGTTCTGGACAGTCAAGAACTCGTCCCCCCAAATCTGAATATTCACGCCATATAATAGCGTCAAGCTTATTATCGCCAACAGCGCACCTTTAGGCTATTATACAACCAATCCAGTAGTGGAGGTGGATGGCCGTAGGCCATCGGGAGAGCGCCCTAGAACAGGGCGCTTCTCTTGTTCTACGGCAAGAGCCGTTTGCCCCGAACAACAGCCTCCACACGAGTAGCCAACTCTTCGCTAGAACACCAGCTCGGTGCGATGCACGACGCCCGCACGCACATACTCGACCGGCGCCCGCGAGCCGGGGCGCACCCGGGCCACCAGTTGCTCCAACTGCAAAGCGTTGCGCACCGGATGGCCCGCCAGGGAGATGACCACATCGCCCACGGCCAACCCGGCCTGCGCTGCCGCGCCGCCGGGGCGCACGCGCCCTACATAGGCGCCCTCGTTCCGGTCGCTGCGGCCCTGGGCGTCGGCCACTGCGGCCCCCAACCGGGGGCGCTGGGCCTGCGCCAGGGCCTCGTCCAGCTTGGGCCGGTCATAGCCGACGATGACCGCGTCGCCGATGCGGGTGACGGGCACGCCCTGCTGGCCCGAAAGGCGCACCATCTCGGCGGCAGCCGCCGCATCCTGCTCCACATTGCGCTCGACAAATTCCACCCCCCGGCTGGCGAGGTACTGTTTGACCGAGGCGCAGTAGGGGCAGGTGGTGGTGGTATAGACGACCGCTTGCATCGCCACGCCTCCTGCCCTCGTTACATATGCTCGTCCAGCAGCCGCTCGTAATCGGCGCGGGGCCGGGTGTGGAGCGGCTGGCCCACCAGGGGACCCGCCTCTAGCGTTGCCTCGCCCTCTTCATAGGCGGGCACCTCCTCGGTGCGGTAGATGATCCCCGTGGGGATGCGGTCGCCACCGGGGAACTCTAATGCCTTGGCCATGGCCGCTTGCAGGTCGCCGGGATCATAGCCCTCTTCGTCCTCGACCTTGTAGGTACGCTCGCGGTACCAATCATAGCCCATCTCGCGGTTGTAGGTCACGCAAACCTGCATCACGTCAATCAAGGCATAGCCGCGATGCCCAAGGGCCTCGACGATCAGGTGCTGGAGCTGCTCCATATCCAGCGAGTGCCCCCGGGCGACAAAGGTGGCGCCCTGGGAGAGGGCCAGGGCCAGCGGCTTGATGGGGCGCTCGAGCACGCCGCGAGGCGACGTGGTGGTCACAAGGCCGCGCCGGCTGGTGGGCGAGACCTGGCCCCGGGTGAGGGCATAGACATGGTTGTTCTCGATCAAGTCCACGAGGCCGATATTGCGTCGGGCGGCGTGCAAAAAGTGGTTGCCGCCCTCGCCATAGCCGTCGCCATCGCCGTGGACGCAGATCACCTTGCGGCCCGTGTTGGCCAGGCGCACACCGGTTGCCACGGGCACAGGGCGACCGTGGAGGGTGTGCAGGCCGTTGATGCGCATATAGTCGCTCATCTTGCTGCCGCAGCCGATGCCGCTGACCATGATGATCTCCTCAGGCGCATGGCCCGCCGTAACAAAGGCGCGCTTGAGCGAGTTCCAGATGGCATAGTCGCCGCAGCCGGGGCACCAGGTGGGTCGGATATCCACTGCATAGTCTTGCAAGTTTGCCATGGCTAGTCCTCCAGATGGGCCAGGATGTATTCATACGTAAAGGGGCGCCCATCGTACTTGCGCATGCGCTCCAGCCCGGCGATGCCGGCCTCGGTCTCGATCAGGTGGGCCAGTTGGCCGGTGATGTTGGTCTCGGCCACGACCGCGCGGCGGGCGCCAGCGAGAGCCTCGCGGGCCGCCTGGGCGGGAAAGGGCCACAGATCCACGAACTGGACCATGTTGGCGCTCTGGCCGCTCGCGTTCAAGACGTTCACCGCCTCGCGCACCGGCCCATAGCTGGAGCCCCAGCTCACCAGGGTCAGATCGGCCTGCTCAGGACCATAGCGCAGGGGCGGGCGCATCTCTTCTGCAATGGCCTTGCGCTTGCCCAGACGCTTGTTCGCCATGGCCACCACGATCCGGGGATCCTCGGTGATGTGGCCATCCTCGCGGTGCTCGTTGCTGCTGGTGAGAAAGACCGCCTTGGGATGCGAGCCGGGGATCACCCGGGGAGAGATGCCGTCCTCGGTGAGGGCGAACCGCTTGTAGTCGTCCATCTCGTCCAGTTGCTCGGGGGTAAGCCACTTGCCCCGCTCGATGCCATTGATGACCGCATCGAGATCAAAGAGCGACCGGTCGCAGCTGACAACGGTGTTGGCGAAATAGTGGTCCGAGAGGACGATGACCAGGCACTGGTACTTGTCCGCCAGGTTCAGGGCGCGGGCAGCGACGTAAAAGTGCTCCTCCGGCGTGTGGGGGGCCAGCACGATGCGCGGGAACTCGCCGTGAGAGGCATAGATCGCCATGAACAGATCGCCCTGGGCGGTGCGGGTGGAGAGGCCGGTGGCCGGGCCAGGGCGTTGGCTGAGAAGGACCACCAGGGGCGTCTCGGTCATGGCGGCCAGGCTGAGGCCCTCGACCATCAGGTCAAAGCCGCCGCCAGAGGAGCCGGTCATGGCGCGCACCCCCGCATAGGCGGCGCCCACGGCCATGTTCACGGCGGCGATCTCGTCCTCGGCGTGCTTGACCACCAGGCCCCATTCGGCGGCGTGGCCCGCCAGGTATTCGAGCACCGAGGACCAGGGCGTCATGGGGTAGCCGGCCAGGAACTTGCAGCCGCCCACAAGGGCGCCCATGGCAAAGGCGTGGTTGCAGTGCAGGCTCAGGCGAGGCGGCGCCTCGCGCCGGCCCAGCGGCTGGCGAAAGAGCAGGCCGTAACGCGCCTGGGCCAGGTCGTAGGCTTCCTGGGCCACGGCCCGGTTGGCGTCCACCACCCGCTCGCCCTTGGAGCGGAAATTGTCCTCGATGACGCTGATCATATGGGCCACGTCGAACCCCGTCACCGCCGCCGCGATACCCAGGGCCGCCGTGTTGGTCATCACCTCGCCGCCATGCTCGACGGCGATCTGTTTGATGGGCACGGCCAACAGATGCAGGTCGCGGCCCTCTAGCTGCGCCGAGAGAGGCCCCAGGTTGACCTGCTCATCCACAATGATCACGCCGCCCGGATTCAGGCAGCCATGATGCTCTGCCACGGTCTCGGCGTTGAGAGCGATCAGGACATCCACGTTCTCGCGGACGCTCCAGACCGGCTCCTCGCGGTTGGCGGCGCGAATCGAGTAAAAGTTGTGGCCGCCGCGAATGCGCTCATAGTAGCTGGGCACGCCGATGACCTGCAACCCAGCGCGGGTGAGGGCCGTGCAAAAGCCCGCCCCGCTGGATTCGACCCCCTGCCCGGCCTCGCCTCCGATGCGAAAGCTGATCTCGTTGGCTGACATGACTCGCTCCCTCTGGCCCTCGCACAGGGCATGGCCCTGACCCTGCCAGGTCGCAGGGCCAGGGGAAAGCTATGGATAGGATATGGCCCGTCAGACGGGTACCCGTCTGACGGGTACCCGCGAGGCGAGCCTGTTAGCTGAGCAGCAGCGCGGCGCCCGGGCGCTTGAGGCGCAAGACCAGGGTCTCCAGGATGCAAAAGGCCAGATCCATGCCCTCGTTGCCCACAAAGCCGGTGGCGATATCCTGGCCAACGACCATGTCCATGTTCCAGGGCTGCGGGCTGAGCACCAGCGCCTGCTCCTCGGGCATGACCGCCGACGCGAAAATGCCCGCCTCGGCCAGTTTTTCCACGGCCTTGATCTCGCGCTGGCCGTGCTCCACCAGGCTGGCCAGCTTGGCATACATATCGTAGCTCATCACCAGGGCAAAGGGACCGTCAAAGCCGTTGCCGCGCATGGCAGCGATGGCCGCCGACACAGCGCTGAACGGGCCATTGGGCACGGACCAATCGCCCAGCGCGGCCTGGGCCGCCTGGGCCACCAGTCCGCCGATGATCTTTTCATCCTCCAATTTGGCCAGCGCCGCTGCCGCCGTCGCCACGGCGCCAAGGTCCAACCCGTAGGGGGTCTGATCGGCCATAGCCAGGTGCTTGAGGCGCAGGCGGAAGCCGGCCTCGAGCTGCTCGATCTTGAGATACTCGACCGTATCGGCCACATAGCCCTCGCCGGGGCCGGCAAAGCCGCTTAGCGGGGCCACCTCGACGCCCCAGCCCAGGGGACCCACCAGGGGCACAATGCGGCGGCCCACCAAGTTCTTGGTCACCACAGTGGCAACCATCTCGTCAATCTGCTTCCAGACCGCCTCGCTCAGCGGGGCATCATCGCGCAAAAGATAGCCGCTCATGTGATCCTCCTCTATCGCTACGAAAATGGGTTCGTTTGGTAAAAACTACTTGCGCAAGCTGCCGATGGGGGGCGCGTCGGGCGCCCCTGCCGGGGGCTCGCTGCCCTCGGGCTCTTGGGAGGGCGCTGCGTCGCCCGCCTTGGCCTGACGCTCCTTGGCCTCTGCCAGGAGATCGCGAAAGACATCAGCGTGATAGATCTCGTGGTCGCGCACGCGGGTCAGGATCTCCTGGATATCGTCCTCCTGCACCTGGGGGATCTGGGTGCTGTACTCGCGGGTGACCTCCTCCTCGATGGCGATATCCGCCTCCAGGTTGGCGACCGCGTCGCGGCTGAGGAAAGGCTCGTGGTGCTCGAACGCGGGCTGTTGACCTTTTTCCTGGAGCTCTTCGGCCAGCCAGCCCATGTGCTGCATCTCGTTGATGGCGGCGTCCTGCATCTCTTCGGCCAGCTCACAATCATCGGCCACGAAGGAGTGATAGAGATACTGCAAGACGACGGTGTACTCGTGGCGCACGCCATAGTTGAGGATCTGGGCCAACCGCTCGCTCACCTGCCCCTCGCCCTCCTCGGGCGCCTCGTCGCGCTCGGCGGCAAACTCGTCGGCAAAGCCAGCAAACTCTTTTTGGTGCACCAGCTCATCATGCACGATGCGGGCCAGCAGCCGCCGGAGGCCCTCGTCCTCGATGGCCTCCATGTGGGCGCGATACTGGTCAATGGCCTGCTGCTCCAGGTCCACATCCTTGCGCATCTGGACCGAGGGGGCCGCCATGCTCAGGTCGGGGGGCTCGCGATCCATATCGGGATCGCCGCCCAGCTCGACAATGGCGTCGGCCAGCCAATCCAGGTGGCGCATCTCCTCGCGGGCGATGGCCTCGATCCCGCCGGACACCTCACCCTCGCCCAAGGCATAGGCATGGGCCAGGTATTGAATGATAGCCTGCTGTTCGCCGCGCATGTCGTCGCGCAGCATCTCGATGATTTTTTGCTTATCCATCACGCCTCCGTCCATTGACTATATACATCCACCCAGGCGCATCTATCGGACTCGCGCGCCATGCTCGCGCACAAAGGCCGCCAGGTCGAAACCGGGCTCCAGTAGCCGCTCCGCCACCCCAGAGACACCCAGACCCCGGGAAACGAGCTGGTTCACGGCGGCCAGATCGGAACGGTCGCCCAGCAAGATGGCGCCCACCACCTTGTTCTCCCGAATTACCAGCTTTTTGTAGATGCAGTTCGCCTCGTCGAGATAGCGCACCTCGCGGTAATCGCCGCCCTCCGGGTTCACCTCGCCCAGGGAGGTCAGGGCAATGCCGGTCACTTGCAGGGTGGTGCTGGGCACGATCTCGCGATACACGGTCTCGGTATGCCCGGTGATCTGGGCGGCAGCGACCCGCGCCTGGGCCAGCGCCGCCGGAATGATGCCCCAGACCCTGCCGCCAAACTCGGCGGCGTCGCCCACGGCATAGATGCAAGGATCGCTGGTCTGCATACGCGCATCCACCACAATGCCCCGGTTGCAGGCCAGGCCCGCCGCCTGGGCCAGATCAATCTTGGGTTGCACACCGGCAGAGACCAGCACGACACCGGCCTGGAGCGGCGCCCCGCTCTTGAGGCGCGCGCCCTGTACATGGCCGTTGCCCTGGATCTCGGCGCAGAGATCGCCGGTGATGATGCGCACGCCCCGCGCCTCGCAGACCTGCTGCAGCAGCCCTGCGCCCTCGCGGTCGAGCTGGCGGGGCAGGAGCCAGGGCAGCGCCTCGACCACGGTTACGTCCACGCCATAGGAGCGGAGGGCCAGGGCGGTATCCAGCCCCAGCAGACCGCCGCCCAGGATCAGAATGGGCGCGCCCTGTCGCGCCTCGCGGCAGAGGGCCACGGCATCCTCCAGGGTGCGCAGGGTGTGAACGCCATCCCGATCTGCGCCGGGGATGGGGGGCACCCAGGGACGCGCGCCCGTGGCCAGCACCAGCCGGTCATAGCGCTCTTGGCTCCCATCGGCCAGGGTAATACAACGCTCGCCAGGGTCCAGCGCTGTCACTTTTCGGCCAAGCTGCACATCAATGTGACGCTGTTGATACCAGGCGGCGTCGTATTGCGGCAGCTCCTCGAGAGGGAGCTTGCCCGCCACGAAATCAATCAAGCGAGGCCGGGGATAGTAGGCATAGGGCTCTCTGCTATAGAGGCCGATCTCGATAGAGGGATCCCGCTCGGCCACATAGCGGGCCGTGGTGACGCCAGCGACCCCGTTGCCGATGATGAGCAACCGCATGGGGCTCCTGTTCTGGGCTGCAAAGGGGGTCTTGGGCGCGCACGCCCCCGACCCCCAGAAAAACTAGCTCAGCTCCTCGAACATGTCCTTGCCGGCGCCGCACTCGGGGCATAGCCAGTCGTCGGGCAGGTCCTCAAAGGCCGTTCCCGGCTCGATCCCCGAGTCGGGGTCGCCCATTTCGGGATCATAGATATAGCCGCACACCAGACACTCCCATTTCGACATGTCGCTCTCCTCTAGTCTTGGTAATGGCCTAGAACTCGGCGTAGAACAGCTCTTCGTACAGGCTCTCGACGCGATGCTTATGCTGGAGTTCCTGCTCCGCCAGGTAGCGGAAGAGGGCCTCCATCTCTTGATCCTCGGCGATGCTGGCCAGGGCCGAGTACAGGTCATAGCTGCCCGTCTCGCGCTTGCCCGCCACGATCAAGACCTGCTGCACATCGGCGCTCTCATCCAACTTGGGCTCCTGGAGAAAATCTGTGATGCGCAGATCCATGACCCGTCTGCTCTGGCGCTCCAGCAACTCGGGTGAAAAGCCCCTTTCCAAAAGCGCCGCCAACCGCCGGCGATGCCCTTCCTCCTGGGTAGCCAGGTCTTCCAGCAGCTCTCGGGCCTGTGTGCTGGCCACACGCTTGGCCAAGCTTGTGTACAGCTCGCGGGCCTCGATCTCGCGCTCGATGGCTTCTTGGATGATATCTCGATAGGGATCGGTCTCTTGCACGCTAGCCTCCAATGGATTCGACATTCAACAAGCTGAGGCCATTGTAAGGGCTAGGAGAGGCCATGTCAAGCAGCAGCCACAGCCGACCCAGGGCGATGTCAAAGCCGTGGTTATGGTAACCCGTCCTGCGAAAAATCGTCGGGGGCACAAGTACGCTGCGTACGCATTCATGCGCCTAGCGTCGGCTTTTGACGCCCTTGACCATCTGCTCTACAGTGAAGGTCAACTCTCGAACGCGAACCCCAGGAGGCGACATGCCCATTGTAGATGTAACCGTATGGCAGGGTTTCGGGCCAGACCGCGCGCGGCAACTGATCAAGGGAATTACCGATAGCTTTGTGCAGGTGGGCGTGCCCGCCCAGGCCGTGCAGGTGGTGATCCGCGAGGTGCCGCGCAGCCACTGGGGCGTCGGCGGCCAGGTTGCCGAAGAGCGCCCGCGCCAGGGCGGCGAGGGGTCGTCGGCGCCTCAGCGGCCCCAGCGCACGCCTCGCTCCGACAGGCCGCGCCAGGGCGCACGCTCCGAACGCCCTGGTCGACCCGAACGACCCGGCCGACCCGACACCCGTCCGGGCAACCGCCCCCGGCGTGGCGGCTCAGGGCCGCGCTGACGCGCTGGGGCGCGTCTGAAGCGCCTCGCCTGTCAAAAAGCGTCGCACCTGTTCGGCCAGATGCTCGGGAAAGAGCAGGGGCGCCCAATGGCCGCCGGCGTTCCAGGCCACGGCCTGGCAGCGCGGGTAGCGCTCGCGCAAGAACGCCAGGCTATCGTAGGACAAGGGGTCATCTGTGGAGGCGATGGCCAGCACGCGGCCGGGCCAGCCTGGCTCCACGGCAGGCCGTAGCTCGAAACGCTGGCGCATATCCCCTTCGGCTTGAACAAAACGTTGCACCTTTCCTTGATCCAGGTCCTGGGTCATCCATTGCAGATAGGCGCGGGCAAAGGCCGACCAGCGCAGCCCCTCTGGCAAGTTGGGCGCCAGGGCAGCGAACAATCGAGGGCGCAACAGCGCCCAAGGCGCCCAGCCGAGCAAGGGCCTCCAGGTGCGCAGCGGCATGGGCGCCTGGCTATCCAGGGCCACGCTGTGGCACAACACCAGGTGTTGTACCCGGTGAGGATAGCGCTGCAACAGGAATTGGGCCACGCTGCCGCCTGCGCCGTGGGCGATGACGGCTGCCGAAAAGGCGCCCCCGGCCTCGATGATGTGCACCAGCGCCTCGCAGATCAGATCGGCGTCGTATACCCCTTGGAGCGCATAGCCATCGGGGATCAGGCAGCGATAGTGGGGCGCCAGCGCTCCGGCCAGGTGAAACCAGATATCCGCCGGGGCCAGAGCGTGGGGCAACAGGAGCACGGTGCGCCGTCCCTGGCCCACGCACAGGTAGCGCCAGCGCGCATTGCCAATGACGCACTCCTGTGGGGCGTGCCCGCGCCAAAAGCGTTGCAGCGCCTCCTTTTGGGCAGCCGGCGCCTGGGCAAACAGCGCGTCAAAGGTCGGTTGCGGCATGGAGGTGGTCCTCCAACGTGCGTGCGGGTGACTCGTCTGGACGCAGCGCCACGTACACGCCGTATGATACCCGGCGCGGGAGGCCGGGTCAACGGCGCGCCCTTTTCCCCTTTTTTACGCTCGCCCTCGAGCGCCTCGCACATAGAAAAAAGGCACATCGGACAGGGGCGTGAACCCCAGGGATTGGCCCAGCGCGCCGGAGGCCGGGTTGTAGACGCAGCCCCACTCTGGCAGAATGCCGCGCCGCAGAGCCTCTTCCAGCGTTGCGCAGGCCACGGCCCTGGCGAACCCCTGGCGGCGATAGGGCTCTCGGGTGCCCACGCCGATCTCGGCGCTCCCATCGCCCACGAACACCGTCTGGCAACTGCTGACGAACTCGTCGCCCTGCAGCACGCAATAGCCCCAGCCGTGCCCCAAGAACTGTTCTACGCTGCCCCATAGCTCGGGGATGCCGCCCACTTGCAGGGCTGTAGCCTCATCCAAGGGCCGTAGCGTCAAGCCCCCGGGCAGGGGCCTGCGCAACGCGGCTGCGCGCTGCCGAAAAGCGTCCGCATCAAAGGCAAAGACGCTGCGCGCAAGCTGATGCACGCCCAGTGGCCCCAGGAGCTCGGGCAGAACGGCGAGCCAGCGCTCATGCGCCCCGTAAACCAGGATGTGCTCGCGATTCGGCACGGCCTCTTGGGTGATCCGATCCACCAAGGCGGCATTGAACGCGTCGTTGTCGGCATCTCCGGCAAGATAGAAAAAGTCGCCCCACAACACCGCCGTCTCCGGCTGGGCGGGGTCATCCACCAGCACCTCGCCTGGCTGGGTGCCCTCCAACACGGCATAGATCACGGGGCGCAGGTACCAATACGTATCAAAGAGCGGCATCACCCGGGCATAGTCAGCAGGGTTCAGCAGAATCATGGCGCTCCTTTGCGCTGCGCCAGGTAGCCGCCAGCCAAGTTGGGCTGGCCCGTCTGGCCGCCGTATGCCAAATGATAGCCCTGCCACAAGGCCGAGTCAACCACTGTGGCAGGGGTAACTGCTCAGATTTGAGGGGATGGGTTCTTGACTGCTCAGGACGGTGATGCCCACATCCCGCAATCGGTGAGCACTCACTCGGCTTGAGCGCGCAGTTGCACTGCGCGTTACGCTGCGTACGCATCGTGGCGGGCGGGACGCCCGCCCTCCACGGTTCGCCGCCGCCGTCCGCAACGTGTTGGCCGCTTTTCCCCCCCCCCAAATTCCGAACTGATACTGGCAGGGAGGCGCTCAAAGCCAAGCTCGCTCAACGCCCCGCGCTATGGCTGCGCTACGATGGCCAGCAGCGCCTTTTGCGAAGGATCGGGCTCGCCGATGAGCGAGGGGTAGAACGTTACCTCACCGAACCCCGCCTCGGCCAGCAGGCGACGATAGCCCTCCTCGTTATAGGCGTGCATGGCAGAGGCATAGCGGGTCACGGCGCCCGTCTCGGCATCCACCACAAAGTAGCGTTCGATGGCGATGGCCTGCTCCTCGCGCCAGAGCGGCTCGTAGAGCAGCAGGTGTGGCCGCTCGGAGAACAGCCCGCTGCGGCTGCTATACCAGGTGGCAGGGCCCGCGCCGACCTCTTGCACCGCCTCAAAGGTGTGGGGCTCTAGCAGGATACGTCCGCCGGGGGCCAGAGCCCGGCGCGCCCGGCTCAGGATCGCCACCATATCGGCGCGCCGAAAGACGTTCAGCTCGCCATAGATCAGCATCGCCAGGTCATAGCTCGCGTCGGGACCAAAAGGCGTCGTGCGGATATCGCCCTCGATATAGGTGCAGTCGGCGCCGACGGCAGCGGCCTGCTCCCGCGCGTAGGCGATGGAGGCCGGGCCAAAGTCAATGCCGAGACACGTGTGGCCCAGGGCGGCCAGGCGTTGGGCATACAGCCCGGGCCCGCAGCCCAGGTCCAGCACGCGGCCCGCCCGCCCCTGCAAAACATGCGTGTGGATCCATTGCACCTGGCGCTCGATGGTTGCGGTGCGGCGGCTGGCGGCGTCGTGATCCTGGACCAGGTGCTCGGACAGCATACGGGCGCTAAAGGCCGGGTCGTTCCAGGGGATCTTGTCCCCCTCGGCCCAGGGCTCGGGCTTGGCCTCGCGGCGGACGATGTCTAGCAGGTTCATCTGTTGGACCTCCCTTGATAACGGGCTCGAATGATCCTCGCGGCCCCCGATGGCGCCCAGCAGGGCGCCCAGCTCGCCCGCCAGGGGCGGCACAGCATCCAGCGGCGCCCAGAACAGCTCGAAAGCGATGGGCCCCGGGCTGCCATCGGAGGGATCGGTCTCCCAGGCCAGCCAACGCTCCGGCGTCGGCTGCTCGCAGCGCAGGTGATAATAGTGGCGATCCTGGAGGGCCGCCACGCCCAAATGGGCAAAATCGTGGATGCGACGGCCCAAGGTTGCCACCAGGGCCAACTCGGTCAGGTCGGTCTCTTCGCGGGCTTCGCGCAGGGCCGCCGCCAGGGGCTCTTCGCCGGGCGCGATGCTGCCCCCCGGAACCTGGATGCCCGCCTCGGGCGCATCCCGGTGGCGGAACACCAGCAGGCGGTCGCCCTGGGTGATGTACGCGGCGACCTTGTTTTGCGTCGGCCTGTTATCCATCGCGCCCCTCTCGAGATATCTGCCTGCTGCCCCGCTCCACCCAGATCCCGGTTTTGTGCGCTCCCTGCCGGATCGGTAGAATAGCCCCATGAACATTCCAGGCAACCGTCGCTCTCTGTCCATTCTCTGGGCTCTCGGCCTGGCGGTCTGCCTGTTGGCGGCCTGCCGCAGCCCCGAGCCCACGGCCGTGGCGCTGGAGACCGTCTCCCCTATGCAAGCAGCCACCTGGACGCCCGAGCCCACCCACACGGCGACCCTGACGCTGACGCCATCGGCGTTGGCCACGGCCAGCCCCACGCCTACGGCAACGAGGACGCCTACGCGTACGCCCACGGCATCGCCCACAGCAACGGCGACGGCGCTGCCCACGGCGACCGCGACCCGCACCGCCACGCGCCACCCCGCCACGGCCACGCCGCGCGCAGCCGCGCCGCCCACGGCAGCCCCACGCCCGCAGCAAACCGTGCTGCCCCCCGAGCTGCGCTATCGCATCGGCGGCCTCGACTTGGCCAACCCCCGCGCTCCGCTGAGCATCGCCTATCCCGCCAGCCTGGATGGCGACGCCCTGACCCGCTTTGACGATCTAGAGATCCTGGTGGCGGACATTCGCGGCGCCCAGTATCAACGCTTTGTCACCGAGTACGGCGGCAACGTATTCGTGTATCCCGATACCGCCAGCGGCAGCTTGGTGTTGAACGTACATGACGGTGTGGTGATCGGCACAGGCCGCGTGCTAGAGGCCGAGCCGTTGCGCCAGCTCATCGAAGGCAACCTGCACGCGCCGCGCCCCCTGGCCGAGATCGAGGCGCGCCTGGAACGCCTGCTGGGGCGCGAGTTCACCTTTACCCAGGGCGGCGTCACGGCCCGGTTCCGCCTGGTGCGGGCGCGTCGCATGGGCGCTGCCGATGTGGCCTACTATCAGGACAAGGCCAGCCGCCTGAGCGAGTATGTGGCGCCCTTTCCCGACCCACAGCGCGCGTTCATCCTGTTCTTTTGCAGCGGACGCCAGCCCGGCGAGCCCGCCCAGACCTTTGCCGGGCGATATGTGCTGGTGCTAGAGCTGGCAGATTAGCCCCTATCGCTTGCGGCGGCGCTGCAACACCGCCACAGCCCCCAATACGCAGCAGGCGCCCAGCAGTTGTGGCCCCTCCAGGCCTTCGCCCAAGACGGCCCAGCCCAGGAACATGGCCGTCACCGGCTCGATGGTGGCCACGATGCTGGCGCTGCTGGCCGAGACGCGCTTGAGCCCCGCATTGAACGCCAGCCCAGCCGCGATGGTGACCAACCCCAAAGCCAGGAGCCAGGGAATCAGAACCGGCTCGGAGCCGATCAGGGCCAGGCTGCGCGGCGATTGCAGAGGCAGCAAAAAGAAGGTCCCCGTCGCCAAGGCATAGACCAACACGGTGCGCGCCCCGTATCCGCGCTGCGTGGCGCTCTTGATGAACAGCACATAGGCGGCATAGATGACGCCCGAGGCCAGGGCCGCCGCCACGCCCAGCAGGTTCAGGCGCGCCGCATCCAGGTCATAGGCGCGGCCCACCAGGGTGGTGCCCGCCAGGGCCAGGGCCAGGGCCGCCAGCCGCTCGCGCCCCAGGCTCTCGCGCCACACGATGACGCTGAACAGCGCCACCCAGGCGGGCGCCGTGTACTGGAGCACCGCCGCCACCCCCATCCCAACCGCGCTGATCGCAAAGGCATAGATGCTATAGGTGGCCGCCACGCCCAAGAGGCCAAACAGGAGGAAAAAGCTGATGTGGCGGCGCCGGATGCGCAGCGCAGCGGGCTCGCGCCAGGCCAGCCACGCGGCCAGGAACAGGGCCGCCAGCAGCGCCCGCCAAAAGACCGCCTCCAGAGGCGTCAGGCCATAGCGCCCGATGACGACATGGTAAAAGAGGCCCAGGGCGCCCCATAGCGCCGCGCCCAGGATCACCAGGCCGTAGCCGGCCAGGAGCTCCAGGGCGCGGGGGCCCAGGCGCAACATGTCCCCGATCTGTGCCGTTCGCGTGCGAGCCATAGAGACGCCCCCTGTGTACATGGGTGTACGCACAGGGGGCGAGTCTAGCACATAGGGCGGCGCGGCGCAATCGCCGTGCGCGATTACTTGACGGCCGCCTTTTCCAGCCAGTCCAGGGTGACCTCCAGGCCAAAGCCGGGGGCGTCGCTGGGGATCAGGTAGCCATCCTTGATGACCGCCGTGCCTGGCAAAAAGACCATCTCCTCCAGGGGCACGCCGGGAGGCGCCACGCCCTCAGAGCGCTCGCCCCAGGGAATGGCGGGCATGGCGTAGGCCAGGTGCTGCCCATAGGGAAAGTTCATGCCGCCGTGGGTGATGACCGAGAGGCCAAATGCCTCGGCGATGTGGCAGATGCGCAGGGCGCCGCTGATGCCGCCCGCCCAGAGTACGTCCGGCTGAAAGATGTCCACGGTGCCCTGGCTGGCCGCCTTGGCAAAGGGATAGGGGGTGTACCAGTGCTCGCCGGTGGCCAGGGTTTGGCTGCCCGCGCGCTGCCGCAGGCGCACCCAGCTCTCCTGATCCTCCGGCATGAGGATATCCTCGATCCACTTGAGCCGGTAGGGCTGCAGCCGCTCGATCAGGCGCGCGGCGTAATCCACATCCAGCGACATCCAGCAATCGAGCGCCAGCTCGACGCTATCGCCGACGATCTCGCGGGCGCGGGCCACCCGCTCCTCGGTGCGGTTCAGGCCCTCTAGCCCATCCCAGGGGCCGGCATCCATAAAGATCTTGACGGCCTTGAACCCCAGCTCCAGGAACCATTCCAGGCTGGCCTCCAGGCCATAGGAGAGGATGGTGTTGCTGCCATAGCAGTAGATGCGGTCTTTTTGCGGGCCGCCCAGCAGCTCGTACACCGGTTTCTCCAGGAGCTTGCCTTTGAGGTCCCACAGGGCCGTATCCACGGCGCTGATGGCATAGCTGGCCAGCCCGGCGCTGCCAAAGGAGGCGGTCATGCGGTTCATCAGGTCCCACAGCTTTTCCGTGGCCATGCAGTCCTCGCCCACCAGGGAGGGGCCGATAAAGTCCTCGATGATGCTCTGCACCGGGCCGGAGAGGATGCTGAGCCCCATGCCCCAGGCGCCGTTCTCCGCCGTCACGATGCAGGCGATGCGCCCCCAACGGGTGTGGGGTGAGCGGCCGCGCCCTGCCTTGGCGAACTCTGGGTAACGCCAGGTGGGCGAGACGAAAGCGCCGTCGAGATGGGGCTCCACTCGGGGCTTGGTCTTGGGCCGCGGGGTGATGTCAATGGGGAACGCGCGGATCTCTCGAATCTTCATGGCTCTCCTTTTCGTGGTTCAGCCTTGCGCCCAGCTTGGGCCAGGGGCATTATACATCGCCCAAGGGCGCCAAGCGACCGCAAGGGTCCGGGACATGCCCAGTTGCCGCTGTTGACCGGCTATCCTCCACAGTCACGATGCAACTGCAACTGCCCTCACCCCCGCAAGACTCGCCTCCCAGGCGAGTCTTGCCTCCACCCTCTCCCACAACTTTATGGTAGAGGGGGCTCTATTACTTTATATTCATGTTTTCCCGCATGGGAGAGAGGGCCACAGAGGCCGCCCCCATCCCACCGCTTTGGCTGGCTAGAAAGGAAAGAGCCGCTCTGCGGCGGCGGGCGTCAGCGGCGCGCCGTACTCGCTGGCCTCGAATGCCTCCACGGCCTGCACTGCCTCAGCCTGTGCAACGCCATAGCGTTGCGCCAACTGGGGGCGATACTGCTCGGCCAGGTGCGCCGAACGCGCCATGTACCAGCCTCGCAGCCACGCAAGGCGCTCCTGCTCGCCCTGGGGCACCTGGTCCAGCGCGCCCGCGTTGTAGGGCAGCCACTCGTATACCTGCGAGGTGTGGCAGTGCAAGGCGGCCAGCTTGTAATCCAGCGCGTCATCAATGCGCACCACCAGATCGGGCGTAAAGGGATAGGGCCGTTGAAAGCCATCCCACACATACACCCCCACCGGCATCCGGGCCATGTGCGGCTCATCCGAGACCACGTTAGGCACCGTGGCCAGGAACATGCCATCCATCACGAGCTGCGCAGCGGCGCGGTGATCGGGGTGATAGTCCCACGGGCGGGGCGCCAAGATGAGATCAGGCCGAAACCGCCTGATCAGGCGCACCACCTCGGCGCGGGCATCCAACGACGGCTCCAGCCCGCCATCGGGGTAATCGAGGACGAGATACTCACAGCCCAGGGTGGCTCCGGCGGCGGCAGCCTCCTGGCGGCGGCGCCAGGCCAGGGGTGCGCCCCCCATCTCGTGGTGCCCGGCGGCGCCGTTGGTCAGCGAAACCATCTGCACCTGATGCCCTGCCCGGGCATACAGGGTGGCCACCCCTCCGGCGCGGATATCGCAATCGTCCGGGTGCGCTCCAAAGATCTGCACGCGCAGCGCGCTGTTGTCTTTCTGCACCGGCAAGCTCCTCTCTTTACTCTTGGCGATTCGGCTTTCCCAGCATCCAGCGCACCAAGGAGCGCAACAAGGACGGGCGGCGGGGCGGCTTGGGCGTGAATTCGAGCAGGCGGGCGCTGGGCGCGCCCTCGGCATCGTACTCGATGCGCGCATAGGTCAGGCGGCGCGCGCCCACGAACCGCTCGGGGCGCCGAAAGAGCTCTTGCCAGGTGGCATAATCGGCGCCCGCCATATCCATGCTCCACGTCCAGGTGCCGGTGTTGATATAGATGGCGCCGCCCGGCAGATCGGCCTCGCGGGCCTCGTGCACATGGCCCATGACCACCACGCGGGCGCCTTCCTGGGCCGCCTTTTGCGCGGCAACGCGCGCCAGCAGGTCGCGCTGGGCCTGCTGCTCCTCCTGGCCCCGGGGAAGCACATTGTGGCCATAGGCGCGAAAATGGCTCAACGGCTGGCCCTCGCGCGGCACGCCGTACAATTCCAGCCCCGCGTCGCTCTCGTTGTAGAACGCGGCACGCTCCTTGATGTTGCGCTCCAGGGCGGCCATCTGCTCCCGGTCGTCCAGGCGATCCACCACCTGTTGGCGCGCCTCCAGCAGCCGCGCCAGGGCCCAAGCCAGGGGCAGACTATCCAGGATCAGGGTGGGCGCCAGGCGCAGCAACAGCCGCAGCGCCCGCACGGCAAAGGGGAAATCCAGCGCCAGGAGATACCAGATCAGGGCGGTGATCGGCTTGACCCCGTCTATCCAGGCGTGCTGGCGCTCGACCTCGTTGAAGAACAGGTACACAAAGCGCGAGCCGGCCGGCATATATAGCTCTTCAGGGTTCTTGGCATCGTGGGGTTGCTCGAAATCGGGCCAGCGGTTGACCCATTCCAGGTACTGGTTGCCGTGCTCGACATAGATCCCTTCGCGGGAGATGTAGCGTTCGGCGAATGCGAGGCAATCGCTGCGTTCCCCCTCGGCGCCCAGCGCGGCGCGCAAGGCGTCCTGCACGCTCTGCCAGTGCAGGTTGACATCGTGGTTGCCCTTGATCAGGCAGACCTGGCGTCGGGGCGCCAGGGAAAGAAAGGCGGCCAGCGCCTCGAAAAAGCGCGGGTGCCCCTGCATGATCAGCTCCAGCTTGTGCAGGGAGGATGCGCTATCAGAGGGGGCATAGAGCTCGCCCGGATAGGCGCGCTGCGGATCAAAAGGCTCGTCGGGCGGCAGGGCGGGCACCTGCAGGAACTCGAGAATGTCGCCCGCCAGGATCAACTCTACCGGCGCGCGGCGGCGCTGGCTCTCCGCAGCCAGACCATCGAGCAGCTCGGCCCAGGCGGCATCCTGGTCGAAATCCTCCAGCCGGTTGCCCTCATGCACGCGCCCCGCCCCCAGGTGCAGGTCGCTGATGACGATCTTGATCTGCTCCACCGATATTCCCTCCCCGGTGTGTGTTGCGCGGGCAAGCCACCCTTCCGCTCTACAGCGGGCGCTCGATTGTGCTATACTGACGTCAAGCGGTCAACCAACCGAAAGCCGAGGCGCACAACATGCAGCTATCGCCGTTCCAACGTTTCCAGCGCAACCATGCCATCGAACACGCCGCCATGCACTTGTTGGGGAGGCTTCCCCAAAGATGGCGCTTGGTGGCCCGCAGCGACTGGGATGGCTTTACCATGTATGGCCAGGTTGACACCGAGGCGCTGGCCTGGGCCACCCAGGAGGGGTTGCGGGCTTTGCAGGGCGGCCAGCGCGACCTGGCGATACACCCGCACTGCGGCACCAACCTGGTTGTGACGGCGCTGTTGGCGGCGGCAGCCTACCGGCTCGTCTCGGCAACGGGCAAGGGCCGGCGGTCGCCTCACCTGCTGGCGCTCTCTATGATAGCGGCAGTTGCCGCCTTTGGCCAGCCCCTCAACCGCGCTGCCCAGGCTCGCTTGTTCACCAGCGCAGATCTGTCGGGGGCAACGGTCATCGGCATCGAAAAGCAGATGCGCGGCGGCGTGCCCGTGCACCGCGTCAACATCCGCCACGAGTGAGCATGTTCTACATTTTCTACGGCGACGAAGAGTTGCTGCGCTCCGAGGCGGTCTCGAGCCTGCGGGCGCGCATGGCCGAGGAGGATCTGGGCGATCTCAACACCTCCAGCCTGGATGGGCGCGACCTCCCGCTGGAGGAGCTGATCAACGCCTGCAATACGCTGCCCTTTCTGACCCAGCGCCGCATGGTGATCGTCCACGATATGCTCTCGCGCTATGATCGCGCCGGGGCGGCCCAGGAGGCCCAACGGCTGGCCGATTACCTCCCGAACATGCCCGAGACGACGCGGCTCGTATTCGTCCAAGCGGGCGCGCTGGCCAAAAACAACCTGTTGCTGGCCAAGGCCCAAGGGATGCCAGGCGCCGTGATCCGCGAATACGCCCAGCTCGCCCCCAGGAGCGATGAGCTGAGGCGCTGGGTGGCCCAGCGCGCCCGCACCCACGGGGTGGCCATCGAGTCCCAGGCCGTGGCGCTGCTGATCGAATTGGTGGGCAACAACCTGCGGGCCATAGATCAAGAGCTGGCCAAGCTGGCAGGCCGGGCCGCCTATGCGGGCTCGGTTCGCGCCGAGGACGTGCGCGCCCTGGTGAGCGTTTGGCCCCAGACCGACATCTTTGGCATGGTGGATGCCCTGGGCCTGGGCGACCATCGCACAGCCCTCAAGCTGTTCCACACCCTGTTGGACGGCGACGCCCAACCGCTGTACCTGCTGACCATGGTCGCCCGGCAGTTGCGCCTGATCCTGGCGGCCAAAGACCTGCAAGAGAACGAGGGATTGGCGTCGGCCGCTATCGGCAAGCGGCTGAGCCTGGCGCGCTTTGTGGTGGACAAACTCCTCCGGCAGGCGGCCCTGTTCTCGTTTGATGACCTGGCCGGGCTCATGGAGCGCACCGTCGAGGTGGATCAGGGCATCAAGACGGGGCAAATCGAGCCGGTGCTGGCGCTGGAGATGCTGATCCTGGCCATCTGTCAGTGCGCGGCCACTTCTCAGCGCTCCAGGAATCGCTCGCGCACGCGCTGAGCCAGGAGCACCTCTTTTTCATCTCCCGAGGCCAGATCCAGGTAGAGCTGCAATGGATGCGCGGCGATGGCGCCATCGCGACAGCGCCGGGCCTCCCAAAAGACCCCCTCGTCATACGGCGTAAAAACGAACACGGCCGTGCGCCCCACCGATTCGGAGAGACGCAACCGCTGGGCCAGGGCCGGGGGCTCGCCTGACCAGTAGAGGGCCAGATGGTTGGTGGGCTCATCAAAGGGCAGCAGCCGTTGTGCCCCTGACCAGAGGGTCAGGGCATAGCGCTCATCGCCGGACAGGCGCAAGCTCCCCAATTCCACCTGGAGCAACTCGGCATCCTTGTCCGAGCGCCAGGTGCGAAAGGGGCTGCGCCGCAGGTCATAGCGGTCGGACCAGGCATCCAGCAGCAGGCCCGGATCCATCACCGAGAGGCCATTGCGCCCCTTGAGCACGCCGCCCAGCTCGGTAAGCGTGCTAGTGACCATGCTGGCCAGCCCCAGGCTCACCTCGGCGGCGGAGGCCAGGTCGCGCATGCTCCACACACGGCCAGGCTCCAGCAACAAGCGGCGCACCACGCGCTCAGACTTGCCCTCAAAGGGCGTCTGAATGGTGCGCTTTTGCTCTGGGTCGTTGCGCTCTCCGGCGATCTCGATATAGAGCTGCCCGGTCTGCAAGCTCGCGTTGCCCGCCAGGTCGAAATAGCCCACGGTCGCATCGCGACAGAGCATTTGGGCCTCACGGTCTAGCCGGGGCGCAACGAGCACGGCCAGCCCCTGCCCCTGGAGCGCCCCCTGCTCGAGGGCGATCTGCGCCAGGAAACGACGCACCTCTGGGGGATCGCCCGTGGGCAGGATCACGCAGAGCATGTCTATCTCTACTTCGGGCTTGCCAAAGGCCAGCCGCAATGCCAACTGATAGGGGTCGCGCGAGCGCGCCGGAAAATGGCGAATGCCGCGAAACTTGAATTGGGGAAAGAGTCGCCCAAAGCTCTTGAGAAAGCGGGTCTGCACCTCGGCTTGTCGCAAAGGAACTCTCCCCCTGTTATTGGCGGCGCGCCGCGCGCTCCTCTGGGGCCAGTTTACGTTGAAAATGGGCTATGGTACAATCCCAATATGCTTGGCAAAGGGCGTCCGTGGACGCCCTTTGCACACCATCCTTAGGAGGAACGCTCTGGAACCCAACGAAATGGCGCATGCCATCATTGACCTGATGACGGGGGTGATGGCCTCCGACATCCTACTGCTGGATATCGCCGAGGTGACCACCATCGCCGACTATTTCATCATCGCCACCGGCGAGACCGAACGCCAGCGCCGGGCGATTGTGGATCAAGTCACCGAACAGATGCGCGCCGAGTTCGCCTTGCGCCCGCTATCCGTCGAGGGGGGCGACTCGGGCTGGACGCTGCTCGATTATGGCGCCGTGGTGGTGCACCTCTTTTCGCCCGAGCAGCGCGGCTTTTATCGGCTGGAGCAACTGTGGAGCGCCGCCAAGACGGTGGTGCGCATCGCCTAGCGCAGAATCCAGGGATCGGTGCAGCGCGACCACTCCAGCAGCTCCTCGGGCCGGAAAAAGAGCCCGATCTCGCGGGCGGCGGTCTCAGGACCGTCAGAGCCGTGGGTCAGGTTGCGTTCCACATCCAGGCCATAGTCAGCGCGGATGGTGCCCGGATTGGCCTCGGTGGGATTGGTGGCGCCCAGGGTGCGCCGCACCGCCGCGATGGCGCTGGGCCCCTCCCACACCTGCATCACCACCGGCGCCGAGGTAATATAAGCGATCAGGCTGTCATAGAATGGCTTGCCCTGGTGAACGCTATAGTGGGTCTCGGCCAGCTCGCGGCCGATCTGCATCAGCTTCATGCCCACCAGCTTGAGCCCGCGACGCTCCAGGCGCCCCGTGATCTCTCCGATGAGCCCGCGCTGCACCCCGTCCGGCTTGACGATGACCAGTGTTCGTTCCATCACGCGCCTCAAACCTCCTCTGCTTTTGTACGCCAAACGATCCAACCAATCGGAATATCTGCAAGCTGAGCGGGCACGCATGCAGCGCGCGTCTCAGTCAAGCTCTCCATCATCCTCGTCGTCGCCATAGGGCAACTCCAGAGGGGGCAACTCTTTATCACGGTAGGGCAGACGCGCCGTGCGGGGCGGCAGGGGCGTATCGGCCCCAAAAAGCTCCTGCGCCAGCCTGTTCTCAGGGTCCAGCGCCTGGGCATCCAACAGCCAGCGGCGCGCCTGGGCGTCTTGCTCGCCGTGTAGCCGGCGCTTGCCCAGGATCAAGAGCGCCTTGAGGCAGTGCGGGTGCGCCGCCACGATCTCTTGCGAAAGGCGCGCCGCCTCTGCCTCAGCGCCCGCCCGCCAGAGGGCCTCCGCCAGGGTCACCTGCACGTCATAGCGCCCTGGCTGCTCGGCCAGCAACGCCCGCAGCTCGCGCGCGGCCCGCGCGGCCAGCCCCTGGCGCAGCCATAGGCGCGCCAGACTCGTGCGCGTCAGGGGCATGAGGGGCTGGCAACCACGGAATGGCGCCCCTGCAGGCGGTTCGGGCGCCTCGCGCCCGCCCTCGGGCAGCAGGTCCCCGGCCTGCTCTCGCCAGGCCCGGGCGACGGCGGTCTCGCCGCGCTGCCCGGCAATGGCAGCCAACGCCAGGCAGACAGACGCCGTCTCCGGGCAGGCGCCCCAGGCCCGCAACAACAGGTCTTGTGCGCGATCCAGGCGCCCAAGTTGCAGCAGCGCCTCGCCCAGCAGGGCATAGGCCGCCACGCAGCGGGGGTAGGTCTCCAGGATGCGCCGCCCCACCGCGACGGCGCTGCGTGGATCGCCGACGGCGAGCCGCCCGCGCGCGTGCGCCATCTGTGACCGGAGCGTGAGATCGGGCATCCCCTCTCCTTGCGGTTACGCTGCCTGGGCCAGGGCCTCGGCGGCGCGCCGGAGCCGTTGCACCGTCACCTCACGCCCCAGGATGGCCAGGGTCTCGAACAGGGGCGGCGAGACGCGCTTGCCCGTGACCGCCGTGCGCACGGCGCCAAAGAACTCGCGCGGCTTCCAGCCGTTGGCCTCGGCCAGCGCGCGCAGCGCCTCTTCGATGGCGGGATCGCCAAAGACCGGCAGCGCATCGAGCGCATCGGCGGCGGCGCGCAAGGCTTGCAGCGTGCCCTCGCGGCCCATCCCCTTTTGCACCAGCTCTTGCAGGTCCAGGGCGATGCTCTCGGCAAAGGCAAAGTCCAGCCACTCCACCGCGTCGCTCAGGACGCGGATACGCTCTTTGACCAGGGGCGTAAAGCGCAGCACGGTCATCAGATCGGCATCCAGCCCCGCCCTGCGCAAGACCTGTAGCATCCGGTTGGCCAGGTCGTTATCGCCCAGGCCCCGGACATAGACGGCGTTCATGTGATCCAGCTTGTCATAGGAAAAGGCGGCGGGCGATTTGCTCACGCGCTCCGGCTCAAAGTAGCGGATCAGCTCTTGCCGCGTAAAGAACTCGGTCTCGGCATCATAGGACCAGCCCACCAGCGCCAGGAAATTGACCAGCGCCTCGGGCAGATAGCCCGCCTGGCGGAACTCGTGGATATAGGTCAGCATCTCGGGCTCGCCGGGCACCCGCTGCTTGCGCTTGCTCAGCTTGCCCTTGCCAGAGGGGTCCAGGATGGTGGGCAAGTGTACGTGCTCGGGCATGGGCCAGCCAAAGGCGTCATAGAGCAGCGCATGCCTGGGCGCCGAGGAAAGCCACTCGTCGCCGCGCAGCACATGGCTGATCTCCATCAGGTGGTCATCCACCACAACGCCGAGGTGATAGGTGGGGAAACCGTCGGATTTGAGCAGAATGAGGTCATCCAGCTCGGCGTTATCCACCACGATCCGGCCCCGCAGCAGGTCGTCAAAGGCTGTCTGGCCCTCGATGGGAGCCATCAGGCGCACTACCGGCCGCAGCCCCTCGGCCTCGTATTGGGCGATCTGGGCCTGGGTCAGGCAGCGACAGCGCCGATCATAGCCGGGCTTGGTCTTTTGCCGGCGCTGCTCCTCGCGCAGGGCCGCCAGGCGCTCGGGCGTGCAATAGCAGCGGTACGCCTTGCCATCGCGGATCAGTTGCTCGGCATACTGCTGATAGATGCCGGTGCGGTCCGACTGGTAGTAAGGGCCATAGTTGCCGCCCACCTCCGGGCCCTCGTCCCATTGCAGGCCCAGCCAGTGCAGGTTCTCCACCAGATCCAGCAGCGCTTCGGGATGGTAACGGGTGCGGTCGGTATCCTCGATGCGCAGCACAAAAGAGCCGCCGTGGCGCCGGGCAAAGAGCCAGTTGTATAGGGCGGTGCGGGCCCCGCCCAGGTGGAAATAGCCCGTGGGGCTGGGGGCAAAGCGCACGCGAACGGCTGCATCTGTCATGGATCTCTCCCTCTCCGGCTAGAGCAACGGGTTATCGGGCGGCTTTTGGCGCATGGCCACGCTTTGGGCCAGCCCCAACGCCAGCATGGTTGCGATCAGCGAGCTGCCCCCAGAGCTTACCATAGGAAGCGGCAGACCGGTAACCGGCAAAATGTTGGCATTCATCCCCAGATTGATGAATACCTGGGCAAACAGGCCCACGGCCACGCCCCCGGCGATCAACCGCCCAGAGCGATCTCGCGCGCCATCGGCGATGTGGAGCAGGCGGAGCACCAACACGGCAAAGAGCAGGATCAGCAATATGGCGCCGATAAAGCCAAACTCTTCACAAAAGACGGAAAAGATAAAGTCCGTATGCCGCACGCGCAGGAATTGGAGCTGGCTCTGGGTGCCTTGGCCAAACCCCTTGCCCCACCATCCGCCGGAACCGATGCTGATGAGGGCCTGGTTCACATTGTAGCTCGCCCCAGAGGGGTCTTGGCCGGGATACAAAAAGTGAAAGATGCGCCCGCGCATGTACGCTTCGAGTTGGAACCACACCAGCGGGATCGCCGCTGCCGCCGCCGTGGCCACCACCGCCAGGTGTCGCCAGCGCACCCCGGCCAAGAACACCATCCCTATCCAGATGAGGCACATCATCAGCGCCATGCCAAAATCCACCTGGAGATAGACCAGCGCCACGATGGGTAGCAAGAGCACCGCCGAGATCAGAAAGGCGGTGGGGCTCTCTAGATTGCGCACTTTTGCGCCGAGGATATGGGCAAACACGATGATCATCAGGATCCTGGCCAGCTCTGAGGGCTGGATGCCAAACGTGCCGATGTTGAGCCAGGCCCGGGTCCCAAAGGTAGGATCGGCGATGGCCAGAGTCACCAGGAGCATGGCGATGATGAGCGGATAGAGCCAGCGCGCCGCAGCGACCCACAAGCGATAGTCCAGGGCCGAGGCGATCAGATAGCACACCAATCCGATGAGGGCAAAGAATGCCTGGCGCAGGGCCAGGTTATCTAGGCCGGTTCTAGGGCCGCCCGAAAGCGAGATCTCGTAGGCGCTATAGATCATGGCGCAGCCAATGGCTGAAATGAGCAGCATGGGCAGAAAGAGGAGCCAATCGAAGCGGCGCAAGGATACCATCGCTAGGAACGCGCCAATCTAGGAGCGAAACAAGCGTAAAGGGTCGAGCCTGCGCCACAGGCTTTTGCGACCCTCTAACAGGGGGATAAAGGGCACATCCTCGCCCAACATCCGTCTGGCGATGTTGCGATACGCCTGGCCGATGAGAGAGCGCTCGTCGTGGGCTACGGGGACTCCTTTGCCGTTGGAGATGATCACATCCTCCGCCTCGGGCACGATGCCCAGCAGCCGGATGGCCAGGGTCTCTAGCACCTGATCAGGGCTGGCCATCAACTTGCGGCGCACCAATGCCGGCCGCACCCGATTGATGACCAGGCTGTATTGCGAGCGCCCTTGGTTCTCCAGGATCCCCAGCACCCGATCCACATCCTGCACGGCAGAGGCATCCGGCGTAGCGACCAGGATGAATTCGTCGGCGGCGGCGATGGCGTTGCGAAAGCCCAGTTCGATCCCCGCGGGCGAATCAATGAGCACAAAATCGCAATCGCCGCGCAATTGATCGCAGATGCGCACCATATCGGCCGGGCTGACGGCCGATTTGTCGCGGCTCTGGGCGGCCGGAAGGAGATACAGTTCCTCCACCTGCCGGTCACGGATCAGGGCCTGGCGCAGCCGGCAGCGCCCCTCGACCAGATCCACAATGTCATAGATGATGCGGTTTTGCAGGCCCATCACCACATCCAGGTTGCGCAGGCCGATGTCGGTATCAATCACCACGACGCGATGCCCCAACTTGCCCAGGGCCACGCCGAGATTGGCGGTGGTGGTGGTCTTGCCGACCCCGCCCTTGCCAGAGGTGATGGTGATCACTCGCGTTGGCGTCAATCTAGTCCTCCCAGCGGATGCCGGTCCAGCGTTCGACCACGATGGCGCCCTCGCGGGCATAGGCTACTTCGGGATATACCCCCTTGCGGTCTCCGGCGGGGGCCTCTTCCGGCCGGGCGATGAGACCGCCGAGACGCAACTGCATAGGCGCCAGGTCTAGCGCGCAGACGACGGCCGAGGCATTGTCCGGGTAGCCAGCATGGACTATGCCCCGCACGCGCCCCCACACCACTACATCGCCCCCCGCAACGATCTCTGCCCCCACGTTGACATCGCCGATCAGGAGCACGCTGCCTGTGTGGCGAAGCGTCTGCCCGGCCCGCAATCGCCGTCGCAAAATGAGCCCGCGCTCCCCTGCGAGAGAGATCGCCTCGCGCGCCAGGGTCGGGTTCGGGGTCGGCTCTGGCGGCGCCTCTGGCTCCGGCGACGGAGGCTCGACCGGGGCGGGCTGCTCTTCAGGGCCAATGGTGCGCAGGCCCAGTTCCTCAGCAGCCCGCAGCGTGGCGGCGTTGAGGGCCACGATGGTGCGCAAGACCATCGTATGCTGGGCCAAGAGCTCCCGAAAGGAAGCGATCTGCTGCGCATCCACAACCCTCTGGCCCAGGTCGAGCGCCACCAGACCGCCCCGGAAAAAGGCCCCCTGGACCCTGAGATGCCTGGCCAGGTCCTCATAGAGCCTCTGGAGGTCGCCCGGCCCAAAGGTGATGGTCAACCCCTCGCGGGTCCCTTTGATCGAAATCGAACCATCCACTAGATCATCACCTCTTATGGCGCCTGCTCTGTCGGGGCTTCTGGCCGTGGGATGCCGAAATAGGCTCGCAGGATCTCTTCGGCGACGGGCGCGCCATACTGAGAGCCCTCGCCGCCATCATCCAAAAAGACCACCAGCACGATCTCCGGGTCGTCATAGGGCGCAAAGGCCGTGAACCAGGCGTGGGTGGGCAGATAGCCATACTCATCCATGATCACCTGGCCGTGCTCATCCAGCTTGGTATACTCGGCCGTGCCCGTCTTGGCGGCCACCTCGATCTCGGGCAGGTTCACCCGCCAGGCCGTGCCGCCGGTGACCGCCTGGCGCATGCCGCGCCGCACCACCTCGATATTCTCAGGGCTCACATCGAGTGCGCGGATCGGATCGGGCGTCAGGGTGCTTACTACGTTGCCGTCGTTATCTACCACTTGCGAGATGAGCTGTGGGCGATAGAGCGTGCCCCGATTCGCAATGGCGGCGGTGGCATTCAAGAGCTGGAGCGGCGTCGCAAGCACAAAGCCCTGGCCGATAGAGGCGTTGTACGTATCGCCCGTGTACCAGCTTTCGCCATACATCTGGCGCTTCCAACGGTCGCTGGGCACCAGGCCGGCGGCCTCGCCCGAGAGCTCGATGCCGGTGGGCTCGCCAAAGCCAAACATGCTGGCATATTCGCCTAGCCGGGCGATCCCCAGGCCCGGGAAGTCCATAAACCCCCCAGTGGCCTGGTAGAAATAGATGTCGCACGATTGGGCAATGGCCGTCACGAGATTGATGCGCCCGTGGCCGACTTTGCTCCAACAATAAAAGGTCTGGGCCTGGCTCATATCCTCGGGAAAGTACCGATTGGGCAACAACATGGTCCCACGGCACTCAAAGGTGGTGGATGTGGTCACCACGCCCTCTTGCAAGAGCGCCGCGGCCGGCACGATCTTGAAGGTGGAGCCGGGCGGATACTGTCCGCTGACGGCATGGTTGACCAAGGGGCGCAAGGGGTCCTCGTTGAGGACCGCGAAATCCGCCACAGAGATGCCGCCGGAAAAGAGATTGTTATCAAAGGTTGGCAGCGAGACCATGGCCAGCACCTCGCCGGTGCGGGGGTCTAGGGCGATGGCCACACCAATCTCAGAGTGGGCCGCGGCCATGCCCTTGCGCAGCGCCTCTTCCACGGCGCGCTGAAACTCGGTATCAATGGTAAGGTACACACTGTGGCCGGGCTCGGGCGGCTGATAGGCAATGACCGCCATCTCGCGGCCATAGACATTCACCTCGACATGCTTTTGCCCCTTGACGCCCGCCAGCACGGCTTCTTGCGTGCGCTCGATGCCCGCCGCCCCCACCGAATCGTTGGGCGCATAGCCCTGAGCGACATATGCCTCCAATTGGGCGCTGCTGATGCGCCCCATATAGCCGACGATGTGGGCCATCAGCGGCGCATCAAAATAGTGCCTCTGCGGCTGCGCGGTGACCACCACACCCGGCAGATCGAGATGCTGTTCCTCGATGATAAAGGCCACCTGCCGGTCAACCTGGCTGGCGATCTGCACAGGCAGATATAGCCCTGTGGTGCGTTCGGCCAAGATCTGCTCGATGCCTCGTGGGCTCTCGGAATCCACGGACATCTCTAGCAGCCCGGCCAGGCGCTCCAGCACAAGCTCTCGCTCGGCATCGTCCCTGGGTAGGTCGCCGGGCACGATGCTAACGGTAAAGCCAGGCACGTTGCGCACCAGCAAGCGCCCTACGTGATCATATATGACCCCGCGAGGGGCGTCAATGGGTACCAGACGGTAGCGGTTGCGATCAGCGGCATCCAGGTACTGCTCGGACGAGACGACCTGCAGGTCCCACAGGCGAAATCCGATCAGGGCAAAGCCAAGCACAACCAGGGTACGGAAAAAGAGCGTGCGCAGCCGCGCGTATAGGTTGATCATCGCATCATGGCTCCACAGCCTTGGGCTCGAGATACCGGGTGATCTCGTGCAAGGCCCCATAGACCGGCGCCATCAGGAGCAGGTGGGCGACCATCTCGGGCAGGATGATGCGCGCCAGGGTCGCCCCAAAAGGCGCCCGATGCCCCGTGGCGCCCAACAGGGCCACAAACACCAGGCCATAGACCAACGTGCCCCCCAGGATCACCAGGTACTTGAGGAACCAGGCCCCCCGGAAAGCATTGATCTCACCCAGGCCCGCAACGCCCATCGCAACCGCGAGCGCCAGCAGCGTAGAGCCAAAGGGCGCGCCCGAGTTGACCTCCAACACGATGCCCCCGATCATCCCCAGCAGCAGCCCTTGTCTAAAGCCACAAAGCAACACCCAGGAGACGATGAACAATAGGAACAGGTTCGGCTTGACGCCCAAGAACCGGATGTCGTTCACCAGGGCCGCCTGCGCCAGAGCCACCAGAAGAACGAGGGGCAGCCCCAGGTAGAGCCCAATCGCCACACCCCTGGCCGAGCGCCCCTCCTTCTCGGAGAACACGGTTACTCCTCCGGCAATTCAATGGGATCAAAGTTCAGCAACACCATCACAGATTCGAGATCGCGCAGATCCACGGCAGGTGCGATGGTGGCCTCCTGGAACATCTCTACGTCTTCACGACGCACCTCTACGACCTGGCCGATCACCAGGCGTTTGGGGAAATAGCCCCCCAGGCCCGAGGTGAGGATCACATCGCCCACCACCACCGTCTCGGCCTGCGGGATGTAGCGCATGATCAGCTCGGAGCCAAGGTACCCCTGCACGATCCCGGTGGCGCGGGAGCGCTGGATAAAGGCGCTCACCGAGGAGGACGGATCCGTGAGCAGCATCACCTGCGAGGCGTTCCTGCTTACCTGGCTGATGCGCCCCACCAGGCCCGCATCGGTGAGAACCGGCATGCCCCGACGGAGGCCATCCTCAGCGCCTCGGTCTATGGTCAAATACTGGAGATAGTTGCCGGGGTCGCGGCCAATGACCTCGGCGGAAAGGAGCTGATAGTTGGGCACGGCGCTCTTGAATCCCAACTGCCGGCGCAGGTTCTCGTTTTCGATCTGCGCCTCGTGCAACAAGATCACCTGATTGCGCAGTTGGGCAACCTCGGTATGCAGGGCCTCGTTCTCGCGCCGCAAATCCGATGCGCGCCGCAAACCGGCAAACAGCCCCGAGACGGGTTCCCAAGCGCGTTTGGTGGCGAGTTGTAGGGGAGAGATGATCCGCGAAAGGCTATCTCGCAGCGGATTGGGTGGGCCAAGGCTGTCGAACACCAGCCAGACCAGGACGAGCAACAGGCCCAGGATGATGATGAGGGGCCACTGGCGCGGAGCTTTCACCGATCTGCCATCCCGAGGGCGCGCCTATGCTTGCGAGCGCCGAGCCTGAGAGATGCTGTCGCGCTGGGTGCTGGCCAGCACCTTGTGATACCGATCCAGATCCTGGACGATCACGCCCGCGCCCCGCACCACGCAGGTGACCGGATCCTCGGCCCGATAGACGCGCATGTGGCACTCGTCAGACAGGCGCTCGGGCAAGCCCTGCAACTGTGAACTGCCTCCTGCCAGCACGATCCCCTGCTCCATCAGATCGGCCACCAGTTCAGGCGGCGTCTCGTCCAGCGTGGCGCGCACCGCCTCGACGATGATGTTCATCGGGCCGGAGAGCGCCTCGCGAATCTCGACGCTGCTCACCTCGGTTGCTTCGGGCAGCCCTGTGATCAGGTTGCGCCCTCGAATCGTAATGGTCTGCTCCTCGGGCAACGGATAGGCGGAACCGATGGCGATCTTGGTGCGCTCGGCCATGCGCTCGCCGATCAGGAGGTTGTACTTTTGGCGCGCATACTGGATGATCTCTTCATCCATCTCATCCCCGGCCACGCGGATCGAACGGCTTACGACGATGCCGCCCAACGAGATCACGGCCACCTCGGTGGTGCCGCCGCCGATATCCACCACCATGCTGCCCACCGAATCGCTCACCGGAAGCCCTGCCCCGACGGCAGCCGCCATAGGCTCTTCGACCAGATATGCCTCGCGGGCGCCGGCGCTGATGGCCGCATCGTGTACGGCGCGCTTTTCGACTTCGGTGCAGCCGCTGGGAATGCCGATCACCACCCGAGGGCTGGGGTTAAAGAACCGCGACCTTTCATGCACCTTGTGGATAAAATAGTGCAACATGCGCTCGGTGATATCGAAATCCGAGATCACGCCATCGCGCAGCGGGCGAATGGCGATGATGTTGCCGGGCGTGCGCCCCACCATCTCTTTGGCCTCGGCGCCGATCGCCAGCGGCCGCTTGGTGTTGGCATCAATGGCCACCACCGAAGGCTCATTGATCACAATGCCCTGGCCTTGCACAATGACGAGGGTCGTGGCGGTGCCCAAGTCAATGCCGATATCACGGGAAAACAGGCCCAGCAGGGCGCTCAGCGGTTTGATCAATGTCGTGCCTTCCTTGCGAGCGGGTCCTTACGCGCGCGATTATACCACAGAACCAGGGGCGGCAAAACCTGTGACTGTTCATTGGTTGGTGAAAAGTCGTATAATGAGTCAAACGTCGTGCCTG
>CAYZWT010000039.1:0-27053 GCA_964482225.1 uncultured Anaerolineales bacterium
AGGAAAGACGGGGCGGCCTGAATGCCGCCCCGCTGGGTGGTCGCCGCTAGGCCACCGGCGTGGCGCGATAGCCCTCGCCCGCGCGGGCCAGGCGGATCCAGGGCGTGCGCGGGTCGTGGTAGAGGATCAGGATGGCGTCATGCTCCACGGCCCACTCGGCCACCATGCGGCGGTTGGCCTCGTCGGCCTCGCGCGACCAGGCCCAACTGGCGCCCCATTGGGGCGTCTCGAAATTCTTGTAGGAGAGGCCCAGGTCGCCGACAAAGACGGCATGCTGCCCCTGAGAGGCCATGCGCACCCCCTGCTGGCCCGCCGTGTGCCCCGCCATCGGCCACAGGGTGAGGGCCTCGTCCAGGGCCACCTCGCCGGTGACGATACGGAGTTGGTCCGTCGCCTGTAGGGGCGCAAAGCGCGTGCGCCACATCTCGTCGTCGCGCTCGCGCATCTCGGCGATCTCGCGCTCCTGGACGATGTACTCGGCGTTGGGATAGGCGGGCGTGAACACGCCTTCGCGCAGGAGGGTATTGCCGCCCACGTGGTCGCCGTGGGCGTGGGTGATGATCACCCGCGTGATCTGGTCGGCGGCCACGCCCAACTCGCGCAGGCCATCCTGCATATCGCGTCTGCGGCTGGGGTTGGCCTCGCCAAAGCCGGTATCCACCAGGGCATGCTGCCCGTCCTGGGTGATCAGCAAGGGCTGGTAGGCGTTGAGCATGAACCCGGTGGGATCGGGGGCCAGCCCGGCCTCCCACTCGTGCTGCTGTGCGGGGTAAAAGACGCGGTTGCCATCAATGGCCCCATAGCCATCGTGTAGCTGGGCCAGCCGCAGGGCCCCTAGCTGGTATACCCTGACCATGTTGCGCTCCTTTCCATCTGTGCGCGGGGAATCGGTATGGGCGCATTCTAGCGCGGGAGGGCGCTCGCGGGCAAGGCGCCCTACGCCCCCTGGGCCTGCACCGTCTCGATGAACGCCGCGATATTCTCCGGCGGCACATCCCGGGGGATGGCGTGGGTGGGGGCGACGATATAGCCGCCGTCCTGCCCGATGCGGGCGATCATCTCGCGGACATGAACCCGCAACGCGTCGGGCGTCACCCGGGGCAGCACCTGCTGGGTGCTGATGCCGCCGTAAAAGGTCAGGTGGGCGCCATACTCGCGCTTGCAGCGCCCCACGTCCATCACCTCGGGCTGGAAGGTGTTGAAAATGTCCAGGCCCATGTCAATCAGATCGGGGAACAGGGTGGCCACGTCGCCGCACGAGTGCTGCATGACGAATTTGCCCGCCGCCTTGGCGCGGGCGTACATGGCCGCCACCCGGGGCTTGATAAAGTGCCGCCAGTGGCGCGGCCCCATGATCAGCCCGCGCTGCTGGCCCCAGTCGTCGCCGAAATAGATGCAATCCACCGGGTACTGCACCATCTGGTCAATGACTTGCAGGTTGTATGCCAGGATGCGATCCAGCAGCGCCTCCACAAA
Source organism: uncultured Anaerolineales bacterium (assembly GCA_964482225.1). GTDB lineage: Bacteria > Chloroflexota > Anaerolineae > UBA1429 > UBA1429 > UBA1429. The sequence continues at coordinate 1,477 of CAYZWT010000039.1, forward strand.
CGCGGGGTGCAGCACCATATCCATCAGCAGGTTCTCCATGCCCCGCAGGGTCCAGGCCCGCTCGAACATGGAAAAGCCCAGTTCGGCCACGGTGAACTGGGCGGGATGGTCGCGCAGCAGGGTCTCCAGGCCGCGGGCGTTGCGCGCCAGATCGGGATCGGGAAAGGTGTAGAGGGAGAGATCGGGCTCGGGCAACAGATAGCGCTCCACGTTGCCGATATCCCGGTCAATGGTGCGGTTCCAGGTGATGCCGAACTGGTCCTGCCAGTAGCCCGGGCGCACCTCGCGGAACCAGCCATCGCCGTAGGACGCCAGGTGGTTGCCGATCTTACTCACGAAATCGGGGTCGCCCAGGTAGCGGGCGGTCTGCTCGCGGGCGTCCACGGTCAGGTTGATCTGCCAGGGCGTCACATCGGGGGCCTGGTGGCGGAGCGCCGTCAGCACGCGCTCCCGTGGCGATAGGGTCATGGCGCATCTCCTCCCACTGCGAACCGAGGTGGCATCTTGGCCCAGTATAGCCAGGGAAGGGCAAAGGGGCCAGCGCGCGGCCGGCCCCTACCTGCACCGGCGCAAACTACTCCCAGCGCACCTTGACATCGGCGATAAAGTGGACGATCTCGATCCGCAATCTCTGCCGCGCCAGATCATAGTGCTCGCTTTCGAGCTGCAACGGCAAAAAGATACCGTCCTCTTTGCGATCGAGCCAGCGCACCGAGCTGATAAAGGAGGTGGAAGCGAGGGACACGCCAACGTTCTCGGGCACCCGCAGCTCGATATCCCCGATAAAGCCCAGGATGCGCAGGCGCGTCTCGCCTTCGGGCCAGATCGCCTCGCGCCAATCCAGCTTGACATCGCCGATCAGGACAAAGATCTCTTCATCCTGCACCCGCCCCTCACCGCCGCGCCTGATGTCCCCAATGATGCGTTGGGTGACCGCAGTGCCTTCCTCGACCATGCGCGGGCGCAGGATGAACCAGGCGCCCAGCCCGATGAGCAGCAGTGGCCAGAACACGCGCCACAGGTTGACGCCCAATAGATTGCCCAGCAGCACCATCAGCCCGATGGCGACCAGAAACGCGCCCAGCAGTACTTGTCCCCGATGTTGCATCTTGATCTCCTCTCTCCGAGTGTCCCTATCCTGCTCTCTGTACGCAGGGGAAGGCTCTGGGATGCGCGAATGCGCGCCGATTCAGGGGCGCGGCGCCCGAGCCATCAACATGCCGCTCTCCTTGGTGATATGTACCGCTCCCTTGTCATCCAGTTCGCGCTGCAAGAGCGCCCGTAGCGCATCCTGGCGCGCCGCCAGCGCCCCGCTGGCATCCATCGAGAGGGCATAGGCCACCAACGGCTCGATCTCGGTGACGGATAGGGCATCCGGGTACTGATCGCAGGCAACCTCCTCGAACAGCGGCGCCAGCTCGCCCGGCCCGCTCTGTAGGGTAAAGACTGTGGGCGCGCCGGCGCTCCAAACCTGGGCCTCGGGCGCGGCCTGGGCCATCCAGGCGAACAACTCGCCCATGTGCCCCTGGCCGATGGTGGTGGCGCACAGGCGCCCGCCCGGAACCAGCACCCGGCGTATCTCTGCCAGGGCCTGGGCGCGGTCGGGCACGTGGTATAGGACGTGGTTGGCGATCACCAGATCCAGGCTGGCGTCGGAAAGGGGAAGCTGTTGCGCATCGGCCAGGGCGCAGGTCGCCAATTGCGCGGGCAGCCGCTGGCGGGCCTGCTGGAGCATGCCCAGGGAAAGATCGGTGAGGATCACACGGCCACCGGTGGGGAATGCATCGGCGCGCCCGCGCCACAGACCGCCGTCGCCGCAGCCCACCTCCAGTATGCGTATGCCCGGGCCCGGCGCCAACCGGTCCCACACCCAGTTGAACCAGCCATAGCTGTTGGTGCTATAGCGGGCGTGCAGTGTAACGCGGGCGTTCAGGCGCCCTGGGTCACTGTACTGCTGCTCGACAAAGCTGCGTTCGGTGGGGTCGGGCATGGCGCCTCCTTCAGGGTGTTGCAAGAGCAGGAGTCTGGGCCCATTATAGGCCCTGGCTTGGGGGCGCGCCAGGCAAGCCTGCTCCGCAGATAACTCGACCCCCTCGCGCCGGCGAGATAGCTGCCTTTTCGTTCCCCACGGGGTCCTCCCGATGGTGATGACACGCATCCGAATAGCTACCCCTGGACGTACCGGTTCAGATTTGGGGGGAGAAAGCGGCCAACACGTTGGGTACGTCCGCAGGGAGCATTGGGGCGCGGGCGGCTCGCCCGTTACGATGCTCTGCATCGTCTGCCGCCCGACAGGCGGCAGATTCCGCACGGAGCCGAGTCCTGGACAAAGCAAGCCGCGCTTGCTTTGTTTGATACTGCGCTTTGTTGGCGGGCGAGACGCCCGCCCTCCAGCGCCTTGCGCACGTAGCTGTCAGCACACGGGGTCATGATCTCATCCCCCCAAATCTGAATAATTACCCCTGGACACCTGCCCTCACGGCGCCTTGACGCCCCCACGCGCCCCATGCTATAGTGCCGCCGCAGTGAAACCGCCTGTGGCCGCGCGCCGCAGGATGCATGGCGGAAGGGAGGAACCCCCGTGGCGACCAATTATGCGATCGGCATAGATTTCGGCACCGAATCGGCCCGGGCCGTGCTCGTGCGCCTCTCCGATGGGGCCGAGGTGGCCTCGGCGGTCCATGAGTACGGCGATGGCGTGATTGACGAGCGCCTGCCGGGCACCGATATCCGTCTGGAGCCCGATTGGGCGCTCCAGAACCCGCTGGATTATGTAACGGCCGTCAAGACCACCGTCCCCCAGACGTTGGCCCAGAGCGGCGTCGCGCCACAGGACGTGATCGGCATCGGCATTGACTTTACCGCCTGCACCATGCTCCCCACCATCGCCGATGGCACGCCCCTGTGCGCGCTGCCCGAATATCGGAACAAGCCCCACGCCTGGGTCAAGCTGTGGAAGCACCACGCCGCCCAGCCGGAGGCAAACCATCTGAACCAGGTGGCAGAGGAGCGGGGCGAGCCCTGGCTCTCGCGCTATGGCGGCAAGATCTCGTCCGAGTGGTTCTTCCCCAAGGCGCTCCAGATCCTCAACGAGGCCCCCGAGATCTATGAGGCCGCCGACCGGTTGATCGAGGCCGCCGATTGGATCGTCTGGCAGCTCACCGGCGTCGAGACGCGCAATAGCTGCACCGCCGGCTACAAGGCCATCTGGAGCAAGGCCGAGGGATTCCCCAGCCCCGACTTTTTCGCGGCGCTGCACCCGCGCATGCGCAACATTGTGCGCGAAAAGATGAGCGAGGAGATCCTGCCCCTGGGCGCGCGGGCCGGCGGGCTCACCGCCGAGATGGCCGCCGCCACCGGTCTGCTGGAGGGCACCGCCGTGGCCGTGGCCAATGTGGATGCCCACGTGGCCGTGCCGGCGGCCACCGTCACCGGCGTGGGCCGCATGGTGATGATTATGGGCACCTCTATCTGCCACATGGTGGTGGGCGAGCGCCCCGAGATCGTGCCCGGCATGTGCGGCGTGGTGGAGGATGGCATCCTGCCCAACCTGGCGGGTTTCGAGGCGGGGCAATCGTGCGTGGGCGATCACTTTGCCTGGTTCGTGGACAACTGCGTGCCCGCCGCATACGCCGCCGAGGCGCAGGCGCGCGGCCTGAACCTGCACCAACTGCTGGAGGAAAAGGCGGCGGCGCTGGCGGTGGGCGAATCGGGCCTGTTGGCCCTGGATTGGTGGAACGGCAACCGCTCTGTGCTGGTGGATGTGGACCTCACCGGCCTGCTCATCGGGGCCACCCTGGCCACCAAGCCGGAAGAGATCTATCGCGCCCTGATCGAGGCCACCGCCTATGGCACCCGGGTCATCATCGAGGCCTTTGAGGAGCACGGCGTGGCCGTGAACGAATTGGTGGCCGCCGGCGGCCTGCCGGAGCGCAACGAGCTGCTGATGCAGATCTATGCCGATGTCGCCGGGCGCGAGATCAAGGTGGTGGGTTCCTCGCAAGCGGGCGCCCTGGGCTCGGCCATGCACGGGGCCGTGGCGGCGGGCGCCGCAGCGGGCGGCTATGACACCATTGAGGAGGCTGCCGCGCGGATGGCCCACCTCAAGGACAAGGTCTACCGGCCCATTCCTGCCAACAGAGAGGTCTATGACCGCCTCTACCGCGAATATGTGCTCCTGCACGACTATTTCGGGCGCGGCGAAAACGACGTGATGAAACGCCTCAAAGCGCTGCGAGCAGAAGTGGTATCTACCAAGCTGAGTGGAACAGCATAGGCCCTTGGTGAACACGCGCCAGGGCTGGCAGCGCCGCGCTGCGATCAGAAGTGGTATCTACCAAGCTGAGTGGAACAGCATAGGTCCTTGATGGTCACGCGCCAGGGCTAGCGAGCATGGAGGGCGGGCGAGACGCCCGCTCTCCAATCCTGTATGTCATCGCACCCGAGCGCCCCCTGCGGGCGCTACAACAAGTCCTCCGGATCCACGTCGATGCGCCACTCGGGCGCGAGGGGCAGGTCGCGCAGCAGGCCCGCCGGATCGCGCCCTCGCACCAGGATCTGCCAACGGTAGCGGCCCCGCAGCCGCTCGTAAAAGCAGGGCGCCGGGCCGATCAGGTCCACCTCCGGCAATCCCAGCCGCGCAATGCGCTCGGCCAGAAACGCAGAGAGCGTTTCAGCCTCGTGCTGCACCTGGCGCGGGTTGGCGCCCAGGCACACCAGCCGGATCAGGCGGCTCAGGGGCGGGTACCAGTGCTCGCGGCGAAAGGCGATCTCGCCCGCGTAAAAGGTGTCATAGTCATGGTGGCTGGCGGCCTGGATGGAGGGATGCTCGGGCGTGTAGGTCTGGATGATCACACGTCCCCCCAGGATGCTGCGCCCCGCGCGCCCGGCCACCTGGGTCAGCAGTTGAAAGGTGCGCTCGCCCGCGCGCAGATCGGGCAGGTGCAGCAGGGTATCGGCGCTCACCACCCCCACCAACGTCACCCGGGGCAGATCCAGCCCCTTGGCGATCATCTGGGTGCCGACCATGACATCGGCCTCGCCCTGGATGAACGCCTCCAGGATGCGGTCATGGGCGCCCCGCTGGCGCGTGGCATCGTAATCCCAGCGCACCACCCGCGCCTCTGGGTGCAGCTCGCGCACCAGGGCCTCCACCCGCTGGGTGCCAAGGCCGGTGTAGCGGATGCGGCGGCTGAGGCACTCGGGGCACTGTTCCAGGCGCGGCTCGCGCAGGCTGCAATGGTGGCAGAGCAGCTCCTCGCGGTCGGCGTGATAGGTGAGGGGCACCTGGCAGCGCGGGCACAGCGCCACATAGCCGCAATCGCGGCAGAGGATGAACGAGGCCGCGCCGCGCCGGTTCACAAAGAGGATCGCCTGCTGGCCCGCCGCCAGGGTCTCGGCCAGGGCCTGCTCCAGCGCCTGGCTAAAGGGCCCCGTGTTGCCGGCCCGCAGCTCCGCGCGCAGGTCTATTACCTCCACGGGCGGCAGGTCGGTGTACAAAGCGTCGGGGGCCTCGGGCGCGGCGGGCCGGTAGGCGTGCTCGGGCCTCTCCAGCAGGGCGGCCTGCTCCTCCAACGTACGGCGGTGGCCCATCACTCGCTGGGGCAGTGAAAGCCGCGCAATGCGGCCCCGCTCCGCCAGGTAGGCCGATTCCAGCGAGGGCGTGGCCGTGCCCAGAATGACCGTGGCCCCCGTGAGCTCGGCCAGCCGCAGCGCCACCTGGCGGGCATGGTAGCGGGGCGTGCGTTCCTGCTTGTACGTGCCCTCGTGCTCCTCGTCCAGCACGATCAGGCCCAGATCGCGCACGGGGCTGAAAATGGCCGAGCGCGAGCCCACCACCAGGCGCAGCTCGCCCGCGCGGATGCGGCGCCACTGGTCATAGCGCTCGTCGGGCGCCAGCTCGCTGTGCATCACGGCGATGGCGCTGGGGTGGCGCGCCCCAAAGCGGCGCACCGTCTGGGGCGTCAGGGCGATCTCGGGCACCAGTACGATGGCGCCGCGCCCCTGGGCCAGGGCGCGCTGCACGGCCCGCAAATAGATCTCGGTCTTGCCGCTGCCCGTCACTCCCTGGAGCAGGAACACGCGCCCCCGCTCTGCCCCCAGATCCGCCTGAATGCGCCCCCAGATGGCCTCCTGGTCCGATGTTAGCCTGGGCGGGGCCACGGGCACACAGGCGCGCCCCGCCAGAGGATCGCGCCAGACCTGGCGCTGAACGCTCTCCAAAACGCCCCGCTCGATCAATGCCTGCATCGAGCTCAGAGGCGCGCCCGTCTCCTGTTGCACGGCCAGGCGCATCATCCAGCCCTCGCGGTCGCCCTGGAACAACGCCCAGGAGCGGATATAGTCCACCGCATCGCGCTGGCGGGGCGCCTCGTCGCCGGGCAGCTCCGCCAGGGCAACATCGGGGCTCAGGCGCACAAACTCGCGATAGAGGGGGCGCACCCGCGAGGGCCCCAGCTCGACGCGGCGCTGCGCCAGCCCGACTTGCTCCAGGCGACGGACCATGGCGCGCCAGCTCTTGAGGGGCGTGCGCTGGCCCAGTTCGTCCAGGGGCATAGGCCCTTGTTCGCGCAGCAGCGCCAGGATGCTGTGCTGGCCCGGCGTGAGAGCGTCCTCGGCGGCCTGCGTCGCGTCGCCCGGCGGAGCCGCCTCGATCATGGTTTGGGCCTGCTCGGTGACGCCGGGGGCGATCATGGCCCAGATCACCTGGTGCAGAGGCGCCAAATAGTGCTCGCTGATCCAATGGGCCAGCTCGATCTGCTCCGGCAGCAGCATCGGCTCCGGGTCTATGAGCCGGTCAATGTCCTTGGTGCGCTCTACGGGCGAGCTATCCACCAGCCTGACCACCACGCCCATCAGATGGCGCGCGCCAAAGGGCGCCCACACCAGGTGGCCGGGAGCCAGCACGCCCTGCAACGCCTCGGGCACGCGATAGGTAAAGGTGCGGATCAGGTGATCCTCATCCTCATCCTCGGCGCGCTCGTAGGTGGGCGCGGAGGCCCGCCTGCTCAGGCTCGTGTTGACCACCACCTCGGCATAGGGCAGCGCTGCCGCGCGGGTGACCTCAGGCTCGCTCATGCCAGCAGGGCAATGGCGGCATAGCCCACCAGGTCGCTGGGGCGGCCTGTGGGGTGCGCTTCGTGGCTGGTGGTGTGGTGCAGCAGGGCGGCCTGGGTCGCGCCCATCTCCAGGGCATAGCCGATGGCGGCGGCCACGGCGCCGGGCCCGCAGGCGTTGTGGCGCGCGCGGGCCTCGGCCAGCACCCCCTCGGCATCCAGGGCCAGCACGAGCTCCAACAGGCGCCGGTCGTTCTCTTTGGCCCAGGCGAGCCCCTGCGGGCCAACCCCGGCGGGCGCCATGCCATAGCTGGGGCCATAGTGGGTCAGGTCGGTGCTGCCCAGGGCCACGGCCCGGCGGCCCAGGCTCGCTGCGGCGCGGGCCACGGCGCGCCCCAAGGCAGGCGCGCTCTGCAGGGGCGGCATGGCGATGGGCAGGATGCGGGCCTCGGGCCAGAGGTGCTGCACAAAGGGCACCTGCACCTCGATAGAGTGCTCCTCTTCATGGGCCTCGGGCCGCTCCTCAAAGCGCGGGTCGGCCTGCCGCACGGCCTGGGCCAGGGCCTCATCAATGGCGATCTCGCCCAGGGGGGTACGCCAGGCGCCTGCGCCGTACAGGGCCGGGGCGCGCAACGGCCAGCGGTGTACCGCGCCAAAGAGGATCACCGTCTCGGGGGGCTCTTGGGCCTGCAATGCCGAAAAGAGGTGGGCGGCGGTGGGGCCAGAGTAGACCCAGCCGGCGTGGGGCACAATGCCGGCCACCACGCGCCCGGCGACCTGGCCGGTCGCCTGCTGCACAAAGGCGTCTATCTGTCGGCGCGCCTCGCGGGCGCTGCCGGGATAGAACGCGCCTGCGACGCAAGGTGTACGAACGTTCATGCTAACCCCCTTTGCATGGCCCCCGCGCCGGGCCGGCTCAGGAGCGCAAAACCAGGCGCAGGGTATGGATCAGGGTCCCCAGATAGGTCAGCGCGCCCAGCAGGCCGCCTGTGGCAAGGGTGACGATCAGAGCGCGGCGGACCGAGTAGCGATCCACCAGGGCCAGGCCCGTTTCCGAGTCGGGCGCGAGCTTGTAGCGCGGGCAAAAGGCCCAGCCCAGGGCCAAGCCCACCACCAGGCCGCCAATGTGCCCCAGGTTGTCAATGCTGGTGCTCATAAAGCCCCACACCAGGTTATAGGCCGTGATCAAGAGCAGGCTGCTGAGCTGGCGCCGCCCCTGGCTGCCAAAGGCATCCCGATAGGTGGCGAAATAGACCGTGATGGCGCCCACCAGCCCAAAGATGGCGCCCGAGGCCCCCGCCGACAGGGACTCGCTGCCCACATAGCTGAGCACCGTGCCGCCGACGCCCGCCAGCAGATAGAGCACCACAAAGCGGATGCGGCCAAAGCGCCGCTCCACCTGTAGACCAAAGAGATACAGGGCATACGAGTTGAACGCCAGGTGGATGATGCCAATGTGCAAAAAGTTGGCGGTCACCAGGCGCCAGTATTCGCCGGCGACGATAAAGGGATGGAACTTGGCGCCGAACCGGAGCAGCACCAGGGCATTCTCCGAGCCGCCGGCTAATGTCATCGCCAGCCACACCAGGGCGTTGAGCGCCAAAAAAACATAGGTCCACAGGGCCGGATGGGTGGGGATGGGCACATGCGTGGGCAGCACGGGCTCAGCGGCCGGCGGGTAGGGCTGCTCCTCACGATAGGGCGTATAGGCCACAGCGCGCTCCTTACAGTGCGAGCCGGCGCCGGCGGGTGCGCCGCTTTTCCGCCTCGATAATGGCCAGCACTTGGGCGGCGGCTTGCTCCAACTGGCCCTCCCAATTCACCACCACATAGTCGAATGCCTCGGCCAGGGCCAGTTCGGCCTGGGCCGTCCGCAGGCGCGTCTGCACTTGGGCGGCGCTATCGGCGCCGCGCCCTTGCAGCCGTTGGGCCAGGGCTTCTACCGAGGGGGGCGCCAAAAAGATCGTTACCGCGCCGGGCAGGCGCTCGCGCAGGGTCATGGCGCCCTGCACATCCACCCGCATGACCACATCCTTGCCCGCGGCCAGCGCCTCGCGCACCTGGGCCTTGGGCACGCCCTTGTATTGGTGATAGACAAAGGCGTGTTCGATCAGTTCGTCCTCGCGGAGCATGCGCTCGAACTCGGCGGTGGAAACGAAAATGTAATCCACACCGGCGACCTCGTTGGCGCGTCTGGCCCGGTCGGTGGCCGTCACCACAAAATGAAACGCCCCGCCCTGGGCGCGCATGGCGGCGATGACGCTATCTTTGCCCACGCCCGAGGGCCCCGTGATGACGACCAGCACAGGGGCCGGACGCAGATAGGGGGCCAGTGGATCGGGTTGCGGTATGCTCACGATGTGGCGATGCTCCTATCACGCAAGGGTGATGAAAGAAAAGGGAACCACGCACCGCCCAACCAAGCCCAGGCGCTGCGTGGCCCCAGACTACCCTGCACAAGTGAGATGGCTGCTACGGATCACAGTGAAACGATGCGGCAGCGGCCATCGGACGCTAGAAGCGAATCAACCGCTCCACGTCCACCACAAAAATCACCGCTCCCCCCACCTGGACCTCGACCGGGTTGGGCATGTACAGTTCCCCCGGCTCCATAACGGGCGGCAACGGATTGACGTACTGGGTTCGTGTATGGCAGTTGCGCTTGATGATCTCCAGCACTTCGGAGACGTTGGCCTCGTCGGTGCCGACCAGGATCGTGGCGTTGCCTTCGCGCAGGAACCCGCCGGTGGTGCTGATCCTGGTGGACGAAAAGCCCGCGTCCCTCAAGGCCGTCATGAGTGGGTCCGCATCGTCACTATGGACGATACTGACGACGAGTTTGGTTGCCATCCTCAATCTCCCTCTTGTTGACCCAGACTAGAGCTTGTGCATCTGGCCAATCCGGGCCCAGATCTGCTGGTGAACGATCTCTACCGACTGCGCCGCATCCACCACGAGCCAGCGCGCGCGGTCGCTCGCGGCCATGCGCAGGTAGCCGGCGCGCACCGCCCGATGAAAAGCCACATCCAGCTCATCCATCCGGTTCCATTCGCCCTCGGGGTCCTGGCGCTTGCGCCGCAGCCCCTCGCTGACCTCCAGATCCAGATAGACGACCAGGTCGGGTTCCAGGCCATCGGTGGCCCAACGGGTGAGCTGGTGGAGCATCTCTCGATCCAGCCCGCGTCCATCGCCCTGGTAGGCCAGGGTCGAATAGGCGTAACGATCGCAGACGACGATCTCTCCGCGTTGGAGGGCGGGCCGGATGACCTCGCCCACGTGCTGGGCTCTTGCAGCAGAGTATAGCAGAGCCTCGGTAATAGGCAACATCGCGCGATTGTCCATGGCGTGCAGCACATGGCGGATCTGCTCGCCGATGGGCGTGCCGCCGGGCTCGCGGGTACACAGCACCGCGCGCCCGGCCTGCTCCAAAGCGCGCTGCAGCAGCCGGATCTGGGTGGTCTTGCCACTGCCCTCGGGCCCCTCAAAGACGATGAACAAGCTCACACGCGCCTCAGTGATTCGAGTAGATGGTTACACGCCGCCGTGGCTCGGCGCCCGAGCTGCGGGAGTATAGGTTGGCCTCGCGCGCCATCTGGTGCTGCATCTTGCGCACGGTGGCATCTTGCGAGGAGAGCTGCACCGAGGTGCGCTCGCCCGAAACCACCTTCTCGATGGCCTGGCGGGCATCCTGGATGGCGATGTCCATGGCAGCCGGCGGCAGAGCCTCGTCCCTCTCCAGGTGAAAGATGTCCGAGAGGCTGTTCTCGATCTGGGTCTCGGTGTTGTTGCGCAACACATAGACGGGGATGCCCCGGCGCTCAGCCTCTTCGATGGGCTGTGGGCGCTTGCGATAGTGGGTGCGCAGGGTGAATAGGGCATCTGCCTGGGCCAGATCGGTCACCAACAACACGGGCACGCCCAGCCTGCGGCTCACCATACGCATGCGGCTTTGGTTGAGCCCGTAGGGATAGACCCGCAAGGTCTTGGCTTTGATGCGATGGGCGCTGGGGCGCTCGGCCATGCGCGGCTGGGGCGCGGCCTCTTCACGCACCAGCCGGATGCGCTCGGGCACCTCTTGTATCTTTTCGATCTCACCCGAATCGTGGCGCACGCGGATCTCGGCGGGCAGGCTGCGCCCGCGCAAGATGGCATCCACCGAGGCGGCCACATCGTCGCGCACGGCCACCCGGTCACGATCCTGGATCTCGATCACCACATCAAAGGTGGGGGGCGCTTTGCGCTCCAGCACAGATTTCTGGGTGCCGCGCCTCCGCGCCTCTTCATCGCCCAGGGTCACGGTTTGGATGCCCCCCACCAGATCGCACAGGGTGGGGTTCATCATCAGGTTGTCCAGGGTGTTGCCGTGGGCGGTGCCCACCAGTTGCACGCCGCGCTCGGCGATGGTGCGCGCCGCCGAAGCCTCTAGCTCGGTGCCGATCTCGTCAATCACAATGACCTCGGGCATGTGGTTCTCTACCGCCTCGATCATCACCGCGTGCTGCATCGAGGGGGTGCTCACCTGCATCCGGCGGGCGCGCCCGATGGCGGGATGAGGGATATCGCCATCGCCGCCGATCTCGTTGGAAGTATCCACAATGACCACGCGCATCTTGTCGGACAGGATGCGGGCCACCTCGCGCAACATGGTCGTCTTGCCCACGCCCGGCCGGCCCAAGAGCAGGATGCTCTTGCCCGAGGCCACAATGTCATTGATCACATCAATGGTGCCAAATACGGCGCGGCCCACCCGGCAGGTGAGCCCGACCACGTCTCCCCGCCGGTTGCGGATGGCCGAGATGCGGTGCAGGGTGCGCTCGATGCCGGCCCGGTTGTCATCGCCAAAATCGCCGATGCGCGCGACCACATGGGCGATCTCTTCTTGGGTGACCTCGTGATTGCTCAAGACCAATTCGTCATTCACATAGCGCGCCTCCGGGAGGCGCCCCAGGTCCAAGATCACCTCTAGCAGGGCCTCAAAGCGCCCCGCGCGCCGCAGGCTGGCGGCGAGCTCGGGCGGGAATACATCAATCAGGGCGTCTATATTGTCGGTAATCCTCAGAGTCATCTCTTGTGCTAGACCTCGATATATTTCCTGCTACACAGATAGGATACCCGATAAGGCTACGGGTATCAAGAGGAGGGGTGCCACACGCGCCCTTGCCGGTTTTGACCGCTGACCCGGCAGAGACGATGCCGCCAGAACAGCCCTCACCCCCCAGCGAAACTCGCCCCTGAGGCGAGCTTCGCCTCCCCCCTCTCCCACAAAGTTATGAGAGAGGGGGCTTTATTATCACCTATTGGTGTTTTCCCTCGTGGGGGTGAGGGCCGCAAAGACCACCCCGGGCGACATTGCCTTGAGATGGCCGCGACTGCTATCGCCCTGCCCCCGCCCGCCTCCCACGCCCCGGGGCGCGCTCACCGGCGTGGCCATGTCAACGGTGCTCTCTCGTGAGGAGGCTGCGATGGGCCGGGCGACGGATACCCGGTTGGCCGTATGGGCCACCATGACAAGCTGCCGGCTATAGGAGACAAAGCCCAGGGTGCGCAGCAGCCAACCCAGGCCCACGTTATAGTCGGGCACGGCCAGGTATGCGGGTCTGGAGGGCGAGCAATCGGTCAGGCTGATGAGATAGGCAATGTATGGCAAGAGCTCGCCACGGTAATCAGCGTGCACGGCGCACTCGATCCAGTAGCCCCTTGGCAGAGCGCTCAGGGTCAGATGGGCGACGATCTCGCCCTTTTCGGTCCATACATAGCCGGCCGGCCTGCTGCCCAGGCCAGACGAGAGCCCCAAAGACCCGAGTTGCACAGGCCCTTGGGCCTGATAGGCCAGCGGGGGAATCGCCTTGCGATACAGCTCGCTCAGCGCCCAGGCATCCTGGCGGTCTGCCTCGCGAAAGCCGCGCGGTAGGGCCGCGGGCGGCGGCGGCTCTGATAGCGCAAACACCTCTTCGCGCGTCACCAGGGCAAAACCGGCGCGGCGCAAGAGCTGCTCGATCTCGCTATCCTGGGGTGGGCGCGCATACAGGCGGAGCGCCTGCTGTTGCGCTGCGGCCACGACTGCATAGGCCAGCAGATCCTGCCAGATGCAGGGCAGCGCCTGGCGTTCATCCAACGAGGGGGCGAGAAAGGTCAGGTCCCAGGCCTGTCCGTCTCGTCGGGGCTCCAGTTGCGCAAAGCCTCGCACATTGGAGCGTTTCGGGCCATAATAAACCAGGGTGAGCGCCCCCAACAAGCGACGGGTGAGCAAGCCAAGGACGGCAGAACTCACTGGAGAAGACGAACCCAAAAGGCGCCGCAGGCCAAAAGCTACACCCCGAGGCTGAAGATGCTTGATCGCCCAGGCATCTCGCAGGCCAAACGGTCGAATCACGCGCATACCTCATTGGAGAGCAGGTCCCGAGGGGGCATCTGAACCGGAACACAACCAGATTGTAGCAGCCATTGGGCAAACTGGCAACTATTGGGCTATATTACAGGACATAACGTCACCGCTGCATCAAAGCGACGGATGAAATGAAGGACCTCTACCGCTGTCTGGACGAGTATCCAGAGGATCTGCTCTTGGCCATCGCGGGAGCCTGGGGGGTTGCGTTGCCCAGGGGCGATGCGATGCGCATGGTCAAGCGTCTGGGCGATGAAATGCTCTCGCCCGGCGCCATAGCGCCGGCGCTGGCCGGCCTCTCGCCCCCGGCCCAGGAGGCCCTGGCCTACCTGGCGGCCCAGGGCGGCGCGGCCCCTGCGCGCCCCACAGCCCTGCGCTATGGCGCCCTGCGCCGCTTTGGCCCGGCCCGCTTGCGCCGTGAAAAGCCCTGGCTCGATCCGACAGGCCCCCTGGAGGAGCTATACTATCGCGGGCTGGTCTATCGGGCCTATGGGCAACTGGGCGATTATTACGGCGACCTGTTCCTGATCCCGGACGAGCTGGCAGCGCTACTGCCTCCTATGCAGGCGCCCAGTGCCGTCGGCCAGACGGCACTGGGCGCCGAGCCCGAACGGGCGCTCTCGGCGGGCGCGGCCCTGCTAGAGGACTTGTTGGCGCTGATTGTGCTATTGCGGCGCCAGCCGCTGCCCTGGCCCGCCGACGCAACGCCCTCCACCGAGGCACTGGTTGCCTGGGCGCAGGGTGCCCGGCTCTTGGGCGGCGCAGACCAGGGGCGCCTGCAGATGCTCTGGCGGCTGCTGGCGCGCCAGGAACTGGCGGAGCACGATGGCCGCTATTGGCGCCTTGCCCTCGGTGCGCGCCAATGGTTGCGCCAGCGGGACGCCGAGCAGTGGCTGGAGACGTTCACAGCCTGGCGCGATGACGCCGGCTGGGACGAGCTGCTGCACCTGCCGACGATCCTGTGCGAGCAGGCGGGCTGGCAGAACCAGCCGGCCCGCGCCAGGCGCCGCCTCTGCGCCATCCTGGCGGCCTTTGCGCCTGGCGTCTGGTACGATCTGGAGAGCCTGCTGCAAGCTTTACGCGACCAGCATCCCGATTACTTGCGCCCCGATGGCGACCTGGATAGCTGGCTGATCCGCGACGCCCAATCGGGCGAGTACCTGCGCGGCCTCGACTCGTGGGTTGCCGTCGAGGGGGCGCTGGCGCGCCATCTGCTGGCCGGCCCGTTGCACTGGTTGGGCGTGACCGATCTGGGGATGGAAGGGGAAACAGGCTCGGTTGTTGCGCTGCGGCTGACGTCTGCCGGCAAACGGCTCCTGGCGGGGCTGGCGCCCGAGACCCCCGCGCCCGCCGCATCCGAGCCCCCGGCGCAGATCGATGAGCAGATGCTCGTGCGCATTGCCACCCGCGATACGCGCTACCTGCGCTATCAGCTCGAACGGCTGGCGGTGTGGCAGGCGCAAGATGATGGCGAGGCGCGCTACCTGTTGAGCGAGGATGCGGTGTGGCAGGGCCTGAATACGGGCATTCAGGGGGAGCAGATCCAGGCGTTTCTCAGGCGCATTGCGGGCGATGCGCTGCCGCCCTCGGTGGAGCGCACCCTGGGCGCCTGGGCGGGGCGGTTTGGACGCGTTTCCCTGGGGCGCGCCGTGGTGCTCGAGACGCTGGATGAGGCCACCATGCAAGAGATACGCCAAGGGTCCGAGCTGGCTGCGCTATTGGGGGAATCCCTTGGCCCCACCCGCTGCCTTGTCAGCGATGAGCACCTGGACGAGCTGGTGGCCCGGCTCAAGCAGCGCGATATCTGGCCCCGCCTCAAGCGCTGAGCTTGGCATGCAAAAGCGGGGGCCGCACAAGGCGGCCCCCGCTTGCCGACATCGTCAAGGTTTAGCCCTCGTTGGGCCAGACACTCTCGTCTTCATCGGGGTCGCTTTCCACCATCGCCGCCTCTTCCTGGCCATCATCGTAGGCGTCTTGCGCGTACTCGTGCTCGAGCTCGTCCTCCGCCGGCTCGTCCCAGGTCTCCTGGTGGAGCTCCTCGGCGGGCTCTTGTGCAACGATCGGGGCGGGCGCCTCTTGCGCTGCGCCCTCGCCGGGGTGATAGTGGCCGCAATAGGGGCATACGTCCCAATCGGGGTCGATCAGGCGGCCACAGCTCACGCAGCGCAGGCGCAACTGGTGGTGGCAATGGGGGCAGACGATGAAATCCGCCTCGACACGGCGCTGGCAGCCGGGGCAGGTGCGGCGCTCCTCCAGGTCTTGCAGCACAGCCTCCTCGGCCAGCGCCCGCTCATAGGCCTCGGCCAAGTTCTCTTTGGGGCGCAATAGCATATAGACCAAGAGGCCGGGCAGTGTAAAGATCGCCACCAGCAGGGGCGCCAGGATATGGGCCAGCACATCGCGGGAGCGCGAGCGGATATCGCGAAAGGTCCACACGATCAGCCCGAGATAGATGGCCATGAGATAGGCCCCGATGACAAACAGAGCGGCCGAAAGATAAGCGGTCAGATCGCCAGGGATCGAGGGCATGCCCGAATACTCCTTCACTGATAATTGCCGGATTATAGCACGCCCGCGCTGATCTGTCATACCTCTAGCAAGGCGCGCGTAAGCCCGGCGGGCGCTTTACGGGAACTCCATATAGGGGCGTATGGCCGGCAGATAGCTGAGGCCGTCATCCGTCCAGGGGGCGGGCGTCGGCTCTTCGATGGGCACAGACCAGATATCCGCGTAGGGTGGCAGGACCGGCCCGATATCGCCCTCCTGGGCGTAACTCTGATAGAACACTACCATGCCTGTGGCCGCCCAAGCCGCATGGGTCACATGTTGGCCCCACGGCGAAACCACCAGTGGGATCGGCTCTTCCTGGTCCGGCTCCAGTAGCATCAAGTCGGTACGGAACTTGGGGTCGGCCCACCAATACCAGCGGTGCAACTCAAAGACCACGCCGGTATCCTGGGGTGACCACCTGGGGCGTACGATGGTCAGGAACTCGTCCTCGGGGTTATCGAGGGTGAGCATAGCCCCCACCGACCTGCCCTGGGCGTCCCATTCCCACAGATAGGCGGCCTCTTCGTTCGCCAACCCGCCCACGATGCGTTCGCCATCGAAAGACCAATCGGCGCCGTAGTAATCCATTCCCTCGGGAAGATCGAGCCACGAGAGGGCATTCGACTCTAGATCATAGATGGCGCCGCGCACACGATAGCGCCGCGCGCCCTCTTCGTCCAACTCCCATTCATAAAAAGTGCCTATCAGCCGCAGGCTGTCCGGGGCCAGCGAGACATCTCGCCAGCCCTGCCCCTTGGCTTGCACCGGGATGGCGACCGGCTCTACCGCCTGCAAGGCCAAATCAATATCGCCCTGGAAGGTGTCCGCGCCATCCTGGCAGATGGCGCGCGCCCAAGCGGCCTCCTGGGGCACGCCCGTCAGGGCAAAGGCAAAGCCTTGCGTCTCGTCCGTTTCCACCGGGCTAACCGCCCCCTGGGCGATGACGCGGCACACGCCGCTGCCGCCCTCTACAACGCCCTCCAAGGTGACATAGGGGCCGGGGGCGTGGGCGGGATCCAGGTACTCTCCTGTGACCATGCGCAGCTCCGAGCCATCGGGGCGCATGAAAAAGATGTTGCGCTCGTTCTGGCGGCTGCGGATAAAGGCGTGCGAGCCCGCCAGGGCCAACCAATCCCCTTCCTTGCTCCAGACCAGCGCGTCTATGCTCAGCGCCTCGGGGAAATGGGTCAGCACACCATTGTCGCCTGCCCCGATGCTGGGTGCGATGATATTGGTCGTATCGTTCGCCCCCTTGAGCACATATACCAGCATTGGCGCGGGCGCAGTGGCGCCGGGCGTCGGGGTTGGGGTGGGCGCCGGCGTGATAGGCGCGGGCGTCGGCGATGGCGGCGCCGGGGTGGGCGTTGGCGTCTCGGTGGGCGCTGGGGCCTGGGCCGTCAATCGGGCCGCCAGGCGCTCCTCGGTGCGCGTTTCCAGCAGGGCATAATCGGGCGTGGCGGTCACGGGCTCGCCGGGAGCAGGCGCGCAAGAGAGGGCGGCCAGCCCGATGCAGAGGCAGGCGCCGAGCGCCAACAAGGCGACATGGTACCTGGGCATCAATGCGCTCCGGGCAGCCGGTCGGCGGCGGCGCCGTCCTGGCGCATGTGCTCGATCACGCGGCACAGGATGCCGTCCAGGTCCACCGTGGGCTGCCAGCCAAGCAGGCCCTCGATCTTGGCGGTATCGGGCACGCGACGCCGCATATCCTCAAAGCCCTCTTCATAGGCCTCGCCATAGGGGATGAACACGACCTCAGACGCGCTCTCGGCCAGGGCGATGGTGCGGCGCGCCAGTTGCTCGATGGTGATCTCTTGGGTGCTGCCGATGTTGAACACCTGGCCCACGGCAGCCGGCTCGTCGGCCAGCGCCACGATGGCCTGCACTACGTCGCCCACAAAGGTAAAGCAGCGCGATTGCTGGCCGTCGCCATAGACCGTCAGGGGTTGGCCATCCAGGGCCTGGCGCACAAAGCGGGGGATCACCATGCCATAGCGCCCCGTCTGGCGGGGGCCCACGGTGTTGAAAAAGCGCAGGATCACCACCGGCAGCGCAAGCTGCTTGTGATACGCCAGGGCCATGAATTCGTCCATGGCCTTGGAGCAGGCGTAGGACCAGCGGCTGCGGGTGGTGGGCCCCAGGATGCCGTCATCATCCTCGCCAAAAGGGATGGCCGTGCTCTTGCCGTATACCTCCGAGGTGGAGGCCAACATGAGCTTTTTGCGATAGCGGGCGCCGATGCGCAGCACCACCTCGGTGCCCTTGATGTTGGTCTCTAGCACGTGCACCGGGTCGCGCACCACCAACTCTACGCCCACCGCTGCGGCCAGATGATAGATCCGGTCGCACTCGCTCACCAGCCGATCCATGACCGTCTCGTTGGTGATGGTCTCGATGGCATAGTGAAAGGCCGGATGGCCCGCCAGGTGGGCGATATTCTCGAAACGGCCGGTGGAAAGGTCGTCAATCACCGTCACCTGATCGCCCCGGGCCAAGAGCGCCTCGGCCAAATGGCTCCCGATGAACCCACAGCCGCCCGTGATCAAAGCTTTCATGCGTATCTGCCTCTCTTGCGAGCATTCGTCAAGCGATTCTAGGCCAGGCGCGATGGGACGTCAAAACGCCAGGGCCGCGCGGGCCGCTGTGGCAGCGACTCCTGGGAGGGCGGGCATCTCGCCCGCCTACATCAAGCTTTGTCCACACAGATCCCTCTGGCCCCTGGGCTTTGGATCGCGGCCCCATGTGGCCTATACTTGCTGCCTATCATATCAGCGGAGCAGGTTGTGCGGGGAGGTTGGGCATGATCGTCGAGATGCAGCGCGGGGCAAGCCAGGCCCAGGTGGATGCGGTGATCGAGCGCGCGACAAGCTATGGCCTGGACACACAGCTCAACTTGGGCACCGACAAGGTGGTGATTGCCCTGCTGGGCAGCGACACAGGCCGGATCCCCACGGCCAATTTCGAAGTGCTGCCCGGCGTCGCCTCGGTGACGCGCATCATGCGCCCATACAAGCTGGCCTCCCGCGAGTTCAGGGATACACCCACCGAGGTGCGCATCGGCGATGTGGCCGTGGGCGGCCAGCGCATCGTGATCATGGCAGGGCCGTGCTCCATCGAATCGTGGGAGCAACTCTCGGCCACAGCGCGCCATGTGGTTGGCTGCGGGGCCGCCATCGTCCGTGGCGGCGCCTACAAGCCGCGCAGCTCGCCTTTTAGCTTTCAAGGGTTGGGCGAACAAGGGGTCGAGATGCTGCGCCGCGTGCGCGATGAACTGGGCGCGCCGGTGGTCAGCGAGGTGACCGACTCGCATCAGGTGGAGCAGATGGCCCGTGAGGTGGATGTCTTGCAGGTGGGCGCCCGCAACATGCAGAACTATACCCTGCTGCGGGCCATTGGCGAGACGAGCAAGCCCTGCATCCTCAAGCGCGGCCTCTCGGCCACCATCACCGAGTGGCTACAGGCCGCCGATTATGTGCTGGCGGCGGGCACCAGCCAGGTGATCCTGTGCGAGCGGGGCATCCGCACATTCGAGGATAGCACGCGCTTTACTTTGGATGTCTCGGCGGTGCCGGTGGGCAAGCGCCAATCGCACCTGCCGGTGATCGTGGACCCCAGCCATGCGGCGGGCCACTATGCCTTGGTGCCCTCTCTGGCGCGGGCCGCCATCGCCGCCGGCGCCGATGGCCTGCTGATCGAGGTGCATCCCGATCCGGCCAACGCCCTCTCCGATGGCATCCAGAGCCTGACGTTCAACGATTTCGCCCGCCTGATGGGCGAGATCGCCCTGATCGCCCAGGCCATCGGCCGCACGATGTAGCCGCGCCGGCCCCAGTCAGCCCAGCTCCAGCACGGTCCCTGCCGGGCAGGCAGCCACGCGCTCGCCCAGGGCATGGTGCAGCCTCCAGATGGCGCGCTCGCCGGTGCAATGGTTCAGGTACAGGTGCGGCGCGCCCTCTGCCCGAATCGCCTGGATCAGTTGCTCCAGTTCGGCATCGCTGGCCGCGTCCAGGTGCGTGCCGCCCACGATGGCCAGCAGCGGGCGGCTATCCTGGGCGCGCAGCGTCGCCAGGGTGTTGCGCAGCCCGGCATGGCAGCAGCCGCACAGCAACACGATCCCCTGGCCCACCTCCAGCACCAGCGACATATCGTCGCAATACGGGTCGGCGACAAAGGCATCGCCCCGCTTGACGCGGTGGTGCGAGCTGGCGCCCAGGGGGAACGGGCGCGGCCCGATCACGCCGCTGGTGCGCACGCCGCGCACGATCTCCTGGGGCGCATCAGAGAGGCGCAGGCGCTCGCGGGCCTGGGGCAGGCTTGGGCTGCTCACCAGGCCGATGGATTGCATTGCCCCCTGCCGGAGAGAGTAGCGCGGCTCTAGCAGGCCCGCGTTGGCATAGATGGGGGCCGAGGGGTACAGCTCTAGCGCCGCCGAGAGGCCGCCCACGTGGTCATCGTGGGCGTGGCTGAGGGCGATGGCAGCCACCGGCGTCTGCTCCAGACCCAGGGCGTGCAGGTTGTGGCGCAGCACCTCGGGCGCAGGCCCCACATCCCACAGAACGGCGCCGCCCTCCGCCTGGATCAGAAAGGACAGGCCGTGGGCGCCCCACAGCGACGAGCCGCGCTGGACGCAGTTGTCTACCAGACAGGTGAGTCGCATGGCCACCTCGCATCGAGAGATCGAACGCATCACTGGGGGGATCGTACCCGGCGGCCAGGGACGTGTCAACAGGAGAGGCGGGGCCAGGCAGGGCCGTGTCAGTTCAGACTTGAGGGCACGAGTTCATGACCGCGTGTGCAAACAGCTATGCGCGCTCAAGACGCTGGAGGGCGGGCGTCCCGCCCGCCCACGAAGCGCAGCTTCGTCCGCTGCGTACGCATACATGCGTCTGCAGCGTAACGGGCAGAGACGCCCGCGCCCCAAGCTTACCCGCCGCTGTCGCCTACGCATTGGCCGCTTCCCCCCAAGTCTGAACTGATACGCAGGGTCTTGTCAAGGTCAGAATTATGTATATCTCGCGGGCGCACACAAAGTTCGCCTGTACAAAAAAACCTAGTAAAACGTATAAAACAGGTAGGGGCGAGGCATGCCTCGCCCCTATGCCAGCAGGGCCAACACTCCCTCGGCGAGATGACGGATATACATAACGCGGACGTATATCGCCCCGGCCCCTGGGCCGGATTGCCCGGCGCTGGCCGATGACTATAATCTGATCAAGCTATCAGAGAACAGGCGGTAGGCTTGTGGATGACGGGGTGCGCGTGCGTTACGCGCCCAGCCCAACAGGGCAACAGCATATCGGCAGCATACGGACGGCGCTGTTCAACTATCTCTATGCCCGCAACCGGGGCGGGCGTTTCATCCTGCGCATCGAGGATACCGACCGCGCGCGCTCGGCCCCCGAGTTCGAGCAGGACCTCTACCGGCAACTGGCCTGGCTGGGCCTTGCCTGGGACGAGGGGCCCGATATCGGCGGGCCGGCGGGGCACTATCGCCAGTCGGAGCGCGGCGCCCTCTATCGCGAGGCGTTGCAGCGCCTGGTGGCACAGGGCGATGCCTACCCCTGCTACTGCTCGCCGGAGGAGCTGGCCCAGGAGCGGCGGCTGGCCCTGGCCCAGGGGCGCCCCCCGCGCTATAGCGGGCGCTGCCGCGCGCCCGAGGAGCGAGACAAGCGGCGCTTGCCGGGGCGCTCGCCCGTCTATCGCCTGCGCGTGCCCCAGGGCCGCGACCTGTCCTTCGATGACCTGATCCGCCACCGGGTCAGCACGAGTTCCGACGATCTGGGCGATTTCGCCATCTATACGGCCCAGAACGAGAGGCTGGAGGGCGGACGCGCCCTGTATAACCTGGCAGCCACGGTGGACGACCACGCCATGGGGATTACCCATGTGCTGCGGGGCGAGGAGCACCTCTCCAACACGCCGCGCCAGTTGCTGCTCTATGCGGCCCTGGGCTATACGCCGCCGCGCTTTGGGCACCTTTCGCTGATCCTGACGCCCGAGGGCGCCAAGATGAGCAAGCGCCTGGGCGATACTGACGATGGCTACGCATACATGCGTCTGCCATCGTACATCGCCTACTATGCCGCCGAGGGCTATCTCCCCCGGGCGATTGTCGCCTATGTGGCGACCCTGGGCTGGGCGCCAGGACGCGACCCAGAGCGCCTGGGCCTGGATGAGCTGGCGCAGCGTTTTGACCTGCGCCGCCTGTCGGCCAACCCCTCGGTTTTCGATGCGCAGCGGATGATCTGGTTCAGCAAGCGGGCGTTGCAGCGCGCCCCCCGAGATGAGATCGTCGAGTTGGTGCGGCCCAGGCTGCTCGCCGCCTACGGGCGCTGGCAGGCTGCCGAGGGCACAGCCCACGATGCCGAGACATGGCTGGCGCTGCTGGTGGGCGCCGCCCAGGAGGAGGCCGCCACCCTGGCCGAGATCGTTGCCCTGGGGGCCTTTTGCCTGGCCCAGGAGCGTCCGGCGTTGACCGGCAAAGCGCGTGAGGAACTGCAGGAGCCCGCCGCCGCCCAGGTGTTGGCCCATGCTTGGGAGAACCTGGACGCTGCCGCACTGGCGACGCCAGAGAGCGCCAATGCGCACTTGCGGGCGCTGCGCCATCACTGGCGCGATACGGCCGGGCTGCGCGGGCGCCAGGTCATGTTCCCGATCCGCATCGCTCTGACCGGCTCGTTGGTTGGCCCTTGCCTGGGCATCGTGACCTCGCTGCTGGGCCCGGATCGTTGCCGGCAACGCATCCAGGAGACGCTGACGTGGCTCACCGCTGCTTGATGTTGCGCTGCATCTGTCTCTAGGGGCGGCCCTCAGGGGTCGTCCCCCGCAGCCGGTTGCCCTCGATTCACCGATATCCCTATGGAGGTAGATATGTCCCTCGAAATATACAACTCGTTGACGCGCCAAAAAGAGCCCTTTACGCCGGTGCACCCGGGGCGTGTGCAGATGTACGTCTGCGGCCCCACGGTCTATAACGACGCGCACCTGGGTCACGGCAAGACTTATGTCAATTTCGACACCATCGTGCGTTACCTGCGCTACCTGGGCTACCAGGTGCTCTATGTGCAGAATATCACCGATGTGGGCCACATCCTGGATACGGGCGAGGACCGCATACTCAAGGGGGCGGCGCGAGAGCAGATGCACCCCATGCAACTGGCCGAGCGCTATACCCAGCGCTACTTTCGGGATATGGATCGGCTCAATATCTTGCGGCCCGATATCTCGCCCCGCGCCACGGGCCATGTGCCCGAGATGCTGGATTGGATCCAGCGCCTGATCGAGACCGGGCACGCCTATGTGGTCAACGGCTCGGTCTATTTCGACGTAACCAGCCATGAGGACTATGGCAAGCTTTCGGGGCGGCGGATCGAGGAGGCCCAGAGCGGCACCCGCGTCCAGATTTCCGAGGAAAAGCGCCGCCCGGAGGACTTTGCCCTCTGGAAAAAGGCCGAGCCGGAGCACATCATGCGCTGGAACAGCCCCTGGGGCGAGGGCTTTCCCGGCTGGCACATCGAATGCACCGTCATGTCGGCCAAGTACCTGGGGCTGCCTTTTGATATCCACGGCGGCGGCGTGGAGAACAAGTTCCCCCATCACGAGTGCGAGATCGCCCAGGCCGAGGCGGTGACGGGCCGGGCCTTTGCCAAATACTGGGTCCACAACGGCATGTTGATGATCCAGGGCGAAGAGATGCACAAGTCTCTGGGCAATTTCATCACGTTGGAGGCGGCCTGCGAGCGCTGGGACCCGATGGTGATCCGCTTTTTCATCCTGCAGAGCCACTATCGCGGGCCCCTGGACATGACCGAAGAGGCCCTGGATGCCGCCGCGCGCGGCCTGCAACGCCTGGTTAGCGCCATCCGCGCGGTGCGGCGGCGGCTGCAAGCGGCCCAGCCCGGCGAGATGCCCCAA
Source organism: uncultured Anaerolineales bacterium (assembly GCA_964482225.1). Classification (GTDB taxonomy): domain Bacteria; phylum Chloroflexota; class Anaerolineae; order UBA1429; family UBA1429; genus UBA1429. The sequence continues at coordinate 25,378 of CAYZWT010000039.1, forward strand.
GAGGTGCAGGCGCTGCTGGAGAGCAGCCGCGCTGCCTTTGAGGCCAGCATGAACGACGATTTCAACACGCCCGGCGCCATTGCCGCCCTGTTCGAGCTGAGCCGGGGCGTGAATAGCTGGCTGAACGAGGCCCAGGCCCCGGCGCGCGAGGCGCTGGAGGCCATTGATGGGCTCTTTGGGCGGCTGGCCGGCGACGCCCTGGGCCTGCTGCCGGAGGACCTGGAGGAGGAGATGGGCGCCGGGCTGTCTCGCGATCTGATCGCGCTTTTGATCCAGGCGCGCAGCGAGCTACGCCAGCAGCGCGCCTTTGCCGCCGCCGATGGCATCCGCGACCGGCTGGCCGAGCTGGGGGTGCAGCTTCGGGATGGGCCCGAAGGCACCACCTGGACCCTGGTCTGAGGCCGGGCGTGGCCGAGATTCTGGCGGGGCGCAACGCCGTCCGCGAGGCGCTCTTGGCAGGCCGCCGCCGCATCGAGCAGGTCTACCTGGCCGAGGGCGCGGCGGAGCAGGCTGCCATCGCCGAGATCGTGGCGCTGTGCAACGAACGCGGCGCGCCGGTGAGCCGGGTGCGCCGCGCCGAGCTGGATCGCCTGGGCGATGACCTGACCCACCAGGGCGTCATCGCCCAGGTCTCCCCATACCCCTATGCGGAGTTGGGCGAGCTCCTGGCCCGCGCCGAGACTGCCCAGGAGCCGCCCCTGCTCCTGGTGTTGGATTCGCTGCAAGACCCGCAGAACGTGGGCGCCCTGCTGCGCACCGCCGAAGCCGTGGGCGTGCATGGCGTGGTCATCGCCGAGCGACGCGCCGCCCAGATCACCCCCGCCGTCAGCCGGGCATCTGCCGGGGCCGCCGAGCACCTGCTGGTGGCCCGGGTGACCAACATCGCCCGCACCCTGGAGGGCCTCAAGGCCGAGGGCATTTGGGTGGCGGGGGTCGAAGGGCGCCCCGATGCCCAGGATTATCGCCTGGCGAACCTGGACGGGGCGCTGGCTTTGGTATTGGGCAGCGAGGGCGAGGGCATGCGGCGACTGGTGGCGGAAACGTGCGATTTCCTGCTGCGCATCCCCATGCGGGGGCGCGTCAGTTCGCTAAACGTCTCGGTGGCGGGGGCGCTGGCGCTGTACCAGGCCTGGAACGCGCGTCAGCCGGCGACGGGGCGGGGGAAATAGGCGGAGGCCGTGCAAAACGCATGTGCCCTGATGCCCCGATTTGACCCACGCCCGGAGTTGGGTATACTAGCTCCCTGGTGCCCCTTGACCGGCAGAGCCATTGCGGTATAATGAGGAACGCCAAGCCGACGTAGCTCAACGGCAGAGCAACGGTTTTGTAAACCGTCGGTTGTGGGTTCAAGTCCCTCCGTCGGCTCTGAGCGCACCGTGTTCGATCCATCGTTTCGTGGGCAGATACCCAAGCGGCCAAAGGGGACTGACTGTAAATCAGTTGGCACAGCCTTCGGAGGTTCGAATCCTTCTCTGCCCACCTTGTCTGTTATAGGTCGCCCACGTAGCTCAGCCGGTAGAGCACATTCTTGGTAAGAATGAGGTCATGGGTTCAAGTCCCATCGTGGGCTCCATAGAGCGGCGTTGGGTGGCTGACCCAGACCCTGTAGGAGGTTGGTTGAATGGCAAAGGCAGTATTTGAGCGCACCAAGCCTCACGTGAACGTGGGGACGATCG
>CAYZWT010000040.1:0-25486 GCA_964482225.1 uncultured Anaerolineales bacterium
GCCGTTCTCAAACAACTGTTGCTGCCAGCGGTAGAACACCGATGGCTGGATGCCGTACTCGTCGCACAAATCCGAAACGGGGACATGCTCCAGCAGGTGCCGTCGCAAGACGGCGATCTTCTGCTCGGCGCTGAACTGTCTGCGTGTACCGACCATGGAGTCCTCCTGTAACCAAGATACTAACTTCTTCAGGCGGACTCTCCAATTTCATCTGAATCATAACAAAGCCATTCGAGCTCTTGACACAGTAGTGGCAGGCAGCATGCTTGCGAACGCTCTGTTCTTGACGGACACTGGAGAGGCAGCTCGAAAGTTCCGAAACACTGAGGTCTACCTAGATACCCCGTTCCTCGTAGATGCTCTCGGCTATAGTGGCAAGCCACGGCAGACCCCGTGTAAGGAACTGCTGGAGCTTCTCTATGAGGCCGGCGCAGAGTTAAGGTGTTTCGCGCATACACTGGAAGAGGTTCGCGGGATCCTATATTCGGCCTCCTCGCGTCTGGCATCGGGAGACTTGCACGCGAGGCCAGGCTCCTGCCTAGAGTACTTTGTTAGCGCTGGCTTCGAGCCATCAGATGTCGAGCTACTGATCGTACGACTGGAGGCAGATATCGAAAAGCTGAGAATTCGTGTCAAGAGTACGCCACACTATGAGGAACGGATCCACGTCATTGACCATGCCGGTCTCAGAGATAAACTGAGGAGTGACGTAGGGTATGTGATCGAGGAAACGCTATCCCGCGATGTAGAATCCATAGCTGCCATATTCCGACTGCGGCGAGGGCATCAGACCGTGAAGCTGGAGCACTGTACGGCGGTTCTCGTGACCACGAACTATCCACTGGTGAGGGCAGTCAGGGATTACTTCTCAGAAGCCCTGCCACCTAGTACTGTTTTGCCATGTGTCGGAGATCATACCCTTACCAATATCCTGTGGCTCAAGAAGCCGCAGTCTGCTCCCGCCCTGCCTCTTCATAGGCTTATTGCTGACTGCTATGCCACCATACAGCCCGATCCTCGACTCTGGAACCGATTTCTCGGCGAGATCGAGAAATTGGAGAGAGAGAGTGGGATAGCCCCTGATGACTACTATTTCCTGAGATACTCGATTGAGGCCAAGGCTGAGCTGATGGAGCTAACTCTTGGAGTCGAGTCTGCCTTCACACAAGGCACAGTGAAGGAAATCCTGGATAGGTACCAGACGAGGATGAAACAAGAGGCTGAGGACAGCATGCAGGCAAGGATTGATACTCTGCGTGAACAGCTAGGAGAGGCGGAGGGCCAGGCGATCCAGGCTGCAAGAGAGAGAGAGGCGCGGCAGACATATATGGAGCAGGTGGCGCAGAAATACGCCCGTTGGATAACTCGAGTTCTTCAAGGCCTACTAATAGCCGCGCTGGTTGTGATATCTTTTATAGCGTTCTTTTTTGATGTAAGTACATATATTCAATCTAGCATTTCTATCATAGGAATACTTCTTATTGTCTATTTCATATTCTCTCTGTGTGGAAGTATATTCGGAACGACCATCAAGTCTGCGTGTCGGACTGTGGAGCTGCGCCTATATCGCTCAATTCTCCGAGTTCTGATACGAGTGTCTGAGCCTGACGCCGCTATGTCAAGTCACTGAGCGGAGGTGGACTGCGAAGAGCCGCGCTCGCCCTTTCGTAGAACTGGTCTAGTCAGAGACTGGGCGGACGGGGCATTAGCGCGGCTCACTGCATTCCAGCCTCGCCGCACCTACGCCACCACCAGCTCCTCGCCCGCCGCCAGCGTCAGCGGCTCGGCCAGGCGCACCCGCAACGTGTCGCCGCCGCTCTCCACGGCGCAGGCCAATGCGCGCCCGCCCACCCGGGCCGTGTTTACCATGCGGCCTTGCAGCGCCCCCAGCTCCAAACTGCGCAAGGTCACCTGTCCATAGTCCACCCGCAGCGTGACGACAGCCCCGTCCTCGCCCAAGCGCTGGGCGTAGCTGCCCCAGGCGCCCTCGGCAGACCAGAACAGGCGCGTATCCTCGGGCCAGAGGCGCGGCGCAAAGCCCAGGACGCCCGCGCCCAGGTCGTAGCGGTAGCCCGAGAGGGCCGTCAGCAGCGACCAGGAGGCCATCGAACGGGCATAGTGGCTGCCGCACTCGAACTCGTTCCAGGGGTTGCGCCGCCGTCCGTCGTGCCGGTCGCGCACGCCCTTGACGATGGCCAGCCCCTCGTCCACCAGCCCCTCATAGATCAGGTGAGACGCCACCTGATACTCGATGCCGCACCAGACCTCGTCCGAGTAGACAAAGGGCAGCGCCGGGCGGTCGCCGCGCGGCCAGGAGCAGAGCAGCAAGCCCTGCTCGTCGTTCAGGGCATAGATGCGCTGGGGGTTGGCGTGCTCCCAGAAATCGGTGCGCCAGTTGTGCTCGAACACGGCCCGGATGGCGCTGCGCACCCGCTCCGGATCCAGCAAGTAGCCCAGCCCGGCCAGGTGGGCGAACCACTGGCCGATCAGGTGATCCGAAAGGCACCCCACGCCATACTGGTACTTGTCATGGTCGGGGTCGCAGCGCTGGATATAGTACTCGCCGTTGTATAGCTCGGCCTCGGTGCGGGCGCGCCCGCGCTCGAACACCTCTCGATAGCGCACGGCGGCGACTTCATCGCCCAGGTGGCGGGCGATCTCCTCGCCGGCCCGCAGCGCCCCCAGATAGAACGTGCCCATCATGGTGTTGGGGCCATAGAACTCGATGTCGTAGGTGTTGTGCTGCTGGCCCTCGATCACGCCGTCGCGGTCGGGGTCCCAGGCCGCCCAGGCGTATTCCAGCGCCCGCCGGGCCTGGGGCCACAGGCTGCACAGCCAATCGTCGTCGCCGCAGAGCTTCCAATCGCGATAGAGCTTGAGCAGGCCGCCCATCTGGCCATCGGCGGCGGGATGAAAGGCCCAGGGCGGGCTGCCCAGGGGCAGTTGCAGCCGAAAGCCCATCGAGCCGTCGTCGTTCATGTTGTACTGATAGTCGGCGGCCCGCTCCGAGCGCTCTAGCGCGGGGAACAAGAACGCCGGGGTCTGGGCATAGTTCCAGACGTGGGTGCACGAGCCCTCGCAGCAGCCCGCGTTGCCGTGGCAGCCCTCAAAGCCATAGAATGTGCCATCGGGCAGGCGCAACACCGTGGGGCTGTGCAGGATCGAGGCCTGGCTAGAGAGGGCATCCAGCACGGCGGCGGGCAGCCGCGAGGCGAACAGGGTATCATGGAACAGGCGCGTCTCGCGGCAGAGGCGCTCGCTGTGGGCGCTATAGTAGCGGGCCACATCCAGGGCGTCGCTCCACAACGTGGCGTAATAGTTGCGCCAGATGGGGACGTCGGCCTCGCAGCAGCAGGCCCCATCCATGCGATGGATGCCCCAGTACTTGTCATAATTGGGCCAGTGCCAGGCGATGAGGAAGGGGATCGTGGCCGTCTCGCCGGGGGCCAGGGTGCGCCGCACCCCCAGGGTGCCCACGTCGTTGACCCCCTCGGGCGAGGGCGGGTACTCGCGGGGCGCGAGCATGCCCTCCTGGGAGAAATGGTCCCAGTAGTCGTGGAACATGTCGAACCAGGCGCCCCGCAGCCAGGCGGCCTGGCACCAGGCGCCCTCGGCGGGCGTAGCCAGGGCCAGGGTGCCGTAGCGGGGATGATCGGGCGCATAGCGCTCCGTCGTCAGGTAGAGGGCGTTCAATCCTTCCTCGGAGACATGGCGGTTGAGATTGCCGCCCAGGCCGGAGCGCGGACGACGCCCCGCCAGAGAGCCGCCGTGGTCATAGCCGATGGGATTGGCCAGGTTGCCCGCGATAGAGACCTCTACCGGCGCAGCGCCCGGGTTGTGCACCCGATAGTGCAGCACGGCGATGGGCAGGCTCGAATCGTCGGCATTGGCGGGGATAAAGGGGCTGAACGCCTCCAGCTCGACCTGGACGGGCAGGGCCGGGTCCTCAAAGGCGATCCAGGCCAGGGGGAATTCGCCCCGCATTGTGGCGGCGCGCATGTGGGGCAGCCCGGAGCCATCCTCGCGGTTGACGCCAAAGCCGATGCCGCCGTATTCGCCCCAGCCGCTGCCATCGTAGGGCGCCTCGGGCGGGGCCTGGAGCACGCGGGTCACCGGCGCGCCGCCCTGGGGCCGGGCCCACAGGGCGAAAAAGGCATAGGGCACGCTCATGCCCTTGTTGGGCCGGTTGAAGATCTCCCAATCCACCAGGGCGCCCCGCCCCGAGAGGGAGATGCACCCTGCGCCGATGCCCCCCAGGGGGAAGGCGGCCTTGGATAGCCGCTCGCCGGTGTACGTCAGCGCATCGGCCTGGCGATAGAGCTCCTCGCGCGCAAAGAAACCTGCCTTGGACATGCCCGCCCTCCCTGTATTGGGTGATCCCGTCGGTTGCGACGCGCCCATTGTGGCCCCTCGGCGGCGGCGCGTCAAGGGCGCGCTGGCTCAATGCCTGGCGCTGGCCCTCTCGGCTGCGCTGTGGTATCCTGCGCGGCGAGCCGACCCAAGCCCCAACCCGACCGGAGGAGACCGATGCAACAACACACTTTTATGGCCATTGCCCACCGGGGCGCCTCGTCCTATGCCCCCGAAAACACCCCGGTCGCCTATGACCTGGCCCTGGAGATGGGCGCCACCCACATCGAACTGGACGTGCATCTGAGCGCCGACGGCCATGTGGTGGTCATCCACGACGACCTGGTGGACCGCACCACCGATGGCAGCGGCCCGGTGGCCGCCCACAGCCTGGCCGAGTTGCGCGCGCTGGATGCGGGCGCCTGGTTCGGCCCCGCCTATGCGGGCCAGCGCATCCCCACCCTGGACGAGGTGCTGGCAGACTGGGGAACCCGGGCGCATCTGCACATCGAGATCAAGGGGCGCACGCCGGGCCTGGTTGAGCGCACCGTGGCCCTCGTCCGCCGGCGCGGCCTGGCGGGCAGCGTGACCATCACCTCGTTCATGCGCGAGGCGCTGGCCGAGACCCGCGCCCTAGCGCCGGATCTGCCCACGGGCTGGCTGGTGGGCGAGGTGACCGAGGAGATCATCGAGGCGACCCTGGCGCTGGGGCTCACCCAGCTCTGCCCTCGGGCCGATTGCGTCTCGCCTGAACTGGTGGCGCGGCTGCACGGCCTGGGGTTGGTGGTGCGCGCCTGGGGCGTCAGCGATGAAGCGCTGATGCGCCGCGTGGCCGATGCCGGCGCCGACGGTATGACGGTCAATTTCCCCGACAAGCTGCTGGCGTATGTGGGTGGGGAATAAAAAGCTCGCGCAGAGCCGCCAAGACAGAGTCCCGCGCCCCGTAGAGCGCTACAGGCTGTAGGGTCAGCCCTATCTCCCCCTCCGTTCCACGTGCAGCGGCTGGATCTTGGCGGCGGGCGTCAGATAGGGCTGTGCCCGCTCGATGCGCAGCGTGCCGCTATCCCGCCAGATCTGGGTCTGCATGCGCCCCGCCCGCGTGCGCCGCGCCAGCTCCTCCAGGGTGTAGGCGATCACCTGCCCCTCGTCCAGCGGCCCGATGCCAGGGGCGATCACCAGCTTGACCACCGTCTCGCCCTCGATCTCGCTCTCGACGAACTGGTAATCGGTGGGGCCGCCGCCATAGCGAGCGGGCAGGGCGGTTTCCAGCACATCCAGCAAGGCGCTGCCCATAAAGCTCATGCCCGCCGAGGTCAGCTTTTCATAGCTGCGGATGGTGTGCAGGTGGGTGTGCAGCCCGGCCGCGCCGAGGGGGCAGTCGCACCCACGCTCCAGCAGGACTCCGTGATCGCCCGTCTCGACGTTGAGCATCACCTTGTGCATGGGCGGGCCGAACACAGTGAGCAGCAGCGCCCCCACGGGCTCGTCCAACCCCTCAAACGATCGCGCATCCTGGATCGCGGCCACCCGATCCGTCAGCAGGTGCTGGTCATCCACCGCCACGGGGTCGCCGCAGGAGAGGCCCAGGGTGCCCCCCTCCAGGATGGCATAGGCCGAGCAATAGCCCAGCCCGGCCTCGGTTAGCAGCGCGGCTTTGGCCTCGGTCAGCGGCTCGGAGCTGGTGCGCATGATGTGCCCGCTGATATCCAGCCCGAGTTCGCGGGCCGCCAGGCAGACGCGCATGGCCGAGCTGGGCGCCAGATCCACGTGCAGCCGCGCGCCCTGGGCCGTCTGCTCCGCCAGCCAGCGGGCGACGATATCGGCCCGGTCCATGGGCGCATACTCGGGCAGCGGGATGGGCCGCCCCGAAGCGTGGGATACCAGAAAGGTGATGGACGAGAGGGCCACGCTCTTGCCCGCGGTGGGCCCCAGCCCCGGCTGGGTCTGGCTGAACCAGCGCACCAGGGGCAGCCCCAGTTTGACGCTCAACAGGTTGACATAGAGGCCGCCCAAGGCCGGGGGCGCGGGCCGCCAGGTGATCCACGGGCGGCCCAACAGATCGTGGGCGGCAAAGTGCAAGTAGCGGGCGGGCTGCATGGCGTCCAGCTCATCCAGGGCGAGCACCAATCGGGTGCCCCGCGAGCGGCTGGCCCCCGTGCTGCCCGGCAACTGGCCCGCGCTGGCCGGGTTGTCAAAGCTGGCGGCGTCGGTCTCTAGCGTCTGGCTCCCGCGCCGGATGGGGGCGTTGCCCTTGAACTCGTCCAGGGTGACGTACACGCCCGCGTCATGCAGGCGGCGCAGCGCGCCTTCGAGGCCGTGCTCGGCCACCAGCGCCGCCACATCCGGCTCCTCGATGCCCGCATTGCGCAGCAGCCAGAGATAGGGGCTATCGGCGTACTGGTATACCGAGCGGCGCAACGCCTCGGCAAAGGCGTTCTCGCGGCGGGCCTGGGCGGCCCGCACCGTAGCAGCCGGATCGCCCAGGTTCAGGGGGCGCCGCCAATAGTCGCGCAGGCCCCTGGCATAGCGAAAGGTCTTGCGTAGGTCGTTATAAAGGCCCATGATCCTCTGCTTCTTGGTAGGTTACGAGACGCCCGAAAGATTGCGGCGCGGGTTCTTGAGCCCGGTGGCGAGCTTGTGGTTGACCTCGCGCCTGGCCCGCGCCGCCAGCGCATCAGCCTGCTCGGCAAGAAAGGCGCGCACGGCGTCCGGCTCGCGCTCTGCCAGCTTGCGCAGCGCCCAGGACATGGCCTTGACCACCATGTCGTCCCGGTCGGCCGCCAGCATACGGCAAACGGCCAGGGTGCGCGGGGCGTCGCCAGGGCCGCCCTGAGAGCGCGTGTTGAGCGCCACGGTGCTGACCAGGGCCGCCCGCCGCCACCAGCGGTCCTCGCTGGCGGCCCAGCGCGCGATATCGGCGTCGCTCAACAGGCCGTGCAGCCAGGCCGGCCCCGAGATGGTGCGCCCAAAGCAATCCACCGTGCCCCAATCCGCCATGCCGCGCCCCAGGGCCTCGATGCGCCCGGCATCGAGCAGTGAAAAGGCCCCTGGATGATCGAGCAGCAACTCATAGCCCACCCAGCGCCAGCGGGGGTGCGCCGCCAATGCCTCGGCCACTGCCAGGGCGTGGGCGCCCTCCCACGCGCGCAGCAACCGGGTATAGTTGCGCCGCACGGCCCGCGCGCTGGGCGTGTTCTTGACGGGCAGGGCGTCCAACTCGCCGACAATGGTTCCGGCCAGTTGGCTCGCGTCCTGGTGTGGTAGCGTGCTCATGGGCGCCTCCTCTATGGATGCACGTGAAAAAGGCCGGGGGTCTCTCTGCGCAAGCCGATCTCCTGTCTCACACTTGGCGTTCCACGTGCAGCGGCTGGATCTTGACGGCGGGGGTCAGATAGGGCTGGGCCCGCTCGACCCGCAGCGTGTCGCTATCCCGCCAGATCTGGGTCTGCATGCGCCCCGCCCGCGTGCGCCGCGCCAACTCCTCCAGGGTGTAGGCGATCACCTGCCCCTCGTCCAGCGGCCCAATGCCAGGGGCGATCACCAGCCGTACCACCGTCTCGCCCTCGATCTCGCTCTCGACGAACTGGTAATCGGTGGGGCCGCCGCCATAGCGGGCGGGCAGGGCGGTTTCCAGGACGTCCAGCAAGGCGCTGCCCATAAAGCTCATCCCCGCCGAGGTGAGCTTTTCATAGCTGCGGATGGTGCGCAGGTGTTGGTGCAGGCCGGCCCGCCCAAAGGAACAGGCGCACGCGCGCGTAAACAGCACGCCGTGGTCGCCGCTTTCGACGTTCAGCATCACTTTGGGCAACGTCGAGGCAAACACAGTGTACCACAGGCTGCCCACAGGCTCATCAAACCCGGTGAAGGTAAGGGGGCGCTGGATACAGGCCATCCGGTAGGTGAGCAGGTGCATGTCGTCCACGGCGACAGGATCGGCGCAGGAAAGGGCCAGGCCCCCTGCCTCCGTCATGCCATAGGCTGAGGAGTAGGAGAGGCCCATCTGGGTGTAGAGGGTCGCCTTGGCCTCGGTGAGCGGCTCTGAGGTGGTGCGCAGCATGTGGCCGCTGATATCCAGCCCCAGGTCGCGGGCGGCCAGGCAGACCCGCGCGCCCGTGTTGGCCATTACATAGAGCGGCACACGCCTGCCCCGGGCGGTCTGCCCGGCCAGCCAGCGGGCCACTGTCTCGGGGCGATCCATGGGCACATACTGGGGGTAGGGGATACGCCTACCCTGTAGCCGCGAGGCAAGCAGGGCCGCCCAGGTGAGGTAGGCGCTCTTGCCGGCGGTGAGCCCCGGCCCGGGCTGCGTCTGGCTGAACCAGCGCAGCAGGGGCGAGCCGGCCTTGAGGCTGATGAGCACCATGCGCAGCGCCGCCAGGCCGGGGGGCGCGGGACGCCACATGGCAATCGGCATGCCCACCATGCCATAGGCCTCCAGGTGCAGGTAGCGCGCAGGCAGCTCGTCTAGCAGGTCGTCGAGATCGAACGCCAGGGGCGTGCCGCGCGAGCGGGTGCCGCCGGAGGAGCCGCGCAGGTGCCCGGCGCTGAGGGGGTTGTCGAAATCGGCGGCTGCGATGGGCCGCTCCTGGCTGCCTCGCCGCATAACCGGCGTGTTGCCCTTGAACTCTTCCAGGGTGACATACACCCCGGCGCCGTGCAGCCGATCCAAGGCGCCCTCGATCCCCTGCTCGGCCACCAAGCGGGCTACATCGGGCTCCTCCACGCCGGCCGTGCGCAAGAGCCATAGGTAGGGGCTGGCGGCGTGCAGGAACACGGTGCGATGCAGCACGTCTAGGAAGGTGGCCTCGCGCTGCTCCAACCGTCGCCGGATCAGGCTGCCCGACTCGGGCAGGGCGATGGGCGCGCGCCAGTAGCGCTGCAAGCCCCGGGCAAAGCGCCAGGTGCGGCGGACATCCTCTCTCAAGGTCAAGATGGCGCCCTCCCGAATCGCGCATGGATGGCCGACGTGGTACAATCGTTGCCGCAAGTGGCTCTGTCCGCCGGGATCATACCACGGGCGGGGCGGCTTGGCCAGAACCGAGAGCAGGGACAACCATCTCGAGTGCACGCTCCGGAGGACACAGGAATGGACAGCAGCCAGATCGCCATGCATGAACTGATCGCTTTTCTGTTGGTGGCCAAGGCACACACCTATGCCGCCGAGGATCGAGACGCGGCGGCGCCGCCCCTGCTGCCGGGCTCGCACCGTTTGGTGTACCGGCAAGAGCCCTGGCTGTACGAGGACAACTATTTCGGCGGGGTCTATTTCGTGGGCCAGGAGACGGTCTACCATCGCGAGCAGCCCGTCTGGTCTATGGCCTATGCGGGCGGCGATGTCACTTGCGCCGCGTCGCCGCCCGATATGGGGCCGGTGTACGAACTCCTGCGGGCGGCGCTGCGGGGCGTCCCCGCCGAGAGCCCCTATCGTGGGCCTGAGCTGCTGCAACGGGGCGAGTACGTCTATCGCAACGAGCCCCAGGGCGACGCGACGCGCTTTTGGGGCCAGGAGACGATCTTGCGCCAGGGCCAGGTGATCTATGCGTTGCGCTACGCCGGCGGCCTGATCCGCTGAGCGCCCACACCCTTACGAAAGGCGGGCCCATGCACCCCATGTTGCTGGAAATCCCCACGCGCATCGAGACCGAGCGCCTCTATCTGCGTCCCTACCAGGCGGGCGACGGCCCCTGGTACTATGCCATGGCGTTGCGCAACCGCGCCCACCTGGCGCGCTATGAATCGGGCAATGCCGCCATGAGCCTGCACAGCGAGCAGGACGCCGAGATCGCCATGCGGCGCTTTGCCGCCGATTGGGTGGCCCGCAACTGCTTCTTCCTGGGCGCGTTCTGCAAGGGCGACGACCGCTTTGTCGGCCAGATCTATGTTGGGCCGCAGGATTGGAGTCTGCCCAGCTTTGTGGCCGGCTATTTTGGGGATGTGGATCAGGGCGGGCAGGGATACATCACCGAGGCGGCGCGGGGTGCGCTGGGCTGGCTCTTTGGGTCACTGGGCGCCCATCGGGTAACCATCTATTGCGATGACACCAACCTGCGCAGCGCGCGGGTGGCCGAGCGCTGCGGGTTCACCCGCGAGGGGCACCTGCGCGAGACCCATCGCCACGGCGACTATCCCATCAGCGGCGACTATATCTATGGGCTGCTGCGCGGAGAGTATGTTCATGGCGAAACGAGCCAAGCGGGGCAGGGAGCATGATCGAGCTACGCGAGCTGCAACGCGGCGAGATCGAGCTGGTGCGCGGCCTGGATCGGCGCGAGCTGATCGAGCGCCTCTATTACCTGGAGGAGGGGGCGCTGGTGCTGCGGCCCGAGCGTTACGATATGCAGGGCTGGCCCCCGGGCGAGCTGGAAGGCATCATAGCGAGCCTGGTCGCTTGTCACAGCCAGGGCGGATGGCTCGGCGGCCTGTTCGATGGCGAGCGCCTGATCGGCGTTGCGGCGCTGGGGAGCCGCCTCATCGGGCCGGAGCGCGACCAGCTCCAGCTTGTGTTCCTGAACGTGAGCCACGGCTATCGCGACCAGGGGCATGGCGCGCATCTGTTCGAGGCGGCCCGCGCCGTGGCGCGCCAACGGGGCGCCCGCGCCCTCTATGTCTCGGCCACGCCCTCCGAGCACACCGTCGGGTTCTATCTAGCACGCGGCTGCCGCCTGAATCCCACGCCGGATCCAGAGCTGTTTGCCGAAGAGCCGGAGGATATCCACCTGATTTGCGAGGTGTGAGCGTGTAGCCAAGGGCGTGCAGCGTGAGGCCGCCCGCGGGGTATTCGGAGCGATCCGCTTTGACACCCTTGGTCGCCGCCGGTATGCTACGCCCATGTCACCCCAAGAGAGCCCCCAGGGCGCCCGCAACCGCAGCCTGCTGATCAAGCCCGCCTCGGGCGACTGCAACCTGCATTGCGCCTATTGCTTTTACCACGACCGGCCCAGCGACCCCTACCGCCAGGGGGTGCGCCGCCGCATGGGCCGCGACGTGCTGGAGAGCCTGATCCGCCAGGGGATGCAGCTCGACCGCCGCCAGGCCGCCTTTGGCTGGCAGGGCGGCGAGCCCACCCTGTGCGGGCTGGACTTTTTCCGCCAGGCGGTGGCCCTCCAACAGCGCTACGGCTCTCCCGGCCAGTCGGTCAGCAACGGCCTACAGACCAACGGCCTCTTGCTGGATGCCGAGTGGGCGCGCTTTTTGCGCGAGTACAGCTTTCTACTGGGCGTCAGCCTGGATGGCCCCGAACCCTACCACGATCACTATCGCGCCTATGCCGGAGGCGCGGGCAGCCATGCCCGCGTGATGGAGAGCCTGCGCCTGCTGGAGCGCGAAGGGGTCGAGTTCAACATCCTCTCGGTGGTGAACCGGCTCACCGGCGATCATGGCGGCGAGATCTATGATTACCTGGTGGGCGAGGGCTTTCGTTACCTGCAATTCATCCCCTGCGTCGAGGTGGACCCCGCCAGCGGGCGCCTGACCGATTTCTCCGTCACGCCCGAGCAGTACGGCGCGTTCCTGTGCGAGGTCTTTGATCGCTGGTACAACGGCGGCGAGCCCCAAGTCTCGGTGCGCGATTTCGATGCGTTGCTGGCGGTCTATGTAGGGCAAGAGGCGCCCATGTGCTGCTACCAGGCCCAGTGCGGCGGCTATCTGGTGGTGGAGCACAACGGCGACCTGTACCCCTGTGACTTTTTCGTGCGCGACGACCTGCGCCTGGGCAATATCCTGGAGACCACGCTGGAGGCGGCCTTTGCGGGGGCGGCCCTGCGGCAGTTCGCCCGGCAAAAGGCGGCGCCCCGGCGCGAGTGCGCCGTGTGCGCCTGGCTGCCCCTCTGCCAGCAAGGCTGCTGGCGCTTCCTCGGGGTCGAGGGCGCGCCGCGCCATTACCTCTGCCGCGCCTACCAGCAGTTCTACGCCCACAGCTATGAGGGGTTCATGGCGCTGCGCGCGCGCTATCTGGCCCAGGTGGGCGGCGGCCAGCCCGCCGTGCCGGTGCGGGCCGTGGGCCGCAACGATCCGTGTCCCTGCGGCTCGGGCAAAAAGCTCAAGCAGTGCTGCGCGCTCAAGCGCCCGGCGTGGTTGGCGCGGATGTAGGGGGCGTGTGGCAGTGCCCTGGCGTTCGAGAAGCGAGAGGAAGGAGATGATCATGCCGATTCCCGACTATCAGACATTGATGCTGCCCTTCCTGCGGTTCCTGAGCGATGGCCGGGAAAAGACGCTCAGGCAAACTATCGAGGCCATGGCAGACGAGTTCCACCTGACACTTGAGGAGCGGCGCGAATTGCTCCCCAGCGGGCGACAACCGATCCTGGATAATCGGGTTGGCTGGGCGCGTACCTATCTCAAGAAGGCTGTGCTGCTGGAGAGCCCGCGTCGGGGTGTGTTCCAGATCACCGCACGGGGAAAGGAAGTGTTACAGCAGAATCCTGACAGGATTGATACTTCATTCTTGCGGCGCTTCTCCGAGTTTGAGGAGTTTCGTCGCCCCAACAAGGCTGAGGAGGCCAAGGTCGGGAAGCCCGATACGTTCGAAGAACGGACTCCGGAAGAGGTCATTGAAGAAGCCTATCAGCAAGCAAGGCAGGATCTGGCGGCGGAGCTTCTAGCGACCGTCAAGGGCCAATCTCCGGCCTTTTTCGAGCGTGTGGTGGTTGATCTCCTGGTGGCGATGGGCTATGGGGGCACACGGCGGGATGCGGGTCAGGCTATTGGCAAGAGTGGCGACGGAGGCATAGATGGCATCATCAAAGAGGATCGCCTCGGCCTCGATGTTGTCTATGTACAGGCCAAGCGCTGGGAGGGCGTGGTGGGCAGCCCCGAGGTCCACAAGTTTGCGGGCGCCCTGGCCGGGAAGCATGCCCAGAAGGGCGTATTCATCACAACCTCCCATTTCTCCGCAACAGCGCACCAGTTTGTCTCTCAGATAGGCAGCAAGATCATCCTGATAGACGGAGATGCGCTTGCTCAGCTCATGATAGACTATGGAGTTGGCGTGACGCCGATCGCGCGATACGAGATCAAGCGCCTGGACCTGGACTACTTTTCGGAGGAGTGAAGCAGCGCCGATCGCTAGATCGGTACGAATCTCCCCTTGCGAACGCAGAACACTTGTGCTACTCTCTCTGCGTCGAACCGCTTTGCTGCCCGCGAAAGGAGGCCCCCTATGCCTTCGGTTACACCCCCATCGGCTATACCCGAGCGCGTGCTCCTGACCGGCGTGCCGCCCGTGCACTTTTTCCAGGGCGGGCCGCGCTGCCCCGAGGACATTACCTTTCCCTCTTGTATGCGCGCGGCCCTGGAATACCTGGGCGATAACCTGGGCTGCCGCCATCTGCCCACTGTGAGCCCGGGGTGGGGGCTCAACTGCGCCTATGCCTACCTCATGGGCGTCACCGGCTATGCCTTTGGGCTGGCCTGGCGCGAGGGCTGGGACCCCGGCAACAACGACATCCGCTGGATCGGCGACGACCCGGCGGCCCCCTTTCGCCGCGCCCTGGCCGCCGCCGGCTATGGGGGCGAGGTGCTGCTGAAAGGCCAGGGCCAGGATGATGAGGCGCTCTACCGGGCCAAGATCATCGCCAGCCTGCAAGCGGGGCGCCCCGCCATCGCCGTGGGCGTCGTCGGCCCGCCCGAGTGCTGCCTGGTCACCGGCTATGACCAGGGGGGCGACCTGCTCATGGGGCGGAGCTTTTTCCAAGAGATGCCCGAGCACGCCCCCAACCAGGGCGTCGAGCCCACGGGCGAGTTCCGCCAGGGCGACTGGTTCGCCCAGACCGAGGGGCTGATCCTGTTGGGCGACCGGAGCGCGAGCTCCGCCCGCGGCCCGATCCCCAACCGGCACCAGGTCTACCGGCGCGCCCTGGCCGACGCCGTGGCGCTCATCCGCACCCCCGATGCCAACGGCCGCCACACGGGACTGGCCGCCTATGACGCCTGGGCCGAGCACCTGCTGCGCGATGCCGAGTTTGCGACGGAAGAACTGCTGGCGCTGAACGAGCGCTTTATGGTCCACGATTTTGCCGTCAGCGCCGTGGCCGAGGCGCGCTGGTACGGCTCGCTCTTTCTCTCCCAGGCAGCCAACGACGAGCCGTGGATGGGCGCCGAGCTGCTGCGCGCCGCCGCCTGCATGACGGAGGAGCACGCCCTCATGTGGGAGGTCTGGCGTCTGGTGGGCGGCATCGGCTGGGAGGAGGACAAGGTGCGCAAGCTGGCCGAGCCCGGCGTGCGCCGCGCCATCGTGGAGGTGATCCGCGCTTCGCGGGAGCGCTGCGCCCAGATGGCGGCCCATATCGAGGCGGCGTTGGTGCACGCGGAGCGTGACCCGGTGTGAGGGCTGCACAAGCGGTCCGGTAGCCAGGGAGGCCAAGGTCGTATCTGGGCACAGAAACGGGCGGGACCGCCTTGGCCCCGCCCGTTGGCATCCTCGTCCTAGCGCGCCGCCGTCCTCTCGCGTGTCCGCGCGGCAGGGGTCTGGCGGGCGCAGCCGAACCCCTTGCCCAACTCGCACCAGACGCACGAATCAGGCATACGGGCCGTCATGGTGAGCTGCGAGGCGCACTTGGCGCACAGGTACTCCTCACCCACGGCCATGGGCCCCGCGCAGGGCGCGATGGTCATGGGGCAGACATCAATACACGAGTAGCAGCGTTTGCAGTACTCGGGCCGCTCGTTAAAGGGCAGCGCCACCCGGCGCTCGGCGCCGCGCCCCACGAACCCCAGCGCCCCCGCCTGCCACATCTCGCTGCAGATGCGCACGCAGCGCCCGCACAGCACGCAATCGGCATGGTGGAAAGGATAGCGCACCGTGGTCACGCCGCAGCGCGCCGCGATATCCTGGATGGCCCGCGAGTTGGGCGCCTCGGCCACCAGCAACTCGGCCACGTTGCGCCGCAGTCTCATGATCAAGGGCGAATGGGCCAGCACCTCCATGCCCTCGGTGGCCTCCAGCGTGCAAGAGGTGGTCACCCGCGAGCGCCCGTTGCGCACCACCTCCACCAGGCAGAGGCGGCAGACGCCGATATCCTCGACGCCGCGCATGTGGCACAGCGCCGGGATGCAGATGCCCTGATCCAGGGCCGCATCCAGCACGCTGGTGCCCTGGGGTGTGCGGATGGTGGCCCCGTCTACGGTTAGGGTGATGTATCGAATCATGGCTCTCTCCTATGCCACGGCCACGGCGCTGAAACGGCAGACCTCGCGGCAGATGCCGCAGCGGATGCACAGCTCCTGGTCAATCAGGTGCGGGCGGCGACGCTCCCCCGTGATGGCGTTCTGGGGGCAGGAGCGCAGGCATACGCCGCAGCCGGTGCAGGCCTCGGGCGTGATGGTATAGTGGACCAGGCCGCGGCAGACCCCCGCCGGGCAGCGTTTCTCCACCACATGGGCCAGATACTCGTCGCGAAAGTAGCGCAGGGTGGTGAGCACGGGGGTGGCTGCCGTCTTGCCCAGGCCGCACAGCGAGGCCAGCGACATCGTCTCGCCCAGATCCTCCAGCAGGTCGAGTTGCTCCAATGTGCCGCGCCCCTCGGCGATATCGGTCACCACCTCCAACATGCGGTCCACGCCAAGGCGGCAGGGAACGCACTTGCCGCACGACTCGTCCTTGAGGAAATCCAGGAAATAGCGGGCCACGTCCACCATGCACGAGCCCTCGTCCATGACCACCATGCCGCCCGAGCCCATCATGGCGCCTGCCTCGCGCAGCGAGTCGAAATCCACCGGCAGATCGAACAGGCTCTCGGGCACGCAGCCCCCCGAGGGGCCGCCGATCTGCACCGCCTTGATGGCGCGCCCGTTGGCGGCGCCCCCGCCGATGCCATACACGATCTCGCGCAGGGGTGTGCCCAGGGGCACCTCCACCAGGCCGGTATTCTTGACCTGGCCCGTCAGGGCAAAGATTTTGGTGCCGGGGCTGGATGGCGTGCCCAGCCTGCGAAAGCCATCGCTGCCCTCACGGATGATCAACGGCACGTCGGCCCAGGTCTCCACGTTGTTCAGGGTGGTGGGCAGCTCTTTGTAGCCCTTTTCTGCGGTATGCACGTCCTTGGGGCGCGGCTCGCTGACCTCGCCCTCCAGCGCGGCCATGAGGGCCGTGGATTCGCCGGCCACGAACGCGCCCGCGCCACGGGCCACCTCTAGCTCAAAGCACAGGTCGCTCCCCAGGATGCCCTCGCCCAGCAGGCCCAGCTCGCGGGCCTGGGCGATGGCGGCGCGCACGTGCTCCACCGCCAGGGGATACTCGGCGCGCACATAGATATAGCCCTGGCTGGCGCCGATGGCGTGGGCGCCGATCAGCATGCCCTCGATGATGGCGTGGGGGTTGCCCTCCAGCAGGCTGCGGTTCATATAGGCGCCCGGGTCGCCCTCGTCGGCGTTGCAGATCAGGACCTTGGGCGCGCCCTCGGCGTCGCGGGTGGCCTGCCACTTGATGGCGGTGGGGAACCCGCCGCCGCCCCGCCCGCGCAGGCCCGCCGCCTGCACGGCGTCAATCACCTCCTGGGGCGCCATCTCGGCCAGGGCCTTGGCCAGGGCCTGGTAGCCGCCCAGCGCAACATAGTCCTCGATGCGGGTGGGGTCCACGGCGCGGTTCTGCCCCAAGAGCACCCGCTCCTGGGCGGCGTAAAAGGGGATCTCGGCCTCATGGGCCACCTGCTGCCCCGAGACGGGGTCGGTGTAGAGCAGGCGCTCGATCACGGCGCCCTCGGCGATGGTGCGCCGGACGATCTCCGGGGCGTCCTCGGGCGTCACCCGGCAATAGAACAGGTTGCCCGGCTCGATGATCATCAGCGGCCCCTGCTCGCAAAAGCCGTGGCAGCCGGTGGTGCGTATCTGCACCTGGCCCGCCAGCCCGGCCCGCTCCAGTTCGGCGCGCAGGGCGGCCTGCACCGGCAACGAGCGGCTGGCCTGGCAGCCGGTGCCCGCGCACAGGGTGATGGTGGCGCGCGCGTCGCCGTTCCTGGCGGCCATGAGCCGATCGCGCAGGTCCGCCAGCGCTTGGGGGGTGCTAATCTTGGGCATCGGGCTGACCTCCATCGGCGTCGGCGCTGCGGGTATCGGCGATGAGCTTGCGCAGTTTGGCCGGGTTCATGTGGCCGTGGTATTCGCCATCCAGCACCACCACGGGCCCCAGGGCGCAGCAGCCCAGGCAGTTGACCCGCTCCAGGGTAAACGCGCCGTCCTCGGTGGTCTCGCCCGCCGCGATGCCCAGCTCGGCCTGGGCCACATCCACCATGCGCAGCGCGCCGCGCACATGGCAGGCGGTGCCCATGCAGACGGTGAGCTCGTGGCGGCCCCGGGGCGTCAGGCTAAAGGTCTTGTAGAAATTGGCCACGCGATAGACCTCGATGGGGGCCACCCCCAGGGTCTCGGCGGCCATGCGCAGGCCCTCTTGAGGCAGGTAGCGAAAGTGGGCCTGCATATCCTGCAACACTTCGATCAACTGGTCGGGCTGGCCCTCGCGCCCGGCCAGCAGGGCTCGAACCTCCGATGCGACCATCCATCCTCCTGGGGCGCGCCAGGGCGCCGGCGTGCGGTGAATGGAGGGATGATACACCGAGGAAGGCGAATTGTGCAATTTGCACATGGGCGGATTGCACAAAAAGCGCTGCCCCCGGAGCCATGGGCACCAAGGGCAGCGCGGGAAAGCAAGAGTTGCGAGTGAGCCTATTGTACCACAAACCCCGCCCGCAACGCCTCTGGATCCAACGAGTGGCGGCCCACGATGGCCTGGTAGCGGCCCGGCTCCACCACCCAGCCCAGGGCCGGGTCATAGTAGGCCAGGTGCGCGGCGGGCACGGCCAGCGCCACCTCGCGGCTCTCGCCGGGAGCCAACGAGACCCTGGCGAACGCCTTGAGCTCCTTGGGCGCCCGCTCCACGCTCGATGCGAGGGCCGCCACATAGAGCTGCACTACCTCGTCGCCCGCCCGTTCGCCCCTGTTGGCGACTGTGACCGTGGCGCGCAGCGTGTCGGCGCCGCCGAAGGCGTCACGCTCCAGCCGCAGGTCGCTCAGGGTAAAAGTCGTGTAGCTCAGGCCGAACCCAAAGGGGAAGGCGGGCTCGACGCCGTCACGCTCCAGCTTGCGGTGGCCATGCCACAGGTCGTAGGTGATCTCGGTGGCGTCCTTGTCAAAGAAGGGCAGGTCCTCGGCGCGCTTGGGCATGACAAAGGGCAGCTTGGCGCCCGGGTTGGCCGCCCCCAGCAGGATGTCGGCCAGGGCGTGGCCGCCCTCCATGCCGGGGTACCAGAGCATCAGGATGGCGGGCACGCTCGCGCGCCAACTCTCGATGATAACGGCGCTGCCCGACATGATGGCCACCGCCGTGCGGGGGTTGGCCGCGGCCACGGCGGCGATCAGGGCCTCGTCACCGGGGCGCAGCGCCAAGCTGACGCGGTCGCCGCCCGGCGAAAAGCCCGAACTCTGCCCGGCGAACGCCTGGCCCGCCTGGGCGGCCATCTGGGCCATGCGCTGGGCGATGGGCGCCTCCTCCGGCGTCGGGGGCGGCAACAGCTCCGGCAGGCGGGTGAGCATGTCTGGCGGGATATACTCGCCCTCATCCTCGTGGGTATAGCCCACCACCACCAGGGCCACGTCGGCCTGGCGGGCCACGGCGGCGGCGCGGGCCGGGTCAGAACCGTCGTCGTGGAGCACGGCGCCCTCGCCCAGGGCCGCCCGCAGCCCTTGCAGCGGCGTGACCACATAGGCGGGGCGGGTGTTGCTAGAGCCCCGGTCGCCGGTGTTGGGCAGGTCGGCCAGGCGGCCCAGCACGGCCACACGGGCGCCCTCGGCCAGGGGCAACATGGCACCCTCGTTCTTGAGCAGCACAATGCTCTTTTGGGCCACGGTGCGGGCCAGCTTGCGGTGGGCCTCGCAGCCGATGATCTCGCGGGCATAGACCTTGGGGTCGCGGCCCTGGGCAAAGCGCACCTGCTGGCGGATCATGCGCAGGGCGGCGTCGTCAATGCGCTCCACGGGCACGCTGCCCTGGGCCACCAGCTTGCGTAGATGCTGCCAAAAGTGCATGCGGAAGGGCATCTCCAGGTCTTGCCCGGCCATCGCCGCCTTACCCGCGTCGCGCATGCCCAGGATCCAGTCGGTGACGACAAAGCCCTGAAAGCCCCACAGCTCTTTGAGGATCTCGGTCAGCAGCGTGGCGTTCTGGCCGCACCACTCGCCGTTGACGCTGTTATAGGAGCTCATGACGCTGGCCACGCCCTCGTCCACCACCCGCTTGAAGTGGGGCAGATAGACCTCGTGCAGCGTGCGCGCGTCCACGGTCACGTCTACGGTAAAGCGGGCGTTCTCCATCGAGTTGAGGGCATAGTGCTTGGCGCAGGCCATGGTGTGGAGCTGGACGCCCCGGGTGAGGGCGGCGCCCATCTCGCCCATGAGCCAGGGGTCCTCGCCATAGCTCTCCTGGGCGCGTCCCCAGGCCGGGTGGCGCAGCAGGTTGATGCACACGCCGCCAAAGAGGTTGCCCCCCAGGGCGCGCAGTTCCTTGCCGATCACATCGCCCACCCGCTCCTCCAGCACGGGGTCCCAGGTGGCGCCCCGGGCCAGGGCCACAGGAAAGGTGGTGGCGCCCTCCAGGCAGACGCCGCGCGGGCCATCAGAGAAGCGGATGCCCGGCAGCCCCAGGCGCGGCACCTCACCCGCCACCCAGAACTCTTTGGGGCGGCTGAGCATCTCCACCAGACCCGACCAGAAAGAGACGTCGCCGTACATAAGGGTGATCTTTTCGTCCAGGGTGAGCTGGGCCAGCAGGGCGTGGGCCCGCGCCTCGATCTCGGGGACGGGCAACGGCTCGGGGGTCTCAAGGGCGCCAAAGGCGCTGCGAGCGGTCTCTTGCGTTGGCGTCATGGCGGTAGCCTCCTTGCTACTGGTTCTGTCATGTCGGCGCGCAGAGGCCGCATCACCCGCCAGCGATCCGGCGAGTGATGCGGTCAATGGTCAACCTCGCGCCCCTTAGCCCAGATCGGGCTGCAAGCGCATGGGGCGCTCGGTGTCGTGCAGGTAGACATCCCAATCGAGATAGTTGGTGAACGCCTCGTACAGGGCGTCGGCCACCTGCCCCCGGTTCATGGCCACGTGGTGCTCGAACCCGTTGGCGCAGATATAGTGCAGCAGCCTTTGAAAGCGCGGCACGCGGATCACACCATAGCCGCCAAAGGTATCCAGCGCGTCATCGGTGATCTCGCCCTCGCCCAGATAGACGCGGATGCGCCCCACCTCGTCATCGGTCGAGACCCGGCAGAAGGTCAGGGGCGTGGGCTTGATCTGGCCCACCACCGTGCCATAGGTGTTCTCTTTGCCCACCGACCCGGCAATGATCTCCTGATAGTCCATCACGGCCTCGCCGCCAAACACATCCTGCGGCAGGTTGCTGCAATGGAACACCACGCCCTTGTCGGGGTCGTCGCCAAAGTTGTTGTTCCAATCCAGCAAGGCGCTGGGCAGGCCCGAGGCCAGCACCATGGCATACATGCCCACCAGACCGGTGATATCGGTCTCGCAGGCGCTGGGCATTAGCTTGTTGCTGAGCATGCTCATCACCGTGCAGGGCACCACGCCATAGAACTCTTCCATTGAGGTCCAGCATTGGACGGCGGTGCCATTCAGCTCGTGCTCGGCCACCCAGCCCTCGAACACGACGGCGAACTTGGCCATGCGGAGCAAGGCTTCCTGGGGGATGCCCTCGACGCCCAGATAGGCCTTGATCTCGTCCAGCCTGGCGACCACGGCGGCATCGCCATCGGCCAGGCGCGCCGCCCGACCAAAGACCTCCGAGAGGTCAATGCTCTCTACCGAGATGCCGGCCTGCTGCAAGAGCTTTTCGCTATAGCGCACGGTGATAAAAGCGGCGGGGCGGGCGCCCATTTGGCCAAAGCGCGCCGTGCGCAGGCCGTTCACCACGCGGCAAACCGCGCCAAAAGTGCGCAGGTCCTGGCGAAAGCTCTCTGACTCGGGATCCACGGTGTGCAACGTGGTGAGGCTGTAGCGGATGCCGTACTGGGTCAGGTTGTTGCAGGCGGACATCTTGCCGCAAAAGCTATCGCGCCGCTGCGAGATGTCCATCTTGCCGGGGGCGTCGGGGGTGGCCTGCACCAGCACCGGCACATCCAGGCCAGAGAGCCGGATGGCGTCGGCGATGCCGCGCTCCTCGCCAAAGTTCGGCAGGGTGACCAGGATGCCGTCAATCTCTTCGGCATGGGCCTTGAACAGCTCGGCGCACTTTTTCGAGTCCGCCCAGGTCTCGACGGCGCCATAGACGGTGTCTTCGGGGGTCAGGCATACGGCCTCAAAGCCTTCCTCCGCCAGCACGCGCAGGATCGTCTCGCGCCCCGATTTGGCCAGGTGCGAGGGAAAGAACCCCCGGTTGCCAACGATCACGCCTAATGTTGTCATGTTTCATACCTCCTGTGGGAATACGCGGGAGCCAAGTGCGGCCCCATTATCACCGGATCGGGCGCTCTTGTAAACCTGCTGTGCGCCATCATTCGGCGGGCGCTGCGCTCTGCTCGCGCGCCCGCTCAAAGGCGGCGCGCTGCTCCAACTGCTGGCGCAGCGCCGCGATATCCTTGGGCACATAATGCGCCGTGAGCAGCAAAAAGACAAAGCAGACCACCCAGGCGCTGGTGCAGATGTAAAGGATGGCGTTGCCCAGCGAGTAGCGCACGGCAATCAGCCCGGCCAGGGCGGGCGCCGTGGAGGAGCCGATCTGCTCGCCAAAGTTGAGCAGCGAGTAGGCCGTGCTGCGCACCTCGGGCAGGGTGACGTCGTAGACCGTCGCGGTCACATTAGGAGAGGCAAAAGGCATGAACAGCGCCGTGAGGCAGAGCATGAGCCCAAAGAGCAACGCCTCGCCGGCGGGCACATGCAGGGTGATGGCCAGCAGGATCGCCCCGATGATGGCCCCTGCCGCGCTCACCAGCATGCGGCCGCGCGGCGTGCGCCGAAAGGCCCAATCGCCCAGGATGCCGCCCACGGGATATCCCCCCGCCAGCACCAGCACCGCCAGCACCATGGTCAGGAGCACCTGGTTCGCGTCATAGCCGCGCTCCGTCTCCAGGTAGCGAAAGAACCAGAAGGTGATCACCTGCCAGGGAAAGACGCCGAAAAAGCCATTCCCGATCAGGAGCAGTAGGCTGCGGTTACGCAGCAGCCCCCGGGCGATGCGCCAGTCAAAGCGATAGTCGCTCATCTGGGCGATGCCCTGCAGCTCGGGCTCGCTGGCGCCGCGCTTGGGCTCTTTCACGCCGAAAAAGATCGCCGCCGCCAGCACGATCCCCAGCGAGCCGGTGATGTAGAACACGCCCCGCCAGCCGACGGACGCTACCACCAGGAGCGCCAGCACCATGCCCGCCAGGTAGCCGATGGGCATGGCGACCTGTAGCAGGCCGTTGATGCGCCCGCGCATCTTGGGCGGGAAATAGTCGGCGATGAGGCTATACAGTCCCGGGTAGCTGGAATCGTCTATGCCGGTAGAGGCCCGGGTGACCAGGAACGCCGGAAAGGTGCGCATGACTGCGCTCAGGCCGGTGGTGGCGCCCCACAGAAGCGCGGCGAGAGACAGCAGCTTGGCGCGCGCAAAGCGGTCATAGAGATACCCCCACAGGGGGTAAAAGATCGCCCCGACGACGATGGCGCCCGAAAAGACCAGCCCCATCTGGGCCTCGTTGATCTCGAACTCTTCCATGATGGGCGTGGTCAGGGGGCCGATGAGGAGCTTGTCGGCCTGGTGCAGGAGGATAAAGGCGAACATGGCGGCGAGCACGAACCAGCGGTGTCTACTGGAATGCATGAGCCCCCTCCGGTGCGATGGTATGCGGCGCACGTCGGGCGCAGTTTGGCATCGGATGCGGGCGCTGTCAAGCGCATTGCCGGGCCGCTATTCGACGTTTGATGCGTTTGGCGTAGACTCAAGGCGTATCGCCCGGCCGGCCTGCGGGCCGGGGTGTGTGCTGCGGGCGCCAACTCTACGCCGCGCTGATGAAACAATAGGAGACCCTACTCGTGTCTATGCCCCTCATGAGGCGCAGATCATGTTTCGCCTAGCCGCGAGCGGCCGTTCCCACAGCCGGGATGTCTGGCTCTTGTGCGCGATCTCGGCCCTCGGCTCGGGGGCATACCTGGGCATCCACCAACTGCTGAACGCCCTCTATGTGCTGCGCCTGGGCTTTGGCCCTCAGTCCGTTGGCACCCTATCGGCCATCGGCGCGCTGAGTTTCTCGTGCGCCAGCCTGCTTGGGGGCATCCTGGGCGCCCGGATCGGCACGCGCAGCATGATGCTGCTGGGCGTCGCCATCAATCTCGTGGGCATGGCCTTGCTGCCGCTCACCCAGTGGGCGCCCATTCACTGGTGGTTCGCCTGGCTGGTGCTGGCCCAGATCGTCTCCTCCACTGGCTGGTCTATGCAGGTGGTGGGCGTGATCGCGACCATGGCGGCTGCCACCGAACCGGCCACGCGCCGGGGGGCCTATGCGCTGCGCGAAGCGGGCGCCGGGCTGGGCATGTTCACGGGCGCCCTGTTGGGCGGCATACTGCCCCAGTGGATTGCCGGATACCTGGGCGTGAGCACCGAGTCGCCTGTTCCTTTTCAGTATGCCCTGTGGGGCAGCGTCCTGTTGGGCGCCATGACTTTGCTGCCTCTGCGGCTGATCCGGCCCGCGCCTGCCCTGTCTCGGGCGGCGACAGGCCACGTCCCCTTTCGGATGACGCGCTCTTTCCTGCTGCTGCTGGCATGTGGGTTCGCCACCAACGCGGCCCACGCGGCCTGCAAGACCTTTGCGGCAGTCTATATGGATACGACCTTTCAGCTACCCACCTCGGTCATCGGCGCCGTCACCAGCGCCGGGCTGCTGATCGCCATTGTGGCGGCCCTCGGCAGCGCACGGATGGGCCGGCGCCGGAGCAGCGGGCAGATGATGATCATCGGCGCGGCGGGGATCCTGGCCAGCCTGCTGGTGATGGCGCTCATCCGCCACCCTGTTGGGGCGATGGCGGGCATCGTGGGGGTCTATGGCATCCTGGGGATCTGGCGGCCGGCCTACCAGGCGCTGCAGATGGACGTGGCCAGGCCCGAGTGGCGCTCCCTGATCTCGGGGGCGAGCGCGATGGGCATGAGCCTGGGGTTTGGCTCCATGAGCCTGGGCGGGGGCTATATCGTGACCGCTGCGGGGTACACGTCGGTCTTTGGGGCCGGGGCGGCGGCGGCCTTGGTTAGCGCCTTGCTCGCCGCGTTGCTCACTTGGGCCAATGCCCGGTCGGCGCGCGAGCCCGATGGGGAACAGGCCACGGAGCAAGCTGCGGCTGTGTCTTGACGCTCGGGCGAGAGAGATGGCGGCGCTGGAACGCGCGGCGGCCACGAGGCTACGGGAGTGGATGGGAGTCGAACCCACCTAGGACACTTGCGCAGCGCCCCTCAACGATTTTGAAGACCGCGGAGCCCACCGGGACTCGTCCACCCCCACGTTGCGCCCGTAGCATAAGCGCAACCTGCCCTGCGGTCAAATGCGTCGGCCACATCGAGCGGACGCGCGCCACCTTATCCGCCCGCGACTCTCTTTTTAGCACTCTCGTCTTGACATTGCTAACCAGATGTGCTACCATGTTAGCACTCGGGATTGGAGAGTGCCAGGCCGCTCTGGCCGGGGCAACGCTCTGGGTAGAGCCAAACGAGATCACTGTTTGAGGAGGGTTGGTACGAGATGTCGGACGTCAATCTGAGACCGCTGGGCGATCGTGTCGTAATCGAGCCGCTGGACGAGGCCGAAGTGACGGCGTCGGGGATCGTGATCCCCGACACGGCCAAGGAAAAGCCGCAGCGCGGCAAGATCCTGGCCGTGGGCCCTGGCGCCCGCGACAAGGACGGCAACGTCATTCCCCTGGACGTCAAAGTGGGGGATACGGTGCTCTTTGCCAAGTATGCGGGCACCGAGTTCAAGTTGGGCAGCAGCCGGAAAATGCTCGTGATGCGCGAGAGCGACCTGCTCGCCATCGTCGAGTAACCATCAACCTGTAGAGAGGGACCTGATATGCCAAAGCAGTTGCAGTTTTCGGATGAAGCGCGGCGCAGCCTCAAGGCGGGCATGGACAAGCTGGCCGAGGCCGTGGGCACCACCCTGGGCCCCAAGGGCCGCAACGT
>CAYZWT010000041.1:0-17838 GCA_964482225.1 uncultured Anaerolineales bacterium
AACACGGACTCAATCGATTATGTTTGTCATAACGTGGACTTTGGAAACGCCGTGGACATAGCCCCGGGCCGCGCTACGGACGCAACGTCTAGCGCAACGCGATGGGCAAGTAAAAGGTGCTACCCGGCGGCGCGCCGCGGTCATGCACAAAGACATCGAGCGTCCCGTTGGCGTCACCCGTTACCAGATCGCTCGCCGCAGAGCGAAAAGCCACATAGCGCCCGTCGGCAGAGATCGAGGGGGTATCAGAGGCGCCATTCCCCTGCACGCCAGCAGATGTGACCGAGACACAGGTTGTCTCGCCCGTCTGCCGGTCATGTATGAACAGATCATAGGCGCTATTGGCATCTCCCGGCGCCAGGTTGTTGGCATCGGACTGAAAGGCGACATAGCGCCCGTCGGCAGAGATCGAGGGATCGAGAGAGTCGCCATTCGCCCGCGCCCCATCGGATGTCACCGAGACGTGGGTGGTCTCGCCGGTCTGCCGGTCGTGCACAAACACGTCCCAGGTTCCGGCGGCATCCCCTGGCGCCAGGTTGCTGGCAAGCGAGTCAAACGCGACGTATCGCCCGTTGGCGGAAAGGGCCAGCTCATAGGAGAAGTGGTTCGCCTGGGCGCCACCCGTTGCCGTCGAAACACGCTCCGTCTCGCCCGTCTGACGGTCGTGCACGAATACATCGTACATCCCATTGGTGTCATCTGCCGCCAGGTTGCTCGCCTGCGAGCGAAAGGCGACATAGCGCCCATCCGCCGAGATGGAGGGCGCTTCCGAATCGCCGTTTCCCTGCGTGCCACCGGTCGCCACCGAGATCCGCGTGGTCTCGGCGGTCTGCCGATCGTGCACGAACACATCATAGGCCCCATTGGTATCTCCGGGCGTCAGGTTGTTGGCCTGGGACTCGAAAGCCACGTAACGCCCGTCCGCCGAGAGAGAGGGATTCGCAGAGTAGCCGTTGGCCTCCACCCCGTTCGAGTCCACCGAGACACGGGTGGTCTCGCCCATCTGCCGGTCGTGTACGAACACATCATAGGTCCCGTTGTTGTCATCCGGCGTCAGATTGCTCGCGCTCGAAAAAAAGGCGATATTGCGCCCGTTGGCCGAGATAGCCGGGGATCGAGAGCCGCCATTCGCCTCCAACCCACTCGAGGCGACCGAGACACGGGTGGTCTCGCCGGTCTGCCGGTCGTTTACAAAGATGTCCGAGGCGGCATTGGTGTCGCCAGCCGTCAGGTTATCCGCGTCGGACTCGAAAGCCACATAACGCCCATCGGCCGAGATGGAGGGGCACTGGGCCCAGTCATTGCCCTCCGTCCCATCGGATGCCACCGAGACGCGCGTGGTGGCTCCCCCTGCCTGGGCCGGACCCAGAGCGCGCACGCCAGCGAGCCCACCCAACAACAGCGAGATCAAGAGGACGAGTGCGAGGCCAAAGGATACGATAGATTTCATAGAGCCCCGGTTCCTTTCCAAAGGCGCGCCTTTGTCTCGTACAGACGGCAACGAACACAATTCGACTGGGGCGCAATATAGCCGCGCGCCACGGAGACGTCAATCGCTATGCAAAGACCCTCGGGCTTGACGCGCGGAGCTTGTAGCAAACGAAAAGAGGCGCCTGGCCCTCAGGGCGCCAGGCGCCGAACAGAATCGCCAGGGAGCGACCGCGTCCTGCTCCCCTGGGCGCGCGCCGTTGTTCGCGCTCCGAACGGGGAGTTGCGGCAGCGTGGGCACGCGGCCACGATCCCACGTCCCGCTCACGCCTCCGCCGGCTCTGCCGCCTCGTCCTCCTGCGTCTCGTCGCGCCGCTCGCGCTTGCCCATGCTGGCCAGCACGATGCTCACCACCGCTACGACACACACGATGATGGCCTGGATCAGCGCGGGGCGGAAAATCTCGCGGCCCACGCGGATCACGCCGACGGCGGCCTCGGAGAGCACCAGGGGCGGCGCCTCACTGAGCGGCCCGCGACCGAGCAAGGTGATGATCAGCGTGGCATACAGCAGCGAGACGGCCAGCAGCGCCAGGCCCCCGATCAGCAAGCCGATGCCCCAGCGCCGCCCGAAAGAGCGCCAGCGCTTGATGGCCCACAGCGCTGCAATGAGCAACAAGGCCAGGGCCGCCAGCGGCGCATAGCGGCCGATGGTGCGCGTCAGCCGCAGTTGCCCCTTGAGGGTCTCCGGCCCCACCCCATCCACATCCTCCACGGCCTCGAGCTCGCCCGTCAGGTGGAACTGGGGCGGGATCTGGGCGACCACATCGAGCAGCGAATCGTGATAGTCATTGAATTGGTCTTCAGTCCAGGGCTCGGGAAAGGCGCACAGGTTGTAGGGCACCTCTTTGCCCTGGGGCGCAGCGGCCAACCGCGCCTGCAGGTCGGCGATCTGCTCGGGGACGCAGGGCTCTAGCGCGTCATAGACGATCTGGATGGCGTTGTGGCCGTGTTCAGAATTGACGCGGTCTTTGAGCGGCTGCATCGGCCAGACGATCTGCGGGTTGCGATAGGTCGAGTCAATCCAGGCATAGGTGCCATCCACCGTGAGGTGTACCCAAGGAGTCAGGATCTCATTGGGCAACACCTCGAAACGTTCGGCGCGCCAGTCATCCAGGTCGAGGATCGCCAGCAGCTCGATGATGTCCGGCTCGTCCACCCAGGGGATGGCGGTGGTGGTCTCGGCGCGCACCTCGGCCCGCACGTTGGCGTACCATTCCAGCGCCACGGGGATCAGATCGGAATTGGTGACAATGTCCGTGAGCACTGTCTTCATCAGGGGCGGGTTGAACACGGTGCGGTAGATGTCCCAAGCCAACAGGCTGAGCGGCACCACCAGCGCGATCAACACCGCCAGCACGATAGAGAGGAACCGGGCCAGCCCACCTGGCCGCTGCTCCTCCTCCCGACTCTCCCGTTCGTCCTGCGCTTTGCTCTCGTCTTTCTCAGGCATGGTCCCTCCTCATGCGCCAAGGCGACGTAAACTGGCGCGAGTGTAACACCGTGCAGGAGCATCGTCCAGGCAAGCTGCAAATGCAGCCTGATGTGAGAACGTTCGAACGTTCCCACGTTCCGGGTTACAATAGCCCCATCGCAACCCCAAAGGAGGTACCAGATGCTTTCGACCACCGAGATTCGCGCTCGCATCCCGGCGGAGGATGGCCGCTATGATGTGATCGTCGCCGGGGGCGGCCCGGCGGGCCTGGGCGCGGCCCTGGCGGCGGCCCAGCAAGGCGCCCGCACCCTGCTGCTAGAGGCGCGCTCCTTTTTCGGCGGCGTGGCCGCCGTGGCCCTGTGGATGCCCATGAACCGCATGTTGCTGGAGGGCGGCAGCCGGGGCGGCGTCCACGAGTTGCTCGTGAGTAAGCTCACCGGCTATGGCGCCGATGCCTGGACGCCCTGCCGTGTCAACTGGATCAACGGCGATGGCCTGGATGTGCACCCCGAGTACCTGCGCCTGGCGGCCTATGAGGCGCTGGAGGAGGTCGGCTGCCACTATCGCCTGTATAGCCCCGTCACCGATGCGATCATGCAGGGAGATACCATCACCGGCGTGCAGGTGACGGCCAAAGAGGGCATGCAGAGCTTTCAGGCCCAGGTGGTGGTGGATGCCACCGGCGATGGCGATGTGGCCTATCGCGCCGGGGCCGAGATGGTCCAGGGCCGCGAGGAGGATGGCCGTTTCATGCCCGTCTCGCTGGTGTTCGCCCTGGCCAATGTGGATGTGGACCGGCTGGTTGACTATGCCGACCACCACCGCGAGGAGCTACAGGCGATCTATGACCAGGCCGAAAAGGCGGGCTTTGCCGTGGCCGCCTGGTACGCCTATGACCGGACGACGGTGCCCGGCGTGGTGACGGTGAACAACGGCGGCTGGCGCGGCCAGGGCAGCCTGGATGGCGCCCGCAGCGGCGACCTGACGGCGGCGGACCGCATGGGGATGCAGGTGGCCGTGGATCTGGTGCGGCTGGCGCGGCTCTACCGCATCCCGGGTCTGGAGCAGTGTTACCTGGCCCGCGCCGGGGCCGCCGTGGGCGTGCGCGATACGCGCCGCATCGTGGGCGAGTATGTGGTGACGGTGGAGGATGCCCGCAACGGCGCCGAGTTCGACGACGTGATCGCCCGCAAGTACGGCGCCATTGACGCCGTCCAGCTCTACACCGGCCAGATGGAATCGGGGTTCGCCTATCCCTACCGGGCGCTGTTGCCCAGGCGGATCGAGAACCTGCTGGTGGCGGGGCGCTGCGGCTCGGCCACCTTCCTGGGGCACGCGGCGGGCAAGAGCATGGGCAACATGATGGGGCTGGGGCAAGCCGCGGGCGTGGCCGCCGCCCTGGCCGCCCGCCAGCGCGTCACCCCAAGGGCGCTAGAGGTGCGCCGCGTGCAAGAGGCGTTGGTGGCCATGGGCGTGCCCCTCTTTCGCCAGGGCGAGCCCGCCGGGGAGTAGCGGCCATGCCGGAGACCTGGGTGCGCCTGTACGGCGAGCTGAATGACTTTTTGCCCGCCTCGCACCGCCAGCGGGCGCTGCTGTGGCGCTGGGACGTGAGCCCCTCGGTCAAAGACCTGATCGAGGGGCTGGGCGCGCCCCACACCGAGATAGACCTGCTGCTGGCCAATGGCCGCCCGGTGGGGTTCGGCTATCCGGTGCAGGATGGCGACCGCATCGCGGCCTACCCGCCCTTTTGCGCGCTGGATGTGACCGAGATCACCCGCGTGCGCCCCGAGCCGCTGCCCGCCCCACGCTTTGTGGCCGATGGCCACCTGGGCGCGCCGGCAAGGTATCTGCGTATGCTGGGGTTCGACACGGTCTATCACAACGATTGTGGTGACGAGACCCTGGCGCGGAGCTCTTGTGAGCAAGGACGCATCCTGCTGACGCGGGATCACCAGCTCCTGATGCGTAGCGTTGTGCAACACGGCTATTGGGTGCGGGCCACCCGACCCAGGGAACAACTGCTGGAGGTGGCGCGGCGCTATGCCCTGGCCGACGCCATGCAGCCACTCACCCGCTGCCTGCGCTGCAACGGCGCTCTGGCGCCGGTGGACAAGGAGAGCATCGCCCACCTGCTAGAGCCGGACACCCGCCGCTACTATGACGCCTTTTGGCGCTGCTCCGGTTGCCAACGCATCTACTGGCCGGGGTCGCACCACCGGCGTATGCTCGCGCTGATCGAGGAACTGCGAGACGAGTTGGGGGAGCCGCCGTCCGACCGCTAGGAGCCCCCCTGGAGCTGCCGAAAGCGGGCCTGCACCTCACCGGCGCGCCGCTGCGCTGCCGCCACGGCGGCCCGTTCGTCGGCGGCGCTCGTCCAGCTATACCAGTGCTGGCCAAAATCCACACCCAGCAGGCTGTTGGGCCCCAGAATGCCGATGCTCCCGTGCAAATAGTTCTCGATGGCATCCAGATCCAGAATGTCGTACTGGCTGGGCGGGAGCCGGGACATCCAGAGCACCCAGATATCCTGCTCCATCTCGCGGGAGCCATAGCCCTGGGGCAGCCCCCTGCTAACGCTCTGGCGGATCTGTTGTAGCCGCGTAATCGCCGTTTGCAGATCCCGATCCACACGGCTCATGGCGTTGTCGGCGCGGGTCAGCGTCTCCAACAAGTCGAGCATGTCATCATCGCTCATGTCCACTTGGCCACCCGCCACCCGCGTGCGGATCTGGCCGGAGAGGTACTCTCCGGCCATGGCCAGTAGATGCAGGTTGGTGGCGGTGGGGACAAAGCGCACGGCGTCGCGGTACATCTCGGCGGCCCGTCGCCAGATGGTCATCTCTAGCACGGCGGGCTCCATACCCTCGGGGGAGAGCTCGGTACCCTCAATGCGAAACGCGGACGTGACGCCCGAGGCAAGTATCGCACCCCCCGTGGCCTGCCCGGCGGCGGAGGCGCCCGCAACGGCCGCCTCGTTCAATGTGAGGGCAAAGGCGCCCGCGGCCGTAGAGGGCAGCAAAAAGGCGGCCGCCACCCCCAGCAGAATGCCGACGCCAATGCCGACACAGATGTTCGTCCAATCCTGCTGGTTGCGCGCCTCGGCCCGCCCTGCCCCGATGACCCTGGAATAGCGCTCCCAGGCCCGCGAGTACTGGCTGGAGAGCCGCAACAGAGATGACCTGACGGCATCGCCGGTGCGCACGCCTTCTAGCGCATAGTTCTGGGCCCTCAAGAAGCGCATCTGCATACGGGCGCGGATGGCCTGCACATCGGATAGGCCGAAAAAGTCGTGGGTTACCTCACCCTCTTGCTCGTCGTCATCGCGGCGCAGCGTGGGGATGGCCTGGCGGGCCAGGGCAGCGGGCGGCGCGCCCTGCATACGTAACGCCAGCTCTTGCGCGGCGCGGTTGCCTCCGGTGCGGGCCACCTGGCGGAGCAGGGCGCGCTGCGGCGCGCTCTGTGCCTGCGCAGACCCTTGGGCGTATGCCAGGGAGCGCAAGGCGGGCGCCGGCGCGGGCTGGGCTGCCCGGTCCACGTGCGGTTGCGCCGGCTGGCGCGTGCGCGGGGCGTTCTCTCGTGGGCGAGCCTTTGTGGGGGATCTGTCCATTTGCCCTCCCGAACCGATCCGCTGCATTGCCAGGGGCAGCATGTAGGCTTGCGATGTACCCATTATAGCGCTGTTGAGTCGCAAAAGCCATAGGCACGCGCACCGGGCGCGCCTCTCCCCGCCCCGCTAGAACCCCGCCAGGCGCGCCAGGTTCAGCCCCTTGACCTGGGCGCGTTCCTGCTCCGACCAGCCATCCAGCAGGCTATCCACGATGAGGTGCGGCGAGCCGCTGCTCCAGGCCAGGCGCTCGGGGCCAAAGGCGCGGGCCAAACGTGTCACAAGCGGCTTGAGATCCAGGTGCGGCTCTGGCGTGTGGGAGCAATGGGTCAGCCCGGAGAGCTTTATCGTCACGTTGCGATGCTTGCCCAGGGCCAGCACATGGTCGTACTCGTCCGAGGTGCCCATCTGGGGCTCGGCCAGGTGGTCAATGAGCACGGGAAAGGCGGGGTAATCGGCCACGGCGCGGGCCACCTGGCGCGCATAGTTGGGCCCGATGTGCAACTCGATCACGAGACCCAGCTCGCCGGCGCAACGCCACAGATCGCGCACGGCCAGATCGTCGAAACTGTCCAGATACTGCTCTTTGCCGCGATGGGCGTGAAAGCGCAGGGCCACGATGCGCGGCTCGCGGCGCACCAGGGATTTCAGTTTGGCCGAGGCATCGGGATCGCGGGGCAGGAACAGGCAGGCTCCCTTGAGGCGCTCGCCGTCATAATCCAGGCAATCGAGGAGCAGGCGATGGTCGTCGCCATAGGGCTCGGGTTGCACCAGCACAGCGCGATCGATGCCTACGGTCTCCATGCGCTGCAGATAGGCGCCCACGGGATCAGGCGAGCGGCGCTCGTCCGGGGGCAGATAAGCGGCCTGGGGGTGAAAGGGGTAACGCTGCACGTCGCTGGAGAACATGTGCGCGTTCCATTCGACGATCATGGCAGACCTCCTCGCGGCCGGGGCCGCTATGCGGGTCGGTAGCGCATTCCATCGTCGGCGCCCAGCTTTTCCGTCAGGATGTCGCGCAGGCGCTGGCGGGCCGTGTCCAACAGCCAGGTCATGGTGGCCTCTTGGATGCCCTCGGCCTCGGCGATCTCGGCCACCGTAAAGCCGACGGCGTAAGCCTGGATCGCCCGTTGCGAGATCAGGGGCAGAGCGGCGATGGCATCGCGCAGCACAATGCGCAGGTCGAGCCCGCGCCCGAGCCGCTCCTGCAGCGCCGGGGGCAGGCTCCCGAACATCTGCTCATAGACTTCATCGGGCGTGGCGTCGCCCTCGTCGCCGCTGCTAAAGAACAGGTTCTCGGCGCCCACGCGCTTGCGGCGGGGGGGCTGTGCCTTGCGCACCCGATTGACCCGCCGGTACGACTGGTTTTCCTGTTGGCGGCTGTAGGGCGCATAGCTCAGGTCGCTGCCCGAGACGCCATAGCTGGGGGCAAAGCGGCGACGACTCTTTTCGCGGGCCAGCTCGGAGCGAGCCCAGGCGGGCCAGCGCTCCTCACGCAGGGCCAGCTCGTACGCGAGCACGCAGGCCCCGCAGACATAGGCGCTGGCCTGAGCCAATTGTTTGCCGCAGATGCAACATTTGAACATGGTGGAAGGGCGCCCCTCCGGACGCAGCAAGGCTCTCTTGTTGACGCGCCTATCATGGCCTGAAACGGCCATTTCGTCAATGCGGGCGCGTGCGCAAGAGCCGAAAACTCGTACTTGACTTTTCGAGTAACGTATGTCAGAATATCATAAAGCGCTTATGCCGGATGCGAGCGCATACCCAGATCTGCATCTGCGGGTTATATTGGGCATCGCGCGGGCGCAAGAGGAATATTCTACAACTGGCTTGGCAGGGCTTGCAGTTATGCGACAGTTATTGTATGATGGCGCGAGATGTGTTGTCGCGCCGTGAATAGGGGGGTGCTGTGAAAGCAACAATCTACGATGTGGCCAAAAGGGCTCGAGTTTCAATCGCTACCGTTTCCAGAGTAGTCAGCGGACATGCGCGTGTGACGGAAGAGACGCGCGCACGCGTCTTGGAAGCCGTACACGAGCTCAACTATCGCCCGAATCCGGTGGCCCAGGGGCTGGCGCTGCAATCCACCCGCAC
Organism: uncultured Anaerolineales bacterium; assembly: GCA_964482225.1. GTDB lineage: Bacteria > Chloroflexota > Anaerolineae > UBA1429 > UBA1429 > UBA1429. Next base: position 8,621 of record CAYZWT010000041.1, read on the forward strand.
CCTGGCCCTCATCATCGAGCGCTTTGACAATATCTACCCTGCCCTGATCGTCGGCGGGGCTGAGGCAGAGGCGCGCGATCAGGGCTATCATGTGTTGGTACAGCAGCTTTCGGACCTGAGCGTGGACGAGCTATTGCGCCTTTCGGCGCGCACGGATGGCGTCATCATGTCGGGCGCCACCTCCAACGAAGAGCTGTTGCAGGCTCTGGCCGAGCAGGGCACGCCCACCGTTTTGCTTGGCAAGCTGCTGCCAGAGATCCGCGCCGATGGCGTGGTGGCCGATAACTATGGGGGCGCCTATGCAGCCGTCGAGCATCTGATCGAACATGGCTACCAGCGCATCGCCCATATCACCGGGCCGGATAACTCGCGCCACGCCGAAGCGCGGCTACGCGCCTATCAGGATGCCCTGCAGGCCCACGATATGCCGCTCCGCGACGAGTACATTGCCAAGGGCGCATACAGCCACGAGAGTGGCTACGAGGTCATGTCGGGCCTGCTGGATCTGCCCGAGCCCCCCGATGCCGTGTTCTGCGCCGATGACCTGATCGCCCTAGGCGCCATGATGGCCGCCGAGGCCTATGGCCGCCAGGTCCCCGGTGAGTTGGCCATCGTCGGCTTTGATGGGCTGGAGACCGGCGCCTATGTGAGCCCGCCGCTCACTACGGTCTTTCAGCCGATGGAACAGATCGGGCGAGTGGCCGTGCAGACCCTGCTTTGGCGTATCGCCAACCCGAATGAGGAGCCCCGCGAGACGGTGCTGCCCACCGAGCTGCTGCTCAGGCGCTCGTGCGGCTGCCCGGCCTCGGCCCACACTGCCGCCATCAGCGGCGCAGCGGCATAGCGCCGCCGGCCGCGCAACAGCTTTTTGGCCCGCATACAGACACCGTGCCCCAGTGGGGCACGGTGTCTCTGTCTACAAGCCGCCCACATGCGGGGCGCTTGCCGCTATAGCCCCTGGCGATAGGCAGCCAGCGCCTCGCGCACATAGGCCGGCCCCACCTGCCCCAGGGGGGATGGCGTCTCGCTGATGCGCTCCGGGATGCGCAGGTCCTCCATCCGGAACCCCTCGCGCTCTTTAAAGGCGTACTTGGCCTGCAAGATCTCGGCGCCCATACGTTGCAAGTCATCGGCAGTGCAAGCGTGGCCCACTGTGGCCAGGGTATCCACCACGGTTTGCGGGTCGTACACGTTGCGGGCAAAGAGGCACACCACCAGGCTGGTGAGCACCTGCCGCCAGCGCTCCTCACGCAGCAACGCCTCGGCCAGTTCGGTGGGCGTCATGCTGGCGCCGCTCTGGGCCAGTTTGAGGTCCACGCTATAGCCGGCGTTATCCAGATGGCTATGGCGCGCGCCCGCCAGCCAACCCACATGGCAACCGGGGCCGGTGTGGTAGCCGGGCATCTCGTTACCGCCAAAGGCCAGGGCCGCGTCTGCGCCGCCATAGACGCTCGCGGCATGCTCCACGCCTTGCGCCAGGGCGCTATAGAACGCCGTCGGCTGGCTAACGATGCGCTGCGCCGCCGCCACATAGCTCTGGGCATCGCCAAAGGCCAGGGGAACGCCGTCGGTCTCCTCTAGCGAGATCAAACCGCGCTCCAGGGCCTCAGTGGCCCACGCCAGCGAGACCCCGGCGCTCATGGCGTCCAGCCCCAAGATCTCGATCTCGTCCAGCAGGCGCAGCAGGCCATTGACGTTATCCAGGCCCAGCATGGTGCCCGCCGCAAAGATCGGCTCGTGGTCATAGCCCACCAACTGCGTTTTGTAAAAGTAAGGCTCGTTGGGATAGGCGGTGCGCAGGGTGGCCAGGTGAATGCAGGCCACAGGGCAATGGGCGCAGGCCACCCGCCTGCCGAGATACTCCTCGGCCAAACGCTCGCCCGAGATCGCATCAGCGCCCTCAAAACGGGCGGTCTGCAAGTTGCGGGTGGGCAGGCCGCCCAGCTCGTTGAGGGGCGCCACATTCATAGCGGTGCCCAATTCGTGGTATTTCTGCATCAGCGACGACTTGGTCGCTGCGTCGTACACGGCATCATAGGCGCGCCGGTAGGCCCGCCGGTCGGCCACGGGCAGGCTCTGCTTGCCCCGGATCACCAGGGCCTTGAGCCCCTTGCTGCCCCACACGGCCCCCATGCCCAGGCGTCCAAAGTGGCGGTAGGTCTCGGTGATGACGCAGGCATAACGCACCTGGCGCTCGCCCGCCCGCCCGATGCGCATGATGGAGCGCAAGCCTGTGCCCGGCTCGCGATCGCGTAGCACCGAGCCCACGGTATAGCTGCTGCGCACGCCCCACAGCGCCGAGGCATCGCGAAAGGAGACGCCTTGCTCGTCAATCACCAGATAGACGGGCAGCTTGCTGGCGCCGCGCACCACCAGGGCGCCATAGCCCGCCATGCGCAGGGCCACGGCGCTGCGGCCGCCCGCGTGGCTCTCGCCCAGGTTGCCAGTCAGAGGCGACTTGAACATGGCCACGGTCTTGGATGCCAGGGGATACAGGCCCACCAGCGGGCCGACGGCCATGATCATGGGATTCTCCGGCCCCAGGGGATCGGCGCCTGCGGGGCACTCTTCTTGCAGCAGCCGGATGGCCACGCCCGTGCCGCCCAGAGCATCCTGGAACAGCTCAGGACGGCGCTGCACACTATATCGGCGCTCGCTCAGGTCCACATACAGCACGCGCTCCAGCAGACTATCGGCGGTCATGGGACGCCTCCTGTATCTCTTCGAGAGCGATCACGCCATAGGGGCAATAGGGTGCACAATAGCCGCAGTAGACGCAGATGTGGGGCTTGTTCTGCTCGCCATCCCACATGACGGCGCCAAAGGGGCAGGCGCGGACGCAGTTGCCGCAGCCGATGCACTCCTTGGGTTGGAGCCGCACGCCGCCTCCCTCGCGCGGCAACAGCGCATCGGTGGGGCAGACCCGGGCGCAGGGTGGGTCGGCGCAAGCCCTGCACACCACCACCACAAAGCCCTTGTCAATGCCGCCCGCTGAGTGGACATGGATGCACGATTTGGCCAGCCCGCCTTCGCTGAAACGGCGGGCGCAGGCAAACATGCACGACTGGCAGCCTACACAGAGGTCATTGTCAATCACCGAGAGGCGTTTGGCCATAGTTCCCCCTGAGAAACAGAGCTTGCCGCTCACGCAAAAGCGCGGAGAGGTGGTACAAGCATACCATCTCTCCGCGCCTGTGCAAGATCGGCAGGCGCCGCAGTGTTGGTCCAGGCGCCGGGATGGGGTTATTGCCCTCCCATGCCATCCAGCACGCGACGCGCCTCTTTGTCCAGCTCCCAGCCGAACAGATCCAGGTTCTCGGCCAGGTGCTCGCGCGAGCGCGAACGCGGGATCACGACCACGCCCTTTTCCACCAGCCATTTGAGGATGAGCTGGGCCGGGGTGTGGCCAAGGGTCTCGGCCAGACGCCTCAGCGAGCGCTCGTTGACAAACTCGCCGCGCCCCAACGGGCTGTACGAGGTGACAACGACGCTCTTGTCCTCGCAGTAGCGCCGCAACGCTTCCTGGTTACGCTGGGGGTGATAGAGCACCTGATCGTTGGCGATGGGCGTCGGCGTCACCGCCAGCGCCTCTTCCAGGTGCGCGATGGTAAAGTTGCTGACCCCCACATCGCGCACGATGCCCTTGCTATGCAGTTCGCCAAAGGCGGTAAAGGTCTCGCGCATGGGCACATCGGGGTTGGGCCAATGGATCAGGAGCAGGTCCAGATAGTCGGTCTGCAGCTCATCCAGGCTTTGCGCGGCGGCGGCCAGCACCTCTTCATAGCGCAGGTTCTCGCGCGGCACTTTGGTGACGATAAAGAGCTCTTGGCGGGGCACGCCCGCCCGCTGGATGCCCGCGGCCACGCTGCGATGATTGCCATAGCCCACAGCGGTATCAATGTGGCGGTAGCCCAATTCCAGGGCCGTCGCCACGGCGTCGGCGGCCTCAGTGCCGCGCAGGGTCCAGGTTCCCAGGCCGATCAGGGGCATCTCGGCGCCCGAAGGCAGTGTCTTTGTTTTCATTACCACAACTCCCTTGCAGATCTGCTTGGCCTTGTATTCTCTAAGCCAAGATTAGCATTTTATGAAACCAATTTCAAGCCAGCGCGGTCAAGGCGCTTTAGGCTCTGGGCTCAAAAGCCAGAGCCGTCGAGTTGAGACAGTAGCGCAGGCCGGTGGGCGCAGGGCCATCCTCGAACAGGTGGCCCAGGTGCGCGTCGCAGCGTGCGCAGAGCACCTCGGTGCGCACCATGCCCAGCGAACGATCCTCCTGGGTGATGATGACATCATCGGCCACCGGCTGCCTAAAGCTGGGCCAGCCGGTGCCCGAATCGAACTTGGCCTCGCTATCGAACAGGGACAGCTCGCAGCACACGCAGCGATAGAGGCCGGGGGCGTGGTTGTCCCAGTAGGCGTTGCGAAAGGCGAACTCGGTGCCGCCCTCTCGGGCCACCCGGTATTGTTCGGGTGTGAGCAGGGCGCGCCATTCGGCGTCGCTTCTGACGATCTTGTCGGTTCTGACAGGGTTCATGGGGGTTGCCTCGTTTGTGCGGTTGGGAGCGCTGGCGGGCAGCTCCAGTCCCATGCTGCGGCAGGCGGCCAGCGCCATCGCGGCCAGGGCTCCTGAAAACAGGGTTCTACGTTTCATGGCAGGGCTCCCTTTTTTTGCGCAGGTTTCGCTGTCGCCGGGCGCGCGGCGTCAGGAGGCATGCTCAAAGGTCAGGGCCGCCGAGAGGATGCAGTAACGCAGGCCGGTGGGCGGCGGACCGTCCCGATAGACATCGCCCAGGGGCGCGCCACAGCGGCTGCACTCGACGGCGCTCTCGGAGATGCGACCCTCCTGGCGATCACGCACAGGCACAACCGCCCCTTCGATGGGCGCCCAGAAGCTGGGCCACGGGGTGCCCGGGTCAAACTTGGCCACACTCTCAAAGAGCGGCTGCCCGCATACGGCGCAACGGTAGATGCCGGGCTCGAAATGGCCGGTCCAGTTTGGCCCGGCGGGCAGAGCCAGAGCGAGGGAGCAAGATGTCTCCATCTCTCCCTGGGTCTGCGCCAGACGATCCAGGCCAACGCTGCGGCAAGCGGCCAGCGCCATCGCCGCCAGGGCCCCCGATACAAAGGTTCGGCGCTGCATGATCGCACCTCCAAAGAGGACTAATTTTGCTTTCTTACTATAGAATTATACGCGATCAGGCGCCGCCCGTCAACAGGCAGCGGATGCTCGCCTCTCCCCTGAGTTGTGCTACAATGGAGACGGAACCGGCACAGATATCGGCAGGGAACCCTGCAAGGACAGGATCTGGTGAGCCAAGATCGGGAGCAGATGCTCCAAGAGCTGCTCGAACTGGGGCGGCTGGGCCTGGAGACGGGCTATTGGGCCGAGGCCGAGGCCTACTATGAGCGCGCTCTGCGCATCGCTCCCGGCCATCCGGAGGCGCTGCTGGGCAGGGCCCACGCCTGCCGCGATGCGCGCCGCGCCCTCGACGCGGTGCGAGCGCTGCTGGCCATCGTTCCCGATTCTGAGGAGGGGCTGCGCATGCAGGGAGAGCTCTTGCAGCGCATGCAAGATCCGTCCGGCGCCCCTGAGGGCAGGTCGTCAGACCTGGCTACGGGGAGGGCTGCGCCGCCCGGCGCGCGCCGCTCGCGGGTCGTGGCCCTGGGGGTGGGCGCCGCGCTCATTCTGCTCGCAGCCCTGGCCCTATCCGTGCACTTGGGCCTCTTGCCGGGGCCGCTTGCACGCACAGCGCCCGGCGCCACGCCCGAGACGACCCTCTCGACGGGATGGATGGCTTCTGTAACGCTATCGGCCGATGCAGACGCGCTTGCCCGCGCTTTCGGCGCCACGGTCTTGATCCTTTCGCCCGACCCCTCGGGCGTACAGGTGCAGCAAGGCTCGGGCGTTGTGGTTGACGAAAGGGGCATCGTGCTGACCAACCATCACGTGCTGGCCGATGGGCAGCGCAACTTGCTGAACGGCGATGGGCTGGCGTTCATCGGGTTTACGTATGATGTGCGGCGTCCACCCGACGAGTGGTATATTGGGGCGGCTGTAGCCCTGGATCCCGAACGTGACCTGGCGGCGCTGCGTATCCTCTCCACCGCGCAGGGCAGATCGGTACAGGGCCAGGTCTTTCCGCCGATCCTGCCGCGAGACAGCGGTGACCTGGCGCTGGGCGATGCGTTGATCGGGCTGGGATATCCGGCGCTGGGGGGCGAAACGGTGACCCTGACACGTGGCTCAATGGCGGGCTTTGCCTACGCCGCCAATGGCATGCGCCTGGGCAAGACCGATTCCGAGCTGCTGCCGGGCAGCAGCGGCGGCGCGGTGCTGGACGCCCAGGGGCATCTGGCCGGCATCATCACGGCCACGGTGACCGAGGCCCGCACGCAGGGGCGCCTGAGCTATTTCGTCCTGATTGACGAGGCCGCCGGTCTGCTGGCCAGTGCGCGCCAGGCGCCGCACCCCGGCCCATCCTTGCGCTGGATGAGAGACCTGTTCCAAGAGTGGGCGCTGGCCCGTTGACGCATCGAGACGGCGCGACACGCCGGCCCTGGCGCACGGGCAGCGCCCACACGAGAGCTATGGCGAGCGTTACGTAAAGAGCGGCGCCGCCTCTTGGCGCTGCACCAGGGCGCTCATCTCAGCGTCGGTTGGGCGCTCTGCCCGGCGCGACGCGGCCTCCAGGATCTTGGGCAGCAGGCGCACATCGCTGGAGGTATTGAGGAATACCCCTGGGCGGCCCAACACCCAATGCACTGCCAGGTCAATATCCGCCTGCTCGGTAAAGGGCTCGTACCAGGTGGTGGTGTGGTGCGCCTGGCCCTCGGCCCAGGGCCGCCGGGTCAGCGATTTGATGGTCTGAACGGCCACCTGGCGCGCCTCGCACAGGGCCACCAACGCCTCGAAATCCCGTGCATAGGCCGGATTCTGCATCATGACATAGTTGTAGGGCAGCAAGACCGAGTCGAAATCAAAGCGCTCCAGGCTGCGCTTGTGCATCACAGGGGCCTGCACGCCGTGGCCCGTCACGCCGATAAAGCGCACCAGGCCCTCTTCGCGGGCCTCTATGGCTGCCTTGAGGGCGCCGTCGTCGCCCATCGCAACCCCCCACTCGGCCTCGTCCACCAGGTTGTGGAGCTGGATCAGATCCACACGATCCACGCGCATCCGCTCCAGCGAGCGGCGGATCTGGTCGTGGGCGGCCTGATAGGTGCGCTCGCCCGTCTTGGTGGCCAGGAAAAAGCGCTGGCGGTGCTCGGCCATCCACGGCCCGATGCGCAACTCGGCATCGCCATAGCTGGCGGCGGTGTCAATGTGATTGACGCCGTACTCGATCAGAACCTCCAGGGCTTCGTCGGCGACCTGCTGGTTTACGCTGCCCAGGGCTGCGGCGCCGAACAGGGTGCGGGTGCTCATGTGGCCCGTGCGGCCAAAGGGCGCTTGCATTAGCGGAGACATATCGGTTACCTCCTATTGTCAGTGGCCAGGGGATGCTCCCCTGTGCAAGGTGCGGCTCATCGGGTGACATAATAGGCCGGAAACAGGAAGCGTGTCAAGGGATTTGGGGATGCGTGGCCGGGGCTTGGCCAAACCCCAGGCATGTTCAGCAGTATCTTGACAAACAAGGTGTTGTTTTGTAGTATAGGAATAAATCAAAAGGAGGTTCTCATGCTTCAAGAAAACGAACTGGCTCCAGACTTTACACTGGAATCCGACGAAGGAGAAACGGTCACGCTATCCGATCTGCGGGGGAAAAAGGTGGTGCTGTACTTTTACCCCAAGGATCACACGGCCGGCTGCACCAAAGAGGCGTGCAGTTTTCGTGATGACCACGCGCTGATCGCTATGAAGGGGGCTGTGGTAGTGGGCGTGAGCCCCGACTCGGTCGCATCCCACGGCACCTTCCGCGCCAAGTACGCCCTGCCCTTTTACCTGCTGAGCGATCCCGATCACACCGTCGCCGAGCGATATGGCGCCTGGGGCGAGAAAACGGTGGCCGGCAAGACGTCCGAGGGCATCCTGCGCTCGACCTTTGTGATTGACGAAGAGGGCCGCATCATCAAGGTGTTCGCCAACGTCAAGCCCGAGGGCCACGCGCAAGAGGTGCTGGCCTACCTGTAGCAAGCAGGCCTGCGCAGCAGAACGCGCGGGGAGCCTGTAGGCTCCCCGCGCGTTGTTTGTTGGCAACCGATCAGACGCTAAAGGCTTCTGCCCCTTCTTGCTCCTTGGGCTGCGCAAAACGCGCCAGGAACACGCCCAGCTCATAGAGCACCACCAGCGGGATCATCAGGATGATCATATTGATCGGGTCGTGGCTCGGGGTGACGACAGCGGCGACCACGGCGCTGGCCATAATGGCCCAGCGGCGCGCCTGACCAAGCTGCTTGGCCGTCACGACGTTGAGCTTGGCGAGGAAAAAGATCACCAGAGGCATCTGGAATAGAATCCCCATCCAGAACATCACAAAGGTGACAAAGCTCACATAGCTCTCGATGGTCCATCTGTTTTCGACGAGATCGGCCAAAAAGCTCTGCATGAAGGTGATCATACCGGGGAGCATGATCAGCGCGGCAAAGGCGACGCCCGAAGCAAAGCAGATCGTGGCCCCCGGGATCAAAAAGTTGAGATACTTTTTCTCGTGGGGCAACAAGGCGGGCAGTAGAAAGCGAATGAACTGGTATACAATAACGGGCATGGCAATCGTAACGCCCAGAATGAGCATCACCTTGAAATACACCATGATGTTTTCGGTGGGGTGGATCGCCTGGGGCGTGCCCCCCAGCGGCCGGATGATCAGCCGCAACACCGGCTCGGCAAACAGCCAGCTAAGGGCCGTCCCAACCACCAACGCCAGCATGGCCCTGACCAGGCGAGTGCGTAGCTCCAGGAGATGCTCGATCAGGGGGAGTTCTTGATCGTGCATTATGCTTCCTCTCCGGCATCCTTGGCGAGATTCTCACTCTCGTCTTCAGGGGGTTGGCCCCCTGCTCGTGTGCGCCTTGCCCGCTCGCGGGCGGGCGGCTCCTCCATCAACACGGGGCCCTCCAGCACCAGGGGCTCGGCCTCATAGTCTTCTCCCACCATCACCCCAACCGAGATCTCGATGGCTTCGGCGTTCGGGTCGAGATCGCGCACGATCTCTGGTTCGGGGAGCGCCTGCTCTGGCGTGGGCTCTGGAGCGCTGGATGCAGCCGCCGGGGCGGCGGACGCAGCC
>CAYZWT010000041.1:17938-23401 GCA_964482225.1 uncultured Anaerolineales bacterium
GCAGCCGCCGGGGCGGCGGACGCAGCCTCGCGTCCTGGCGTCCGCGCGGCCGGCCCCGAGGTGGGCGCCTGGGTGGGCAGGTTGTAGACGGGCCGCCCGGGCGTTGCCTGCCTCCCCCACTCGACGGTGGGACTGCCGGGCGCCGCCGCACCGGGCTCCTCGAGGGGCGCCGCCAGCGTATCGCGCACATCCTTGAGGCCCTCGATATCTTGCTTGACCTCGGTTATTTCGCTTTTGATATCGCCCAGCTCGACATTGAACGCATCGCGGAACTCGCGGGTATAGTCACTGGTCTCGGCGCGGAGCTTGGTTACCCAGCGCCCCAACTGACCGGCAAACTCGACCATCTTTTCTGGGCCGAGAAAAATCGTGGCCAGCACGAGAATCACCAATAGCTCGGAAACACCTATCCCAAACATGGAACGAAAAGACCTCCTTCCGGGCAAGACGGCGCTCGCAGGTCATTGGAGGACATGCTATGCCTCGCCAGCGCCCGTAGCGGGCTTGAGGGCGATGCCGTAGCTCGCCATCAGATCTTTTCGCTGGGTCAGCAGCGTCCCGAGCACGCCATTGACAAAGCGCCCCGAGCTTTCACTGCCGAATAGCTTGGCCAGCTCTACGGCCTCGTTAATGGCGACTTTGGGAGGGGTGTCGCTGCCATAGAGCAGCTCGAGGGCGGCCAGGCGAAGGATGTTGCGATCAACGGGCGCCATCTGCTCCAATGGCCATTCGGGCGCGATGCGCTGTATGATCGTATCCAGGATATCGCGGTGTTGCAGGGCCGCTTGCACAATCTGGCGGGCGAACGCCTCGCCCGTCTCGGGCATCGGCTGCGCCAGGAGTCGTTCGCGCAATACCAGGGTTGCGTCGTGGCCGGTGACATCCACCTCAAACATGGCCTGCAACGCTACCATGCGAGCCAGTCGCCTAGGTTTCACGCTTGCTCCACACCATGGGGCGCACTAATCGTCTGCTGCGGGGCTGACATCCGCAATGTGTACATTGACGGCCAGCACCGGCATCCCGACCATATCCTTGATGGCGCGGGAAACCTGGGCCTGGATCTCTCGTCCCAGCTCGTACAGGTTAATGTCCCTCTTGGCCACAATGCCCAGGTCCACGACCACGGCATCATCCACAATGTCAACACTGACGCCGCCGCCCCCTCCCTTGCCCCGGAACAGGCGATCCACATCGCTGGATAGGTCGTGGTGCAATTGCGCCACCCCGGGCACCGACAGGATCGTCAGCCGGGCGATCGTTGCCAGCACCTGGGGAGAGATACGCACCGAGCCTTGCTTCTCTTCCACCTTACCCTCCATGTTGATGTAGGCGCGGGCGCCGCGTTCGGCCATGAGCTACAAACGGGCCGCGAGGTTGCTGCCCTCGATCGGCCCGTTCACGCGCCATCACGCTCGGCCTAGCTCTCGACGTCGAGCACGGCCTTGCCCCGATAGTGGCCACAGGCCGCGCACACCGTGTGTGGCAGGCGCATGGCATGGCAAAACGGGCACTCGACCAGATTGATTTTGGTCAGGTGATCATGGGCGCGGCGGCGGCGCGTGCGCCCGTGCGACTGCTTTCTTTTCGGTAGTGGCGTCATGGATGCTGTTCCTTCTCTACTCTTGGCTTTCGGATGTCCCCAACAACTGGGCCAATATGGCCAGCCGGGGATCTACTTGCTGCGTTTCACACGTACAGGTTTCGAGATTGCGGTTCACCCCGCAGACCGGGCAGAGCCCCTTGCAGTCGGCGCGACAGTAGCCCGGCTCCAACGTCTGGGCGATGGCGTACTGCCTCAGCACCTCGGTCAAATCCAGGATGTGGTGCTCGTCAATCAGCAGCTCGGGCTCGTCATCATGCTCCATCGAGGCCTGCCTGCCGGTCTCGATGTCAATGGTCGGGTAGAACTCTTCCTCGATCTCGATGGTCACCGTGGCATCGGTTGACTCGAGGCAGCGGCGGCAGGTCTGCCGCAGCGTCATGGTGGCCTCGCCCATCGCCAGCACGCCCTCGGGCGTTACCACAAGATGCACGCGCCCCTCTACCCTTACCGGTTCGGGGCTGTTATCATCAATGTTGCGCAACTCGCCCGACAGCTCTCGCTGCCGAGAGGCGCCGGTCCCTTCTTTCAGGAGCTGGGCAACATTAAAGGCTAACATATCGCTCTCGAAACGGTGACATCAATCCAGATTATAGTTGCCAGCCGTCGCCATGTCAAAACTGCTGGCGACGAGGCAGATGCGAACGATGGCGCATCTATGCGGCCAAACGGCCCGTTCGCACGTCCGGCCTGGCGCGCGTACAATGGGTCCGGACGATGTCGTCACTGGCACATATTGAGGAGGGATGGAATGCCCAAGCGACTGATCTGCGTCGGACCGGAGCAACTGGCCTGGCAGAGCTACGAGGAGCCCGCCCTCGAGGGCGACCGGGTGCGCATCCAGATCGAGTTCGCCGCCGCCAAGCACGGCACCGAGATGTCCTCTTTTACCGGTTATGGCCTGGCGCGGGGCGTCTATGACGACGCCGCGCAGCTCTTTCGCCAGGACGCGCCGGCCAACCCGTACCCCTTTAGGGTGGGCAATATGCTGGTGGGGCGCGTCATCGAACGCGGCCCCGAGGTCAAGCGCCTGGAGCTGGGCGCCCGCGTCTGCCTGTACGGCGGGTTCACCGAGACTGCCGTGGCCCCCGAAGCCCGCTGCTGGCCCATGCCCCAGGGCATGCCCTGGCAGAGCGCCGTCTGCCTGGATCCCGCCGATTTCGCCCTGGGCGCCGTGCGCGATGGCAATGTGCGCGTCGGCGACGCGGTGGCCGTGTTCGGCATGGGCGCCATCGGCCTGCTGGCGCTCCAGGTGTTGCGGCTGGCGGGGGCCCACCCCATCATCGCCGTCGAGCCGCTGGCCTCGCGCCGCACCCTGGCCGGGATGTGCGGCGCCGACCTGACGCTGGACCCCGGCGCCTGCGATGCGGGGGCCGAGATCCGGGCGGCCACCCAGGGGCGCGGCGCCGATGTGTGCATCGAATACAGCGGCGCGCGGGCGGCCCTGCAGGGCGCGCTGCGCGGCGTGGCCTATGGCGGCACGGTGGTCATGGGCGCCTACCCCGCGCCCTATGGCGCCGGGCTCGATCTGGGCGCCGAGGCGCACCACAATATCCCCCGGATCGTCTTTTCGCGGGCGTGCAGCCAGCCCGACCGTGACCACCCCCGCTGGAACAATGAGCGCATCTATGCCCACTGCTGGGAGCTGCTCAAGGCAGGGCGCCTCTCGGGCGAGGCGATCATCCAGCCCATCGTGCGCTTTGAGGACCTGCTGAGCGAGTATCCCAAGATCGTCAGTCGCCCCGAGGACTATGTCAAGCTCGGCGTGCGGGTGGGGTAACTTGACAGGCGTTTCTGGAAGGCGGGCGTCCCGCCCGCCTTCCGACGCCCTGGCGTCAGAACGCTACGCCACGGACAAACCCCTGGCTTCTGGGCGGGCGAGACGCCCGCCCTCCATAGCCGAGGCTGTGTGCTCACCGATTACAGGATTGTGACATCGCCATCCTGGATAGTCGGGAACTCGTCCCCCCAAATCTGAGCAGTTACCGCAGACCCACCCCCACCCTCCGCGCTTGGACGCAGGGGCGGTTCGGGCTACACTGGGGGCCATCCCAGCCAAGGAGTCAGCCGGTGATCGCCAAACGAGCCGCACAGATCGCGCCCTTTCTCGCCATGGAGGTCATGGAGCGCGCCCAGGCACTGGAACGGCAGGGCGCTGATATCATCCACCTGGAGGTGGGCGAGCCCGATTTCGATGTGCCCGAGTGCGTCAAAGAGGCCATGCAGCGGGCCGTAGCCGGGGGACAGACCCACTATACCCACAGCTTGGGCGAGTTGCCCCTGCGCGAGGCAATCTGCGCCTACTATGCCGAGACCTATGGCGTGGCCATCTCGCCCGAGCAGGTGCTGGTCAGCTCGGGCACCTCGCCGGTGATGATGCTGCTCTTTGCCGCCTTGCTGGATGAGGGCGACGAGGTGATCCTCTCGGACCCGCGTTACGCCTGCTACCCCAACATGGTGCGCTTTGCCGGCGGCGTCTGTGTGGATGTGCCGGTCTATGAGCAGGACGCCTTTCAGTTCGACCCCGAGGCGGTGCGCGAGCGCATCACGCCCCGCACCAAGGCGATCATGATCAACTCGCCCTCCAACCCCACCGGCACGCTGCTCTCGCCGGAGCGCATGGCGGCCCTGGCAGAGCTGGGCGCGCCCATCATCTCGGACGAGATCTATCACGGGCTGGTCTATGAGGGGCGCGAGCGCTCGATCCTGGAGTTCACGCCGGACGCCTTTGTGCTGAATGGATTCTCCAAACAGTTCGCGATGACGGGCCTGCGCCTGGGCTATCTGATCGCGCCGCCGGCCTATATGCGCGCCCTGCAAAAGCTCCAACAGAACTTTTTCATCAGCGCCAATTCGGCGGCCCAGCAAGGCGGCATCGCCGCGCTGCAATGCGCCGCCCCGGACGTGGCCCGCATGAAGCGCACCTATGACGAGCGCCGCCGCTTTATGATCGCGCGCCTGCGCGAGCTGGGGCTGGGTGTGGCCGTCGAGCCCACCGGCGCTTTTTACGTGTTCGCCAACGCCCGCCACCTGGGCAACGACTCGCTCTCGCTGGCGTTCGACATCCTGGAGCGCGCCCATGTGGGCGTCACCCCCGGCATTGACTTTGGCCCCAACGGCGAGGGGTTCCTGCGCTTTTCCTACGCCGCCGCCCTGGACAAGATCGCCGAGGGCCTAAACCGGCTGGAGGCGTATCTGGCGGGCAGATAGACCAAAGCCAAGAGAGACCGGGGAGCCCCAGATCACCGCTTCATCCTGGTGAGGGTGATAATGATCACGCCGCTGCCGGGCTGGAATGCGGTGGGCCGTTGCTCTCCCAGGCCGCTGGTGGCCCAAGGGGCGTTGGGGTGCGCATAGTCGTCGGTAAAGGCGAGCTCGATCTCGTCATTGGTCTTGAACCTGATCAGCCCCCGCGCCAGGGGCCGGGTGGGCAGGCCCGCAAAGTAGTACAGCGGGGTCAGTTCCGGCCCAGCCAGGTTTCGCCTCGGGATGATGTTGATCCAGGCCGGGTTCTGGGAAAAGTCAACCGAGTACTCGCCGTGGCTGGGGAGTGCGTGGCTTCCGTGATCCACAAAGGTATGATCTGTGCGGAACTCGATCTCATAGAGGCCCGATTTCCATGTACCGATGAGGCGCTCCTCTGGACGCTCTCTGGTCAGCAGCCAAAAGCCGCCAGCCAGGAGCGCGATCACGAGCACCAGGATCACCGATCTTGCAGCGGCACCTTTGGCCATGTCCGGACGCTCCTTATCCGCTCAAGAGCGGATGCTGTGTCTGGCAACTCATCTCAACATGATTCTAGGCGAAAACTGTGAGGCTCTCAAGCCCATGGCCGCTGACCAACGGCGTTGCATCACCTG
>CAYZWT010000042.1:0-22801 GCA_964482225.1 uncultured Anaerolineales bacterium
CAGGCACGACGTTTGACTCATTATACGACTTTTCACCAACCAATGAACAGTCACCAGACACGGCATGTCTTGATTGCTGGCCCGATTTCTGGTATACTCTTGCGGCAGATGCTAACTTGGCGTGGGGGCAGGGTGTATGCAACTCAAGGTAGAGTTCCTGGGACTGGCAAGGGAGCTGGCCGGAACGAGAGAGGGCCTGGTGGAAATCGAGCCGCAGGCTACCTGGAGAGATGTCGTCAGACACCTGGCTTTGCAGTACCCCGCCCTGGTCGGCGTCGTGATCATCCCCGATCACCATGATCTCGCCCCTTCCTACATGTTCAACGTCAGTGGCCGCGCGATGGTGCGCGATCTAGATATGCCTGCGCAAGCAGGGGAGCGTTTGCTGCTCATGTTTGCCGAGGCGGGAGGATAAGACCCATGTACGCATACACCGGCAAGATTCTGCACGTGGATATGACAACCCAGAGCAGGCGGGTGCAACAGCTCGAGCCCGAGTTCCTCAAGCTGTACCTGGGCGGCGTGGGGCTGGCCACCCGGCTGGCCTATGACAACGTCACCCCCGGCTGCGACCCCTTGGGGCCTGACAACGCCCTGTGCTTTGCCTGTAGCGCCTTTGCAGGCACCACGGTGCCTGTGGGCACCAAGCACGGCGTCGCCAGCAAATCGCCCCTCACGGGGTTCATCGGCGATTCCCTCTCGGGTAGCCACTGGTCCGAGATGCTGCGCCGGGCCGGCTGGGACGGCCTGGTGTTCAAGGGGCAATCGCCCAAGTGGGTCATCGTCTTTATTGACGATGACGATGTCCAGTTCCTGGATGCCACGCCCTATCTGGGCATGGGCGCCGTCGAGGTGCAGGGCAAGCTCCGCGACCGGCTGGGCGATGAGAACATTCGCATCAGCGCCATCGGCCCGGCGGGCGAGAACCTGGTGCGCTTTGCCTCCATTGACAACGACGGACGCCAGGTGGGGCGCACCGGCAACGGCGCCGTCATGGGCTCCAAGCGCATCAAGGCCATTGCCATCCGGGGCACCCGGCCCGTCTCCGTGGCGGATCGCCAGGGGCTGATGGCCAAGAGCCTCACGCTGATCAAGCGTTCGCAGGGGCCCGGCACGCTCAAGTACCGCACCCTGGGCACCCCCGCCAACGTGCTGAATATGAACGCCATCGGCGTGCTGCCCACGCGCAACTTTTCCGAGACGGTGTTCGAGCACGCCGAGACCATCAGCGGCGAGTACCTGCACGACCACTACCGGGTCAAGTCGGTGAGCTGCTCCGGCTGCTCCATCGCCTGCGAGCAGTGGGGCGTGGTGCGCGATGGCAAGTACAAGGGCGCCAAGATCGGCCTGGATTACGAGCCCCTCTTTGCCGTGGGCTCCAACTGCGGCATCGGCACCCTGCCGCCCATCCTCAAGCTGGTGGAGATGGCCGACGAGCTGGGCATGGACGCCATGAGCGCCGGCGTGGTCATTAGCTGGGCCATGGAGTGCTTCGAGCGCGGCCTGCTGAGCAAGGAGGATACCGGCGGGCTGGAGTTGAACTTTGGCAACGAGGACGCCGCCATCGCCGTGATGGAGATGATGGCCCATCGCAAGGGCCTGGGCGACCTGCTGGCCGAGGGCGTCAAGCGCGCCTCGGAGACGCTGGGCAAAGGCAGCGAGCACTTTGCCATGCACAGCAAGGGCATGGAGCTGCCCGGCTATGACGTGCGCAGCTTGAAGACCTTTGCCATGGGCCTGGCCGTGGGCACCCGTGGCCCTTGCCACAACCGCTCCCTGGCCTACGAGCTGGATATCAAGGGCGTGTTCAATCGGTTCACTGCCGAGCGCGGGCGCGGCCCCAAGGTGGTCGAGAACGAGGATTTCGCCTGCGTGCTGGATTGCCTGGTGCTCTGCAAGTTCCTGCGCAACTGCTTTGACGACTTTTACCCCGAGGTCGCCGAGATCTATACCATGACCACCGGCATCGAGCTGACGGGCGAAGAGCTGGCGGCGGTGGGCGAGCGGGTGTGCAACCTGAAAAAGGCGTTCAACATCCGCGAGGGCTGGACGCGGGCGGATGACTCGTTGCCGCCTCGCGCCCTGTACGACCCGATCCCTTCCGGCCCCAGCAAGGGCAGCGTGATCAGTCCCGAAGAGCTGGCGCTGCTGATTGACGACTATTACGAGGCGCGCGGCTGGACGCCGGAGGGCATGATCCCCAGGGCCAAGCTCATCGAGCTGGGACTGGAGGACATTGCCGAGGAGATCGGCGTGGATGCCATAGTCGCGGACGCGGCGAGCTAAGGAGAGCCAGATGACCACCCAAGTAGCATACCAACACGTGATCTGCGATCCCGCCGAGTGCACCGGCTGCCGTATCTGCGAGTACGTCTGCTCGGCCAACAAGCACAATGTGTTCGACGCAAACCTGTCGCGCATCCGGGTGGTGCGGATCGAGCCCGTCACCATGACGGCCGTCACCTGCCGCCTGTGCGCCGATGCGCCCTGCATCCTGGCCTGCCCCCGCGACGCCCTGACCCGCTCCGAGGAGAATGGCATCATCCTGGTGGATGAGACCAAGTGCGACGGCTGCGGCTGGTGTGTAGAGGCGTGCGATTTCGGCGCCATCGTGCTCAACCCCGCCTCGCGCACCGCCGAGATCTGCGACCTGTGCGCCGACAACGAGGATGGCCCCCAGTGCGTGGTCTATTGCCCCAAGGAGGCCCTCTCCCTGGCCACGCCCGAGGTGCTGCGGCAGAAATCCCGCCGCAAGGTGGTGCAGCGCCTCTTTGAGGAGTTGCTGACCGAGGACTAGGTGTCATACGGCGCCGCTCCGGATGGGGACCACACGTCCGGAGCGGCGCTGACCTGCTTTACCGTTAGCCGAGCTAGCTGACAGGAGTGGATGCATGACAAACAGCAGAGAACTGCGCATCGGCGTGTATGTGTGCAGTTGCGGCTCGAACATCGGCGGGGTGATTGACCCTGGCGCGGTGGCCGAATACGCCCGCACCCTGCCCGGCGTGGTGCTGGCCCGCGAGAACCTGTATCTGTGCGGCGACCCAGGCCAGAACGCCATCACCCAGGATATCCTCCAGAACAAGCTGAACCGGGTGGTGATCGCGGCGTGCAGCGTTCGCATGCACGAGCCCACTTTTCGCGCTTGCGTGGCCCGGGCGGGGCTGAACCCGTTCCTGATGGAGATGACCAACATCCGCGAGCAGGACACTTGGGTGCACTCGCACGAGCCGGAGGCGGCCCTGCTCAAGGCCAAGGAGATGGTGGCGGCGGCGGTGGCCAAGGTGCGCCATGTGGAGCCGCTGCAACCCATCACCGTGCCCGTTACCAAGGCGGCCATGGTGCTGGGCGGCGGCGTGGCCGGCATCAGCGCCGCGCTGGACCTGGCGGATATGGGCATCCATACCTATCTGGTGGAAAAGGAGCAGAGCATCGGGGGCACGATGGCCCAGCTCAACAAGACGTTCCCCACCATGGACTGTAGTATTTGAATTCTCGCACCCAAGATGGTTGACGCGGCGCGTCATCCCAAGGTCGAGATCCTCTCCTATTCCGAAGTCGTGCGGGTAGACGGCTATATCGGCAATTTCCGCGTCGAGGTGCTGCAAAAACCCCGCTACGTGATCGCCGAGAGATGCACGGGCGACGGCGAATGCGCCGATGCCTGCCCCATCGAGGTGCCCAACGAGTTCGAGATGGGCCTGGCCCCGCGCAAGGCCATTGATGTGCCCCACGGCCAGGCGGTGCCCCTGGTCTATGCCATTGACATGGACCACTGCATCCAGTGCTACCAGTGCGTGACGGCCTGCGGCCATCGCGATGCCATTGATTTCACCCAGGAGCCCGAGTTGATCGAGCTAGAGGTGGGCAGCATCATCGTGGCCACCGGCTTTGAGAGCTTTGACCCCACAGTGATCCCCGAGTATGGCTATGGCGCCTATCCCAACGTGATCACCGCGATGGAGCTAGAGCGTCTGGATAACTCGGCGGGCCCCACCATCGGGCGGCTGATCCGCCCCTCGGATGGCCGCGAGCCCAAGAGCATGGCCATCGTCCAGTGCGTTGGCTCGCGCGACCAGCGTTTCAACGAGTATTGCTCCGGATTCTGCTGCATGTACGCCATCAAGAACGCCATCCTGCTCAAGCAGATGATCCCGGACATGGATATCAGCATCTTTTACATGGATATCCGTACGCCCTCCAAGGGCTATGAAGAGTTCTACAACCGGGCCCGCGAGATGGGCATCCGCTTTATCCACGGGCGCCCTTCCCAGATCACCGAGGACCCGGCCACCCACAACCTGTTCGTGGAGGCCGAGGATCAAGAGTTGGGGCAGGTGCTCGAGTTCGAGGTCGAGATGGTGACCCTCTCGGCGGCGGCCATCCCCCGCGCCGATACGGAACAGGTGGCCTCTAGCCTGACCCTCTCGCGCAGCCCGGGCGGCTTTTTCATGGAGTATCACCCCAAGCTGCGGCCTGTGGATTCGCCCACCGATGGCGTGTTCCTGGCGGGGGCGGCCCAGGGCCCCAAGGATATCCCCGCCAGCGTGGCCCAGGGCAGCGCAGCGGCGGCCCGCGCCGCCCGCGTGCTCTCTTCGGAAACCTGGGAGATCGAGCCGATCATCGCCAAGGTGGACGCGGATGTGTGCGTCAGCGCCAAGGGCGTCAAGTGCGGCCTGTGCGTGGGCGCCTGCCCCTATGGGGCCATCTCTTGCATCCAGGGCGAGGCGGCCCAGATCACCTCGGCCAAGTGCCACGGCTGCGGCGGCTGCGTGGCCGAGTGCCCCCACAGCGCCATCACCCAGGATCACTTTACCGACGCCCAGGTGGTGGCCCAGGTGGCCGAGTTGATGCGCGACAATGCCGAGGAAAAGGTCATGGCCTTTATGTGCCACTGGTGCAGCTATGGCGGTGCCGATATGGCCGGCACCAGCCATTTCGAATACCCGGCCGTTTCGCGCGGTTTGCGGGTGATGTGCTCGGCGCGCATGGACTCGGACTTTATCTTTGAGGCGTTCCGGCGCGGCGCGGGCATGGTGCTGGTCAGCGGCTGCCACCCCCAGGACTGCCACTATATCACCGGCCAACAGGTGGCCGCCAAGCGTTTCGAGCGCCTGGCCGCCCAGCTCGAACGCATGGGCATCAGCCGCGAGCGTTTCCGGGTCGAGTGGATCTCGGCGGCGGAGGGCGAGAAATACGCCCGGGTGATCACCGAGATGAGCGAGACGCTCAAATCCATCCCCCGGGAGCAGATCCTGGCGGAGAACCGCGAGGCGCGCGCGACCATCGAGCGCCGCTTGCAGCGCTGGAAGAACTCGCCCCAGATGATTGACCTGATGGCCGATCTGGAGCCCGAGGCAGCATTGGAACAGGAGGCGCCGGCATCATGATCCGTTCCGGCGAGTTCGACCGCAACTTTGTGAACGAGATCCTGGCCGAGCCCGGCGGCGAGCACCTGCTCGACTGCTGGTCGTGCGGCACCTGCGCGGCCACCTGCCTGGTGCGCCGCTTTGATCCAGAGTTCAACCCGCGCCTGATCCTGCGCAAGGCGGGCCTGGGCCTGCGCCAGGCGGTGCTCTCCAGCCGCGAGATCTGGCTCTGCTCCGCCTGCGATGCCTGCTACCCGCGCTGCCCCAAAGAGATCCACATCTCGGTCGTGATGCAGGCCATCCGGGCCATCGCCATCCGCGAGGGCCATCAGCCGCCCGGGCCCTTTGCCCAGGTGGATGAGGCCATCTGCTCGGGCTGCGCCGTGTGCACCCGCGCCTGCCCCTATGAGGCTATCGCCCGGGGGCCCGTGATGGTCAATGGCGCCGAGCGCACCATCGCCCAGGTGGACAGGAATCTGTGCATGCACTGCGGCGTCTGCGTGGCGGCCTGCCCCTCGGGGGCCATGAGCCTGGAGGCGTTCAACGACCAGGAGCTGCTGGCGCGCATGGGCGCTGGGGGCTGGCTGGAGCGCGCCGGCTACCTGCAAGGGGCCGCCGGGGCGCCCCGCATCCTGGCCTTTGTGTGCCAGTGGAGCATGCGCTCCGACGCTGAATGGGCCGCCCTGGATGCCATGCAGGACGAGAGCCTGCGCATCGTCAACCTGCCCTGCTCCGGCCGTGTGGACCCGGCCATGATCCTGCTGGCGCTGACCCAAGGCGCCGATGGCGTGCTGGTGGCGGGCTGCAATGAGGGCGAGTGCCACTACAAACGGGGCACCTACCTGGGCCGCAGCAAGGTGGCCTTGCTGGAGACGATCCTGGAACAGATGAGCATCCCCGCCGGCCGGGTGCGCTTTGTCGAGTTGGGTGCGCTGACCCGCAGCGCGCTGCCCGCGCTCCTGGAGCAGATGTCGCGCCAGCTCGCCCAGATGGCGCCCGCTCTGGCTGTGGCAGTGGATCAGGCATAGGGGAAAGATATGGACAAGCTCAAACTGGCCGTATACTGGGCCTCGAGCTGCGGCGGCTGCGATATCGCCATTGTCGAGTTGGGCGAGCACCTGCTGGAGCTGGCCCAGGTGGCCGATATCGTTTTTTGGCCCTGCGCCATGGACTATAAATACGCCGATGTAGTTGCGCTGCCCGATAAACACATTGACGTAACCCTGTTCAACGGCGCCATCCGCACCGATGAGGACGCCCATGTGGCGCATCTGTTGCGGAACAAGAGCAAGGTGCTGGTGGCCTTTGGCTCCTGCGCGATGGAGGGCTGCATCCCTGGCCTGGGCAACATCAAGGGGCCCGACCACGCCCTGGAGCGCGCCTCGCTCACCACGCCCACCACCGATAACCCCGCCGGGGTGCTGCCCAGGGCGCGCTACGCCATGCCCGAGGGCGAGCTGACCCTGCCCGCCCTGACCAACCAGCTCCGCACCCTGGAGCAGGTGGTACCTATCGAGTACTCGATCCCCGGCTGCCCGCCCAACCACGACCAGATCTGGAAGGCGATGACGGCCGTGATCGAGAACAAGCTGCCCGAGGTGGGCAGCCTGCTGGGGGTGGACGACCGCACCGTGTGCGACCAGTGCCCCCGCGAGCGCCAGGGCAAGATCCGCGTTGAGCGCTTTGTGCGGCCCCACGAGGTGATACCCGATCCGGAGCGCTGCCTGCTGGAGCAGGGCCTGATCTGTGCGGGGCCCGCCACCCACGCCGGCTGCGGCGCCCTCTGCGTCAAGGCCGAGATGCCCTGCCGGGGCTGCTACGGGCCGCCTGCGGGCGTCGTGGACCAGGGCGCCGCTCTGCTGGACGCCATCGTGGCCGGGTTCGAGGGCGAGAGCGACGCGGCCATCCGGCGGGTGCTTTCCACCATCGTAGACCCGGTGGGCACCTTTTACCGGTTCAGCCTGGGCGCCTCGCTGTTGCACCAGATCAAGATGGGGCCAGAGGCCGCGGGCCAGGTCTGCGCCTCGCAGCGGAACGGAGAGGACGCATCGTGAAACGCATCACCATTGATCCCGTCACCCGCCTGGAGGGCCACGGCAAGATCACGATTTTCGTGGACGACCGGGGCGACGTGGCAAACGCCTACTTTCAGGTGCCCGAGTTTCGCGGCTTTGAGAGCTTTTGCGAGGGGCGCCCGGTGGAAGAGATGCCGCGCATCACCCAGCGCATCTGCGGCGTGTGCCCCATGGCCCATCATATGGCCTCCACCAAGGCCGCCGACGCCGTCTTTGGCGTGACGCCGCCCCCCACGGCCCATCTCATCCGCGAGATGGTCTATGACGCTTTTGTCGCGGGTGACCACGCCACCCACTTTTTCGTCCTCTCGGGGCCCGATTTCATCATGGGGCCCGACGCCGACCCTGCCCAACGCAACATCCTGGGCATCGTGAACAAGCTGGGGGTGCGCCTGGGCCAGCGGGTGCTGCGGCACCTGGCCGAATCGCACGAGGTGGTGGCCATGCTGGGCGGGCGCTTTGTCCACCCGGTGATGGGCCTGCCCGGCGGCGTCGCCAAAGGCGTCACGCCCGAGATGCAGGCGCGCCTGATCGAGATCGGCGAGAGCATGGTCGAGTTCGGCCAGTTCAGCCTGGGTGTCTGGCGCGATCTGGTGCTGGCCAGCCAAGAGTTCAGGGACATGATCCTGGGCGACGCCTACCTGCACCGCACCCATAGCATCGGGCTGGTGGACGCCAGCAAGCAGCTCAACTTTTACGATGGCAATGTGCGGGTGATGGACGTCGAGGGCCATGAGGTGGCGCTCTACGCGCCCCACGAGTACGCCGAGCACCTGGCCGAGCGGGTCGAGCCGTGGACTTATGTCAAGTTCCCGTACCTGAAAAGGTTTGGCTGGCACGGGCTGACCGATGGCATGGAGAGCGGCGTCTATCGCTCCACGCCCCTCTCGCGCTTGAACGTGAGCGAGGGCATGGCCACGCCCCTGGCCCAGGAAGCCTATGACGAATTCTACGCCTATATGGGGGCCAAGCCGGTGCACGCCACCCTGGCGACCCACTGGGCCCGCCTGGTGGAGATGCTCTATACCGGCGAGCGCATGCTAGAGCTGGCGCGGGACGAGCGGCTCACCGATCCCGAGATCCGCGTCATTCCCACCGAGACGCCCACCGAGGGCGTGGGCGTGGTGGAGGCGCCCCGGGGCATGCTGACCCACCACTATATCACCGACGAGCGGGGCATTTTGACCAAGGTGAACCTGATCGTGGGCACCACCAACAACCACGCCGCCATCTGCATGTCCATCAAAAAGGCGGCGCAAGCCCTGATCGGCGGCGGCAGAGAGATCACCCAGGGGCTGCTGGATCGGGTCGAGATGGCCTTTCGCGCCTATGACCCTTGCTTTGCCTGCGCCACCCATGCTGCCCCCGGCGATATGGACCTGGAGGTGGCCGTGTACGATGCCACAGGCGCACAGATAGCCCGGCTGCGACGCGATCCATCGGCGGGAGGCGAGGGGTAGAACATGAGCACACGAGGCCGCATCGTCAAGACCGATACCCCAGAGCGGCAGACACTGCTGCGCCCCATGGTGCTGCGCCGCAGCGAGTTGGTTTTGGATCATACGGCCTGCTGTGGCTGCGTGATCTGCAAGCTGGTGTGCCCCCACGAGGCCATCACCGTCAGCGCGGGAGAGCTGGCCGGTGGCCGGATGACCGTGGCCCCGCGCATGGACATTGATCCCGCCAAGTGCAGCATGTGCGGCGAGTGCGTCGTGGTGTGCCCCACCCATGCCCTCTCGATGACCATTGACGGCAAACCCGAGATCCCGGTGATCTCGGGCAAAGCGTTCCCCTATCTGCTGCGCAACGTGCGGGTGAACCAGGAGGCCGCCTCTGCCTCGCTGGATACCAGCTACATTGACAACTGCCCCGTGGGGGCCATTAGCGCCGATGTGGCGCTGGACGATGATGGGCAGATCGCCTCGGTCAGCAATGTAGAGGTGGACCGGGCCAAGTGCATCGCCTGCACCCGCTGCATGCAGTTGGGCCCCGAAGGCGCGTTCGCCATCACCAAGCCCTACCAGGGCCATGTCCGCCTGAACGTATCCCTCTGCCCCGAGGGCTGCCAGGCTTGCGCCGATGTGTGCCCAACCAAGTGTATCAGCTATGACGGGCAGCAGGTGAGCGTGGACGAGCGTTTCTGCATCTATTGTGGGGCCTGCGAGCACGTCTGCCCCGCCGAGGGGGCCATCGCCGTGCAGCGCACCAACATCCTGCACACCCCCATCGAGTCGGGCGCCTGGGTCAAGGCGCTGGACAAGCTGGTGGCCTATGAGGCGGTGGTGCGCGAGTACGACCGCAAGGGCCAGCTCCGGCGGCGGCGCGCCGTGCTCACGGGCCTGCTGCGCGAGCTGCCCGAGGACGAGGTGAATCGGAAGTGAGCGGGACTGGCTTTGGGCGCACGCGGAATGGGCGAGCACAAAGTGGGCGAACCCGAGATCGGCAAACAAAGTGGGCGAACACAAGGTTCGCCCGTACCTGCATGAACACGGCAGCGCACGCCGGCGTCACGTACGGGCAAAGCTCATCTTTGCCCATATCGCGGCACGCGGGCAGGCCTCACCCATGAGACCCCTTGATCCCCTGATTGACGCCCTGCCAAGGGTGGCCCGCCTGCGCTGGCGGCCGCTCCAGATCAACAGGATCATGACCGATTCGCGCCAGGTGGCGCCGGGCGACCTGTTCGTGGCCGTGCCCGGCGTCAACGTGGACGGCCACCGCTACATTCCGGCGGCGTTGCAGGCCGGCGCCGTGGCCTGCGTGGTCGAGCGCGAGACGCCCGAACTGGGGGGCGCGCCCACGGCCTGCGTGCCCGATTCGCGCGAGGCCCTGGCCCACCTGATGGCCGCCTGGCACGGCCACCCGGGGCGCAAGCTGCGGGTCATCGGCGTCACCGGCACCGATGGCAAAACCACGACCACGCGCCTGATCGCGGGCATCCTGGGGGCCGCCGGGCACCGGGTGGGGACCATTGACTCGGTGAGCGCCACCATCGCCGGGCGCGAGACGCCCACCGGCTTTCACACCACCACCCCCGACGCCCCCGAGGTGCAGGCCTACCTGGCCGAGATGGTGGCGGCGAGGTGCGAGTATGCCGTCATCGAGTCCACCTCCCACGGCCTGGCCCAGCACCGGGTGACCGCCTGCGAGTACGATGTGGCCGTGGTGACCAATATCACCCACGAGCACCTGGATTTCCACGGCAGCCTGGAGGCCTACCAGCAGGCCAAGGCCATGCTCTTTCGCGCCCTGAGCGCGTCGGCCCGCAAGCCCGATATGCCCAAAGTGGCCGTGCTGAACCGGGACGACTCGTCATACGCGTACCTGAGCCCCATCCCTGCCGAGCGGCAGCTCTGCTATGGCCTGGGTGAGGAGGCGGATCTATGGGCCGCCGACGTGGTCGCCGATCCGACGGGGCTGCACATCGAGATCGCGACCCCCACGGGGCGCCTGCGCGTCAGCTCGCCCCTGGTGGGGCGCTATAATGTCCACAACATCCTGGCCGCCGTGGCGGTGGCATACTCGCAAGGGATCGCGCCCCAGGCCATCGCCGAGGGCATCGCAGGGGTGCGGGGCGTCATCGGGCGCATGGAGCGCATGGATTGTGGGCAGCCGTTCACGGCCATTGTGGATTTCGCCCACACGCCCAACGCCCTTGACAAGGCGCTACACTGGGCCCGCGAGCTGGCCGAGGGCCAGGTGATCGTCGTGTTTGGCTGCGCCGGGCTGCGGGATGTTGCCAAGCGCGCCTGGATGGGCGAGATCGCCGGGCGCCTGGCCGACCGGACGATCATCACTGCCGAGGACCCGCGCACCGAATCGCTGGAGGCGATCATGGAGCAGATCGCCGAGGGCTGCCGCAGCGCGGGCCGCCAAGAGGGCGCGGGCTACTGGAAGATCGGCGACCGGGGCGAGGCCATTGCTGCGGCCCTGGGCATGGCCCAGCCGGGCGACGTGGTGATCGTCACCGGCAAGGGCCACGAGCGCTCTATGTGTTTCGGCGAGACCGAGTACCCCTGGAGCGACCAGGACGCCGTGGGCGAGGCGCTGACGCGTCTAGGCTATGGGGGGAGCGAGGGGATAACGGCAGAGTAGCTAGAGAGGGTTGATTGCGGCTCGTGGCCCTCACCTCCACGGATGATACCGCGCCAAAGCATGACCGCTTCCCCTCTCCCATGCCAGCATGGGAGAGGGGAAGCGGTCATGCCCGTCAGGGCATCGCCGGGGTGAGGGCCACGCCGCCCTGCCCGCTACCGATACACCCCGTTGACCACCAGCTTGCCCGGGAACATCTCCACCGACGTCACCTCGGCGCCGCCGCCGATGGGGATCGGGATGCCGTTGGCCGTGTTGTAGCTGTCAATGGCGGCCTTGATCAGGGCGCTGGCGATCAGGCGGGCAAAGCCCGAAAACCCCGATCCCAGGCTGTAATCCACGATGCGTAGATAGAGCTCCCCGTTCACCACCTGTGGCACGGCCACCATCGTGATCTCGCCGCTGAGGCCGGTGTCGGCGTGGGCGGCGTTGAAGGTGGCGATCACATGCTGCTCGGTGACCGTCACCGCCACATCATTGACCCGCAGCCCCTGCTGGGCCAGGCCACCTTCGCCGACAGCGGCTGCCAAATCGGCCTCGGTGAGTTCCAGCCGAAAGCTCGCATCCTCGGTGGGCGCGATGGTGATGGGTTGCGCGGTGGCCGGCGGCGCCTCGGTTGATGGCTCATCCGTGGCGATGGACGACCGGGGCGTCACCGTGGGGTACAGGGTGGGCAGCACGCGGCCGGGCAGCTCTGTCGGCGCGTTCTGAGCGCTCTGATCCACCAGCAAGCCCTGGTCTTCCAGCCAGCCCACCAGAGAGCAGGCAGGGGCGGCGAGCAGGGCCAGCAACACTGCCAACAAGATCCAACGTTTAGACTTCATACGATAGGCTCCTTGCGGCGGCGCGCCGCCACGCTAGACTGCGACAAGCTGTTCTATGGAAACGTGTGGCCGATCCAGGGCCTGGGCCACAGCGGCGTGGGTGATCTCGCCATAGGCGGTATTGACCCCGCGCGCCAGCGCCCGGTCGGCCCGGATGGCGCCCTCGAACCCGCGCTGGGCCAGGGCCAGCACGTGGGGCAGGGTCGCGTTGGATAGGGCATAGGTCGAGGTGCGCGGCGTCGCGCCGGGCACATTTGGGACGCCATAGTGCACCACATCATACACCCTATAGGTCGGGTGGCTGTGGGTGGTGAGTCGGATGGTCGCGATGCAGCCGCCCTGGTCCACGGCGATGTCAATGACCACCGAGCCGGGGGCCATCGAGGCGATCATCTCCTCCGAGACCAGGCGCGGCGCCCGTGCGCCGGGGATCAGCACGGCCCCGATCAACAACTCGGCGCGGCGCACCGCCTCGGCGATATTGCGCCGGTTCGAGGCCACGGTGCTCAGGTTGCCGTGCAGCACCTGCTCCAGATATCGCAGGCGCTCCAGGTTGAGATCAATTACCGTCACCCGCGCGCCCAGGCCCAGGGCCATCTGGGCCGCGTTGGTGCCCACCACGCCGCCGCCCAGGATCACGACGCTGCCCTGGCGCACGCCGGGCACGCCGCCCAACAGCACCCCGCGCCCGCCCTGGGGGCGCTCGAGCAGGTGCGCGCCGATCTGGACCGCCATGCGACCCGCGATCTCGCTCATGGGCGTGAGCAGGGGCAGGGCGCCATCGTCGCGTTGCACCGTCTCATAGCCGATGGCGTTGACGCGCCGGTCTAGCAATGCCTGGGTGAGGGGCTCCTGGGCCGCCAGGTGCAGGTAGGTAAAGAGGATCAAGCCGGGGCGCAACAGGTCGTACTCGCCGGGCAAGGGCTCCTTGACCTTGACCACCAGCTCGGCGGCATAGGCCTCGGCGGGGGTATCCACCAGGGTCGCCCCCGCCTGGGCGTACTCGTCATCAGAGAATCCGCTGCCCGCGCCGGCCCCGCGCTGCACCAACACGGCATGGCCCGCATGGGAGAGGGACTCGACGCCGCCCGGCGTAAGGGCGACGCGGAACTCGTTGTCCATGATCTCTTGCGGCAGCCCGATGATCATGCCTGGCCCCCATTCTGAAAATCGCCCGGCGCGTGGCAGCCCGTGGCCTATATGCCGATGGCGGCGTCGTCTCCGATATTGAGCTGGGCCGCCTGCCCCTTGACCACGGCCCGCTGCCCGATGAGCGAGTTCTCCAGGATGCTATCCTGGATGCGGGCGCCCTGCTCGATGATGCTCTCGCGCACCACCGACGAGACCACGTGGGCCCCCTCGGCGATGCTGACATGCGGCCCGATGACCGAGTTGCAGAGCTGGGCCGAGGGCGCGATATAGACGGGCGGCACGATGATGCAATTCTCGCCCTTGGGCGAGGGCGTGGCATGGCCGTTGGCCAGCAAAAAGCGGTTGGTGGCCAGGATCGTCTCCGGCTGGCCGCAATCCTGCCACACCGTAACCTTCTCGGTCACGAATCGGTTCCCCCGCTCGATCATGACGTTGACGGCGTCGGCCAAATAGTACTCGCCTTTGGTGCGAATGTTGTGCTCCAGCATGTGGTCAATGGCCGAGACCAACTCCTGGCCATCCTGGAACCAAAAGACGCCCACGGTGGTCTTGCGGTGCTCCAGGGTATCGGGCTTTTCCACATAGCGGGTCACCCGGCCATCCTCCTCGATCACCACACCAAAAGCGCGGGGATCCTCCACCTCCTGGACATAGATGACGCCGTCGGCGGGGTTGTTCTCCAGCACGCCCAGGTTGCCCTCAAAGAGAGTGTCCACAAAGATCACCAGGCAGGGGCCCGCGAGGTACTCTTTGGCCAGGTGGATGGCGTGGGCCTGGCCCTTCATCTCCTCCTGGACCACATAGCGGGTCTTGAAGGCATAATGGCTATCCACATAGGCCTGGATCTGGTCGCCCAGCCAGCCGGTGATAAAGAT
Organism: uncultured Anaerolineales bacterium; assembly: GCA_964482225.1. Classification (GTDB taxonomy): domain Bacteria; phylum Chloroflexota; class Anaerolineae; order UBA1429; family UBA1429; genus UBA1429. The sequence continues at coordinate 14,391 of CAYZWT010000042.1, forward strand.
GATCTCCTCGACATCAATGGCCGCCAGCTTGTCCAGCGTGTGGCCCAGGACGGTGTTTCCCGCCACGTGCAGCAGGGGCTTGGGCCTGGACCAGGTGTGCGGGCGCATGCGGCTGCCAAAACCGGCTACGGGAAGAACGACTTGCATAGGGCCACCTTTTCTTAATGTCGTCGTAAAGTGCAAGCGATATTGTTACAGACTGGGCCGCTGCCTATGCCACTCGGTCGCCTGCTCGTAGGCATGGGCGATGCGCAACACCTTGGCTTCCTGGTAAGCGTCGCCCAGGATCTGCATGCCGATGGGCAGGCCATCGGCCATGCCGCAGGGGATCGAAGCGCCGCAGATGCCGGCCAGGTTCGCCGAGAGGGTGAAAATGTCCACCAGGTAGAGTTGCAGCGGATCATCCACCTTTTCGCCAATGCGAAAGGCCGTCAGCGGCGCGGTGGGCGTCACGATGGCATCCACCTGGGCATAGGCGCGGTCGAAATCCTGCTTGATCAGGGTGCGCACCTTTTGGGCCTTGAGATAGTAGGCGTCGTAATAGCCTGCCGAGAGGGCATAGGCGCCCAGCATGATGCGCCGCTTGACCTCCGGCCCAAAGCCCGCCGACCTGGTCTTGCGAAAGGTATCCCAGATATCCCCGGCCTCGGGCGCGGAATAGCCGTAGCGGATGCCGTCAAAGCGGGCCAGGTTGGCCGAGGCCTCGGCAGGGGCCAGCAAATAGTACACCGAGAGGCAGTAATCGGTGTGGGGCATCGAAAGCTCGACGATCTCGGCCCCTAGCTCTTTATACACCGCCAGCGCCCGGTGCACCGCCTGCTCCACCTCGGGCTGCATCCCCTCGACGAAATACTCGCGGGGCACCCCGAGCTTGAGGCCCTTGACGCCCGCGCCGAGCTGCGCCAGATAATCGGGCACCGGCAGGTCCGCCGAGGTAGAGTCGTTGGGGTCATGGCCTGCGATGGTCTGCAAGAGCAGGGCGCAATCGGTGACATCCTTGGCCAGCGGGCCGACCTGATCCAGCGAGGAGGCAAAGGCCACCAGGCCATAGCGCGAGACGCGCCCGTAGGTGGGCTTGACCCCGGCGATGCCGCAAAAGGCGGCGGGCTGCCGGATACTGCCGCCCGTGTCGCTGCCGAGGGCGGCGATGCACTCGCCCGCCGCCGTGGCCGCCGCGCTGCCCCCGCTAGAGCCGCCCGGCACCCGCTCCAAATCCCACGGGTTGTGGGTGGTGAAATAGGCCGAGTTCTCGGTGGAGGAGCCCATGGCGAACTCGTCGGTGTTGGTCTTGCCCAGCACAATGGCGCCCGCCGCGCGCAGCTTGGCCACGACGGTGGCGTCAAAGGTTGGGATGAACCCCGCCAGGATGCGCGAGCCGCAGGTGGTCTCGACGCCCTGGGTGGTGAGCACGTCTTTGATGGCCAGGGGGATGCCCAACAGGGGATGATCCTCGCCCTGGGCGCGGCGCCGGTCGGCGGCGGCGGCCTCGGCCAGGGCGGATTCCTTCGTCACGCGCAGATAGGCCCGCACCTGCCCGTCCACGGCGGCAATGCGCGCCAGCACCGCCTGGGTCAACTCGACGGACGAGATCTCGCGCCGGGCCAGCAGTTCGTGGGCCTGATGAATGGTCAGTTCGTGCAGTGGCAAAGGGGCCTCCCGATCAAGGGCAGGGTATGCACGTTACTCCAGGATCGCCCGGACCTGAAAATAGTCGTCCTTGCGGTGAGGGGCGTTGGCCAGGGCCTCGTCGGGCGTGAGCGAGGGCGCAGCCTCGTCGGGGCGCATGACGTTGCGCTGGTAGATGGCCTGGGCCGTGGGCGGGATGGCCTCGGTGTCCAGCTCGTTGAGCTGTTCGGCATAGGCCAGGATGGCCGAGAGCTGCTCGGCAAAGAGCTCGGTCTCTTGCTCGGTGAGCGAGAGCTTGGCCAGCTCGGCGATGTGCAGCACCTGTTCGCGGGTTAGCTTCATCTTGGCTTCCTCGGGCAGCGACACAATACTCGTTGATTATAGCATCGCGCGCCGGTGGGGGCCAAATCCTTTGCCCTTCGCAGCATCGCGTAACTGTTCACACTTGAGGGGATGGGTTCTTGACTGCTCAGGACGGTGATGCCCACATCCTGCAATCGGTGAGCACACAGACCCGGCTATGGAGGGCGGGCGAGACGCCCGCCCTCCAAGGTTCGCCGCCGCTGGTCACGCTATCCCCTCCGCCCACGCCTCCACCACCCGGCGGCGCTCCCCAGGCTCCTCCGGCAGCGCCAACGGCCGCCCGCGCGCATCCACGATCAGGCCCAGGCTGCCGCCCCGCACAATCACGCGCCCGGCCGGGATCGGCTCCAGCCCGGTATGGGGGGCAGGCTCGAACGCCAGCGCCGCCTTCGCGCCCTGGGGCAGGGACAGGCGTTGCAGGCCGCCCCAGGCGATCTCGATCTCGACCGCCTCGCCCGCCTCCGGGGTCAGGCGCAGGCGGCCCGCCCGTTGCCCGGCCCGGCCCTGGCCCGGCAGGCTCAGGGCGGCGCCCAGCTCCAGCAGGCCGTCGCGGCGCAGCACCTGGAGCGCCGCCAGGGGCTCGATCTGGGCCAGGGCGCCGAGCTGGGGCCAGACCGAGGCTCCATCCAGCGCCAGGTGGGTCACGCCGTGGGGCTGCACGGCGTCCAGCATCGCCAGGGCCGCCCACAGGGCGGTCGCCCAGGGCGCACCCCCCGCGTGGACCAGCGCGCCTCCCCGTGCGGCGATCAGATCCACGCCCCAGCCCTCCTCAGGGGACTCGCCCAGCAGGCGGGCGAGGTCACCCAGCGCCGCGGCCAGGGCCTCTTGCGCGGCCACATACTGCGTCCAGGGGTCCGCACCGGTGGGCAGATCGTGTGCGGCGCCCGCCCGCGCGCGGCGGCTCCAGGTATAGCCTTCCGTCGCCAGGGCCGCCGTGGCCTGGCTGGCCCCCACATCCAGGCCCAGCACACGCCGCCCCGCGCCCTCTTGGCGGCTCAAGAGCTGGAGGATGGTCCCCGCGCCGGCATCGCTGGCCAGGATGGGGACGGCGGCCCACGTTGCCAGCGCGTCATACCCGGCAAGCTGGGAGAGCTTGCGCCGGGCATAGCGCTGGGCCAGCTCGCGCTGTAGCTCTTGCGGCTGCCAGGCCCGCAACGCGGGTTGCACGTTCTCGACGATGTCATAATCCCAGCCATCGCCCAACGCCTGGGCGATGGGGCGGCGGGCCTCGGGGTTGCCCGCCATGATGACGGCCGGGCGTTGCGCCGGGGCCAGATCGGCAAAGAGGGTTGCCAGGATGTTGGCAGCCTCCACCAGCAACCGTGTGGGGGCGCCATCCACCCCGCCCACCAGCACGATCACCTCGGGGGGCTGGGCGCGCAGGGCCGCCAGGGCGTTGCGGCGACCCGCCTCGTCCTGGGCCAGGGCGATGCTGGCGCGCACGGCGGCGTGGCTCGCGCGGCAAGCGGCCAGACCGCCGGACACGCTCAACTCGCCGGTCAAGCCGATCAGGGCGCAATCCAGGGGCGGCGCGGCGCTGGCGGTTGCGACCAAGGCATCCACGCCATGCCGCCCTTGCTGCGGCATGAGCGGCGCGCCATCGGGGGCCAGCAATGGCCGCTCCGCCAGTTCCTCCAGGCGAGCGACACAAAGGCGCAGGCTCTCCCGCAGGTCCACGTAGGGGGCGCGCACCGTGGGCACATCCGCATGGGCGATCAGGCGGTAGACGCCCTCGACCGGCTCGATGAGGGCGCCGTGGCTGCGGGCGCTGCCGAAATCCACGGCCAGGATGGAGCGCGGGGAGGCACGTTCGACCATATCAGCGCCCCAGCCCGATCAGGCTGCCCAGCCACTCGTAGAGCAGGAAATCCAGGCGGCTCTGCAGCACCGCGAAATAGGTCAGGGCCGAACCGGCCAGGATGGCCCCAAAAGCGACCATGATCACCCAGCGCCCGGCGCGCCCCAGGGCCTGTACGCCCTGATCCCAGAGACGCAGCGGGCCCCGCTCGACGCGGCGATACTGAAAGGCCGCCAGCACTGCCAGGGTGCAGAACAGCATAAAGGCCGCATCCAGGGCATAGGCCCAACCCCGCAGGCCGCCGCCATAGCTGGCCGGGGCCAGTGAAACCAAAGAGGCCGCCGCCTGTGGGATCAGCGTGCCGGTGAGAGCGCCCCCCAGGGCCAGGGCCGCGCCCACGCCCAGCAGCAGGCCCAGGGGTATGCTGGCGAGGAACGATAGGGGCCGCCAGCCCCGCGCCAGCAGCATCAGGCCCAGCAGGGCGAACAGGGCATAGGGCCAGGACTCGGAGGGGGCCCCCGCCAGGCGCACCAGGCGGGGCGCCAGCACATGGTTCCAGGCCAGGGCGGCAGCATAACCGGCGGCCACCCCCACAAACAGGTATTGGGCCAGACGAAAGAGGGGGTTCTCGCCCAGCAGGTAGCTCAGGACGGCCAGGGTGAGCAGGGCCGCCACCCAGAGCCCGGCCAGTTGCGCCAGATTGTGCGCGCCCAGTTCTCCCAGCGGCACGGTAGCTATGCTCCTTTCGCCCGGCGCTTGCGCCCCAGGTTGGCCGCCAGGGCCGTCAGCACAAACACGCCCCACAGCGCCAGATACCCGTCGCCGCCGCGCAGCCCGGCCGGCAAGGGCGCATCGGCCAGGGGATACTCCAGCGCGCCATAGGCGCCGCCCACCAGCGCCGCCAACTGGCCCGATGCCAGATAGGGCGCCAGCAAAGGCTCGATCCGCGCCGTCGCCAGGGCATAGGTGGGCGTGCGGGTCTGCCCACCCACCTGCTCGATCCAACGCCGCGCCCCGTTGGCGTCATCGGTGAGCAGGATCACGGCCTGGAAATCATCCAGGCCTGCGACGCCCTGCAGGGCTGGCAGGCGCGCCAGGGGCAATTGGAGCACGTCGTCATGGGGCAGGATGGCGGCCAGGCCCTGGGCCAGCAGCCGCAAGCCCTGCTCCTCGCCGGGCAGATAGCCCAGGATCGCATAATTGGCGCCATAGCGATAGTCGGGCGCCCCGGCGGCGGCGCGCCCCAGCACGCGGCGCGCCAGCCCCACGCCCTCGGGCCGCGTGCTCAGCGCCACCAGGGGGACGCCGCGCCGCGCCAGATCGGCCAGCACCCGCTCGGCCAGGGGGTCCAGCTCGCCGCTATAGCCCGGCGCATAGTCAAAAGCCACCAGCGCCCGCCCCTCGGCGGGGATGCGGCCCAGCTCTTCCGCCAGGGCCAGCACTTGGGGCCGGGGGCGCACCCATGAACGGGTGAGATCGCCGGTAAAGAAGGGCGCCAGCGCGGCCAGCGCCACCAGGAGATAGAGGAAACGCCGCAGGCCCGCCGTGGGGTGCTCGGGGCGGCGTTCTTCGACGCCCCGGCGGGGCCGGCCCAGGGGCGCGGCCTCGGCGGCGATGCGCCGCAGCAGTTCCGCCTCACGCAGCTCGTCCTCATCGGGCGTCCGCGTCGCCCGCAACCCGGCGACCAGGCCCGGATCGGCGCTCGGGGGCGCGGGCAGCAGCCCCTCCAGCCCGGCCAGCGGATCGTCCAGGTCCAGCGCTTCGTCGAGAGGGGCGGGCTCTGGGGCAGGCCCAAGCGACGTGGACGGGGCCAGGGTCGCGCCGCACATCTCACAGAGCGGGGCGTCCTCCGGGTTGCGATGGCCACAGGTTGGGCAGATACTCATGCTGACGCTTTACTCCTGGGCATGGGGGCGGTCAATGCCGGTCAGGATGCGCAAGGTCGCGGCCACGATCCCCAGCGCCGCGCCCAGCAGGATGCCGCGCACGCCTGCCGTCACGGGCACGGCCAGCGTCCAATCGCGCAGGGCCGGGATATAGGGGGAGAGGCGCTGGCTGATGGGCAGTTGAGCCAACAGCAGGAATAGGCTGGCGGCCAGCAGCACGCCCGCCCCGGCGCGGCCCAGGCGAAAGGCGCGATAGGCGCCGCTGACGATGAAAAAGGCCAGCAGGGCCGTCATGGTGGCCTGCAACGGCGTGTAAAGGTGATCAAAGATCCATGCCAGGGTGGCCGAGCCGGGCAGCAGCACGCCAACGGCAAAGGTGACCACCAGGGCAACGGCCAGTACGGCGCTAAAGCCCCGGCGGGCCTCTGCGCCCTGCGAGGCGTCGCCCAGGGCGCGCCGCCCGTGGGTGGCAGCCAGGTGCGCCGCGCCCATCAGCAGCGCCAGGGAGGCCAAAAAGGCCGCGGCCTCGATGAGCAGGTTCGGCGCGTTGCCCAGCAACTCGCCATCGCCCCAATAGCCCAGCAGGACGATCAGCCCGGAGAGGCAGGCGACGGCGACGGGCACGAAGCGTCGCATCGGCTAGCCCCCGATCCCCAGGGTCGCCAGGATGGCCCCGGCCAGCAGGGCGGCCGCCAGCAGCAGGCGCGCCCAGTCCTGGGCGGCCAGGCTGCCCAGGTGTTGTTGGCGCCCCAGATAGGCCCCGGCGGCATAGAGGTCCTCGCCGATGACCGGCTCTTCAGTGGCGAGCTGCATCAAGGCGGCAGCGGCGGGGTCGCTCGCTCCGCCCAGGACGGGCGCCTGCCCTGTTTGCAGCGCCCCGGCCAGCCAAAGGCCCTCGTCGCCAAAGCGCCCCAGCAGCAGGTGGGCCGCCCGTGGGCGCAAGAGCCCCTCCTCGGCAGCGCCCCCGGCATAGGCCAGCGGCGCGGGGCCGGATAGGTGCAGGTCGTTGGCAGGGGCGCCGTTGGCCTGCACGAGGTTCATGGCCAGCAGCAGCGCCACGGGGCTGCCCGTGGTAACGCACACGCCTTGCCGGGCATGGGCCGCCTGCCTGCTGATCGCATCCAGGGCCATCAATCCCGCTGCCAGCTCGGGCGCCGCCTGGCCCCAATCGCCCGCGCCCAGGCTCACGTGCAGCGGCTGGCCCGTTTCGATGCTCTCCACGGCCAACTCGCGCAGCCGCGCATAGGCCGGGATGGGGCGCAAGGAGGGTGGTTTGGCGCGCCGCGCCAGCAGGTTGCCCAGCAGGAACAGGGCGGCAAAGGCCAAGAGGATCAGCAGGGCGGCCTCGGGGATGTGGGCCAGGAGGGTCTGCTGCACGGCGTTCATTTGGCCCCCGCATCGCCGGCGTGAGGAGACTCTAGCGCGGCCAGCAGCGCCTCCGCTTGGGCAGGGTCCTCCATCCAGGCGGCATAGCGTTGCAGCGTCGCGCGCTGTGTGGGCCCCCAGAGCGGCTCGGAAAAGAGCAAGAGCTGGCCGGCGACGAACCGCCAGGGCTTGAGCAGCTCGATCAGGAACAGGGCCGACGCCGCCAGACCGCGCGCCTGCACGGCGCGGGCCAGGCGCTCGACCGACGTTTGTTCTGGGGCGGGCAGAGCGCTCATGGCTGCGCGCCTCTGGCTAGCGCGGGCGACGCAAGCGGCGCAGCCAGCCCCATAGGTGGAAAAAGGCATGTCGAACAGCGTGCCATGCTCCCTGCTCTCTCTGCCGGATGGCGCGGATGGCGGCCCCGGCCACTGCATAAATCGGCTGGTCAAAAAGGCAATAGGCATCGCCCAAAAGGCGCTCCAGCTCGGGCAAGGCGGCCACGGTGCCAACTGTCTGGAGGGCGCGGGCGGCGTGCCAACGAATCTCGCCGCTCTCGTCCGCCAGGCAAGCCAGCAACTGCTGGCGCGCCTCACGCGAGGGCAACCGCCCCAGGGCCGAGATGGCGGCCACTCGCGCCAGCGTAGGTCCCTCGGCGGCCAGGGCAGCCAGCGCCCCAGCGGCGCGAGAATCACCGAGGGCGCCCAGGGCATCGGCGGCGGCTCCCCTGACCCAGGACGAAGGATCACCCAAAGCCGCCGACAGGCCCTCCAGCGCCTCGATGGCCCCCAGGCGCCCCAGCGAAAGGGCTGCGCTGGCCCGCACCCGGGGCGCCTCGTCGCCCAGGGCCTTGATCAAGATCTCGACGGCGGCCTGTTGGGGCCAGCGGCCCAGGGCATCGGCGACCGCCTCGCGCTGCGCCGGATCCGGGGCGGCGAGGCTCTGCCGTAGCCAGGCCAGCAGCTCGCCCGTAGTCAGGGGCGCGGCGCCATCGCGCCCGAATACGCGCTGTATCACCTGGGGCTTGTCCAGGTTCTGGGCCGTCTGGGCCAGGGCCGCCGCCGCCTCCCAGCGCACCAGCGGCTCGGCATCGCCCAGGGCCGTGACCAGCATACGAACCGTCTGACGGTCGGTGGCCCCGGCGTACCCTTGCACCGTGGCGCAGCGGGCCAGGACGTCGCCTTGGGGGGCGCCATCCTCTATCGCGGGGGCGGATCGTTCGCGTTCATCGCTTGGTTCTATCAATGAGGCATTCCTTATGTTGATAGCAGGGCTCTTGCCCGCATCGCGGCGCAGTATAGCATGGCGCAACAGGCGGCGCAAGCCGTGACTGTTCATTGGTTGGTGAAAAGTCGTATAATGAGTCAAACGTCGTG
>CAYZWT010000043.1:0-20837 GCA_964482225.1 uncultured Anaerolineales bacterium
CTCCCTGCCTCCCTCTCAGGTGCCAATATGCTCCACCAATACTCGAACAATCACGGCGACCCATGTCGTCGGGCCTCGCCCGTGTGTGGGGCTATTTGCTCTTGATCTGGATCGTGCGCGGCTTGACCTCTTCCTGCTTGGGGATCACCAGGGTCAGCACGCCTCTGTCGAACGTGGCCTCGGCGCGGTCGGCATCCACAGGGATATTCAGGCGCAGCACGCGCTGGAACGTTCCGTAGGAGCGCTCCTGCACGATATAGTTGACGTTCTCCAGCGGGGCGGGCAGCTCGCCCCGGATGGTCAATGTATCGCCCTCGATGGTAATGCTGACGTCATCCGGCCCCATGCCCGGTACGGCGGCGGTGACCACCAATTCTTCATCGGTGGTATAGACGTCCATAGCGAGATCGCAGCGCGCATCGCCGCGCGCGGTTACCCAGCGCGGGCCGGTGCGCACAAAGCTATCCTCGAACAGGCGATCCATGGCCTCGCGCAGGGTCATCAGATCCTTGAACGGTTCCCATCTTGTAAGCGACATGGCTATTTACCTCCTGTACCTGCTCTACCAAACGCTATTGTATCGCTTTTACCTGAATCTTGCGAGGGCGTTCCTCTTTTGGTTTGAACAGCACCAACCGCAGGACGCCCTTTTCCAAGGTCGCATCCACCCTATCGGACATGACGCCGGGGAGCTGGATGCTGCGCTGGAACCGGCCATAGCTGCGCTCCTGGATCATATAGTTGGCGCCCTCTGGCGCAGAGCGGGCCAGCTCGCCCTTGAGCGTCAGGGTATCGCCCATGACGCTGATCTCGAGATCCTCCGCACTCACGCCGGGCAGCGACACCTCGACGACCACGCCCTCCTCCGACTCGTACATGCTCATAGACAACAGGTCGTCTCGGGTGAGCCAGGGCCTGACCACAGACCAGGGATGCTCGATCATCTGATTCGCATTGCTGAGCGGAACCATCGAACGGCCTTCTCTTGCTCTGATCCTATCCATAATCCACCTCCAAAGAACATCTGATTGCTCGGGGGGTGTTGAAGACACTCCTTACATCTCTTCCGGCATGGGCCTTGCACAATGGACCAGGGGTCTCTTTTTCTGAGCGCGTAGCGCTCAGAAAAAGACTTCACCCTTCTTGCTCGCGGGAGGGCTCACTCACCCTGTAGTATAGCAAGCTGTTCACGCATTGTCAAGAGGTATGTGCGCAAATTGTTCAGAAAAGTTGAGTCGCAGCGGCGCAACTTGATTGACAACCCGGTCTTGATCGCGTATAATGGCAGCAAGAGGCTCTGGGGGCAAGCGCAGCGGCGAGGCGGGCGCCATCCGGGATCTGCCTCGCCAGATTGCCAGGGGCTATAGGGAGCAAGGGTAGATGGAGTACAAGGACTATTATCGCATCCTCGGGGTGGAAAAGAGCGCTTCCTCCGATGAGATCAAGCGAGCCTATCGCAAGTTGGCGCGCAAATACCATCCGGACGTGAATCCCAGCGATCCGGACGCCGAGACCCGCTTCAAAGAGATCAACGAGGCTTATGAGGTGCTGCGCGACTCGGAAAAGCGTAGCAAATACGACCGGCTGGGCGCCAACTGGCAACGTTATCAGCAGGCCGGGGGCGATCCCGGCGGGTTCGATTGGAGCCAATGGTTCGCCGGGGGCGGGCCCGGCGGTGGGCAGCGCGCCTATACCGACTATGGCGACCTGAACGACCTGTTCGGGCAGGGCGGTTTTTCCGACTTTTTTCAGTCCGTCTTTGGCGGGCGCGGCGCCGGGGGCCCGGGCCATCGCCAGCAGACGTTGAACCTGCGGGGCCGCGACCTCGAGCACCCCGTCGAGGTGACGCTGGAAGAGGCGTATCATGGCGCCACGCGCATCCTGCAAGTGGGTGAGCGTCGCCTGGAGGTCAAGATCCCCGCGGGGGTCACGACGGGCTCGCGGGTGCGGGTGGCGGGCGAGGGTGAGCCGGGCCAGGGCGGGGCGCGTTCTGGCGATATTTATCTCAATATCCAGGTGCTGCCGCACCAGCGTTACGAGCGCCACGGCGACGACCTGCGCATGATCCTGCCCGTGGATCTGTACACCATGCTCCTGGGCGGCGAGGTGGTGGTGCCCACCCTCAAGGGCCGCGTGTCCCTCCGGATCCCGGCGGGCACCCGCACGGGCCAGAGCTTTCGCCTGCGAGGCCAGGGCATGCCCCTGCTGCGCAAGCCCGATCAATTCGGCGACATGTACGTCGAGGTGCAGCCCCTGCTGCCCACGAGCCTTTCGGAGCGCGAAAAAGAGCTCTTTGGCGAGCTGGCCGCTATGCGCCGCTGATAGCCCGATGGCTACACCTTGGGAGCAGTAACATGACCGATTACTTGAACGACGAACAGATCCCCTACGATGAGCCGGCGTATGTCATTAGCGTAGCGGCCAAGCTGGTCTGTCTGCACCCGCAAACGTTGCGCTACTATGAGCGCCTGGGCCTGGTGAAGCCCACCCGCACCGGCGGGCGTATCCGGCTCTATTCGCGGCGCAATCTCGAGATCGTGCGCAAGATCGCGCGCCTGACGGAAAACCTGGGGGTCAATCTGGCGGGCGTCGAGGTGATCCTGAACATGTCCGACAGGCTGGAGGCGCTTCAGGAAGAGATCGAGCAAGAAAGGAGCAAGGCCCAGCGGCGCATCGAGCGGCTGCAGAATCGCGTCCAGGAGTTGGAGGCGGCTTTGCAACTGGACAAGGACCGCCCCGTGATCAATGTCTCCGCGCGAGAGGTCGAACCCGATTCATCAGAGGAGGAACACGGCCATGACCATGGATCAACAACTGCAATCATTGCTTGATTACCAGGGCGACAAGGTATTGAGCGTCTATCTGGATACGGATCTCGCCAATCAGTCCAAAGAGGCGGTGCGCCTGACCTTTCGCCGGCGGGCCGCCGAGCTAGAGCAGGCGGCCCCTGAGGAGGTGGGTGCCGTGCAGCGGTTCCTGGATTTCGAGTACGACTGGCAGTCGCGCGGGGTGGCCATCTTTGCCTCAGGCGACGATCTCTGGGAAGTGATCCCCTTGCCGATCCCGCCGCGCACCCGGGTCACCTATACGGCGCGGCCCCATGTGCGCATGTTGACCGATATCGGCGACCGGCTGGGCAAGTACGATGTGGCCGTGTTGGATCGCGAGCGGCTGCGGCTATTCTCTGTGGCCTGGGGCAAGATTCAATCCGAGACAGAGGCTGTGGGCGAGGAACTCAAGCGCCACAAGCAGGGCGGCTGGTCGGCCACCATCTATCAGCGCCGTGAAGACAATCTGGCCGTGCGCAACCTGCGGCAGGCAATCGAGGTGATGCAGCAGTTCACCGAGCGCACCGGCAACCGGCGCCTGATGCTGGGCGGCAGCCCCGAGGCGCTGGCCCAGGTGCGCGAGCTGATGCCCAAGCCGCTGCTGGAGCAGATCATTGGCGAATTTGTCGTGGATGTGGGGGCCAAGCCCAACGAGATCCTGGGCCTTTCGCTGGATCTCGCCCAGGAAGTGGACCTGGCGAACGAGCGGGACCTGGTGGAGCAGGCCATCGCCGAGGCCGCAAAGGGCGGCTATGGCGTCACCGGCTTGACCGATACCCTCTTTGCCCTGCACCAGGGCCAGGTGCGGCTGCTGCTGGTGGACGAGTCCTATCACGTGAGCGGCTTTCTCTGCCGCGATTGCGGCTCGGCCCTGACCGAAAGGCGCGACCAGTGCCCTCTGTGCCGGGGCAAACACCTGGAAGAGACGCACGACGTGGTGAATGTTTCCATCCACAAGGCCGCCGAGACGGGCGCCGAAGTGAATATCGTGCGCGAAAACGCCGAGCTGCTGCGGGTGGGCGGCATTGCGGCCCTCACGCGCTACTAGGGCGGGTAGCAGAGACGCTTACGGTAAGCTGATCCTATAAAGCGGACGTATGCCGCAAACGCCCTCACCCCGGCGAACCCCACTCTGCGAGCAGGATTCGCTGCCCCCCTCTCCCATCCGCATGGGAGAGGGGGCGCCAGCAGGCCCGTTGCGCGTCGAGGGCGTGGGGGTGAGGGCCATGAGGCCGTAGCTAACTTGAACAATAGCCAAAAGGAAATAACCATATGACCATGAACCTGAACCGATATACGCAAAAGGCCCAAGAGGCGATCATGGCGGCCCAGGAGTTGGCCGAGGGATACAGCCATGCCCAGGTGGAGCCGGAGCACCTGCTGGCGGCCCTGCTGGAGCAGCGCGATGGCGTCGCCCCCCAGGTGCTGCTCAAGCTGAACGTCCCTTTGCGCGAGTTGCTCCAGGAGCTCAAGGGCAGGCTGGAGACCCGCGCTCGGGTTCACGGCCAAACCCAGCGCTCCCTCTCGGCAGAGCTGGGCAACGTGCTGCGCCGCGCCGAGGACAAGGCCCGCGCCATGCGCGACGAGTACATCTCCACCGAGCACCTGCTGCTGGGCTGCCTGGACGCGCCCGGCCTGGCGGGCCAACTGCTGGCCCGCCACGGGCTGACCGAGGAGCGCATCCTGCAGGCCCTCAGCGGCATTCGCGGCGCCCAGCGCGTCACCGACCAGAACCCCGAGGGCACCTACCAGGCCCTGGAAAAGTACGCCCGGGATGTGACCGAGCTGGCCCGCAGCGGCAAGCTGGACCCCGTCATCGGCCGCGATGAGGAGATCCGGCGGGTGATCCAGGTGCTCTCGCGCCGCACCAAGAACAATCCGGTGCTGGTGGGCGAGGCGGGGGTGGGCAAGACCGCCATTGTCGAGGGGCTGGCCCAGCGTGTGATCGCCGGGGATGTGCCCAAGGGCCTGCGCGACAAGCGCATCGTGGCCCTGGACCTGGGCGCCCTCATCGCGGGCGCCAAGTATCGCGGCGAGTTCGAGGAGCGGCTCAAGGCCGTGCTCAAAGAGATCCAGGAGGCCGAGGGGCAGGTCGTCCTGTTCATTGACGAGCTGCATACCCTGGTGGGGGCCGGCGCCGCCGAGGGCGCCATGGACGCCTCCAACATGCTCAAGCCGATGCTGGCGCGGGGCGAATTGCACGCCATTGGCGCCACCACCATCAACGAGTATCGCAAGTATATCGAAAAGGACCCGGCCCTGGAGCGGCGCTTTCAGCCGATCTTTGTCGAGCCGCCAACGGTGGAGGACACCATCAGCATCCTGCGCGGCCTCAAGGAGCGCTATGAGGTGCACCACGGGGTGCGCATTCAGGATGCGGCCCTGATCGCCGCGGCCACTCTCTCGGATCGCTATATCTCGGATCGTTTCCTGCCGGACAAGGCCATTGACCTGGTGGACGAGGCGGCGGCCAAGCTGCGCATGGAGATAGACAGCTCGCCCCGCGAGATCGAGGATCGCGCCCGCCGCCTGATGCAGCTCCAGATCGAGCAGCAGGCCCTCTCCAAGGAGCGCGACGCGGCCTCCAAGGAGCGCCTGGAGCGCATCGGCCAAGAGATCGCCGACCTGCAAGAGGAGCTGGACGGCCTGCGAGCGCGCTATGCGCGGGAGCGCGAGGCCATTGAAGAGATGCAGCAGATGCAGGCGCGCCTGGAAGAGCTGCGGGGCCAGGCCGAGATCGCCGAGCGCCAGGGCGACCTGGAGCGCGCCGCGCGGCTGCGCTATGGCGATATCCGCGAGCTGGAGCAACGCCTGGCCGCCCGCCAGGCCGAGATGGCCGCCCATCCTGACGAGCAGGCCATGCTCCAGCAAGAGGTCACGGAAGCCGATATCGCCGAGATTGTGGGCCGCTGGACGGGCATCCCCGTCAGCCGCCTGCTGGAGAGCGAGGTGCAAAAGCTGCTGCGCATGGAAGAGCGGCTGCACGAGCGAGTGGTGGGCCAGGATGAGGCCGTGCTGGCCGTCTCGAACGCCGTGCGGCGCTCGCGCTCCGGCCTGCAAGACCCCCACCGGCCCATCGGCGCGTTCATCTTTTTGGGGCCCACTGGTGTGGGCAAGACCGAGCTGGCCCGGGCGCTGGCCGAGTTCCTGTTCGACGACGAGCGGGCCATGATCCGCCTGGACATGAGCGAATACCAGGAGCGGCACACCGTGGCCCGCATGATCGGCGCGCCGCCGGGCTATGTGGGCTATGACGAGGGCGGCCAGCTCACCGAGGCCGTGCGCCGCCACCCCTATGCCGTGGTGTTGTTCGACGAGATCGAAAAGGCCCACGCCGAGGTGTTCAACGTGCTCTTGCAGATTCTGGACGAGGGCCGCCTGACCGACGGGCACGGGCGCACGGTCAACTTTCGCAATACCGTGGTGATCATGACCTCGAATATCGGCAGCCAGTGGATCAGCGAGCTGGGCGAGGGCCGCGAGGAAGAGATGCGCCGCCGGGTGATGGAGGCGCTGCGCCAGCACTTTCGTCCCGAGTTTCTCAACCGCGTGGATGAGACCATCATCTTTCACAGCCTGACCCGCGCACACCTGGGGCAGATCGTCGAGATCCAGCTTGGCTACCTGCGGCGCTTGCTGGCGGATCGCCGGATCGGCCTACAGGTCTCCGAGCGGGCGCGCCAGGCCCTGGCCGACGAGGGCTATGACCCGGCCTATGGCGCGCGGCCGTTGCGCCGCACCATCCAGCGCCGCCTACAGGACCCGTTGGCCCTGGAGTTGCTCAACGGGCGCTTTGGCGAGGGCGACACGGTGTACGTAGATTTCGATGGGACGGATTACCTGTTCGAGCGCGCGCCCGTCCCACAAGGTGAGACGCTCACGACGTAATGCGCAGGAGCGAAGCTCGCCCTGTGCGCCATCATTGTCTGGTTCTGAGGCCCTCACCCCCTCCCCTCTCCCGCACGTGCGGAAGAGGGGAGGGGGTGAGGGCGTGCGAAAATGATAGCAACCTGCTACTGAGGAGTACCATGCCAGGATTCGACCGTTTTACCGACCGAGCTCAGGATGCCGTGACCCACGCCTATGAGGTGATGATGCGCCACGGCCATTCCCAGCTCGATACCGAACATATTGTGTTGGCCCTGCTGGAGCAAGACGAGGGCCCCGTTCACTATGCGCTGCACGAGTTGCAGGCGGACATAGATCTGATCCGGCGGCGGCTGGATGACGTGCTCAAGGCCAGCCCCCGGGTGACGGCCGCCGGCGTCTCCAAGTCGCAGCAGGTCTATATCACCCCCCGGGTCAAGCGCCTGATGGATCGCTCCAACGAAGAGGCGCTGCGCATGGGAGACGAGTATATCTCGACCGAGCACCTGATGCTGGCCGTGCTGAGCGACCCCGAGAGCGCCGCCGCGCGCATCCTCAGCGATGCGGGCGTGAATTACCAGGGGCTCAACGAGGCCCTCTCCAAGGCGGACAAGGGCAAGGTCGCTGACCCTGCGCGTGAGCGCACCAACTGGAAGACCCTGCAAAAGTACAGCCGCGATCTCACCGAGGCCGCCCGCAGCGGCAAGCTGGACCCCGTCATCGGGCGCGATCAGGAGATCATGCGGGTCTTGCAGGTGCTCTCGCGCCGCACCAAGAACAACCCGGTGCTGATCGGCGAGGCGGGCGTGGGCAAGACGGCCATCGTCGAGGGGCTGGCCCAAAAGATCGTCGAGGGAGACGTGCCCGAGCCGCTGCTGAACAAGCATATCATCTCGCTGGATCTGGGCGCCATGCTGGCCGGGGCGCGCTTTCGCGGCGAGTTCGAGGAGCGGCTCAAGGGCGTGTTGGAAGAGGTGCAGCGCGCCCAGGGTGAGATCATCCTCTTTATTGACGAGTTGCACACGGTGGTGGGGGCGGGGGCGGCCCAGGGCGCCATTGACGCCTCTAACATGATGAAGCCGGCCCTGGCGCGGGGGGAGCTCCAGTGCGTGGGCGCCACCACGCTGGATGAATACACCCAGTACATCGAGCGCGATAGCGCCCTGGAGCGGCGCTTTGCCCCGATCTTTGTGGACGAGCCCGATGTGGAAGAGACCATCGCCATGCTGCGCGGCCTGAGGGATCGCTATGAAAAGCATCACCAGGTCGAGATCCGCGACGAGGCCCTGGTGGCCGCCGCGCGCCTCTCGGATCGCTATGTGCGCGACCGCAAGCTGCCCGACAAGGCCATTGACTTGATTGACGAGGCGGCCTCGCGCCTGCGCATCGTCATCCACAGCCTGCCGCCGGAGCTAAAAGAGCTGCGCCGCGCGCTGGCCGAGCTTTCGCAGCAGGAGGAGGCGGCGGGCCAGGAGCGCAACTATGAGCTGGCGGCCCAGCTCCGCAGCGAGCGCCTGCAAAAAGAGATCGAGTTCACCGCCGGGCGCGCCGCCTGGCAGCAGGAAAAGGGCATTGACGAAGTGGTGGACGTGGATGATGTGGCCCAGATCGTGGCCGTGTGGACCGGCATCCCCGTCAGCCGCCTGCAAGAAGTCGAGACGGATCGCCTGCTGGGGATGGAGGAGCACCTGCGCCAGCGCATCGTGGGCCAGGAGGAGGCCATCGTGGCCGTGGCGGATGCCATCCGCCGGGCGCGGGCGGGGCTCAAGGACCCCCAGCGGCCCATCGGCAGTTTCATCTTTCTCGGCGCCTCGGGCGTGGGCAAAACCGAGCTGGCCAAGGCCCTGGCCCAGTTCCTGTTCGATGACGAGGATGCCCTGATCCAACTGGACATGAGCGAGTATGGCGAGCGACACACCGTGTCGCGACTGGTGGGCGCGCCTCCGGGCTATGTGGGCTATGATTCGGGCGGCCAGCTCACCGAGGCGGTGCGCAGGCGCCCCTATCGCGTGGTGCTGTTCGACGAGATCGAAAAGGCCCACCCGGAGGTGTGGAACGCCCTGTTGCAGATCATCGAAGAAGGGCGTCTGACCGACGGGCACGGGCGTACCGTGGATTTTCGCAACACGGTGATCATTATGACCTCCAACATCGGCACCAGCCTGGCCGACCGCAAGAGCGGCTCGCTGGGGTTCCTGGGGCTGAGCGGCGACGACGAGGACGCCCAGTTCGCCGAGCGGGTCTCTAGCACCCTCAAGCGCACCTTCCGCCCCGAGTTCCTGAACCGCATTGATGAGACGATCATTTTCAACATCCTCACCCTGGAGGATATGATCAAGATTGTGGACATCCAGCTCAAGGAGCTGCGCGAGCGGCTGGCCGAGCAGGATATCGCCCTGGTTGTGAGCCA
Organism: uncultured Anaerolineales bacterium; assembly: GCA_964482225.1. Classification (GTDB taxonomy): domain Bacteria; phylum Chloroflexota; class Anaerolineae; order UBA1429; family UBA1429; genus UBA1429. The sequence goes on from CAYZWT010000043.1 coordinate 9,106, forward strand.
GGAGGCCCAAGAGTGGCTGGCGGAGCAGGGCTACGACCGCAACTTTGGGGCGCGGCCCCTGCGACGCGCCATCCAGCGCTATGTCGAGAGCCCGCTTTCGCAGCAGTTGCTAGAGGGCGATTTCCGGGCGGGCGATACGGTTCGGGTCGAGGTCAGCGGCAAGGGCCTGGCCTTTGCGCGCCAGAGTACGGAAGGGGAGCCAGAGCCCGCCGAGAGCGATGTGGTGGAGACGGAAACGGCCTGACAAAAGGACTTGTGTGCGAGGGCGGGGACGACCCATCGTCCCCGCCCTCGCGTTGCCCGTCAGCTCGCGGGGCGCAGGCGGCTCAGCACCTCGCGGTTGACCACAAAGCGCGGGATGCACCCTTGCACCACATCGGCGCATACCTCGCAGATCAACTCGTACAGGTCGGCCCGCGATTCGGGGGAATAGGCCGCCACATGGGGCGTGAGCACCACGTCCTCTCTGCCGCGCAGGGGCGCATCCAACGGCAGCGGCTCTTGCTCGGTCACATCCAGGCCGGCGGCCCACAGGCGCCCGCTCTCCAGGGCGCGGATCAGGGCCGCCTCGTCCACGATGGCGCCTCGCGCGTCGTTCACCAGGATGCAGCCCGGCTTGATCCTGGCAAACGCCTCGTCATCCAGCATGTGATAGGTCTCGGGCGTGAGGGGGCAGTGGATGGTGATGAAATCCGAGCGCTCCAGCAGCGCGTTCAGGGGCAGCATTTCGATGCCCAGCGGGGTGGCGCGCTCCTGGCTCACGTAGGGATCATAGGCCACCACCTCCATCTCCCAGCCCTGGACGCTCTGGGCCACCCGGCGGCCGATGGGCCCCAGCCCGATGATGCCCAGGGTGGCGCCGCGCATGCGCCGGGTGCGCCCCGGCTCGCGATGCGGTTGCTCGCCCCGGTGCATGGCCCGATCCAGCCGGGAGACGTGCCGCAGGCAATCCAGCATCAGGGCGATGGCGTGATCCGCCACCTCGTCCACGCAGTAGGTGGGCGTGTTGCAGACCATGATGCCCTGCTCGGTGGCGGCGGCCACGTCAATGCAATCGTAGCCCGCCCCGGCGCGGATCAGGCAGCGGGCGGCGGGCAACTGCTCGATCACCTCGCGGGTGAGCAAGGGTCGCACCGATTGAATCACCACCACGACGGCATCGCGGGCCGCCTCGATGGCTTGCTCGGGCGTGCGGCACTCGTACTGCTCCCAACTTGCGCCCACGGCGGCCATGCGCTCGGCCTCAAACCCCATCGGCGTGAACAAGGGGCGACTGTAATCAATCAGGACCACATGGGCATCGAACCTATCCCGGTCGGGCATAGGGCTCCCTTTCTATGCGAACAATGGTTGGCCTGGCGATCGCTGCTATGCGGATTGGGCCAGCTTGGTCAGCAAGGTATCGGGAAAGCGCAGCTTGGCCGGATCGAAACAGCCGCCAAACATCTCCAGGGCGACGGGCGTCAGCCAGGGAACCTTGGCCATGGCGCCATCCAGTTGGGCGCGCGCCCCTGTCAGATCGTCATCGGGGAAGGTTGGGCCAAGGGCGAATACCGCCACAGGCCGCTCCGCCAGGGCCTGGCTGTGCTGCGCCAGAAAGCGCTGGGCATCCTTGAGCAAGCTGCCGATATAGAGGGGCGCTCCCAGCACGACGCCGTTATAGCCCTCCAGCGAGCGCACCTTGCCCGCCGGCTGCACGTCCGCCTCGCAGCCACGCTCGCGCAGCGTGGCCGCCACCGCCTCCGCGACCTCTTGCGTGGAACCATAGCGCGTCGCATAGGCCACAAGAACTCGAGTTGACATGATAGCCTCCCTTCCCGGCCTTCGCCTCAACGCTCCGTCTTGATCCACAACTGTCTTCCATCGGTGGCCAGCTCGATGGTGCCCACCTGATCGGTGCGCAGCACACGGGCCTGGATGGCCTCCAGCCGCTCCAATACCTGCGGACTGGGATGCCCGAACCGGTTATCGGCGCCCACGCTGATCATGGCGATCTGGGGCGCCGTTTCGGCAAGAAAAGCCGCCGAAGACGCCGAGGCCGAGCCATGATGCGAGACCTTGAGCACCGTGGCCCCCAGATCCACCCCGGCCACCAGCAACTCGGCCTCGGACGGGGCGCCGATATCGCCCGTCAGGAGCATGCGCAAGCCGCCATACTCTAGCAGAACGACCACCGAACGCTCGTTGCTGTCAGCGGCATGATACGTCAGACCGCCCACCGGATGCAAGATCCACAGCCGCGTTTCGCCCAGCAGGAACAGGTCGCCCCGCCCAACGCACTGCTCGCTGATCTCCCCCGCCTCGATGCGGCGGCGCCACTCGGCGCTGAGCAGGCTGCCGCCCACAGGGCCGCCCTGCACGATCTGCCCCACCTCATAGCGCTCCAGCAGGGGAACCAGGCCAGAGAGATGGTCGCTATCCTGGTGGGTGGCGATGAGCAGGTCAATGCGGCGCTCCCAAAAGGGCAGCGCCTCGCCCAGGCGCGCCGATAGCAGCACCGGGTCGGGGCCGCCATCAATCACCACCACATGCCCCTCGGGCGAGCGGACCAGCAGGGCGTCACCCTGGCCCACATCCAGCATATACACGTGCAGCTTGCCATCGGGCAGGCTGGCGGCCGCCCCCCAGACCAGGGCCGTCGCCAGTGCCACGGCGGCCGGGCCGGCCAGGGGCCGCCAATCAGGGGCCGCGCCGCCGGGGATGCGGGTGCGCCGCAACGGCCTGGCCACGATCACGAGCAACAGCGCGCCGTAAAAGAGCCAGGCCGCCCACTCGGGCAGGCGCGGTATGGAAAAGGACGCCCAGGGCAGGGCGCTCAGGGTGCGGGCCACAAGGGTACACCAGCGCAGAGGCAGCCAGAGGGCATACGCCAGCAGCCTCGCCAGGCCCGGCGCCGGCAGGCTGACGAGGGCCAGGAATGCGCCGGGGAGCAGGATTAGGGGTTGGACCGGCAGCACCAGGGCATTGGCCAGCAGCGCCACGGTCGAGAGCTCGCGAAAGTTGGCCCAGATGATGGGCAGGGTGGCGAGTTGGGCGGCTGTGGTGGTCAGCAGCACCTCCCACAAGATGCGGGTCCAGGCGGGCGCGGCCGGCGCTCCGGCCTGTAGCCACCCATAGAATCCCTCGGCCAGGCGGGGGTGCAGCAGGATCAGGGCCAGAGTGGCGGCAAAAGAGAGCTGGTAGCTGACGCTGTGCAGCAGCAGCGGGTTCACGGCGGTCATTATCAGAGCCGTGGCGGCCAGGCTGGCCAGGGGCGAGGCGCGGCGGCCCAGGAGTTGCGCCAGCACGAAAAGCCCGCCGGTGAGCCCGGCGCGCACCACCGGCGGCGAGGGGCCGATAAAGGCCACGAACAGGGCCAGCAGCGCCAACCCCGCGATCAGGCTGGCCCAGCGGTGCATCCAACGGCGGCTGCCGAAAAACCAGGCTTGCAGCAGGATGCTGACGTTATAGCCCGAGATCACAATGATGTGGGTGAGCCCCACGATGCGAAAGGCGTCGTACAGGTCATCGGGCAGGGTGTGATCCAGGCCCAAGAGGATGCCTTGCAGCAGACCGGCCTCCGGGTGCGGCAGGATCAGGTCTATGCGTTGGCGCAAGGCGGCCTTGGCGCGGTAGAGGGCGCCCAGCAGCGGGTTTCCGCCGCGCCCTGGCAACGACTCCACGCCGGCCCAGCGCATGAGGGAATGGACGCCCCGGGAGGCCAGGTACTCGCGATAGTCGAAATCCTCCAGGATGGGCGGCGTCTCCAGCTTGCCCGAGCAGCGCACCCGGTCACCATAGCGGTAGGCAGGGTAGAGAGAGACGTTGGCCAGCAGCCTGCCGCCCACTTGCAGGGTCTCGGTTCCCAGGGTAATGCGCTCTACGGTCACCTCGATCTGGGTGCGGGTGTTGCGGATCTCGGGCTCGGCGGAGACATAGCCCTCGACGACGACCGCGCCGCGTTCGTTGTAGCTGGCCAGATCATGGGGGCCAAAGCGCGGCTGGGCGCTCTGCCAGCGCCAGGCGCCCAATACGGCCACCAGGGCCAGCGCTGCGATGCGGCGGCCTCGGGGGCGCCCTCGTTCCAGCGCCAGCGCGCCGGCCGCCCAGGCGCCCGCCAGCGCCAACACCGGCGCGGGCGGGCTCAGTCCTGCGCCCAGCATCAGGCCCAGGGTCCAGGCAATGGCGACATACACCAGGGTCATGGCGCGGGCCTGCCTGGCCGGGCCAGTGGCCATTCGTCAATGAGCGCGGCGCGTTTGGCGTGGTATCGAGCTGTGCTATAATTGCGGTGCTTATGGATCACGCACGTTGGATGAGAGAGGCGCTGGCCGAGGCTGAAGCGGCTGCCCGCGAGGGAGAGATCCCCGTGGGGGCTGTGGTGGTCTGGCAGGGCGAGGTGATCGGGCGCGGGCACAACCGCAAGGAGGCCGAGGCAGACCCCACGGCCCACGCCGAGATGCTGGCGTTGCGCCAAGCGGCTGCTGCGAGGCAGAGTTGGCGCCTGGCAGGGGCGACGCTCTATTGCACCTTGGAGCCCTGCTGCATGTGCGCCGGGGCTCTGGTCAATGCACGGGTGGATCATCTGGTGTTCGCTCTGCATGATCCCAAGACGGGGGCCGCCGGCTCGGTGTACGACCTGGTGCGCTCGCCCTGGCTGAACCATCGTCTGCGCGTCAGCTTTGGCGTGCTGGCCGATGAGGCCCAGGCGCTGATGGATGCCTTTTTTGCGGAGCTACGCCGCCAGCGCAACGAACCGTGATCTCAAGCGACCCGGAGGGGTGCCGGAGTGGTTGATCGGGGCGGTCTCGAAAACCGTTGTGGCGCTTGCGTCACCGTGGGTTCGAATCCCACCCCCTCCGCCTGTAGTAGCTCGGAGCGCTTGGACCACTAGATATAGTAGTGCGCCCGCCGATTGGCCCAAGATGCTTGTCGGCAAGTGCTGTACAACTGCTGTACGCCTGCAAAAGAACAGCCGCGCCCTGGTGAGAGGTTCGCCAGGGCGCGGTTTTCGTTATCCTCCGCTTGCCTGGGCGCCAACTCGCCTGGGCGGTGCGCCTGGGCGCATACGTTCGACAGAACGTCACGTTCTATCGAACGTATGCGTCGCAGGCTCTTTGTGTTAGTATAGCACGAAATCCTGTATAGGGCCGCCGTGTGATGGAGCAGAGCGCCATGACCCATCTGCATCTGGTGAACGGGTTCCTGGGCAGTGGCAAGACCACGGCCATCGTCGCAGCCGCCGGGCAACACCTGGCCCGGGGCGAGAAGGTGGGCGTGGTCACCAACGACCAGGGGCGCTATCTCGTGGATACCGCCTTTTTCCGCGCCCAGCAGGTGCCGACGGTGCAGGTGGCCGGGGGCTGCTTTTGCTGCAACTATGCCGACTTGGCCCAGATGCTGGCGCAACTGCGCCAGGATGCGCAGCCGGACGTGATCTATGCCGAATCGGTGGGTTCGTGCGCCGATCTGGTGGCCACGGTGGTGCAGCCGCTGCGCGCCCTGCGCGAGGGCGGCATCCCTCCCATGAGCCTCTCGGCCTTGGCCGATGCCCGGCTGCTGCTCCGGCGGCTACGCGGCCAACCCCTGCCCTTTAGCGACGAGGTGATCTACATCTGGGATCAGCAGCTTGCCGAGGCCGGGCTGCTGGTGGCCAACAAGGTGGACCTGCTGACGCCCGCCGACCGGCAAGAGCTTGAGGCGCTGGCCCAGGCACGCTATGCAGGCAAGCGGCTCCTGCTGCAGAACTCGTTGGCGACGGAGGGCGTGGCCGCATGGGTGCAGGCCATCGAGAGCGGGCAGGCCGCGCCGCCCGCCGACCTGCTGGAGATGGACTATGCCCTGTACGGGGCGGGCGAGGGGCAACTGGCCTGGCTCGATCAAGCCCTGGCGATCCGGGCGCCGCAGGATGTGGCCCCGGCCCTCGGCGACCTGGTCGAGACCCTGGAGCGGGCCGTGCGCCGGCGCGGGCTGCCCATCGGCCACATCAAGCTGCTGGCCCGTGGGGGCGGGCAGGTCGTCAAGCTCAGCCTGACGGCGCTGGAGGAGGATGGCCCGCCGGATGCGCTGCCGCCCTTGGGGCGCGAGATCGAGCTACTGATCAACGCCCGCGTCCAGGCTGATGCGCAAGAGCTGCGCGAGCTGGTGAACGAGGCGCTACAGGCCGTCGGCGCTCAACATGGCCTGACCTGGCGCTGGCTGGCGGAGCAGGCCTTTCACCCAAGCGCGCCCCTGGCCCGCCCGCAGGCGTGAGACCCGCCGCCCATTGCCGTCCGTTCCCCGCCCCGCCCTTTTGGGGTTCGCGCTGCGGCAGGCTATAATGGGGAACCGATGGAATGGATTCCCTGGAGATGCCTTGCCCATGTTTGAGAAAACCGCCGCCGTGGTGGAACGCTATGAAGAGCTGAACCGCCTGCTCTCCTCGCCCGAGGTGCTCAGCGACCCCGACAAGCTGCGCGTCTATGGCCAGGAGCAGGCCGAGATCACGCCTGTGGTCACGGCCTATCGCAGCTATCTCGACCTGATCCACGAGCTGGAGGACGCCAAAAGGCTGCGCGACGAAGAAGATGATCCCGACATGGCCGCCATGATCGAGGACGAGATCGCGCAACTGGAGGGAGCGGTGGAAGAGGCGACGGAGGAGCTCAAGCGCCTGATGATCCCCAAAGACCCGCGCGATGCCAAGAACGTCATCGTCGAGATCCGCGCGGGCGCCGGCGGCGACGAGGCGGCCCTTTTCGCCTCCGATCTCTACCGCATGTACACCATGTACGCCGCGAGCAAGCGTTGGAAGACCAACCTGATCAGCGCCAACGAGACCGGCATCGGGGGCTATAAAGAGGTGGTGTTCGAGGTGCGCGGCCAGGGCGCCTATGCGCGGCTCAAGTACGAGAGCGGCGTGCACCGGGTGCAGCGCGTGCCCGTCACCGAGACCAGCGGGCGCATCCATACCTCCACGGCTACCGTGGCCGTGCTGCCCGAGGCGGGCGACGAGATCGAGATCGAGATAGACGAGAACGATCTGCGCATTGACATTTTTCGCTCCGGCGGCAAGGGCGGCCAAAGCGTCAACACCACCGATTCGGCGGTGCGCATCACCCATCTGCCCACGGGAATCGTGGCCCAATGCCAGAACGAGCGCTCACAGCTTCAAAACCGTATGCGGGCGATGGAGGTGCTGCGGGCTCGGCTGTACGATCTGGAATACAGCATCCGCTTTAGTGTGCGCGACCAGGAGAGACGCGACCAGGTGGGCACGGGCGAGCGCAGCGAAAAGATCCGCACCTACAACTTTCCCCAGAATCGCGTCACCGACCACCGCATCGGCTATTCCAGCTACCAGATCGAGAGCGTGCTCTCGGGCGACATTGACGATTTCATCGAGCAGCTTTCTGCCGAGGAACAGGCCAAACAGTTGGCCCAGGTCTCCTGAGCGCGGAGCACGCCTGTGTCCTACCCATCCCCTGAGCCCTGCCCCCAGCGGGTGGGCGACGCCCTGCGCTGGGCCGTGCGGCTGCTGGCGTCGCGCGGCGCCGAGTCGCCCCGCCTGGATGCCGAAGTGCTGCTGGCCCACGCGCTCCAGGTGGAGCGTCCCCAACTGCTGATCCGCCGTGACGACTGCCTGCCCCTCACGCTGATCGAGCATTTCACCGACCTGGTGCGGCGGCGCGCCCAGCACGAGCCGGTGGCCTACCTGACCGGCCAACGCGCCTTTTACGATCTTGACATCCAGGTTACGCGAGATGTCCTGATCCCACGCCCCGAGAGCGAACACCTTGTGGAAGAAGCCCTGGCCTGGGCGGCGACGCAGAGCCGGCCACTGCGCCTGGTGGATGTGGGCACAGGCAGCGGCGTCCTGGCCCTGGCCCTGGCCCGCCACTTGCCTGGGGCGCGGGTCTGGGCCGTGGATCTCTCTCTGGCGGCGTTGCACGTGGCGCAAGCGAATCTACGGCGCTATGGGCTGGCCGGGCGGGTGCAACTGGTGCAGGCCGACCTGCTGGCGCCCCTGGGGGCCGCCTTTGATCTGATCGTCGCCAACCTGCCCTATATTGACGCCGGCAGGATGCCCGAGCTGGAGCCCAACGTGCGGCTCTATGAGCCGCACCTGGCCCTGGATGGCGGCGCGGAGGGGGTCGAGCTCCTTTTGCGCCTGGTAGCCCAGTTGCCCGCCCGACTGGCGCGTCCGGGCCTGGCCCTGCTGGAGATAGACCCCCATCAGGCCACCCCGCTGCAAGAACGGATCCGCCGCACACTGCCAGATGCCCGCATGCGCCTGATCCGCGATTATGGCGGGCACGACCGCGTGCTGGTTATCGAGCGAGAGGGAGGGTGAGCGATGACAGAATCCGAGCGCGCCGTGCAGACCCGGGTGTTGCCCGCCGATGCGCCAAACGCCATCGCCCAGGCCGCCGAGACCCTGCGGGGCGGCGGGCTGGTGGTGTTCCCCACCGACACCGTCTATGGCGTGGGCTGCGATTACCGCAACCCACGGGCCATCGCGCGGCTCTATTGGGCCAAGCGGCGCCCCTACGAGCTGGCCATCCCCGTGTTGATCTCTCACCCGCGCCATGTGAGCCAGGTGGCCCGGGCCATGCCCCCGGCCTATGCGGCGCTGGCGGCCCGCTTTTGGCCCGGCGGCCTGACCATCATCCTGCCTCGCCTGGACGCCCTGCCCGCGATCCTCTGCGCCGGGGGCGATACCGTGGCCGTGCGCATGCCCGATCATCCGGCGGCCCTGGCGCTGCTTTCGGCGGCGGGCGGCGCCGTGGCGGCCACCAGCGCCAACCTTTCCGGCCGCCCCTCGCCCCAAACCGCCCAGGATGCCCTGGCCGATCTCGATGGCCGGGTGGAGCTGGTGCTGGATGGCGGGGCTTGCCCTCAGGGGATCGCCTCCTCCATCGTCAATCTATGCACCGATCCGCCTCGTTTGCTGCGCGGCGGAGGGCTGGATGCGGCGCTGCTGCGCGAGGTGTTGCCCGACCTGGCGGTGGAATAGGCGCGAGCGCCGTCTCGCGCGGAGAGGATCAGGTGGGGGCGGCCCCTGACGCATGCATGCGTACGCATGTATGCGCAGGCCGCCTACGTAGAGCCTATCTCCCAGGCAGCATAAAAGCCGAGGGCCGGCGCCATCGCGCCGGCCCTCGGGGTGTGTAGGGAACTGATCTCAAGCGGCCAGGCTCGTTCAGGAAGAGGTCCCTTCAGGGGCTGCCTGGAACCCGGGGCAGACACCCCGGCCGAACCCGCCCCGCATAAAGCTGCCGCGCATCATGCCGCGAAACTGGCCGGGCGCGAACGGGTTGGTGATCTGGAAGGGCGCCATGGCCTCGGCCTTGGCGATCAGCCAGTCGGCCTGCTCCTGGGTCAGGGTGCCATCGGCCACGGCCTGCTCGATAGCCTCGGTCCGTCCGGCCACGATGGCCTCGATCAGCGCCTCATCGGTGATGCCCTGCTCGTTGGCGATCTCGGCCAGGGTCTTGCCCGCCTCACGCTCGGCGTGAATCTCCTCGGGCGTCAGGCCCAGCAGCTCCGAGATCACCTCGGAAATGGCCCCCATCCCCGCGCGCATATGGCCCCACGCCCGGCCCCAGAGCGTTCCCTCTTGCGGCGTCGGCGCGGCCTCCGGCCCTTGGGCCGAGACGGCGCCCACCACGGCCAGGCCCGCCATAGAGACGACCAAGAGAGCGAGCCCTACAGACAATACTTTCTTCATGCCTAGCGACCTCCTACGATAACGATACACTACACCTCTTGCAACGCATCAGCAGTATGGCCCAAGGATATGGAGGGGATGTGAAGAAAGTATCGGGCTGCCGCGAATCTCGCTTTTGTTCAACCTGAATACACCGCCCCCGGCAAGGACTGTGCATCTGCACGATGCTGTTGCGGGCTCTAGACGCTATGCTAACCGCGTGTTGCAGGCATGGCGCATGCAGCCGATGGGTAAGGCACCCTGCGCATTCGCAGAGTGCCTTTGCCCTTTCAGGGGCGCGGATGCGCCGGAGCGCCGGAGAAGCGTCGTAGCAAAAGCGAAAGGAGCAAAGCGATGACCATCAATGCCACTTGGGCCCTGGGGACTGTATTGACGCTGCTGCTTCAGGCCGCCTTTGTTGTGTGGCAGATGCGCTTTGTGCGCTCGTTCGATCGCCTCACTGCTGCCAGGCGCTCTGGGGAGGCCCCACCCACGGATGCTGCCGATCTTGCCGAATCGCGCGCCTAGCCCTTGAATTCCGCAAGCTGAAAGAGAGGAGTCCATCGTGTTCACAAAGCGCCGCGTCATAGTCCTGCTGTTGCTGGCCGCCCTGTTGCTGTTGGGGGCGCCCTCGGTCCTGGCCCAGGCTCCAGACCCAAGCGGAGAGGCCACCCTGGCCGCTGATCCCAACGCGCCGGTCAACTTTGTCTGGGTGTTGATCGCCGGGTTCCTCGTGTTCTTTATGCAAGCGGGGTTTGCCCTGGTGGAAGCGGGCTTTGCCCGCGCCAAGAACACCGTCAACATCCTCACCAAGAACTTTATGGACTTTTGCATCGGCGGCCTGGCCTTTTGGGCCTTTGGCTTTGCCATCATGTTCGGCGGCTCGGCCATTGCCCCGGGCACCGAGCTGGGCAACGCCCTGATCGGGTACTCGGGCTTTTTCCTAAGCAGTGCGGCCTATGACGTGAGCACCGCCCAGATGTGGTTCTTTCAGATGTGCTTTGCGGCGGCGGCGGCCACCATCGTCTCCGGGGCCATGGCCGAGCGCACCAAGATCACGGCCTATATGGCGTATAGCTTTCTCGTATCGGCCATCGTCTACCCCATCTTTGGCCACTGGGTGTGGGGCGGCGGCTGGCTGAGCACCCTGCCCTTTGGCGCGGGCGTACGCGACTTTGCCGGGTCGGGCGTGGTGCATGCCGTGGGCGGCCTGGTGGCCCTGGCGGGCGCGTGGATGGTGGGCCCCCGCACGGGCAAGTTTGCCAAGGACGGCACGCCCCGCGTCATCGCGGGCCACAACCTGCCCTTTGTGGCGCTGGGCACCATGATCCTCTTTGTGGGTTGGTTCGGGTTCAACCCCGGCTCCACCCTGGCCGCCACCGACCTGCGCATCTCGGTCATCGCCGTCAACACCTTTTTGGCGGGCGTTTCCGGCGCCGTGGTGGCCCTGTACTATATCATGACGCGCACGGGCAAGGCCGACCTGGGCATGGCCTGCAACGGCTGCCTGGCGGGCCTGGTGGCCGTCACCGCCTCTTGCGCCTATGTGGCCCCCTGGGCGGCCGTGGTCATCGGCGCCATCGCGGGCCTGCTGATGATCGCCAGCGTCAGCTTTGTGGAGAACAAGCTCAAGATTGACGACCCGGTGGGGGCCATCTCGGTGCACGGGGCCAACGGCCTGTGGGGCCTGCTGGCGGTGGGCATCTTTAGCGATGGCAGCTATGGCGGCGTGGCGGGCCTGGTGGCCGGCAACAGCGGCCAGATCGTCTCCCAGCTCATCGCCATGGGCACCGTGATCGCCTGGGCCCTGGGGATCGGCCTGCTGATGTTCGCCATGATCAAAAAGAGCATGGGGCTGCGCGCCTCTGCCGAGGAGGAGCGCGAGGGCCTGGATATTACCGAGCACGGCGCCGAGGCCTACCCTGCGGACCTGAGCCTGGCCTGACGCCATTCTCACATCAGTTCCCCTCTTGCCAGAACGAGGCCCTATCGCCAGGGCCTCGTTCTGTTGTGACTGTTCATTGGTTGGTGAAAAGTTGTATAATGAGTCAAACGTCGTGCCTGT
>CAYZWT010000044.1:0-18069 GCA_964482225.1 uncultured Anaerolineales bacterium
CAGGCACGACGTTTGACTCATTATACGACTTTTCACCAACCAATGAACAGTCACCGCTATCTCTCCCACGCGGGTTGTGCTATACTCCTGCTCAGGAGGAGGAGACCCGCATGCCTGACCCGCGCCCGATCCGGGCTTTGCCCGGTTACCCTGCGCCCCTGGGCGCCACCATGCATGAGGACGGCGTCAACTTTTCGCTTTTCTCCGACCATGCCACCGCGGTCGAGCTGCTGTTGTTCGACCGCTCTAATCAGAGCGTCCCCACCCACGTGATCCGCCTGGACCCCCAGGTGAACCGCACCTACTATTACTGGCATGTTCTCGTCCCCGGCCTGGGCGACGGCCAGATCTATGGCTATCGCGTCCACGGCCCCCACGAGCCCCACGAGGGGCATCGCTACAACCCCGCCAAGGTGCTGCTGGACCCCTATGCGCGCGCCGTGGCCTATGGCGACAACTGGCGGCGCGCCGAGGCGCATGGCGAGGCCGACAACACCTACTCGGCTCTCAAGAGCGTGGTAGTGGATCTAGAGGGCTATGATTGGGGCGATGACCGCCCCCTACAACGGCCCATGCGCGAGACCGTGCTCTATGAGGCCCACGTGCGCGGGCTGACGGCCCACCCCTCGGCGCGCGTGTCGAACCCGGGCACATATCGGGCCGTCATTGACAAGATCCCCTATCTCCGCTCCCTGGGCATCACCGCCGTCGAGCTGCTGCCGGTGCAACAGTTCGACCCGCAAGAGGTGACGCGCAACAATCCCCTGACCGGCGATCCGCTGTGCAACTACTGGGGCTATGCCCAGGTGGCATTCCTGGCGCCCCACCAGGGCTATGCCTGCGAGCCTGGCGGGCGCGCCGTGGTGGACGAGTTCCGCGATATGGTCAAGGCGCTGCACGCCGCCGGCATCGAGGTGATCCTGGATGTGGTGTTCAACCACACCGCCGAGGGCGACGAGAACGGCCCCACCATCAGCTTTCGGGGGCTGGCCAACGACGCCTACTATATGCTCGCCGAGGACAAGAGCCGCTACCTGGACTTTACCGGCTGCGCCCACACAGTGAGCGCCAACCACTCGATCGTGCGGCGCCTGATCCGCGATTGCCTACGCCACTGGGTGCGCGCCTATCACATTGACGGCTTTCGCTTTGACCTGGCCTCGGCCCTCTCGCGGGATGACCAGGGCCGCCCCATCACCGATTCGCCCCTGCTCTGGGAGATCGAATCCGACCCGGTGCTGGCGGGCACCAAGCTGATCGCCGAGGCCTGGGACGCCTCGGGCTATTACCAGCTCGGCGGGTTCACCGGCGACCGCTGGGCCGAGTGGAACGGGCGCTTTCGGGATGATGTGCGGCGCTTTGTGCGCGGCGACCCGGGCGCCGTGCGCGACCTGGCCTGGCGCATGACCGGCAGCTTTGACCTGTTCCGCAAAAAGGCCAGCTACAGCTCGCACCGCAGCATCAATTATGTCACCGCCCACGATGGCTTTACCCTGGCCGATCTGGTTTCATACAACCGCAAGCACAATCTGGCCAATGGCGAGGCGAACCGCGATGGCGCCGAGCACAACTTTTCCTGGAACTGTGGCGTCGAAGGGGCCAGCGATGATCCTGGCGTGCGGGCGCTGCGGGCGCGCCAGATGCGCAACCTGCTGGCCCTGCTGATGACCGCCCGGGGCACGCCCATGCTGCTGGGCGGCGACGAGTTTGCCCGCACCCAGCGGGGCAACAACAACGCCTATTGCCAGGACAACGAGGTGAGCTGGTACGATTGGTCCTTCGTCGAGACCCACGCCGACCTGGTGCGCTTTGTGCGGTTGCTGGTGGCCTTGCGGCGGCGGCACCCCACCCTCACCGCCGACCACCGCATGAACGGCGCGCCCTATGACGCCATGCTCCATGAGGGCGTCACCTTTCATGGCGTGCGCCTGGGCCACCCCGATTGGGGCTACTATTCCCACTCGCTGGCCATGCACCTGCACGGCCAGGAGGGCGACGATGGCTTTTACGTCATCGCCAACGCCTATTATGAGCCCTTGACCTTTGCGCTGCCCGCCGACATCCGCTGGCAAAGGTTGGTGGATACGGCGCTTGCCTCACCCGACGACATTGTAGAGGACGAGGCGGCGGCCCCGCTGCTGCATGAGCCCCACTATCAGGCGGCGGAGCGCTCGGTGGTGATTCTAAAGGAACGGCGCTCGTAGGGCGCGCTTTGCCCTCAATTGCCCGGCCACCCCATCCGTCCTACAATGGCCCCGTCAACCATCCCATAGGAGCATGGCCGCATGACCGTCTGCGAACCGCGCGTTCCCCTGGATGCCCGGGGGCCCATCCGCTTGACCCAGCTCGCCAAAGCGGCTGGTTGAGGCGGCAAACGGGCCGCCACGGCCCTGGCGCGCGTGACGCGCCACCTGGGAGACATTTTCGACGAGGCGCTCTGGCCCGATCTGCTCGTGGGCCTCTCCATCGCCGACGACGCGGCTGCCTGGCGCCTGGACGATGGCCGCGCCCTGATCGCCACGGTGGACTTTTTCACGCCTGTGGTGGATGACCCCTACGATTATGGCGCCATCGCGGCGGCCAACGCCCTGAGCGACATCTATGCCATGGGCGGCCAACCCTTTTTGGCGCTGAACCTGGCCGCCATGCCCGCCGATCTGCCGGAAGAGATGCTGCTGGCGATCCTGCGGGGAGGCGCGGAAAAGGTGCGCGAGGCGGGGGCCATTGTGGCCGGCGGCCACACCATTGACGACGACGAGCCCAAGTTCGGCTATGCCGTGCTGGGCATGGCCGACCCCGCGCGCCTGGGGGTCAAGGCGGCGGCGCAACCGGGCGACCAGCTCCTGCTCACCAAGCCCTTGGGCGTGGGCATCATCACCACGGCCTTCAAGGCCGACCAGGCCGAGCCCGAGCACATCGCCACGGCCACCGAGTGGATGAAACGCCTGAACAAGGCCGCCGCCGAGGCCCTCAAAGGGATGCGGCCCCACGCCGTCACAGACATCACCGGCTTTGGGCTGTTGGGCCACGCCTGGGAGGTGGCCGAGCGCAGCGGGGTGCGTCTGCGCCTGCGCTATGACGCCCTGCCCTTTCACCCGGGCGCCTTGCGCTATGCCGATGAACTGCTCTTTCCCGCCCTGGCCAATAGCAACATGGACGATTACGGCGCCCACGTGGTCTTTGGCCCCGCCCTGGAGTACGAGCAGCAGATGCTGCTGTTCACCCCCGAGACCTCGGGCGGGCTGTTGATCTCGCTGCCCCCCGACGACGCGGAACAATACACCCGGGCCGCCGCTGCCCTCGGCCAACCCGTCTGGCGGATCGGCGAGGCGCTGGCGGGCGACCCGGGCATAGAGGTGCAGTAGCCCGCGCTCCTCTGAACGAGCCTCAGTCGAACGTGCGAGGGTCCTCTTTCCAGCCGATGTAGAACCAGTTGCCGCAGAAATCGCACATGACCGGCAGCACAAAGGCGGTGCCTTTGCGGTCGCGATAGCCACGGAAGGGCAGCTCCAGGCCCTTGGGCGGCACGGGGACATTGGGGTTCTCGTGGCCGCAATAGGCGCAGGGGCAGGAGGCAAAGGCGATGGGCATGCCCAGCTTGTGCATCGTCACGGTGGATTTGACCTTGGGCAAGCCGCTGGGGTTCAGCCGGTGCCCCAGCACGCGCCCGGCGAGCATGGCGCGCCGGGGCTCGGTATCCATCAGCTCGTTGTGAATGGCCCACAGCCGGCGCACGGTGTAGCGGTTCTCCGCCAGGATGCGCTTGGCGTCGAGGCGCACATCCGGGTCATCATCCGTCAGGTGGTCAAAGACCTCGTCAAAGGGCGGGCCGATCTTGATCTGGTCAGGCGTCGCCATCTCTGCCGCTATCTCGCGCAGGGCGATCATGCGATCCAGCTTGGCCTGCTTGGCGCGGGACATGCCCCAGCCCAGTTTCTCGGCCACCACGCGCTCGGCAGCGACGCCCGGCCCCAGGGCGCGCAGGGCGCCCACCAGGGGGAACAACGCCGCCGAATCGGCGGGCTCGAGCTGGAGCGCGTCCATCACAGGGGTCACCGACACGCGGGCCTGCCCGGCGATGGCGCGAATGCTAAAGGCGGCGGCGGCGCGCACCTGGGCCTCGCGGTCTTTGACCGCCTTGACCAGCGCCTCGGCCGCTTCATCGGTGGGAAAGAGCCCCAGGTCGGCGGCGGCACGCGCGCGTAGCTCGACATCGGCAGAGCCGAGCAGCCCGATCAGGCGGGTCTGTTGTTCGCGGTTGACCTGCACGGCGCGGCCGGCCTGCTTGCCGGTCGCCAAGCGAGCAAAGAACGCTTTGATGCGATCCATAGGATCTGCACCTCCTTTGGTAACGGCGCCAGCGCCACAGACTCATTATGGCGAGAGGCGCGCGATTCTGTCAAACCCGCGTGCGCGTGCTATTGATAGACGATGTGGTCGGTGGTGTGCGCCCGGATATAGTCCCAATCCAGCGTCACGCCCAGCCCCGGCCCCTGGGGCGCGTACACGCACCCCTTGTCATCCACCGCATCCATGCCATCGGCATAACCCAGGTAGATGGGGATATTGGTGCCCTCGTTGCCCGGGTTCAAGAGCCCCATCTCGTAATAGTTGGTGTTGCGCAGCGAGGTCATCAGGTGGCGCTGGGCCGGGCCGGGGCCGTGCATCTCAATATCCAGCCCCAGCCCCTCGGCAGCATGGGCCAGCTTGATCACGCCGGTGATGCCATCATAGACCACGTCGCCCCGCAGGAAATCGGTGGCATCGGCCAGGGCGAAATCCACATGGGGCTCCAGGGTGCGCACATGCTCTGTTTGCAGGAGAGGCGTGCGGATCAACTGGCGCAGCTTGCGATGGGCGAACTGGGAGATGCCGCCATCTTTGTAGGGGTCCTCCAGCCAGTAAAAGCGCTCGTCGTCGCAGGCGCGCCCCACCTGGACCGCATCGGCAAAGGTGTCCAGCTCGCAGGCCGGGTCCAGCATCAGGTCCATGCGACCGCCCACGCGCTGGCCCACGGCGTGGATGGTAGCGATCTCGAGCGCTACCAGAGAGCCGCCCCAGCCGTGGATCTTGAAGGCGGGATAGCCCCGCTCCAGGCAGGCCTCGGCAAAGTCGGCATAGGCCTCGGGCGAATCCAGGCCGCCGTTTTGGTCGCCGTGGGTGGTGCTGGCATAGCACTTGAGGGGGCGGATGTGCCCACCCAACAACTCGTAAATGGGCGCATCATAGAACTTGGCCGCGATATCCCACAACGCCACATCCACCGAGGCCAGGCCCACGCGGGCCATCTGGCGCAGAGCGCGCTTGACGTCCTGATAGATGCGCTCCCTCTCTAGCGCGTTGGCGCCGATCAGGTACGCGGCGAACATGGGCAAGGTCGAGACCTGGACCAGGCTGGTCAGGTATTCGCCCGTGATGCCCTGGTCGGTGTGCACCTGCAGGACGGCGCTGCGCCGCGTGAGGGTGTTGCCGCCCTGATAGACCAGGTTGAACCCGTTGTAATCCACGCCGAAATCGTGCAGGGTGTACTCGAACTCGGTCAGCTCGATGCCGGTGATAATAGGTCTTGCGGCCATACTTGCCCCCTTGGCGCTGCGCGCCATGCCCAGGCCCCAGCTCGTTGCGGAATGGATGCAGGGGCATGATAGCAGCAGGGGCGGCGTGTCGTCAACCGCCGCCCCTGCTTGCCAGAGGCTCGTGTCTATTCAGATTTGGGGGGACGAGTTCTTGACTGTTTAGAACGGTAATGCCAACATTCCGCAATCGGTGAGTACATGTCCTCGGCTATGGACGCTGTGGACGCATACATGCGTCTAGCATCAGCTTTGCCCATACGTGTTTAGTGCGCTTTTCTATGGTTTTGCGGTAGAGGCTAGGGACGGTGGCGCAGCCACCGTCCCTAGCCTCTACAAGGCGGGCGAGACGCCCGCCCTCCACGGTTCGCCTCCGTCGTCCACAACGTGTTGGCCGCTCTCCCCCCCTCAATTCTGAACTGATACAGAGGCTCAGGGCCGGATCACCGTGCCATCCAGGCGCCGGATCTCGGGCCAGTAACCGTTGCCAGGCTGCTCGGGATAGGGATAGCGCGCGGCCAGGGCCTCGTCAATATCAATGCCCCAGCCTGGCCGCTCGTTGGCCCACAGGGCGCCCTCACGCACCTCCGGCGCGCCGGGGAACAGCTCGCACAGCTTGTCGCTCATCAGGCTCAGCTCCTGGATGCCAAAGTTGGGCGTGGCCAGGTCCAGGTGCAGATTGGCGGCATGGCCCACGGGCGAGACGTCGCCCGGGCCGTGCCAGGCCGTGCGCACCCCCATGAACTCGCAAAAGGCCGCCAGCTTGCGCGCCATCGAGAACCCGCCGATATCCGAGATGTGCACGCGGATGAAATCAATCAGGCGCTCACGGATCAGGGGCGCATACTCGGCCTGGTTCACGAACAGCTCGCCCATGGCCAGGGGCGTGGCCGATTGCTGGCGGGCCAGCCGGAAATAGTCGGCGTCCTCCGGCGCGAACAGGTCTTCCAGGAAAAAGAGGCGGTAGGGCTCTAGCGCGCGGGCCAGCCAGAGGCCGTCGCTGGGCGGGATGCGCTCGTGGACGTCGTGCAGCAGCTCGACCTCGTCGCCCAGGGTGGTGCGCAGGTGCTCGAACAGGCGCGGCGCCGTGCGCACATAGGGGCCGGGCTCCCAGGTGCGCGTCTGGGCCGGGTTCAGGGCCGGCACCGTGGCCTCGCCCCGGCTGCCGTAGGTGGTCAGCCCCGGGATGGCCACCTGGCAGCGGATATGGCGGAACCCTTGCTCCATGAATGCGCGGGCCCGGTCCTCCACCTCAACGGCATCGCGCCCCGAGGCGTGCACGTATACCGGCGCCGCCTCGCGACACTTGCCCCCCAAGAGCTGGTACACGGGCATGTTGGCGCGCTTGCCCTTGATATCCCACAGGGCCTGGTCTAGGCCGCTGAGGGCGTTGTTGAGCACGGGGCCGCTGCGCCAGTACGAGCTGACATAGGCGGCCTGGTAGAAATCCTCGATCCGATCCACGTCGCGCCCGATGGCGAACGGCTTGAGGTACTGCTCGATGGCCGTGGCCACCGCCAGGGCGCGCTGGGTGAATGTGGCGCAGCCCAGGCCGTACAGCCCCGGCTCGCTGGTGAGCACCTTGACGACCACCAGCCGGATGCCCTCCGGCGCGGTGAGGATCGTTTGCACGTCGGTGATGGTGACGGGCTTGCCGCCTGTTGCTGCCATGCTCTGCCTCCTGCGTGTGTGATGGAACGCGCCCCCATGTTAGGCGGCAAGGGCGTTGGGGGCAAGTGAAAGATCGTTCGCGGTTCGCCATGCCCTTGCTCATCGCGTACAATAGACTCATAGGCATTGAGGCAAAGAGGATCGCTGCGTGGATTCTGAGGACAGATCCTATGGCATCCCTGAGAGTATGGTACGACCGGGAAGGGGACTATCTCGAAGTGATCTTTGAGGACGCCCCGGCCACACTGAAAGAGATCGGCGACGATATCTTGAAGCGACGCACGCCCGATGGGCGCGTCGTGGGCCTGGCCGTGTTCAACGTCAGCAAGCATGATCGCGACAAACTGGCACTGCCCATCTCGGTAACCGCGATCAAGGCCGCCTGAGGCGCGCCCGCCCCTCCCGCCCCCCTTTGACCCGCCCCGGCCCCGGCCTATAATGGCCCCTGTGCTGTCCCATCCATCCGCACACGAGGTGTGTCATGCGTCTGAATCGCCTTGTTTTCGTTCTGCTGCTCTTGGCCCTCCTGCTGGCCAGCTGCTCTGACCAGGCGCCTGCCCCGGTTGCCGAGGCGGCCACGCCCGCGCCCGCCAGCTCCACCCCAGTCGCGCCCACGGCCACGGCGTCGCCGACGGCGATGCCCACGGCCAGCCCGACCGCTACCGAGACCCCGGCGCCCACAGCCACGCCCACCCCCGCCTATGAGGTCGTGAGGCTGGCAGTGGACGAGGCCCTGGCCGCCTATGACCCCACCGCGCTGGACGCCCTGGCGGCGCTGGACCTGCGCGAGGCGGGCTATGCCCTGGAATTGGCCCCGGAGCAGACGGCCACCCACCGGCTGCGGCTGGCCCTTGCCGAGCAGGCCCCCGCCCCCGGTGAGGATGTCTACCCGCTGGGGGTGCATGTATACGTCATCGTGGCCCCCTTTGACGACCTGCGCGACGAGTTGACCCTGGACGAGCTGCGCCTGCGCTGGGCGGGCCAGGGCCAGGGCGCGCTGCTGGCATCGCAGGAGACGGCGGCCCTGTTCGCCGCCGCCTGGGGCCCCGGCGAGCCCCAGCTCGTGGCCGACGAGGCGCTGCTGGCGGCGCTGCTGGCCGATGCCGACGCCGTGGGCCTGCTGCCCTTTGACGCACTGGCCCCCACGTTCAAGGCGCTCAGGCTAGACGGCGCCAGCCCGCTGGATCGGGAGCTGGATATGGCCGACTATCCCCTGGCCCTGGCCCTCTGGCTGGAGGGCGCAGGCGCGGACGAGATCGGCCCGCTGGTGGCCGCCCCGTGGGACGGCTGGGCCAACCGCGATCCCGAGCGCATGACCGAGCTGATCATGACCGGCGTGACGGCCATGTGCCGTCTGACCGCCGACCGCATGGAGCGCTATGGCGTGCTCTATCCCGCCCAGGTGATCTCGGATGTGCTGCGCGCCGCCGATATCACCCACGTCAGCAACGAGGTGCCCTTTGTCAAGGGTTGCCCGGTGAACACAGCCTCGGGCAACCTGACCTTTTGCAGCGACTATCCCTATTGGGGGGCGCTGGAGGCCATCGGGACGGACATTGTGGGGCTTTCAGGCAACCATGTCAATGACTATGGCTATGCCGGGGCCCGCGAGTCCATCGCCTTTTACCGCGAGCGGGGCATCCCCATCTATGGCAGCGGGCTGAACGAGGAGGAAGCCTGCGCGCCCCTGTTCATCGAGCACAACGGCAATCGGCTGGCGTTCATCGCCACGCTGGCCTTTGAGCCCTCCTGGGCCTGGGCCACCGACGAGCTGCCGGGCGCCTGCTATTTCTACAACAACAAGGAGCGCTTGCTGGCCCTGATCTCAGAGCTGGACGCCGATCCGGAGGTGGACCTGGTCGCCATCGAGCTGCAATACCTGGAGACCTACAACCCCTACCCCACGGCGCAGCAGGTGGAAGAGTTTCGTGAGCTGCGCGAGGTGGGCGCCGATATCGTCACGGGCGTCCAGAGCCACGTGCCCCAGGCCTGGGAGCCCTACGATGCATCCTCGGCCCAGGGGCCGGGCATCATCGTCTATGGCCTGGGCAACCTCTTTTTCGACCAGATGTGGAGCTGGGAGACGCGCACCGGCCTGATCGCGCGCCATACCATCTACCAGGGGCGCCTGCTGCATAGCGAGATCCTGACCACGGTGCTGGAGGACTATGCCCAACCGCGCTGGGCCACGCCGGAGGAGCGCCTGGAGATCCTGCAGCGCATCCACCAGGCCGCGCCGCCCCTGGCCGGCCCGGCGACGCCCTGAGATGGCGATGCCCGGTCCTTGGCGAGATTGGGCGCCCAAAACGCTTTACACTCTGAACGACGTCTGTTATGATGGACCCGTCGGCCCGCAACACACAGGAGCAACATGGAGGTTCGTGATATGAGCGCAGATTTGGATCGGATCAAGAGCCATCTCGAGTTCTTGGGTTATGCTGTCAGCGACGAGGGGGAGGCGCGGGTTGGGGCCAAGCACGCCGTGCGGCCCAACCTGGTGGCGCGGGACTTTCGCGGCGGCTGCCTGCTGACCGCCTATTTCCGCAAAGGCACGGCTGCCGAGCGGAATCGCCTGGGGTTCTTGGATGCCATCAATGGGCTGAACAGCCCCGCAGCGGTGGCGCGCTTTTATGCCGATGACGACGGCGACTTGGCGACAGAGGCATTCTACAACTATCCCTATGACCGCAGCTCGTTTGGGCAGTTCATGGCCCTGTGGGATCAGGATTTCGACCGGATGCTCAGCGCGGGCTCCGACATGGCCAAGTTCCTCAGCTAGATCGCGCAGCGAGAGGCATCTGCAAGGGCGGCAGACCTCCGCCACAACAGATCCCAGGCAGCGCGCCGACTTGTGCTGCCTGGGGCTCATCCAAAAAAGGGGGGCAACATGGGGTTCAAACGGGGCTTGCTCTGGATTGTCATAGCCTTGGTTATCGTCAGCGCGGGCTGCCGCTTGAGCATTCCGCGCGTAGGGGTTGACCGCACTGAGGCACCCATGTTCAGGGCCAACCTGGAACGCACGGGGGTCTATCCCAGCGGAGGCCCCGAGAAGTTGAGCGAACTGGCCTGGTCGTTCAGGACGGGCGCCGTGATCTATGCCTCCCCCACCATCGCCGGCGGGGTGGTATACCTGGGCAGCCTGGATACCTATCTGTATGCCCTGGACGCCAACAACGGCCAGGAGCGCTGGAAGTTCGAGACCGGCGACATGGTCGGCTCTTCGGCAGCAGTCGCGAACGGGGTGGTGTATTTCGGCAGTTGCGATGGCTACCTCTATGCCCTGGACGCCAACAACGGCCAGCAACGTTGGCGCTTTCAGACCGCCGACTGGGTGGTGCCTGCGCCGGCCGTCTCGGGCGGGGTGGTGTACTTTGGCAGCGACGATAGCTATGTCTACGCTGTGGATGCCAGCACCGGCCAGCAAAAATGGCGTTATCAGACCGAGGACTGGGTCCGCTCCTCGCCGGCCGTCTCGGGCGGGGTGGTCTATATCGGCAGCGAGGACGGCTACCTCTATGCCCTGGATGCCAACACCGGCCAACTGCGTTGGCGCTTCCAGACCGCCGACTATGTGGACTCCTCGCCGGCCATCGCCGATGGCGTGGTATACGTGGGCAGCGACGACGGCTATCTCTATGCCATAGACGCCCGCACCGGCCAGCAAAAATGGCGCTTTCGGACCAATGACTGGATCCGCTCCTCGCCGGCCGTGGCCGATGGGGTGGTGTATGTGGGCAGCGACGACGGCTATCTCTACGCTGTAGACGCCCGCACCGGCCAGGAGAAATGGCGCTTCCAGACCGAGGACTGGATCCGCTCATCGCCCTCCCTTTCGGGCGGGGTGGTGTACATCGGCAGTGACGATGGCCATCTCTATGCCGTGGATACCCGGACCGGCCAAGAGCGCTGGAAGTACCGCACCAACGACTGGGTGCGCACCTCGCCGGCGATTGCAGGCGGGATCGTCTACATCGGCAGCGACGACGGCTCGCTGTACGCCATCAAATAGGCCAAGAAGGCAAGCGGCGTCAAAGCAATGGCCGGGCCAGCGCTCTCTTGGGGGACGCAGGCCCGGCTTGTGCGTGTCAGCGTTGCACCCGCGCTTGTTTCACTTGCGCCAAAGGCTGGCGCCAGGCTTGGATTTGCGCCATAGGAAAAGGAGGCGGACATGGGCATGATTCGCACTATGGGGCGTAGTGGGTTGGTGGTCAGCGCCCTGGGATTGGGCACTGCTCGGATAGGGGGCATGGGCTGGCAAGAAGACTATCAGCTTGACTATCCTCAAGAAGAGATCTCGGCCTCGATTCGGGCCATCCATCGCGCCATAGATTTGGGCATCAACTACTTCGACACCGCCGACGAATACGGCTGCGGCCACGCCGAGACTGTGTTGGGGCAAGCATTGCAGGGTCGCCGCGACCAGGTCGTCATCTCGACCAAGTTCGGTTACGCCATAGACGAGGCCACCCGCAAGGTCACGGGCGAGGATGCCAGTCCCCCCGCCATCCGCCGCGCCTGCGAGGGGAGCCTGCGCCGCCTGGGCATAGATGCCATTGATGTCTATCTACTGCATCTACGAGACCTCGCGCTGGAACCTGCCGCTGAGGCGCGCGAGACCTTGGAAGACCTGGTAAAAGAGGGCAAGATTCGCTACTATGGCTGGAGCACCGACGACCCCGAAAGGGCAGCGCTCTTTGCCCAAGGGCCACACTGCACCGCCATCATGCACCGACTCAATATCATGATGGACGCCCCCAAGATGCTGGCCTTGTGCGAGGCCCACGATCTTGCCAGCCTGAACCGCATCCCCCTTGCCTTGGGGCTGCTCAGTGGTCACTGGTCACCTGAGACTCGCCTACCTGAAGAGGATTTGCGACATGGTTTCTTCCAGGTACAGCGCTTCCTGGAGGATCTAGAGACAGCCGAAGCCTTGCGCCAAACGCTGACTCTCGACGGGCGCAGCTATGCACAAGGCGCTTTGGGCTGGATCTGGGCGCGTAGCCCGCGCACGATCCCCGTGCCAGGCTTTCGCACCGAATCCCATGTCCTGGAGGATGCCGAAGCGTTAGGTCGAGGGCCTCTCTCCCCTGAGCAGATGAAAGAGATCGAGACGTACAAGGCCAGCATGTATAGGCACACGTAAAGGGGATGTGCTTTTGCCCACATCTGAGCTGACAACCGCAACCGCCACGCCCTCTGGCCGCCGCCAAGTCTGGCTGGCCTTGTTGGCCATCCTGGCAGTGGCGGCAGCCCTGCGCACCTGGCAGCTCGACCGCTACGGCCTCTGGTGGGACGAGGGCAACAACGCCTATCTGGCCCATGCCGGGCTGGCCCGCGTGGTCGAGATGTCGCGCCTGACCAACGATACCAACCCGCCCGCCCACCGGTTGGTCCTGGGGCTCTGGCTGGGGCTGCTGGGCGATGGCGTCTGGCAGATCAGGCTGCTTTCGGCGGTGTGCGGCCTGGGCACAGTGGCCCTGGCCTACTATTGGGGGCGGCGGCTGGGCGGCCCGGCGGCGGGCCTTTTCGCGGCGGGGCTCATGGCCCTGGCCCCCATGGCCGTATACTATGACCGCGAGGCCAAGGGCTACCCCTGGGTGGCCCTCTGGGGCTGGACGGCCCTTACGCTGCTGGATCGCGCCCTCCTCTCCGGCGACCGGCGGCCGCGCGGCAGGCGCGCCGTGGCCCTCTGGGGGGGCTATGCCCTGGCAACGGCTCTGGCCCTGGGCGCTCACTATTATGCCGCGTTGTTGATCCTGGCCCAGGGGCTTTGGCTGGCAGGCTGGCTGGCCGTCACGCGGCCCGGCTGGCGCGCCGCCTGGAGGCGCGCGGCCCCCTGGGCGGCGGCTTTGGCCAGCGCGGGAGCGCTGCTGGCCCCCTGGGTGGCCCTCACCTGGCGTACCGCCTTTGCGGGGGCCCAGAACGTGCCTATGGAGCGCGCCGCCTGGAACCTGCCCACATACCTCCAGTATGTGGGCACGACCCTGGCCGCCGGCCCCTATGGGCCGCTGCCCTGGGCCGGGCTGGCCCTGGGGGCCCTGGCGATCCCCGCCGCCTGGGAGGTCTATCGCGGGCGGGATGCCCGCCGGGGGCTGCTGGCGACCGTGCTGCTGGCGCCTGTGGCGGCAGGCTATTTCGCTCAGGCCATCACGCCCTTTGTGATTCCGCGCTTTTTCCTCTACCTGCTGCCCGCCCTGTGCGCCCTTGCAGGGGCCGGGCTGGTGCGGCTGCGCCGCTGGGGGCTGCCCCTGGGCCTGGCGCTGCTGCTCGCCTGGGGCGTGAGCCTGCCCCACGCCTACCGGCCCGTGGCGCTGCCGATGGATGACATGCGCCCCCTGGGCCAAACCCTGGCGCAACTGGCGCGCCCCGGCGATGGCGTCATCGTCAGCTATATCTGGCAGGAAGGCATGCTGCGCATGTACGCGCCCCAGGCGCCGGTGGCCTACTATTTGGGCTGGTTCACCGACGAAGAGGTGGATGCGCAAATGTCCACGCTGGCCCAATCCCACAGGCGCCTCTGGCTGGTCACCTATCAGGCGCCCCTGCAACACCCCGGCAACCAGGGCGGCTGGTGGCTGGAGCAACTCGCCGCCCGCGCCCTGGCCCACGAGCATGGCCACAACCGCGCCGTGCTCTATGAGCGACCCTGTAGCGCCGAGGGCGCGGTGGACATAGGCGCTTGGGCGGGCGATCTGCGCCTGGCCGCCGGCCCGCTGCCCGCCCAGGCCGCGCCGGGCGATACCTTGCCGGTGGCCCTGGTCTGGAGCGCCGATGCGCCCATCGAGCGGCCCTATGCCGTGTTCCTGCAACTGCTCGACCCCGAGGGCGCGCTGGCGGCCCAGTCCGACGGCGACCCGCGCAACGGCCTGATCCCTTTGGACACCCTGGCGCGCGACGATGCCCTCCTCGATTGCCGCTCGCTGCTGGTTCCGCCCGATGCTGCTGCGGGCGACTACACCGTCATCGTGGGCCTGTACGACCGTGAGACGGGGGCGCGCGCGCCGGTCGTCGCTGCCAAGGGCGTCGCATCAGACCACGCGATCCTGGGCACAGTACGCATCGAGCGCTGACAGATTCCTTCCCCACGTGGAGGGCGGGCGTCTCGCCCGCCCCTGGCGCCGTCTTTGCCCCAGTTTGACAGCCAGCCCCCCTTGCGTATCCTTGTTGCAGTTGATTGCAATAGCAAAGGGGCGCAACTATGGCATGCGAACAGGTCTTTGCCGAGCAGCTCCGGCGGCGCGGGCTGCGTATGACCCCGCAACGTGAGATGGTGCTCTCGGCGCTCCACCATGCGGGGCGCTTTGCCACGGCGGAAGAGCTGCACGCGCGGGTGCAGCGCACCAGCGCCGCCGTGGACCTCTCGACCATCTATCGCACCCTGGACCTGTTGCGCGAGTTTGGCCTGGTGGCGGCGGTGGAGGCGGGCGACCGCCAGATGCGCTACGAGCTATTGGGCGTGCGCGGCCCCCACCTACACCTGGCCTGCCAGGCATGTGGGCGCATCCTGGGCGTCTCGCTGGAGGCCGCCGATCCGCTGCTGGAGGCCCTGCTGGCTGAGCATGGCTTTGCCGCCCAATTGGACGACGTGACCATCCCCGGCCTCTGCGCCGACTGCCGCGCCCGGCGGGGTGCGCCCGCCCACGACTGAACGCCAGGCCCGGCGCTGCATTCATCACCCCTGTAGAAAGGAACGCGCATGCACATTCCGGACGGATTCCTGAATACGGCCACCGCCGCGGCCACCTGGGTTGCTGCCGCAGGGGGCGTGGGCTATGGCGCCCGGCGGCTCACCCGCACCCTGGAGGAGCGCCAGGTGCCCTTGATGGGCGTGACCGCCGCCTTTATCTTTGCCGCCCAGATGATGAACTTTACCGTGGCCGGCGGCACCTCGGGGCACCTGTTGGGCGGCGCCCTGGCAGCCATCCTGCTGGGACCCTGGGCCGGTATGACCGTGCTGACCAGCGTGCTGGTGGTGCAGGCCCTGGTCTTTCAGGATGGCGGGCTGCTGGCCCTGGGGGCCAACGTATTCAATATGGCCATTGTGGGCGTGCTGGTGGGCTGGCTCGTCTATCGCCTGTTCTCGCGCCTGCTGGGAGACAAGGATTGGGGCCGCGCCGTGGCCGCTTTTGCGGCTGCCTGGCTCTCGGTGATGATCGCCTCGCTGGCGGCCGCCGCTGAGCTGGCCCTCTCGGGGGCCTCGCCCTGGGGGTTGGTGCTCCCGGCGATGGGCGGCGTCCATGCCCTCATCGGCGTCGGCGAGGGGCTGATCACCCTGGGGGTGCTGGCCTTTGTGCGCGCCGCCCGGCCCGATCTGCTCGCCCTTGGAGCCCCATCTCCCAAACAGGAGGGCGCTGCATGAAGACGCCATCTCGTCGCATCTGGTTGTACGCGCTGTTGCTGGCCCTGGCCGTGGCGCTCCTCTCCCCCCTGGCCTCGTCGCACCCCGACGGCCTGGAGCGCGTGGCCGAGGATCAGGGCTTTATCGAGCAGGCCCAGGACGCGCCCTTTGAGGTCATCCCCGACTATGTGCTGCCCGGGGTGGGCAACGAGGCCCTGGCGACCATCCTGGCCGGTGTGATCGGCGCCCTGTTGGTGGCCGGGCTGACCTGGGGCCTGGCCCGGCTGGCGCGTCGCTCCCACGCAGCCGTCTAGCCCCACCTGTGCAGACCTTGCGCGAGCCCTATCTGGCGGGGTCCAGCCCGGTGCACCGGCTGGACCCCCGCCTCAAGCTGCTGGCCGCCCTCGCCTATATCGTGGCCGTCTCCGCGCTGCCGGACGGGGCATGGCGAGCGCTGGCGGCTTTTGGCCTGCTGGCGGCGGGCGCCGTGGGGCTCTCGGGCTTGCCCTGGGCCACCCTGCTCAAACGCACCGGCCTGGCGCTGCCCTTTGTCGGGCTGATCGCCCTCTCGGTACCCTTTGTGCGCGCCGGAGAGCCCCTGTGGGCGCTGCACTGGGGCCCCCTGGCCCTGACCCTCACCCGCGAGGGGCTGGTTGCCATGGCCACGATCCTGGCCAGGGCCTGGCTGGCGATCTGGATGAGCGCCCTGCTGGTGGCCGCCACGCCCTTGCCCGCCCTGCTCCATGCCCTCTGGCTGCTGCGCCTGCCCCCGATCCTTTGCACCACCCTGACCCTCATGATCCGCTACCTGTTCGTGCTGGCAGAGGAGGCGGCCCGCTTGCAGACGGCGCGGGCGGCCCGCTCGGCGGGCGACGGGCGCAGCGTCTTTTGGCGCGCGCGGGTGTTGGGGGGCATGGTCGGCTCGCTCTTGATCCGCAGCATCGCCCGCGCCGAGCGCATCTATCTGGCGATGCTGGCCCGGGGCTATGACGGGGCGCCCCGCGCATTGCACGGCCTGGCATGGCGCAACGGAGGCACCTACGCCGCTCTGGGCTGGGGCGCGGCCCTGGCGGGCGCCGCCGCACTGGCCTATCTCTAGCCGAGGAGACGCGCTTTGACCACTCCCCTTTTGCAGATCGAGCAGTTCTCGTTTCACTATGCCAACGGGCGCCTGGCGCTGGATCGCGTCAGCCTGCGAGGGGAGGCCGGGGAGCGGATCGGGCTGGTGGGGCCCAACGGCGCGGGCAAGTCCACCCTGCTGGGGCACCTGAACGGCGTGCTCTATGACGAGCGCCTGATGCAGGGGCGCCTGGCCGTGGCAGGGCTGGAGCTGAGCCGCCGCAACCTGCGGGCCGTGCGCGCGCGGGTGGGCCTGGTGTTCCAGAACCCCGATGACCAGCTCTTTTCCACCACCGTGTTCGATGACGTGGCCTTTGGCCCGCTACACCTGGGCCGGCCCCCGGAGCAAGTGCGGCAACAGGTGGCCTGGGCGCTGGCCCAGGTGGGCATGGCGGGCGCCGAGGAGCGCATGCCCCACCACCTTAGCCTGGGCGAGCGCAAGCGGGTGGCCATCGCCACGGTGCTGGCCATGCCCACCGAGCTGCTGGCCCTGGATGAGCCCACCGCCGGACTGGACCCCCGGGGCCGCCGCGAGCTGGTGGCCCTGCTGCGCACGCTGCCCCAGGCGTTGCTGGTGGCCACCCACGATATGCGCCTGGTGTGGGAGCTGTGCCCGCGCACCGTGGTGCTGGATGGCGGGCGCATCGTGGCCGATGGCCCCACCGAGGAACTGTTGCAGGATGCCGCGCTGCTGGAGCGCCACGGCCTGGAATCGCCCTTTGCACTGCCGGAGGGGCCGGTGGCAGAAAGGAACGCACCGAGCGGCGCCAGAGAGCGCTAGCCCCTTTTGTCGCGAGACGTCCCGCCAAGCCCGCATTACCGCTGCCCGGGCGGCCGGCCTATACTTGCGCTATCGGCATCGCACAGGCTGTAGGGAGGCTGGCTCTTGCTGCGCGAGGAATCGGAACGGCGGGATATGGCGCTGGTGACGGTGGAGGGACAAGAGAGATTGGCGGAGATCCGCCAGCTCTTTGTCGAGTACGCTGCATCGCTAGAGATTGACCTGGGGTTCCAGGGGTTCGATGCGGAGCTGGAGGGCTTGCCCGGCAAGTATGCCCCGCCGGAGGGCGCGCTGATCCTGGCCCTGGTGGATGGGCAGGTCGCCGGCTGTGTGGCGCTGCGCCGGATTGATGACGGGGTCTGCGAGATGAAGCGGCTATACGTGCGCGAGGCGTTCCGCGGATTGGGTCTGGGCGGGGCGCTGGCAGCGCGCATCATCGAGGAGGCCCGGGCGCGGCGCTACCGCCTGATGCGCCTGGACACGCTCCCGAGCATGCAGGCGGCTATGGGGCTGTACGCCGCCCTGGGCTTTTCAGTGATTGTTCGAGTATTGGTGGAGCATATTGGCACCTGAGAGGGAGGCAGGGA
>CAYZWT010000045.1:0-12302 GCA_964482225.1 uncultured Anaerolineales bacterium
CTCCCCAGCGCCGCAACAGCATCCCTGAGTAGAAGAAGGTCGGGATCTCGGAAAAGCCTGCTACCGTAGCCGAGATGCCGATGAGGGAGCGACTGGCGCCCAGGGCATCCAGATGCAGGTTCATGAACCCAAAGCTGGCCGAGCGTCCCAGGCTGGCGATAAAGATCGTGGCCAGAAACAGGGCCCACCAGCGGTTGCGGGCCATGGTGCCCAGGCCGCGCCAAAAGGCGACGCGGCGCCCCATGTTGGCCATCTCCAGCCTGCTGGCAACCGGAATCGCCAGGGCGCCCAACAGATAGAGCCCGTAAAAGTGCCAGTTGGGGCCATATGCCTCCGCCAGGCGGCCCACCAGAGGCGCCGCCAAGCCCCATCCCACGGCTCCCCACAGCCGCTGTTGGCCGTAGGCGTCGCGCCGGTTGCCCAGCACCTCAAGCACGGCGCTGTCCACCAAAGCGTCAATGGGCGCGACAAAGAACGCCATCGCCACGCCCGAGACGATCAACGCGAGGAAACTGCGCGCCTGCGAGATGCCATAGACCGCGAGCATGGTGAGGCCCAGCGTAACCAGGAGCAGTAGCTTGTGTCGGCGCGATACGTCGGCGACAGAGGCCCAAAAGGGGCCTCCCAGGAGACGCACCAAAGGCCCCAGGCCGATCAGGACGCCTATCTCGCTGCCGCTGAGCCCCACGCCCTGATAGTGCAGGGTGAGAAAGGGAGTCAGGGCGGCCATTGCCCCGTAAAAGAGCAGATAGAAGGACTTGGGGATCAGGAGGCGGCGGTCAATGGCGAATCTCAAGACCGGTCTCCCGAACTGTGCGCGGGCCGGCGCGCCAGCCAGATCTGCTCGCCGCCATAGCGGAACGGCCCTCGCTGCCAATCGCCCCAGAGGGCGACGATCTCGAACCCGCAGCGCTCCAATAGGTACTGCATTTCGTAGCGGTAGAGGTAGCGCAGCGTCAGAAGGGCGTAGACCTTGTCCACCACCCGCCCCTCGGCATCCAACTCCTCAAAGATGCGGTACTCCTCCAACAGTTGTCGTTCCGGATCATAGCGTCGCGTATCATAGGCCATGACCCGGTTGCCCGTCGCTGGATGGACAAAGCCATCTCCCAGGCGTTTGATGGCCCCGCCCAGGGGCCCGCTATGGGCCGCAATGATGTCCAATCGGGGATCAAAGATGTTCAGCGCCAGGCGCCCTCCGGGCACCAGGTGCCGATAGATGCAGCGCAGAGCCTGTTGTTGATCCTCAGGGGTGAGCAAGTGCAGAAACGCCCGATAGGGGATCATGATCAGGGCAAACTGCTGGCCCAGCTCCATGGTGCGCATGTCTCCTTGCACCAGTCGCACCCGGGCGGCCACCTCCGCGGGCTCAACGGCGAGCTTGCTACGGGCGATCTCTAGCATGTCGGACGAGAGGTCTAGCCCAACGACCTCGACGCCCGTCTCTGCCACGGGGAGCGTGATGCGGCCCGTGCCGCACCCCAACTCCAGCACCGGCCCCGCTGCCTCGGCGGCCAGACCAACGTAAAAGTCTACGTCACCCTCGACACCTGTTGAGAGGCTATCGTAGAACGCGGCATTGAGACCTTGATACTCACGCATAGGGACCCCCTAAAGGAACGTATGTGCACGGCTTGGCCTATCTGCGCCCTTGGCTCAGCCGGCTGCCCGTTTGCGCGCCGCGCGGTAGGCCCGGATCCAGCCGGAGGCCCACTCGTCGTGGCCCAGAAGCAGGTTGGCCGCCCGGATGGTCTCCATCATGCGGGCGGCCAGCGGGTTGGCGATGGGGCAGGTGACCCCCCGGGCGATGGCCAGCGCGACAAAGGCGGCGTTCAGCTCCGGGCGCGCAGGCAGCCCGTGAGAGACGTTGCTGACGCCCAGGGTCATGTTGGCGCCCAGGCGCTCGCGGATCAGGCGGATGGTCTCCAACGTCACCCGCGCCGCCCCGGAATCGGCGCCCACGGCCATGGCCAGCGGGTCAAAGATCACATCCTCAGGGGCGATGCCCTGGGCGGCGGCTCGCTCCAGGATCGCCTCGGCCACGCGCAGCCGCGCAGCCGCCGTGGCGGGGATGCCCTGGTCGTCCATGGTCAGGGCGATAACGGCTGCCCCGTGCTCCTTGACCAGGGGCAGCACGGCGGCCAGGGCGCGCTCCTCGCCGTTGACCGAGTTCACCAGGGCCTTGCCGAGATAGGCCGCCAATCCCGCGGCCAGGACCGCCGGATCAGGGCTATCTATGCACAGGGGGAGGTCGGTGGCCTCTTGCAGCGCGCCCACGGCGGCGGCCATCAGCGCGGGCTGATCGGCGCCCAGCACGCTCACGTTCAGATCCAGGATACCGGCCCCCGCCGCGGCCTGGGCCAGGCCATCGCGACGCACCACGGCCATATCGCCGCGCCGCAAAGAATCGGCCAGGCCGCTGCGCCCCGTGGGGTTGATCCGTTCCCCAATGACCACCACCGGCCTCTCGGGGCCGATCACCACTTCTCGCGTGGCCGAGCGAATGCGCGTCTCATGTGTTGTCATGTTGTTGTCCTGTCTCGAAAACAGACTCGGATGGTGCTCGCGCAGGGCCATGCGCTGAGAGCGCCCGGGCACAGTGGGCACAAACGCCGTGCTCACTCTCTGGCTCTACATGCTCGAAAGCGTACCGCTCAAGGCCAAAAGGCGGGCGAGACGTCCTCGCTCCAGGCCCCCGCTGCTCATGAACGCATACACCCGACATCATGCAACCTGCTGCCGCCCAGGTCATAAGTCTCTGGGCTGCCCCCTTGCGTCATCGGTGTATGCGCCGTTTCATTCAGGGCGCCAGCCCAGCCTCGGCCCGCTTGGCGGCCAGGCCATCCAGGATCTGGGCGGTATAGCCGGTGCCAAAGCGCCGCGCCCCGGCCTCGTAGAGGGCCAGCAGCTTGTCAATGTCGGTGATATAGCCCGAAGCCTTGACGACCACGCCGGGCCCGACGCTGGCGCGCATCAGGGCCACGGCCTCGACGGTGGCGCCGCCGGGCTGGGTCTGGGTCGAGGTCTTGACGAATCGGGCGCCCTCCTGCTCGGCGATGCGGCAGGCCGCCACGATCTCGTCATCGGTGAGCAAGCAGGTCTCCAGGATCACTTTGACGGGCGCGCCGTGGGCCTCGGCCACCTCCACCACGCCCCGGATGTCCCGCGCCACAAAGGCGTGGTCGCCCGATTTCAGCGCGCTGATGTTCAGCACCATATCCAGCTCGACGGCCTCCTTCTCCAGGGCCCAGGCGGCCTCGGCCCGCTTGACCTCTGGCGCGTTGAGGCCCTGGGGAAAGGCAATGGGGCAGACGAGCCGGATGTCGCTGCCCACCAGCAGTTCCTTGGCGCGGGGGATCAGGTAGGCCTGGGGCACCACCTGGGCCACGCCGCGCTGCTTGCACAGCTCAATCCCCGCCTCCAGCGCGGCATAGCCCATGCTGGGCAGCAGGATCGAGTGATCTATCATGCGAGCGACCTCTTGGACGGTGAGCATAAGCCCTCCTTCCCTTGTTTCCGACCAAACCCCCTCAGAAATGGAACGTATCGCCATTCCATCTCTCGCCCAGGCCGCCAAGCCAGATTGGTCCGCTTGGCGGCCTGGGCGCTCTTGGCGAGATTCCGGCAGGTGACCGGCGACTCTCTACGCGCCCGGCGCGCGGCTGCGCAACGCCACGACGGCGGGCGCCAGACCCTCGGCCTCGGCGCGGACGACGATCTCGCCCGCCGTCTCGCCCATCTGCACGATGCCCAGGCACAGGCCATGAAACGCACGGCGCTCGGGCGCCAGGAACGAGTCGTGGCAGGCCGGGTTGCCATTGTCCGTCGCCAAGATCTGGGCAGGCCCCTGGATGGAAAAACGCACCGAGTTATCGGCGTTGGGCACAGTGCGGCCCTGGGCATCCACCACGCGCACCGTCAGGTGGGCCACATCGCAGCCATCGGCGCACAGCTCGGCGCGGTCGGCGCTCATCTCCAGGCGCGCCGGGGCCCCCGCCGTCGCCACCTCGCACTCGCAGATCACCTCGCCGCCCTTGCGCCCCACTGCCTTGAGCACCCCCGGCTCATAGGGCACGTCCCAGGCCAGGTGCAGGTCGGCGGTCGTGGGCCGGGGCCGGTTGAAGCGCGGCGACCAATCGAGCCCCTCCATGCCGGGCCGTGGGAAGGCATAGGACTTGGTGCCGCAAGAGCGCCCATTCAGGAACAACTCTACCGTCTCGCAGTTGGTGTAGCAGATGACGGGGATCACGCGTCCCTCCTGGCCCTCCCAGCTCCAATGGGGCGCCAGATAGAGCACCGGCTCCTCGGTCCATTGGGACTGGAAAAAGTAAAAGCCATCCTTGGGGAACCCGCACAGGTCAATCACGCCGCTGACCGAGTTCCGGTGGGGCCAGCGCGCCTCGCCCAGATAGTCAATGCCGGTCCACATATAGTCGCCCGCCACATAGTCGTGCATGGCGGTGTACTTCCAAAGCTGCTCCACGTTGATCATGCGGGTGTAATAGTTGCCCCACCAACCCTGGCCGGGCTCTAGCGTATAGTCGCCCCGGATGCCCGGCAGGGAGCTGTTCTCGCTGCCGATCATGCGGCGCTGGGGGAACAGGTGCCGGTCGGGGCCATAGTACAGCTCTTGGTGCTCGTACCAGCGGTCCACATAGTTATAGCCCACCACATCCAGCAGATCGAGGAACTCGAGGGTGGCCGGGCTGGGGGCCGAGATGTTGTCGCAGGCCGAGGTCGTGGGCCGCGAGGGGTCCTCCGCGTGGACGATCTCTACCAGGCGCCGCAATACCTCGACGCCCTCGGGCCAGCTCTGCTCCGGGATCTCGTTGCCCACGCTCCACAGCACGATGCTGGGATGGTTGCGGTCGCGGTGCAACATGCTCAGCATGTCGGCCTCGTGCCACTCGTCGAAATACTTGTGGTAGCCATAGGGCACCTTGCCGATGCGCCACTCGTCGCAGATCTCGTCCATGACCAGGAACCCCATGCGGTCGCACATGTCCAGGAACTCGGGCGATGGGGGATAATGGCTGCTGCGGATGCCGTTGCAGCCCATCTCCTTGAGGAGCTCCAAACGGCGCTCCCAGACCCGGTCAGGCACGGCGGCGCCCACGCAGCCGCCATCGTGGTGCAGGCACACGCCCTTGATCTTGATGCGCTCGCCGTTCAGCAGGAACCCCTGGTCGGCGTCAAAGCAGATCTCGCGCACGCCAAAAGGCGTCTCATAGCTGTCCACCAGCGCGCCATCCACGGTGATCAACGTCTGGGCCGTGTACATGGCCGGCGCCTTGTCCGACCAGAGTTGCGGGCCGTGGAGGAACAGGCGCTGGCGCAGGGTCACCGTCTCGCCCGGCGCCGCCGCCTGCCGCAGGTCGCGCGGGGCCGCCGGGTGCGGCGCGTGCTCGGCCACCACCTGGCCCTGCGGGTCCAGGATGCGGGTCTCCAGGGTAAAGCGCCGCTCGTGGGCCGCATCGTTGCGCACCTGGGTGAGCATATCCACCCGGGTCACATGGTCGTTCATCTTGTGGGTGCGCACGAACGCGCCCCAGATAGGCACGTGCAAGGGATCGGCCACCACCAGCCAGACATGGCGGTAGATGCCCGATCCGCTGAACCAACGGCTATCGGGCTTGGTCGAGTCATCCACCCGCACCGCCAACACGTTCTCACGCTCGCCATAGTGCAGGTGCGGCGTCAGGTCATAGTGAAAGCTGGTATAGCCGTAGGGGTGAAAGCCCAGGTGCTGGCCGTTGAGGTAGACATCGCAGTTCTTGTAGACGCCATCGAACAGGATCGAGACCGCGCGGCCCCGCTCCTCCTCGGCCAGGCGAAAACTCTTGCGATACCAGCCGATGCCGCCGGGCAGATAGCCGCCGCCCCAGCCGGAGGGGTGATCCTCGCGGAACTCACCCTCGATGCTCCAATCGTGGGGCAGGTTCAGCGCGCGCCAGGCGCCATCGTCCAGGGCCGGATCGTGGCCGTCGGGGATGTCGCCCAGGCAAAAACGCCAGGAGGCGTCGAAACGCTCTTTTCTTCGCACCGTCTTGTTCGTATCCATCTCACGCTCCTTGCCATTCTCAAGTTGATGTACATCGCGCGCCAGGGCGCGACAGCCCCAGTGTAGCGAGCGGGACAGCGCTGTCAATGGGCGGCGACGCCGATACTTGAGCAGACAGTGCCCCGCCCGGACGTTGGCTAGGCCGCGCCGTGCTCGCGCGCCCAGGCCGCCACCAGCTTGACCCGCTCGATGGCCTCGGCGCCGGCGCCCTCGGGCACCTCATCGGAAACGCCCAGCACCAGGCGCGGATAGAACAGCTCGACGACGCGCTCGACGGCGGCCATCAACTCTTCGCGGCTGTAGGTGGACATGAACAGCACCGCCGGGATGCCATCCAGCAGGATCTTGTCGCCCATGTGGGCCGCCATTTCGTCCAGGGTCACGTCGCCCTGGGGCTCGGGGGTCAGGGCCTCGATGCCGTCAAAGGGCAGGTCCTTGAGATAGGGCAGCAGCGAGTGAAAGTAGCCGTCCAGGTGCACATGGGTATGGATACCGGCGCTGGCCAGTTGGCCAGCGCGCTGCGTATACCAGGGCAGCAGGTAGCGCTCGAACCAGGCCGGGGAAAAGAGGCTATCGTGCAGGTTCTCGCCAAAGTTGATGATCTGCACATCCTCGCAGGCCGTGATCTGCTCATACAGGGGGTCATAGGCCGCATCAATGGCCCGCATGACATCGGCCACCAGCGCGGGCGCGTCGGCGATGGCATACACCAGGTCGGCCAGCTTCATCCATTGCTGGGCCAGCGCCTGGTAGGGGCTCTTGGGCACCCAGAACTGGGGCACGCCCCGTTCGCCCATAAAGGCGCTCCCGTCGCGAAAGGCCTGGGTGGAAAAGGTATAGTGCGAGTGGGCAAAGAGCCAACCCAGGGCGCGCAGATCATCCGGCCCCCGCACGGCAAAGTCCACCACGCGCCAGGTCTGGTCGAGGGTCAAGTGCTGGCGCTCGATCAGCTCGCCGTGGGGCGTGGCAAACACCCGGGTCTTGACGTCGCCCTTGGTGGTCTCGCGCAGGGCCACAACCTCGTCGTACACCACATCCACGGGCGAGGGCAGATCGGTATAGTAGTGAAAGGTGCGCATGCTGCAATCGCAAGCGTCATAGAATTGGCGCACATCCATCTCGCGATAGGGCTCGGGCAAGGCATCAAAGATCTGATGCCAGGCGAACCAGGGCTCCATGCGGGGCTGGAAAAGGACGTGGGGAATCGGCCGCCTGCGATAGACGCGCA
This sequence comes from uncultured Anaerolineales bacterium, assembly GCA_964482225.1. Taxonomy (GTDB): domain Bacteria; phylum Chloroflexota; class Anaerolineae; order UBA1429; family UBA1429; genus UBA1429. The sequence goes on from CAYZWT010000045.1 coordinate 7,290, forward strand.
GGTTCATTTCGCGAAAGGACATGGCCATGTGGGCCTCCCTGCTGGCGGTGTGCTATGGAACGGCGGGAGCATAGCACCGGCGGGGCGCCGCTGTCAACAGCAGGGAGGCCCGCCCACGCAAAAGGGCCGCAACACGCGCGTGTTGCGGCCCTTTTGACAAACACAGAACCCCAAGTGACCTTTGATCAGCCACCCATCGCTTTCCCGGCTGCTCTTCCGAGATCCCCTTCGCCTCGTAGGGCTCGTTCCCGATACCGACGTGTTACCGTGTCACGTACCGTTCCCGACCCTCAAGCTCGAAAGCTCATCTCCCGGATCGTCTTTCCACTGGCTCGCTTCCCTCGCCTTTTCAGCAAGGTACCTGCTTGCAGGACTCTCGAACTGACCCTCAGATCTCCTCTGAGCCTTTCCGCTTACTCGATCCGCTGTGCGGATCTTTTGTAGGGCCTGCTGCCTGCTCATGGTTCTCGTATTTTACACGAACCCCATTGCTTCGGCATCTCGCCCTCTTGCTCGTATCTGACATCTCGGACCTTGCGACCCTGATCTCGTCAGTCTACGAACTCTCGGAAACGCCCTTCCAAGTGCCTCTCTCCTCACGGTTCGTCGCGCCGTGAGTTTCGAGACGCTCTTCTGGGTATTGGCCCCTTGGTCTGCCTTGTGGCCTCGGGCTAACGCCTCTTGGTCCACCGACTCGCCTCTGAGATCCCCCGTCTGGTTCCTGGCCAGCTTGCCGGCCGCTCCCCTTCTGAGTCTGGATCGCTCCTTCTGGGGTGACGGATCTCTCCGTCGGGTTGAAGGAACGCCCTCGACCCCTCGCCTCTCCCTTGGATACTTTCGGGTTCACCCGATCTCTCGGGTCATCCCTTCCGTTCCTTTGGTTCCGGCTCCGAGTTCTCCCCTTCCGGCCTCGAACGCTTCCCTTGCGGGTTGCCATTCTCCGCCTTCTTGAGCTTGCCCTTTGTTAACCTGTGGGCCGACAACAGCTCGTTCGGCCCGCTCGCGCTCTCTGCTTCGGGTTGCCCCGTTTCAGATCGCGTCTGCCAGTTTCCCGACCGTCAGACCGGTTCCACTCTGGAACTGTCTCCAACCTCTCGGGGCTCTGTGGTAAGATCATAGCATAGGCCGGGGCTCTTGTCAAGGTTTTTGGCGCGGGATTTTCCTGATTGCGCGCGAGTTGGCCGTCCGCCTGCGCCAATTGACGCCCCTGCCCCTCGGGAGTAGAATGCACCCACGTTCGAGTCATCCGGGAGTGTAGCATGGGCGCAGAGACAGGCCGCAAGCGCAAGACAGGGCACACGGGCCTACGCCATTGGGCGCAGGGGCGCTCTGCTGCCCTGCCTCGGCATGGCGCCTATCGGCGCGCCCGCGCCGCCACGGGCCGGATGGCGGGCCCCACCCCCGCCTGATCTATCCCCCTTGTCCATCACCGAGCCATTCGCGGGGCGCGCCTGCCCCGATCCCGCTTTGCCATAGATGGGAGTGACATGAACGAGAAAATCCTGGTGAGTGTGGCCTGGCCCTATGCCAACTCGCACCTGCACCTGGGCCAGGTGGCCGGGGCCTATCTGCCGCCCGATATCTTTGCCCGCTATCACCGCCTGCGCGGCAACGACGTGCTCATGGTCTCCGGTTCAGACACCCACGGCACCCCCATCACGGTGACCGCCGAGCAACAGGGGGTAGAGCCGGGCCAGATCGTCGAGCGGTTCCATACCAGCTTCATCGAGTCGTTCTTGGGCCTGGGCCTTACCTTTGACCTGTTCACCCACACCGATACAGAGAACCATTGGGATGTGACCCTGGACCTGTTCAGCCGGCTGCTGGAGAACGGCTATATCTTTCGGCAGACGATGGAGGCCTGGTACTGCCCCGAGTGCCAACGTTTTTTGGCGGATCGCTATGTCGAGGGCACCTGCCCCTTTTGCGGCTTTGAGGATGCCCGGGGCGACCAGTGCGACAACTGTGGCAAGCCGCTGGATGCGCTGCAACTGATCCAGCCGCGCTGCAAGCTCTCCGGCGATACCCCCGTGGTGCGCGAGACGGAGCACTTTTTCCTGGACCTCAGCCAGTTCAACGAGCCGCTGCGCGCATGGATCGAGCCCCAGGCGCACTGGCGCCCGGCGGTGCGCAACTTTTCGCTGAACCTGCTGAACGAGGGGCTGCGACCCCGCGCCATCACCCGCGACATCGCCTGGGGCATCCCGGTGCCGGTGGAAGGCTTTGAGAACAAGCGCATCTATGTCTGGTTCGACGCCGTGATCGGCTATCTCTCGGCCAGCATCGAGTGGGCCAAGAACCGAGGCGAGCCCGAGGCCTGGCGCGCCTGGTGGGATGCCGATGCCCCCGCCCGCTCCTACTATTTCATCGGCAAGGACAACACCTTTTTCCACACCCTGATCTGGCCGGCCGTGCTCATGGGCTATGGCGGACGCAAGCTGCCCTACGACGTGCCCGCCAACGAGTACCTGACCCTGGAGGGGCGCAAGATCTCCTCCAGCCGCAACTGGGCCATCTGGACGCCCGACTATCTCTCGCGCTATGACCCGGACCCGTTGCGCTACTATCTCACGGTGCAGGCGCCCGAGACGGCCGATTCGGATTTCTCCTGGGCCGAGTACCTGGCGCGCAACAACAACGAGCTGGTGGGCACCTGGGGCAACCTGGCCCACCGTATGCTGACCTTTGCCTATCGCAACTTTGAGGCCCAAGTGCCCCAGCCGGGCGAGCTGACGGACGAGGATCGCGCCATCCTGGCAACCGTGGAGGCCGCCTTTGGCCCCGTGGGCGAGGACCTGGCCGCCTGTCGCTTTCGCGCCGGGCTGAACAAGGTCATGGCGGCGGCCCGCGAGGCCAACCGCTATCTGGATGCGGCGGCACCCTGGAAGGCCCTCAAGGAGGACCGCCAGCGAGCCGCCACGGCCACCTATGTGGCCCTGCGCGCGGTGGATTCGCTCAAGCTGCTGTTCGCGCCGTTCCTGCCGTTTTCCTCGCAGCAACTGCACACGACCCTGGGCTATACCGATGCCCTCTTTGGCGTGCAGGAGGCCGTGGTCTATCGCGAGGGCGAGCGCGAGCACCTGGGGCTGACCTACCACCACGAGCCCAAGGGCGATCTGTGGCGGCCCAGCGCGTTGGCGCCGGGCCAGCCCCTGCAAGAACCCGCGCCCTTGTTCCGCAAGTTGGATGAAGAGATCGTCGAGCAAGAGCTGGCTCGCCTGGGCTAACTCTTGCCATCAGCAGGGCGCGGGCATAGCCTGTACCGCGCCCTGCACAGCATGGGAGGCGGCGCCGTGGCAGCTACCCATTCCCCTACAAGCCGGTCCGTCCGCTGGCTGATCCCGATCCTGGCGATCTATGCCCTGCTGGCGGGCCTGTACGCCATCCGGACCCCCGCCTGGCAGGCCCCTGACGAGCCCGCCCACTATAACTATGTGCAGCACCTGGTCGAGGAGCGGCAACTGCCCGAGCTGCGCCCGGGCGATTACCCTGTCGCCTATCTCGAAGAGATCAAGGCCGCGCGCTTTGATCCCGAGATGTCCATCGCCCCGATCCGCTACGAAGCGCACCAGCCGCCCCTGTACTATCTCCTGGCGGCGCCGGTGTTCGCCCTGGGCCGGGCGCTGGGGATGGAGACCCCGCTGCTGCCTCTGCGGCTCTTTTCGGTGGCATTGGGCATTGCGTCGGTGGCGGTGGGCTATGCCGTCGTGCGGACGGCGCTGCCCGGGCGGCCCCGGCTGGCCTGGGGCGTCGCCGCGTGTATGGCGACCCTGCCCATGCACGCCGCCATGACGGGCGTGGTCAACAACGATGTGCTGGCAGGGCTGTTGCTGGCCCTGGTGGTCTGGCAGCTTTTGCTCGCCGAGCGACAGGGGTGGTCGAGCCGTAGGGCGCTCTGGCTGGGGCTGCTCCTGGGCCTGGCCTTTCTGACCAAGTTGCAGACCTATGTGGCCGCCGGGCTGGTGGCCCTGGGCTGGGCGCTGGATGCCTGGCGGGCGCACAAAGCAGGCAACGGGCTGGGCGCGCCGATCCGGCGTGGCCTGCTCATCGTGGTCCTGGCGCTGGCCCTGGTCGCCCCCTGGCTGGCCCGCAATGTGGCCGTCTATGGCTGGGGCGACCCCCTGGCGATGGCGCGCCACGACCAGGTGGTGGTCGGCCAGCTCACCACCCAAGAGTTGCTGGGCGAGATCGGCGCCATCGCGTTCTTGAAACGCTTTGCCCAGACCACCTTTCAGAGCTTTTGGGGGCAGTTTGGCTGGATGGGCGTGCTGCTGCCCACGCGGGTCTATCAGGCGTTGGCGCTGCTCTCCGGGCTGGCGTTCCTGGGCGTGATGGACGCGCTGCCCGCCCTGCGCGGGGCCTGGCGCGAGCGCGCCACGCGCCACAACCTGTTGCTGCTGGGCGCCTGGCTGGCCCTGACCGTGGCCGGCTATCTGTGGTACAACGGCAAGTACGTCCAGCATCAGGGACGCTACCTCTACCCGGCTATCATCCCCCTGGGTCTGCTGTTCAGCCTGGGCATCGAGCGGCTGGTCAGGCGGCGACCCTGGTGGGCCTTGATCCTGCTGGCGGCCCTGGCGGCGGGGTTGCTGGTCTGGGGCGTCGCAGCGGGGGATGTGAAGGGATTCGCCCTCGTTTTGCTGGGCGGCGCGCTGGCGGCCATTGTCGTGGGCCACGAGGTCGAGCGCAGGCTGCCGGGGGCGACGCTTGTCGCCGTCTATGGGGCTATGGCGGGGCTGGCGCTCTGGGCCGCGCGAACCATGCTGCCGTTCCTGCGCCCCTAGCACGAGCAGAGCCCCTCACGCCATTGTGAGGGGCTCGATTCTCCGAATGCGCCCCAGGCCTGACGCGGCGCGCCAAGGCCGTAAAGCGTTCCTCGGCGTCTCTAGTACATGTCCCCGCCGCCGCCCGCGGGCATTTTGGCCTCGGGCTCGGGGATGTCGGTGATCAGAGCCTCGGTGGAGAGGATCATGGCCGCGATCGAGGCCGCGTTCTCCACAGCCGAGCGCGTCA
>CAYZWT010000046.1:0-11816 GCA_964482225.1 uncultured Anaerolineales bacterium
GCCGCGCGCCAGGCCCGGCAGATGGCGCGTTGCCAGCCGCAGCTCCAAGTGCGCCGGCCCATGCTGGTTGTCGCTTAGTGTGAGGGGGCGATTCTCCATTTGACGCTGAACCATTACAGCTTCAGGGTCATCTCCCGACAACGATGTTAGGAATCTGGCAACCAAGTAACTATCTGATTGCGGAAGGGGAGCCTCTCTATCTGGAATGACCGTTCCTCGATGCCTAGCAAACGCTATCGTTTCCTGATTCTTCTGCAGATAGCCTATCAAGGCGCTCTCCGCTTGCTCAGATGACCACGTGATGTTGAACTTCTCGCAGAACTTTACGAGTCGCCTGACAAGCACACGTTCCAGACGAATTGCTTCTTGCTGAACGTCCGAGAAGTTCAGGGTACTCAGAGCATCCCAATTCGGCCTGTAGATTCCATCATTCAGTGTTATGTAACCCGCCTTACTGACCCGTGGCAAGATAGTGTGGATAGAGTTCTGGGGTAGCTCCAAGCCGAAGTCAGCCCTAAGATTGTCTTGAACCTGGGACAGCGACACGGCTTCTTCGGCAGTTCGACGAATCGCTTCAGCGACTAGCACGGTGAAATTGTCTAGATAGCTCTTGCGCTTGAGGTCCCAATTGGCCTTCAGCAGAGCTAGACTGACTATCGTATTGCTCGTCATCTCGCCTCCAGGTCATACATACATCTATGCCGCAAGACACGCTACCCCATCACCCGCACGCGCTCGCCCAGGCGCAGGGCCCGGCCCCGGGTCACCAGCAAGTCCAGGGCGTCGGCATAGTTGCGCCGGATATAGGGCGTGCCCACGTGGCGCCGCCGGTAGAGCTCCTCGGCGATGACGGTGTGCCCGGCATAGGCGCGGGCCAGTTCGTCGGCCAGGTCGTCCAGCGGGCGGGCCACCGGCAGGCTATCGGCATAGTGGGCCGCGACCGGGTCGTAGCGATAGTCGGGCACGCCCTGGGGGTGGCCGGTGCTGTGGGCCGCCAACACCTCTTTCATGCGCCCATGGGCGTCCGCGTCGCGGGCCGCGTGGAACAGCAGCTCGCCGGGCCGGTGATCCACCGTCAGGCGGAAAGCCAGGACGTGGGCGGCGCCCAGCTCGCGCAGCCGCTCGGTGCAGGCGGCCACGATCTGCTCTTCGCGCCCCTGGGGCGAGGAGCCCTGCACCGCCTCGCGCAGCGCGGCGGCGCGTTCTGCCCCCCAAAAGGCCTCCAGATACGGGGCCACCCGGGGGTTGGGCAACCCCATGTTGAGCAGCGGGTAGCGCAGCGCCAGCAGCACCTCGGCCTGGGGCAGGGCCAGGCAGCGCGCCAGGTCCTCACCCCCCAGACCGTGATAGCCCCAAGGCTCCAGGTGGGTCAAGATGCCCACGGGCCGGTAGGCCTCCAGGCGGGCGGCGATGCGCAGCCAGGGGTGGCGACGAATCACCTGGGCGGGATGGCCCAGGGCGCGCACGGGGCGCAGCTCGTTGGCCAGGGCGCGGCGCGCGTCGGGGTCCTCCGGGCCAGGGTCGTTGAGCATCAGCAGCAGGTTGGCGCGCAACAGCTCGCCGGCGGCGGCCCGCGCCGCCACCGAGGCCACCACGCGCCGGGCAGCAGGAGCGCCCCTGTGGGGGCCGCGATAGAGGTCCACATAGGCCAGGCGCGGCGGCAGCGCCGGGTGGGTGGGCGCCTGGTCGCCCAACAGCGCCTGCGCCCAGGTCGCGGCATAGTCCGCTGCGATGGCGGCCCGCACCGAGACGCCCTCGGGCGCCGCGTGTAGGTCGCTCATTGGCCCTTTCCTCCGTCGTTCGAGCGGCGGCTATTGCGCCCCGGCAAGACCAACACCCTCCAATTGTCGCTTTCCAGCATATTGGGCCCCCGCCAGGGCTGGCGCGTCACGATCTTCCAGGCCACCAGCGCCGCTCCGGCGGCCAGAGCCAGCCCAACGGCATAGGCCACCGGCAGAGGCGCCCAGACCAGGCTCAGCGCCAGCAACGAAAGGGCCCCCAGGTTGCGCCGTAGCGCCGCGCTGAGCAGAACCACCGCCAGCCCGGCGCCGCCCACCAGGAGCTTGACCTCCAGAGGGCTGATGTATACCAGGCCCGCAAAGAGCGCCCCCGTGAGCAGCACATAGATCCCCAGAGGGGTGCGCAAGAGAAGGGCAACGGCCAGGGCAATCAACAAGATGGTCTGCAATCCCGGGGGCGCGGCAGCCGCCAGGCTCGCGAGCATCGCCAACCCCAGCACGATCTGCACGGCCAGCGCTCGCATAGCCCCTCCTTGGGATAGACGCGACGCCCCCTGAAATCAGTTTCATCATACAAGACAAGGGCCTGCCAAGGCAAACGCCAGCGGCGATTGACAGCGCCCCCCATGTGGGCTACCCTTGCTCCAATCAACAAGGTAGGAGCAGGGCCATGGAATATCGTCAACTGGGCGGGACGGGCATTCGCGTCTCGGCGGTGGGGCTGGGCACGGGCGGCCAGTGGGGCGGCCGGGTGGACCAGGCCGCCGCAAGCCGCATCATCTGGGCCGCGCTGGATCAGGGCGTCACCTATGTGGATACCGCCGACATCTATGGCACCTGGTATCGCGGCACGTCATTGGCCGAAGAGTACCTGGGGCGTGCGCTGGAGGGCATCCGGCACCGGGTGGTGCTGGGCACCAAGGGCTGCAGCGCCACGGGCGAGGGCCCCAACGATTGGGGCGCCTCGCGAGGGCACCTGCTCCATGCCCTGGAGGCCAGTCTGCGGCGCCTGCGCACCGACTATGTGGATCTGTACCAGATCCACCGCTTTGACGAGACCACGCCGATGGAAGAGACCATGCGCGCCCTGGACGACATGCTAAGCTCCGGCAAGGTGCGCTACATCGGGGCCTCCAACTATGCCGCCTGGCAGATCTGCCGCTGCAACGACCTGGCCGAGCGCTACGGCTGGGCGCCGTTCGTCACCACCCAGGCCCACTATAACCTGCTGGAGCGCGAGGCGGCCCGCGAGTTGATCCCCTATTGCCGCGAGATGCGGGTCGGGCTGTTGCCCTATTTCCCGCTGGCCAACGGCCTGCTGGCCGGGCGCTATCCTCCCGGCGCGCCGCCCCCGCCCGATAGCCGCGCCGTCGCCTTTGAGCGCACCCGCCGCTATCTGGAACGTTACGCCACGCCGGAGGGCTATGCCGTGCTGCAGGCCCTCTCGGCCTGGGCCGAGGCGCGGGGCCATACCCTGGCCGATCTGGCCGTCGCCTGGCTGCTGGCCGAGCCCACGGTCTCGTGCGTCATCACAGGCGTGAGCACGCCGGAGCAGATGGTCGCCAATGCCCAGGCCGCCGCATGGCAACTGCGCGCAGCGGATTTGGCCGAGATCGAGACCATCCTCCACGGCAGCGCCCAGGCATGACCGCGCTGCAAGAGCCCGATGCGGCGCGGGTGAACGCCGCACAGGTTGCCATTGCGCAGATGCGGCCCGCCCACTGGCCCGAGGTACAGGCCATCTACCGCCAGGGGATCGCCACGGGGCAAGCCACGTTCGAGAGCGACGCGCCCGAATGGGAAGCTTGGGACCGGCAGCATCTGCGGGCGCCGCGCCTGGTGGCCCTGGGGCCGGAGGGGATCGTGGGGTGGGCCGCCCTGAGCCCCGTCTCCAGCCGCTGCGTCTACGGCGGTGTGGCCGAGGTGAGCGTGTACGTAGCGGCAGCCGCGCGCGGGCGTGGCGTGGGGCGCGCATTGCTGCAGGCATTGGTGGCCGCCTCAGAAGAGGTGGGCCTTTGGACGCTACAGGCCGGCATATTCCCCGAGAACACCGCCAGCATCGCGTTGCACCGGGCCTGCGGCTTTCGTATCGTGGGCGTGCGCGAGCGCCTGGGGCAGATGGGCGGCATCTGGCGTGACGTGGCGCTGATGGAGCGCCGCAGCGCCATCGTGGGCACCTAACAAGTCGCCCTGGGGTTCCGGCAAGAGGAGGAGGCCGTGACCGCACAACAACCGGTGTTGGTGCGCCCGATGCAGCCCTCCGAGGGCAAGCCTATACGGGCCATCGCGGGGCGCTCGTTCCCTCCGCAGGCGATGCTGGTCTTTTCGCTCAAGGGCCATGTCCTCGTGGCCGAGGTGGAGGGCCAGCCGGTCGGCGGCGTCGTACTCGAGACCTTTGCCATGCCGCGCGGGCGCCGGGGCGGCGTCGTGTTGTGGCTCTTTGTGGATCCCGAGGCGCGCGGCTGGGGCGCCGGACAGGCGTTGGTTGACGCATCCCTGGCATTCTTCCAGGAGCAGGGCTGCACCGACATGTTCGCCTGCGTCGAGGGTTATAACACCAGCTCGGCCCGCCGGTGGGCCAACGCCGGCATGGGCATCCTCTCCCCCGGAGCCCAGTTGCGCCGCTACGGCCTGGGGATGTTGACCGTTTGGTTGCGGACGTTCCACTTTGTGGATATCGGCCACATGCTTTGGGCGCGTCCGCCAAGCGAGACCAAGGACCGCCCCTGGCTGCAATGGTGGGGCGTCGTGTTGATGAATGCGCTGCTCATCATCCTGGCTCTATGGCGGCAAAAGGGCTTCGGGGCACTACCCTGGGCTGCCGTGGGTTTGTCCGCGCTGATGGCCCTGGTCTTTTTGGGGGTGCGCAGCCTGGCAACGGTTGCGGCGGCGCGCGCCCAGGGCCTGGCGGTGCGCTATCGCGCCTGGGAATCGGGCTTTCCGCTGGGGATCGCGATTGCAGCCGCCTTTGGAGGATATTACCCCAACCCCGGAGGCTTTTATCCGGACGATGAGGACTGGCGCTATCGCGACCTGTTGCCCAAGCTCGGGCCGATGGCCCTGGCGGGCGCAGTGGCCACCCTGGCCCTCTGGGGCGGCATCCGGCTGTGGGGCCTGATCGCCGCGCCAGGTGCGCCGGCGCCCATGTGGTACTCCATCGCCCGCTGGACAGGGGGCATGATGGCCGTTGTGGATCTCCTGCTGCCGGGCTTTCCCCTGCAATCGTTCAATGGCAGGCGCATCTGGGATTGGAAGCCGTGGGTCTGGGGCGTGCTGGCGGCGGCAACGGCGGCGATCCTGTTTCTCTAGCGCGATGCCAGCGACGGGAGTGTGCGATGGACGCTGAGCGTCTCGATCTCTACTGGTTTTCGGGCACGGGCAATACGCTGCTGGTGGCCCAGGCTATGGCCCAGGAGTTTGCCGGGCACGGCTGGGATGCCCGCCTGTGGCCCATGACCGAAACCGATCCGGCCCGCATCGCGCCCCGGGGCTGGGTGGGGCTGGCCTTTCCCGTGGCCTGCCAGACCACCTACCCGCTGGTGTGGGAGTTCTGCCAAGGGCTGGCGCCCGGCGGCGACGCGCCGATCTGGATGGTGGATACGATGGCGGGCTATTCGGGCGCCGTGGTCGGCCCGCTGCGCGAGGTGGTGCGCGGGCGCGGCTACCGGCCCATCGGCGCCCGTGAGATCATCATGCCCTCGAACCTGTACCCGATCCACACCTCAGAGGCGCGCAACCGGCGGCTGCGCGCGCGGGGCCAGGAGCGCGCCCGCGCCTATGCCCGCGACCTGCTGGCGGGGCGCGCCCGCTGGGGGCATGTGCCCCTGCTGCCGGATCTGTTCCGCGCCCTCGTGGGCGCGCGCTGGATGTGGCGCTGGGTGGCCTGGACCGATAGCCTCCTGCGGGTGGACCGGGAGCGCTGCACCCGCTGCGGCCTGTGCGCCGAACTGTGCCCCGTGGGCAACATCGCCCTCAAGCCCTGGCCGACGTACCAGGGTCGCTGCCAGCAGTGTATGCGCTGCCTGTCCTATTGCCCCGAGCAGGCCCTCGGGCTCTGGGGCTTGCCCCGCATACCCTATCGCGCCGCGCCCGCCTCCGCGCTGTTGGGCGCGGAGGGTGCGCGGCCAGCGGAGACAGAGCATAGGAGGATCACGAGCGATGGAGAATGATCGGCGCTATGCAGGCCTGTGGCCGCGTTTTTGGGCCTTGGGTGTGGACGTGCTATTGTTCTGCGCCGTCTTTTTCCCGGTGACGCGGCTGACCAAAGGGGTCTGGCTCATGGCAGCCAGCGACCACCGCTGGGCCTATGGCCTGTTCATCACAGACCCGCTGTGCATCGCCTTTCTGGCCATCATGGCGCTCTATTTTTGGCTGCTGGAAGGTCTGGCCGGCGCCACCCTGGGCAAGTGGGCACTGGGGCTGCGCGTGATCGCCGGCGATGGGGGCCGCCCCGGACTGAGGGCCAGCTTGGTGCGGAACGCGCTGCGGATTGTGGATGGCCTGCCCGCCTGCAGCATCCTGGGCATCGTCCTGATCGCCCGGTCGCCCGAGCGGGCTCGCTGTGGCGACCGCGTCGCAGGCACTCGGGTGGTACACGTGCGCTAGACGGGCGGCGCACCCATAGCGCCGCCACAAGAATTCACTCGATAGCAGGGAGGATACGAGTTTGCCCCCAGAGTTTGATCCCGCTGCCCTGGCCGCCGAGGTCGGGCGATTGCTGTTGGCGCGCGGCTGGATGCTGGCTACCGCCGAATCGTGTACCGGCGGCCTCATCGGCCATTGGATGACCGAGGTCTCGGGGAGTTCGGCTTACTATCTGGGCGGCATCGTGGCCTACGCCGATGAGGCCAAGGTGCGCCTGCTGGGCGTAGATCCTCAGGCCATTCGTGAGCACGGGGCCGTCAGCGAGCCGGTGGCGCTGGCCCTGGCCCAGGGGGTGCGGGCGGCGCTGGGGGCACAGGTGGGCGTCAGCGTCACAGGCATCGCCGGCCCCACGGGGGCCACGCCCACCAAACCGGTGGGCACGGTCTATATCGGGCTCTCGGGGCCGTTTGGGGGATGGGTGGAGCGACATCAATGGCCTCACGACCGGTCGGGCAACAAGGTCGCCTCGGCGCGGCGGGCGCTCGAAATGCTGATCGAGGCGTTGCAGGGGCGTTAGCGGGGCGCCAAGGCGCGCTGGCGCTGCGCCTCGAACAGGAACCCTGCCGCAGCGATGGCCGCATTGAGGGATTCGGCGCCCTCCGACATGGGGATACGCGCCGCGCCGGTGGCCAGGGCGCGGGCCTCGCGCCCTGGCCCGTGGGCCTCGCTGCCGATGATCAGGGCAGAGGGCAGGGTCCAGTCGATTTCCCAGAGCGAGAGGGGCGCACCGGCCTCGGCCAGGATGCGCTGCCTATCTGCAAGCAACTCTCCGATCTCGCCCCAGGCCAGGTCTACCACGATCGGGAGATCGAGATGGGCGCCCATGCCGCCCCGCACCACTTTCGGCGCGTAGGGGTCTACGGTGCCCGGCGCGCACACCACCGCGCCCACGCCCGTGGCCAGGGCGGTTCGCAACAGGGTCCCCAGATTGCCGGGGTTGCGCCAGCCATCTACGATCAGCGCCAGGTGGGCGCTGCGCACCGCCGCAGGATCGGGGCGAGGCATGGGCAGCACGGCCAAAAGGCCCTGGGGCGTGACGGTATCCGAGATGGCGGCCATCACCTCGTCAGAGACCTGCCAGAGGCGACACTCTTGGGCGTCGAGGGCTTGTAACAGGGCGTCATGCTCGGTATGGGCTGCAAAGGTAGGGGTATAGAACGCAGAAGCGGGCCGATATCCGCGCGAGAGGGCGTGCTGTACCAGGCGCAGGCCCTCGGCCAGGTACTGGCCCTCTCGATATCGGTCCCGCTTTTTCTCTCGCAGCCGCCGCAGCAGCTTGATATGCGGATTCTGGAGGCTCTGGATCTCGCCGATCAGAGGCATGGCCCCCTCACTACGGCCTCGCCGACCTAGAGGGCCAGCGCCTGCTGGGCGACCTCCACGAGTTGGGCAAAAGCCTGGGGATCGCGCACGGCCAGATCGGCCAGCATCTTGCGATTGACCTCAACTTCGGCCTTGTTCAAGCCATCAATGAGCCGGCTGTAGCTGATGCCGTTCAGGCGGGCGCCCGCGTTGATGCGCTGAATCCAGAGGCGACGCATGTCGCGCTTGCGCGTGCGCCGGTCGCGGGTCTGATAGGCCAGCGACTTGAGCAGGGCCTCGTTGGCGCGCCTGAACAGCTTGCTCTTGGAGCCGTATTGCCCCTTGGTCTGATTGAGAACTTTTTTGTGGCGGTTGGTGCCGGTCACGCCACGTTTCACTCTTGGCATGGCAATGTCCTTACGAAAAGTATAGCGGCGCGACTAGCCTTGCTTGCCGAGATAGGGCGCCAAACGCTTGACGCGCTTGATGATCTTGGTGGATTCCACCTCGACCATCTTCCAGGCGGAGCGCTTGGCACGGCTGGAGCGCTTGCGGCGCAGGTGGCGCTTTTCCGCCTTGGTGCGCACCAGCTTGCCAGAACCGGTCAGCTTGAAGCGCTTGGCAGCGCCTTTGTAGGTCTTGAGCTTGGGCACTTGAACCTCCTCATAGGGTATCAATGATCATATCGGGCGCAAAACAAGACCCATCAACCCGAGGCCCTGGCGGGCCTCACGGCAATGAGTCCTGCCGTGCAATAGCCGGCGTTAGGCTTGCTCTGCTTTGGCGTCCGTCTTGCTGGGCGTCAGGATCATGATCATGGAGCGCCCCTCCATACGGGGCGAAAGCTCCACGGTCGCCACATCGCCCAGCTCAGCGGCGACGCGCTCCATCAGCTCAATGGCGAGATCGGAATGGGTGATCTCGCGGCCACGGAACCGAACGCGCACCCGAATCTTGTTCCCCTCTTGGAGGAACTTGCGCGCGCGGCTCATCTTAAAGCTCACGTCATGCTCGGCGGTCTTGGGGCGCACCTGGATCTCTTTGATCTCGACTTGCTTCTGGGCACGCCGCGCCTCTCGGTCACGCCGAGATTTCTCGTACATGAACTTGCCGTAATCCATCAGGCGGCATACGGGCGGGCGAGCGTTGGGAGATACTTCCACCAGGTCGAGCCCTCGCTCCATCGCCACGTGCAGCGCTTCGCGGATCGGGTAGATGCCCAACTGTTTGCCGGTCTCGTCAATCAGGCGGACTTCGCGCACCCGAATCTCGTTATTCAAGCGATGCTCTCTCTTGCTGATGGTACCATCACCTCTCTACTGTGGATCTGGAGCGAATACCGCGCCAGGTCAGCCCATGTCGCTGGATTCTACCACGGGTCGCCCGCGCTGCCAAACCAACCGCCCTACCCGTGTGGCCACACACCAAGCAGCCAAGGCCAGGCAGGTTGCGCCGGGCAACGCGTGAATGATAACACAAAAGCCAAGCAGCGCAAGCCGCCCAGGTGACCGCGCGCCAAGGTACAATCCATTCTCCTCTGGCGCGAGATGCAGATTATCCTGCTTTCGGGGCAGCCAGCGCATCTTCAGGGCGCCCGCATAGCTACTACTCCTGTACGACATGCCCTGTCACAACACAACCTGTAGTGGTTGCAAGGCGCTCTGGCAAGAGAGAGGCGCGGCCTTTGCCGAAACGCCTTGCCACTCAGGCGGAGAGATGCTAGAATGGGCGCAGTGAATCGAGAGGGTCGGCCAACGCCCAGGGCGTGGCCCTCCTGATCCGGTGGCCATCATCACGGCAGCTCTTGTCAGCACGAACCACGCCGTGATCTGCCCCTATGGCAAGCTCGACGCCCAACTCGAATCACGTTGACGGCTCCACGTTTCGCCACATCGCCGGGCCTGGCCGCGCAACGGCCCGCTCCATACACGGGGCGGCGCCCATGGGCGGGCCCATTGCACAGCCGATAAGGGTCGGCTTTGTCGTCTCTGCGATTCCGTGGCCTTGGTGACCGTCGTGAGTTCACCTGCCCGGCTCGGGAGCGACAGGCATGGATGCACAGCAACTCTGGCAAACAGCCCAAGGCCAGCTACAACTGCAACTCGCCAAGACGAGCTATGAGACGTGGATCGAGCGCTCGCGCGGCCTCTCCTATGAGGATGGCGTGCTGGTGGTGGGCGTCTATTCGGGCTATGTCAAAGACTGGCTCGAAAACCGGCTATATGGCGCCATCCAAAAGATCCTCTCCGAGATCGCCCATCGCACCATCACGATCCGCTTTGTGGTGCAGGGCAATGGCGCCAGCGAACACCACATCGAGGCGCCGCCCACCGGCCTACTGGATATCCAGCCCCTTTCGCAACCCGAGATCCCTTCGTTGCAGCAGGATCGCGAAGCCTCGCAGGTCAATGCGCGCTATACCTTTGATAACTTTATCGTGGGGCAATCCAACCGGCTGGCCCACGCGGGTTGCCTGGCCGTAGCCGAGAACCCCGGCACCGCCTATAACCCCCTGTTCGTCTATGGCGGCGTTGGCCTGGGCAAGACCCATCTGTTACACGCCATCGGCAACCGCGCCCTGCAAGACAACCGCCGCACGCTGTATGTCTCGACCGAGACGTTCGCCAACGAGATGATCAAGTCGATCCGCAACCGCACCACCGAGGCGTTCCGCGCCAAGTATCGCAGCATCGAGGTGCTCTTGCTGGATGACATCCACTTTTTGATCAACAAAGAGGCCACTCAGGAAGAGTTCTTTCACACCTTTAACGATCTCTATCAGCGCAACCGGCAGATCGTGCTCTCTTGCGACCGGCCTCCCAAGGCGTTTGTAGGGCTGGAGGAGCGCTTGCGCTCGCGTTTTGAGTGGGGCCTGACCACCGATATCCAGCCCCCCGATGTCGAGACCCGCATCGCCATCCTCTCGGTCAAGGCGGAGAGCCGGGGCATCCAGTTGGCGCCCGAACTGCTCGAGTTCGTGGCCCAACAGGTGCAGAGCAACATCCGCGAGCTGGAGGGGGCGCTGACCCGGGTGCTGGCAGTGGCGCGCATGTTGGGCGAGCCCTTGACCATCCAAACGGCGCAGCGCGCCCTGGGCGAGATCGCCCAGCCGCACCGACAGTTGGAGGCAGAGCAGATCATGGCCGCCGTGGCGGAGCACTTTGCCGTGCCTATGGCGGACCTTCTGGGCCCTCGCCGCAACCGCGACATTGCCCTGGCGCGCCAAGTGGCCATGTATCTGGTGCGCGAGCTGACCTCGCTCTCTCTGCCCCAGATCGGCCGGGCCGTGGGCGACCGCGACCATACCACGGTGCTCTATGGCGTGGAAAAAATCGCCGCCCTCTTTGAAAAGGACGACGCACTGCGCCGCGAGATCCTGGAGATCAAAACGGGCCTCTATGGCAACGGCCAGCAACGCGTGCCCCAGGCCCAGGGCCTACGCCACGCCTGAGCGCGCCTCCCACTCTTCTCGCAGAATGCCGTATAGCACCAGGTCTTGCGGCTCGTCCCAGCGCAACACGTGCCGCCGCAGGCAGCCCTCGCGGGTCATGCCCAGCTTTTGCATCACCCGGCCCGAGGCGGGGTTGCGGGCATAGTGGGTGGCCATGATGCGCAGCAGGCCCAGCTCGCGAAAGCCATAGGCCACCACGGCGCGCCCCGCCTCGGTGGCAAAGCCTTGCCCCCAGAACGGCACCCCAATCCAATAGCCCAACTCGGCGCGGCGATGGTCGGGCGCCAGCGTAAGCCCCATCGCGCCGATCAACTGCTCCCCCCGGCGGCGCGTGACGGCGAAATGCACCCCCTCGCCCTGATCGAAATGGGCCTGATGGCTGCCGATCCAGAGGGCCGCGCCCCCATCGGGATATGGGTGTGGGATCGAGGTGTTGAGGGCCACCTCATAGGCCCCCGCCAACTCTTGCACAGCGCCGGCATCGCTCAGAGAAAAGGGTCGCAGGATCAGGCGGTCGGTGGTCAGGATCGGTTGGGTGGGCATGGGCGTGCTCTCCTGCCAAACGCATTCTTGCGAACTCTATTCTACGACGCCCCGCATCCGGACGCAAGAGCGCCGTGTGGCCAGGCACGGCGTTTCCAAAGTCCACGTTATGACAAACATAATCGATTGAGTCCGTG
>CAYZWT010000047.1:0-11358 GCA_964482225.1 uncultured Anaerolineales bacterium
CCCTGCCTCCCTCTCAGGTGCCAATATGCTCCACCAATACTCGAACAATCACCAATTGGGCCTTGGCGGGGACCAGTGGATGGCAGTGGTTGTCAATGACCGGGATCTGGGAGAGGTCCATGTCGGGCGCTCCTTGTAGCTGAGATATCGGCGTGAAACAGGCGGAGTATAGCCCCATGTGTACGGACGCGCCAACGCTTGACAGGCCACCCCCTCCTCCGTATAGTCATGGGCAAAAGCCACCTGAGGAGAGCCCTGTGCTCCAGCGGGTGGCTGTCCTGTCCACGGAAAGCGAGGGTCTGGCGCCATGAACGAAGCTGACCTGTTCCTGCGTTTCGGGAGCGCCCTGGCCATTGGTCTGTTGGTGGGCTTGCAGCGCGAGCACGACCAGGGCGAGCGCCGCGAAAAGCTATTCGCCGGCGTGCGCACCTTTCCCCTGCTGGCCCTGGCAGGCGTCACCGCCGCTCTGATCGGCGATCTGACCGCCAGCCCCTGGCCGCTGGTGGCGGTGCTCGTCGGCCTGAGCACCCTGATCGCCGTGGCCTACCAGGCCAATACGCGCCTGGGCCGCCTGGGCTTGACCACCGAGACCGCCGCCCTGCTCACGCTCCTGGCGGGCGTGCTCTGCTACTATGCGCATTACGAGGTGGCCGCCGCCCTGGCCGTCGCCATCACCTGGCTCTTGTCCCTCAAGGTCGAGATGCACGGCCTGGCCGCGCGCATGACGCGCCAGGACCTCTTTGCGGTGCTCAAGTTCGCCGTCATCACCCTGATCATTTTGCCGGTGCTGCCCAATGTGAACTATGGCCCCGAGCCGCTGGATGTCCTCAACCCCTACCGCATCTGGTTGATGGTGGTGTTCATCTCGGGCATCAGCTTTTTGGGATATGTGCTCATCAAGGCGCTGGGGCCGCGCCGGGGGATTGGGCTCAGCGGCTTGCTGGGCGGGCTGGTCTCCAGTACGGCGGTGACCCTGAGCTTTAGCGAGCGCAGCCGCGACCAGGCCGGGCTGGCCAACCCCCTGGCCCTGGCCATCACCATTTCGTGGACCACCATGTATTTGCGGGTGTTGGCGGTGGTGGCGGTGCTGAATATGGCCCTGGCCAGCCTGCTCTGGCTGCCGATGCTGGCCTCCACGCTGGTGGGGCTGGCCTACTGCGGTTACCTCTATTTGCGGCAGCGCACCGATGAGACCGGCGATGTCCAGTTCGCCAACCCGTTCGAGCTGCGGCCCGCCTTGCAGTTTGGGTTGCTCTATGCCGTGATCCTGGTGGTCTCCAAGGGCGCCCAGGTGAGCCTGGGGGATGCGGGCGTCTACATCTCTGGCATCGCGGCGGGCCTGGTGGATCTGAATGCCATCACCCTCTCTATGGCCGAGCTGAGCCTGGGCGGCGCCGTGGTGAGCCTGGGGGCGGCGGCTCGCGCCCTGGTGTTGGCCGCCGTCGCCAACACCGCCGTCAAGGGCGGCATCGTGCTGACCATGGGCTCGCGCGGGCTGCGCCGGGCGCTCTGGCCGGGGCTGCTGCTCATGGCGGCCACGGGCATCGGCGTGGTGCTGCTGGTGACCTGATCGCAGCCCCGCCGGCCGCATGCAGACCGAGATCTGGCGCAGCCACAACACGCTGCGGGTGGAACGCGCCCAGCCACACCTGACCGGTGTGGCCAAGATCCAGGCGCTGCACGTCGAGCGACGGATGCCAAACCAGGGCCACTAGGAGCGGCGCCCGGATTACCCCGCGCTGCGCCCTTGGCCCTTTTGCTGCGCACTCTTCGCATCAGTTCAGAACTAGGGGGAATGAGGCCAATACGTCGGGGACGGCGGCGAAGAACCTTGGGGCGCGGGCGTCTCGCCCGCCTTGTAAGGGCGCGGCATGCCGCGCCCTTACAATAAAACCATAGAAAGACGCGCTAAACACGTATGTACAAAGCTGACGCTTGACGCATGTATGCGCCCACAGCGTCCATAGCCGAGGACATGTGCTCACCAATTGCTGGATATTGGCATCAACGTCCTGGTCAACTAGGAACTCGTCCCCTCGAATCTGAACTGATACCACTCTTCTTGGCTCCCCCCTCCCGTTTGACAAACCCTTCCCCCGGCTGCATCATCACTTGGTTGTCGTTATCATTCGCCTCAGGAGGCTCCCGTGACCGTCGAAACCCAGTATATTGGCCCCGATGCTGTGGGCGCGCTGGTGCGCTATGCCCAGGATCAGGAGCTACGCCGTTTTACCCTTGTCGCCGACGACCGCACCTGGCCCATCTTGGGCCAGGCCGCTTACGATGCCCTGGTCGCCGATGGCGCCGATGTGCGCGTGGCCCATCTTGCCGGAAAGGAGGTGGTCGCTGATGGCGAGCGTGTGCTCGAGATCCTGCTGCCCGGCGATGAGAGCGACCGCACGTTCCTCGCCGTGGGCGCCGGCACCATCACCGATCTGACGCGTTTCGTCAGCCACCGGCTGGCGCGCCCGTTCATCTCGTTGCCCACGGCGCCCTCGGTGGACGCCTACACCTCGGCCAACGCGCCGATGGTGGTGGATCGCTTCAAGCGCACCCTGGATGCCCAGGAGCCTATCGCCGTATTCGCCGATCTGGACGTGCTCTGCGCCGCGCCGCGTGCCATGATCGCTGCGGGCGTTGGAGATGTGTTGGGCAAGTATACCTCTCTGGCCGATTGGCGCCTAGGGGCGCTGCTCTCGGATGACGTCATTGATGATGGCGTGGTCGCCGCCATGTATGCCGCGCTCCATGCCGTTGCCAGCCGCGTCGAGGCCATCGGGCAAGGCGAGCCCTCAGCCATCGCCGCGCTGATGCAGGCCCTGTTGGATTCCGGCACGGCCATGGCCCGCTGGCACAACTCGCGCCCCGCCTCGGGCTCAGAACACCACATCTCTCACTTCTGGGAGATGAGTCTGCTCCAACAGGGGCGCCCCGCCGTGCTTCACGGAGCCAAGGTCGGCGTGGGCACGCTGCTGATCGCGCGCTCTTATGCGCGCCTGCGCACGTTCTCGCGCGACGAGGTCGCTGCCAGGTTGGCCCACGCCCCGGCGCATGGCCTCGACGAGATCCGCACCCGCATCCGCGCCGGCTATGGCCCGCTGGCCGACCAAGTCATCGCCGAGCACACCAACGCCTTTTCCCATTTGCCAGAGCTGCGGGAGCGCCTGCATCGGCGCATGATCGAGAATTGGGAAGGGGTACAGGCTATCGCGGCAGACGTTCCCGATCCAGAAGAGATCGCCGGCCAGTTGCGGGCTGCCGGCGCGCCCACCACGCCCGCAGAGCTGGGCTTTTCTGTGCTGGAAACCGACGACGCCCTGCGCTATGCTCACTATATGCGTAGCCGCTTCACCGTGCGTTGGGTAGAGCTGTCTCTGGGATTGCTCTAACCGAAAGGAGATCACGCCATGCCGACCGTCGCCGCCATCTATACCGCGCTGAATATCGTGGACCCCATCAAGGCCCTCTTTGCCGAGCTGCTGCCCGATGCGCGCCTGATCAATATCGCCGACGACAGCCTGATCCAAGAGGTGATCGCCGCTGGCGGGGTCACCCCGGCGGTCACGCGCCGTCTGGTGGCCTATTACCAGGCCGCGGCCCAGGCGGGTGCCGATCTCATTTTCAACACCTGCTCCTCGGTGGGCGAGGTGGCGCTGCTGGGCCAGCAGTTCGTGGATGTGCCCATCGTCCAGATTGACCACGCCATGGCCGGGGCTGCCGTGCAGCAAGGCGCCGCCATCGGCGTACTGGCCACCCTGCCCACCACCCTGGGACCCACCGTGCGCCTGGTGCAGCGCAAGGCCGCCGAGGCGGGCCGCGATGTGGCCGTCCACGAGGGGCTGGCAGCGGGCGCGTTCCAGGCGTTGTTGGCGGGCCAGGCTGCCGAGCACGACCGGCGCATCATGGCCGCCGCCGAGGTGCTGGCCGACCAGGTGGAGCTGTTCGTGCTGGCCCAGGCCAGCATGGGCCGCCTGCAGGATGTCCTGGCCGCCGCCACAGGCAAACCGGTGCTCACCAGCCCGCGCCTGGGGGTGCTCTCGGTGGCGCGGCGCTTGGAGGAACTGGCGTTGTGATCCCGCGCTGGCATGGCCGCCGCCGATATCGTGGCGGCGGCGCCAGCGGCGCGAAAACGTTCGAACGAGTGAACGTAACGTTGGAACGTTGACACGAGAAAGGGTCGCCAATGGTGGATGCCATCTTGCGAGCGGGCGTCGTCTGGGTACTCTGGCTACAGCAGTTCAGCCCTGCGCTGGACGGCCTGATGGTGGCCCTGACGTTGCCGGGCGAAGTAGTGTTCTACCTCGCCCTTTTCCCGTTGCTCTACTGGTGCGTGGATCGGCGCCTGGCTGCGCGCCTGACGCTGCTGTGCATCCTCTCGCTGAACCTCAACGCCTGGGCCAAAGAGATCGTCGCCCAGCCGCGCCCCTACCAGTACGATCCCCGGGTCAAGCCGCTGCGCGAGGCGGCGGGGGGCGGCCTGCCCAGCGGCCACACCCAGAACACCGTGGCCGTCTGGGGCTACCTGGCGGCCTGGGCCCGCCGCCCCTGGATCACGGCCCTGTTCGTTGCCTTGTTGGTGTTGGTGCCCCTCTCGCGCCTCTACCTGGGGGCGCACTTTCCCAGCGATCTGG
This sequence comes from uncultured Anaerolineales bacterium, assembly GCA_964482225.1. Classification (GTDB taxonomy): domain Bacteria; phylum Chloroflexota; class Anaerolineae; order UBA1429; family UBA1429; genus UBA1429. Next base: position 4,632 of record CAYZWT010000047.1, read on the forward strand.
TGGGCGGCTACCTGCTGGGAGCGCTGTTGCTCTGGCTGGCCTGGCGCGCCGAGGCGCCCGCCGCCCGCGCTTGGGGCCGCTTGCCCCTGGGCGTGCGCCTGGCCCTGGCCGCAACGCTGCCGCCCCTGATCTTGCTGGCCATGCCGCCCCTGCATGAGCGCATTCTGGATGGCGCGCTGCTGCTGGCCGGGGCGGGCGCGGGCGTCGTCCTGGCGGAGCGCTGGGTCCCCGAGGCGCGTGGCGGCGCCCTCTGGCGGCGGGGCCTGCGCCTGTTGGTGGGCCTGCTGACCACCCTGGCGTTCTATCTGGCGCTGGAAGCCCTGGCCCGCGTTGTGGGCTGGTCGGGCCTGGCTGGCGCGGCTCTGTACGCCCCCCTGGGCTTGTGGGGCGCATTGGGCGCGCCCTGGCTGTTCGGGCGCTTGGGGCTGACGGGGGGCGCGCCATGCTCGTGATCCTGGATTTCGACGGCACCCTGACCATCGAGGAGGCCCAGGCGCCCATGCTGGCGCGGCGGGCGATCCAAACCCTGGCCCGCGAGGTGCTCCAACTCCCCGTGGGCCAGGTGGTGGCCGCCTATCGGCGGGCGCGGGGCCGCATCTTGGCCGCGCCCCAGCGCTATGGCTGGTGGGTCAACGGCCTGCTGGCGGGCTATGCCGATGAGGGCGCCTTTCAGTGCAATACCTCGACCCTGCTCGAGATGCTGGGCCGCGAGCCGGGCTATGCCCAGGCGGTGGCGGCCCGCTTTCCCCAGGCCGAGTATGATCCGGTGGTGGATTGCACCAACTGGCTCTTTCACCGCCACACCGCCGAACTGGCCCCCGCCTTTCGCGAGACGGCGCGCCCCCTGCTGGAGGCGTTGCTGGCCCACCCCCGGCGCACGCCCGTGGTGCTCACCAATTCGTTGGGCGACAAGGTGGCGCGCCAGATCGAGACCCTGGGGCTGGGCGCGCCCATCGAGATCCTGGGGGATACGCGCCAGTACGATATGGACCCGCACTGGCCGGTTACTTTCGAGGACCCCGAGCGAGGGCCGGTGCAGGTCTGGCAGGCGGCCCCGGAGCGGCCCATTGACCTGCGCCGCCCGGCCTACCATGCGGCGCTGCTGGCGGCCCGCCGGCGTGATCCCGCCCTGGCCGTGGTGGCCGATACCCTCTCCCTGCCCGGCGCGCTGCCCCTGATGATGGGCATCCCCTTTTTCCTGGCGCGCACCTGCTACACCCCCACCTGGTGCATCCAGGCCGTGGAGGCGCATCCCCTGGGCCGTTTGCTGGGCTCGCTGGATGAGTTAGGCCCCGCGTTGGATGAGCTAGAGAGATAGGGGCCGCAGTCTCAGGGCAGCAAGCCGCTCAAGTGGCGGAGCGCCTCGCGCCCCTCGCGCACAAAGCCGTGATAGGCGGCCTGGCTGCCCCACACGATGGCGCTCACGGCGTACACCACCCGCGTCACGAGTAGCTGCTGCTCCTCTTGGGGCGTCAGCTCCCACCCATAGCCGCGCAAGAGGGCCTGCACCAGGTTGGGCTGGGTGAGCCATTGCCAGTCCGGGTAGCGGGCCAGGTCGGAAACCCGCACATCCCAGCGCGAGAACTCGAAATCAATCACCCCCACCCATGCCCCCGCCGGGCTGACGATCCAGTTGACCGGGATATAGTCGCGGTGGCAAGGGACCGGGCGCTCGCCTGCGAAAGCGGGCAACAACGCCCTGGCGCGCTCTATCACCGCCAACTCGTCCGCCGTGAGATAGCTGTTCTCGATGCCACACTGGGCCTCGCGCTCCAACTCGCAAGAGACATAGGCCACGGCATCGGTGATCTCGGGCCCGGCCGGGCTGCCATCGCGTTGGCATGCCCCGAAAAAGCGCCCCTGGGCCTGGTTGTGCAGCACGGCCAGTACATGGCCCGCCGTCTCCCAGACTTGTTCCTGCTGGGACATCGAGAGTCCCGCCCGGCCCAAGGATATGCCGGGTAGGGCGCTCAACAGCAAGGCAGAGGGGTACGCCTTGCGCGCGGCGACCAGCGTGGGCGCATGGGGAGCGATGGCCTGCGTCCACTGCTCATAGGCGTGAACCTCAGCCTCAAACCCCTCCTGCTCCTCATAGATCTTGAGATATAGCCGCTCCCTGCCTCTTCTGATGCGAATTACAGTCGTTCGCCCATGGAAACGCGGGTCGCGCTCATCGGCGTCGTACGGGCCTATGCGCTCGTCGCACCAGGCCAAGGCTTGTTGCATCTTGGACAACTCCTCGGTCATCCTATGGCCTCCTCCTCGCTTATTCTGTCGCCTCTATCACCAGCACGTCCTGGGGGCCGTAGATGTGCTGGCTGACCAGAGCCGTCCAGCGGCCATCGGCGCTCGCCAGGGCGTCGCCCGCCAGCAACAGGGGGCGGGTCGTCGCTTCGTATTGGGCCGGGCGCACAAAAGAGGCGCGCACCAGCGCCAGCGCCTCGCTCGTAGAGAGCGCCGCGTGATCCCAAGCCAGAGGCAATGCGTCGGCGCCCTGCGGCGCGGCCTCCTGGCCCGGCGCATAGGCCATGAGCGCTGTCGTATCCCCGCACGTGGCGCGATAGTACACCCGGTCCCCCTGCCAGCCCAGCAACGCATAGCTGCAGGGGCGCTCCTCGGCGGCAACTTGGGCCGCCTTGACGATCCCTGCCAGCGGCCCGGGCCGGGTGATGGCGAGGGCGCGCCAGCCGGGCGCAGCGCTCAGGGCGGGCCGGTAGCGCCAGGCCAGCGGCAACAGCGCGATCAGGGCGATGGCGCCGATGCAGAGCACTTGCGCAAGGCGGCGCCATGGCCGCAGCCACAGGGCAACGAGGGCCAGACCGAGGCCCGCCACGCTGATGGCGACATAAGGGGCCAGCCTGGCGAATATCCCTCGCGCCATGAGCCCAAAAGGCGCATAGAGGGCGAGGATCCAGACGCCACCGGTTGCGCTGGGCGAGAGCCTGCTCAGGATCGCCCCAAGCGCGAACCAGCCATAGACCACGACAAAGGGCGCGGCGCACAGGGCCACGCCTGCCAGCGCCAGATTCCCCGCGCGCTGGCGTGTATCGGTGCTTTCCAAAACGGCCATGTGATGGTCTCCTTGTACAGATGGCGGCGTCCGCCTCTACGGGCCGACGATCGGCCCCAGGCGGATCGCCCGTTCGCCATCCTCTGGACGCTCCAGGATGGCGGCGCGTTCCAGCTCCGGCCAGGAGTACATGCCCACCTGGGCGTATAGCTCGCGCGCATCGGGCGGCGCTTCCAGCTCGGCCCGCACCACCAGGGCTACCAGCTCGGCGCTGCGGCGGGCGGGATTCTGTTGGGCGTCAGGTGGGTCTGGGTACACGGCTGCCTCGGCATGGGTGAATGGTGGGCCGCTGGGCGCCCAGAGTCTAGCGGGGGGCGGCGAGCGGGTCAAGCCTCCAGGGACGGGGTTGTCTGCTGGCAGTACCCTGGGTAAAATCGCAGCATCATCGCTATGACGCAGAGGAGGAACCCATGCCCCAAGTCGCCATCTCCGAGCTAGAGCTGCACTATACCGAACAAGGGACGGGCGATGTGCTGCTGCTCCTGCCCGACAACATCCTGGCCGCCAGCGCCTATCAGGACGAGATCGCCTACTTGTCGCAACGTTTTCGCGTCATCGCCCTGGATTATCCGGCGCGGGGCGGTTCTTCACGCCACGATCCCTACCCGGACGAACACGCCTACGATCTATGGGGCTATTGGGCCGACCTGGCGTGTCACCTGCTACAAGAGCTGGGCGTAACGGCCTGCCACATCCTCGGTTCCCAGGGCGGTGCGTTGGCGGCCCTACACGTGGCAGGCAAGCAGGCCCAGCAGCACGGCCTGACGTCCCTGAGCGTCGTGGCCGACAGTTTTCTGCCCGATATGGACGCCCGCAGCCTGCACCGCATGCTGGACACCCGCGAGCACTATTACCGGCGACAACACCGCAACCTGGCTCAACAACATGGCGATGACTGGCGCGCCGTGGTGGATGCCGATACGGCGTTTCTGCGCGGCATGGCCGAGCGTGGGGGTTATGCGATGCCCGTGGCCACGCTGAACGGCATCTCTTGCCCTGTGCTCCTCACAGGCTGTCTGACGGACCCGCGCACGCCGGGAATGGCCGCCCAGTATGCGCGCTTGGCTGAGCAGATCCCCATCTGCTCCGTCTATTTGGTCGCCACCGCCGGGCATCCCTACATCGAGTATCCTTTGCTCAAGAGCAACACGGCCCTCTGGCGCGCCCAGGCCGGGCTCTTTTGGGATGGGGTGTTGCTGGAAAAGGCTGCCCCCTAGTAGCCTTGGCCCGGCGGCCAGCCATGCCACACGACCTGCTTGCCCCGGAAACGGGCTTCCATCACCTCCAGCGCGGTGGGGTTGTTGTCCACCAGGATGCAGTCGCGCCCCAGCTCGTAGGCCGATTCGCCCAGGGTGCCGCTGCCCGCGAAAAAGTCGCACAGTGCGTCGCCCGGGCGCGAGTGCACCCGCACGATGCGATCAATGATCCCGCGCGGCTTTTGGGTGGGGTAGCCCGTCTTTTCGCGGCCGTTGGGGCTGACGATGGTATGCCACCAGGTATCGGTGGGCGTCTTGCCGCGCGCCGCCTTTTCCGCGCCCACCAGCCCGGGCGCCATGTAGGGGATGCGGTCACATTCCTCCAGGTCGAACTGGTAATCGCCAGGGTCCTTGGCATACCAAAAGATCGTATCATGCTTGGCGGGCCAGCGGCTGCGGGTGCGCGCCCCATAGTCATACGCCCAGATGATCTCGTTCATAAAGCACGCGCGCCCGAACAGGGCGTCCAGCAGCACCTTGCAGTAGTGCGCCTCGCGATAGTCAATGTGGAAGAATAGGCTGCCGTTGCGCTGCAAGATGCGGCGCGCCTCGACAAGCCGGGGCTCCAGAAACCCCAAATAGTCGTCGAACAGATCCCCGAACGATTTGCTTCCGATCTGGACCGTGCGGTAACGCCGCCCCTGAAAGCCCGTGCGGTCCCCCTGGGCGTCCCGCACGGTCTCGATCTGGGTCCTGGTCTGCTCGCGTCCAGTGTTGAAGGGGGGATCAATGTAGATCAGGGCGACGCTCTCTGAAGGCAGCGAGCGCAGCACGGGCAGGTTGTCGCCATAGTAGACGGTGATGGTGGGCATGGTGTATCCTCGATCTCTCCGGCGCCTAGCGTCTGCGACTCTTGTGGCGAGGCTTGCCCAACAGCCGTTCGCGCAGGCGCGCCGCCAGGTCGGGCCGGCGCTCGGCCAGCCAGAGCAGCGCCAGCGTCAACAGGCCCAGGGCCATCAGCCACACCCGGCCCGCGCCTCCGCTATAGACCAGCCGCACCGTGTGCTGCCCGGGCGGCAGCCGCACCCCCACATAGCTGGGCATCAACATCACGGTCTCGGCACGCTCGCCATTGACATACGCTCGCCAGCCCGGGTGGTAGGTGACTTTGAGCATCAGCCAGCTTTCGCGCTCGACCTCGACCTCCGCCTCATACCGGTTGCTGCCCACGGTCTCGGAGAGGATCTCGCCGCGATAGCCGCCCGGCGTCGTCGCCATAAGGGGGATCTCGGCGGGGGCCTCGTCGAGGGGATAGAGGGCGGGGTAGCCTAGGGGGGCAGCCCCTAACGCTATGGTGGGATGCTGCTTGGCGCGCAGCAGGTCACTGTTGAGCCAGGTAGATGCTGCCGCATAGAAATCGCCCGTGCGCCCCACAAAGGCCATGTCGGAATCCACCAGGTCGAAATAACCGCCGGAGGGCACCTCATAGAGGCGAAAGCGCCCATAGTCTCCCAGGGGGGTATAGAAAGCAGGTACGGTCCAGCCCTGAGGGGTGATGACATAACGCACGTTAAAGAGCTGATACTGCTCCAGTTTGCCATCATCAAAGAGCATCGAGAGATCGGCGTTGAGGGAAAGGGCATGGTAGAGAAAGCCCAACATCTCCAGTCTCTCGCCGTTGAGGTAGGCGTAAAGGGGCACGGCGCCGATCTTGATCTCGCCACCCCAGCGGGCGGGCAGCCCGGCATACACCCGCCCTGGCCCCCGCTCTCGGATCGCTCCCATCAGGGCATCGAGGTCTTGGCGTTCGGCCTGCGCCGCTGCCGCGCTCTCGTGCATCCAGGCGACGTTCTGCTGGAAATAGGCTATGCGTTCCTGGTAGACGGGGAACAGAAGCAGCAGCGTCAGGGCCGCCGGGGCCAGCAGAAAGAGCCGGTTGGCCCTGGCCAGGGCCCAGCGCCAGGGCCAGGCCAGCCCCACCCCCATCAGGTAGAGCCCGCCCAGGTGTAGCGCCATGATGCGGCGGTGAAAATCTATGGCGGCGCCCATGGGCAACCGGTCCAAGAGCGCGCCCCAGGTGGGGCTGCCAAAAAAGAGCAGCAGCCAGAATAGCGACATGGCGGCCAAGGTGCGAAGGTGTGCTTGGCGCCAGCGCCAGGCGCAGTAGCCCAAGCCCAAACCCGCGAGCAGCGTCAGTGATGGGAAGCGGCCCGCATCGAACAGCCCGCCCTTTGCCAGGCTACTCAACACCCAACCTGCGCCCGCAGCATCGTGCTCCCACGGCAGCTCTAGGACGGAGGGATTCGTATAAGCGCGATCTTGCAGAAAAGGGATCATAAAGTAGGCCGAAACGAGGCTGGCCAACGCCAAGATGATACACATGCGCCAGGCCCGGGGCATGAGCGTATTTTCGCGCGATGCCGTTCTCTGGCCTTTCGGGCGCCAAGCTCCGATACAGACA
>CAYZWT010000048.1:0-11200 GCA_964482225.1 uncultured Anaerolineales bacterium
GCGGCAGAACCCAGCCGGCAAAAGTCGGAAAGTTGCCGTTGAGATCAAGATGCCAAACGCCGGGTATGTGCTGGCTGGCAAAGGCGTGATAACCACGGACATCCATCAGCACAGTGTTGGCGGCACTCATGCGTTCCTTGAACGTGCCTGGGCCTAGTTCCTCCATACTGGGGAGATCGGAAACCAGAGCCGGTCCATGGCGGTTGATGTCGCTGCAGCGGCCAAAGTGATCTGGGGCGGGGGGCATATCTTGGGTGAGCGACTCGACAAACGCGGATTCATCCGTTATCTGAAGGACAGGGCTATAGTTACGTTCATAGCCGATGGTGGTGCGCCATTTGGCGCCCACAGCACGACCGCACAAGGAACCCGCGCCATGCGCCGGATAGACTTCGACATGATCAGGCAGCTCTAGCAGTTTATCATGCAGGCTATGGTAGAGTGTCCGCGCCAGTTCGTCCGCCATGCCAGGAAAGAGGTCTGGCCTTCCTACATCCCCAACAAAGAGCGTATCGCCCACAAACACACCGATCGGGCCGTCCGACCGGGATTTATCAATCACGACATAGCTGAGATGCTCCGGGGTATGGCCAGGTGTTTCCAGTACCTGGAGAAGCATGTCCTCCAATTCTATAGAGTCGCCTTCAGACAGGGCCACATGGTCGAACGTACAGTTGGCCGATTTCGCTATGTAGATTTTCGCACCGGTTCTCTTTGCCAGATCCATGTGTCCCGAAATGAAATCAGCATGGAGATGGGTCTCAAAGATGTGGGTGATCTCCAACCCCATCGCACGGGCTTCGGCAATATAGACATCCACGTCCCGCTGGGGATCTATGACGGCGCAAGAGTTCTTTCCCGCGAGAAGGTACGAGCTGTGCGCAATCTTGCCGACGAAAAAGTGTTTGAGCAGCATGAGACCTCTCCTCCTGTTACTGGGTTTATAGATAGAAAAAGTAAAACACAGGCACGACAACCGCAAGAAATAGCAGGGTCATTCCCCCGCCGGCCTTGTAGTAATCTGCATTACGATATCCGCCGGAGGACATCAGCAACGCATTGACCTGGTGGGTTGGCAGAACAAAGGAATTTGCCGCACATATCGCTGCCATCAGAACCAGGGGGCGGGGATCGAGCCCGCCGATATGCGCCATGCTCATGACCAACGGGGCTAGCACCACAATCGCACCCACATTGGACAAAAACAGCGAAAACAGGGTGGATAATACTGAGACGGTCAAGAGGATAAGCGCCGGATGCCCCCCCTGAACCAACGACATCACTTTCTCTGCCAGAAAAGCGGCGGTTCCGGTCTTTTGCATGGCAACCCCTAGCGGGATAAGCCCGGCAAGAAGAAAAACAACCTTCCACTCGATGGTTTGATAGGCTTCCTGGATTGTGAGTACCCGGGTCAGTACCATGGCGATAGCGCCGGTAAAAAACGCCAGCGAGATAGGAGCGCCGGTCATTGTCAATCCGATGGCGCACAGGAAACAGAGCGCGGCCCACCAGAGCTTTGAGGGCTTTTGCTTCTCTTCGACCGTGAACGGCGTCGCCACCACAAAACCAGAGTTCGATTTCAGAGCGCCTATGTTCTCCCATAAACCATAGACAATAATAGCGTCACCGGCAAGTATCTGACGGTCGGAAAAATCACCCCGTACTTCTTCTCCCTTGCTGAACACCATCACCGGCTCCACGGCATACCGTTTGCGAAGCGAATACTGGCGAATGGTCTGACCAATCATGTCCGAACGGGGCGGGATAATGACTTCTGCAAAACCGGCACGCTCGGGATCGTTGAGACTGGAGAAGCGAAAAGCCCGTTCTAGGTATCTCAGGTTGTAGACGGAGGCGAATTGTCTTACATTCTCTTCGCTGCCCAAGAGCGCCATCTCCTGCCCAGCCTCGAACTTGGCTTCTCGCCAGGGCGCATATTCGGCCTCCTTGCCTTGCGAGATACCGAGGATATTGAGATCGAATTCTCCCCATACACCCGATTGTTCGGTCGTTTTGCCTGCCAATGCGCTTTCTGGGGGAATGGCATAGTGCCAGATACGATGCGGCAGATGTAGCGCCTCAATCAGTTTATCCTGCTCCGAGATCGATTCACCCGGGGATTCCGCATTGGGTAGAACGTGTTTACCAAGGGAGTAAAAAAAGCCAATTCCAGAAAGAAGCAACAGAATACCCACCGGAGTTACGCTGAACAACCCATAGGGCGCCAAGTCAGCATTGCGAAGCAGGTCGTTGACCAGAATCAGCGGGCCCGAGCCTACCATGGTCAACGTGCCGCCCACTATGGCCGCAAAGCCTATCGGCATGATCAACGCCGATGCAGGGATCTTCTCCCGACGTGAGATATTGAGAATACCCGGCAGAAAAAGCGCTGCCGCACCGATATTCTGGATAAGCCCAGAGAGCAGCCCCACCGATAGGGACATTACCCCAATCACACTCGACTTTTTGGTCCCCACTCTATCCAGGACTGCGCGTGAAAACCGATCCATGATCCCGGTTTTAGCAATGCCCTGCCCCAGAATCATGACGGCGATCATGGCAATCACGGCATTGCTTGAAAAACCAGAGAGCGTTTCTTGCGGCGTCAACACGCCGGTCCATCCCAACGCCAGCATACAGAGAATGGCCACAACGTCGATGCGCACAACCTCAAAAACGAGCATGATCACTGTAACGATGAGGATAGCCAGAACAGTGATGATAGTTGGATCCATACCAAAAGCTCCTACCATCTGCTGGGTTGTCACAAAGCAGCATAGGTGAGGTGTATCCTATCCGAGATGCAGCCCTACGACTTGCATTCGGATACCTCTCTCAAAGGATGTATGCGATGGTTACTGACCCCGCTGGCATAACTGGTACTCATGCAGAGCCGAGTCCGCACAAGACGCCGCAGCCCACTTGATGGGCGCGCTTCATTCGATTGGCGGCGGCTCCTCTTGAAGGGTCTCTAGCCGGCCAAGGGTGCTCTGTAGTACGCGCTCCAGCTTGTCTGCGGCGCCGTCAACCGCCTCCTCTACCGAATCCGCGTGATTTGTCACGGCGAGCGGCGACAAGCCGGTGAGACGGGCCTCCATCACGCAGCGTATCGTCTGGGTGCCTACTTTCTGATCACTGTTCTCGTCTGCCAGGTAAACCTCGACCGAAGTGATGCGGTCGCTGAGGCGGTCCAAAGTTGCCATCACGACCGCCTTGGTCTTGGCGGCCAGATCGGTGTCGCCTTTGATGTTGCTATCGGTGTTGAACTGAATATGCATTGGTCTATGCTCCTGGTTAGTCTGCCAGATAGTGGTGCGTATACACTTCAGGTGCCCGCGAGAGGCGCCACTCGACCGCTCGCACATGGCCGCGTACTGGTCATCCTCACTGTCGAATTCCCGCCCTAGTAGCGATAGATCGCAGCCACTCCCGTATCGGTTGGCATCCCCTCGCTGGGAAGTATGACCAGATTGCCTCCCATCTTGAGGGCCAATGTCCCCAGGTCGTCGAGCACATCGTCAACCTCCGGGCGCGCCGGGTCGGCCAACGTGACGTTGCCGGTCACTGCGTCAAGCCGCCCGGGAATCTCACGGTCCGCTTCGATGAGGAGCGTCGCAACTCGTCCGGCGATGGTGGCCTTGGCAATGCGCGGCAGTTGGTCATCCCCGAGATCAAGGGCTCTCGCCCTTGCATAGTCTTCTGATAGAGCCGCCAATCGTGCGCGATATCGAGGTTCGAATACCTCCCAAGCCAACTGGCGCAGCTCATCGGTAGATGACAGCGCGTCTGGGTGAATATGAATGCCCTCTTCAATCAGAAAAGGGTTGGCGCTGACTTGATGGAAGAGATGATGATGCTCAGGAAGCGCTGCGAGGATCAGCGGCAGGTCCGATCTCCGCGAGTGGTGTTCCAGAACCCCGCGGTCGACGGCGCGGAAAAAGCGCTCGGCATCAGAGTCCACGTCACTCTCTCTGCCTCCGTGGCCATGGTGCATGGCCCCCTGCCCGTCGCCCGCACCACCGTATGCTGCAACGGTCTGGTGAGACTCGGTCAGTTCCTCTCCCAACGCATCAACAATGGAGCGCGGCACACCCTCGGCCAGTTCTATCTCATCCAGGGCGTCGCGGTTGCCTTCGTAGAGCTTGGCCTCATGCCTGCTCAGTCCCAGCACTTGGTATCGATCAACGGACTGCAGAATCCGGATCAGCGGACTCGTGTGAAAGCTATCGGCTATGATCACTAGTTCCGCGACCGGCCGCTGGAGCCCGTAGACTCGTGAGAAGCCTGGCGCCCCGAACACTACCAGCCCGTCGAGGGTATGGTTCCAAAAGTCGTGGTCCTGACCTAATGCCCGCAGCGGCTCCAGGATTGCGTGTGTCTCTTGCTTTGTGCATAGCTTGAGCAAACGCTTCTCCAGTTCGCTGGTGAGGTTCCGGAAGCGGATCGGGTCCTGCTGGTTCTCTGGATGGTGGCGATGCGTCGGCTGATAGAGCGATAGGCACGGAGGGACACCGGCCTCCTGGAGGCCCACAGAAAAGTCGCTATCAAGTATTCTCATCGTCGCTCCTTCGTATGGGGCCCCTGTAAAGCCGTTCATTTCCAGGGCTTGGGCAGGGGGATTGTAGGACCGAGTGCAAGAGATGGGTCCGTGTGTACCCTACCATGGCTTGGCGACGCGCACATCGCCCGAACGATTGGTTCCTGGCCCTCCCTTGGTAGGTCTGATCGGTCAATCAAAAGAGAGTCAGGGAACGGCGATGGTACTGAGGACTGGTTCTGACGCGAGGCGCGGCTTGCAGGACCCGATGCCAGCAAAGCCCCAGCGTTGGGGCGCGCAGCGACCCGCGCCGTTCACCCCACGCGCGGGGTAAGCCTAGGCTGTGTCTGCAAATCGATTCATAGGCGAGTATGCTCGGTTCCATGAACAAACGAGGCGAGCCAACAGACGGGCAGTGGATACGATTGGAGCTTTTGTTGCCGAATCATCGCCGTGGGCGACCTGCCAAGGATCATCGCATGATCCTGAACGGCATTTTACGGATTCTGCGCACAGGCGCGCCGTGGCGGGATCTTCGAGCGCTACGGCCCCTGGCAGACAGTGTACAGCCGCTTCTAGCGGTGGCGTAAAGCAGGGGTTTCGGATCGTATCCTGAAATGGCTTCTGCAAGAGGCAGATCGGGATGGGTTAGTTGACTGGGATTGCCATCATGTAGATGGCACCGTCGTTCGGGCGCACAAGCGTGCGGCCGGGGTAAAAGGGGGGACCCCGACGCTGAAGCTCTAGGGCGCCGTCGTGGGGGCTTTGGCGCCAAGGTCCACCTCTGTGTTGAGGGCCAAGGGCGCCCTATTACAGTCCTGCTAACGCCCGGTCAACAGCACGAATCAACGGTATTCGAGCCTCTCATGGAACAGGGGGCTATCAAGCGCATCGGTTCGGGACGCCCCCGCATCCGTCCCTAGGGGGTAGTTGGCGACAAAGGATACAACTCCCGGCGGATTCGCACCTATCTGCATCGCAGGAGCATACGTTACGCCATCCCACGGCAACGTGATGAACGCCATCTCGGGACTTTTGATCGCGACATCTACCGTGAGCGCAATCTGGTTGAGCGAACGATCGGTTGGCTCAATGAGTTCCGCCATCTCGCCACTCGCTATGGCAAACTGGGGGGAAGCTATCGAGCTATGTGGGTTGTCAGTTTCATGGTTGTCTGGACCCAATATGCAGACACAGCCTAGTACCCCTTGGTTCGCGCTGGTCTTCTCAACGGCTTAGGGTGGGTCAGAACCAGTCTGGTAGTCGGAGGGGACTTTAGTCCGGTAGTCGAAAATGAGAAACGACTGACAGACTGGGTAGTCCGTCAATCGTTTTCGGGGTCTTGTGCGCCCAGCAGGGGTCGAACCTGCAACCTACGGATTCGAAGTCCGGCACTCTATCCATTGAGCTATGGGCGCGGGAACGAGGGTATTGTAGGGCGTGAAGGGGGCGCTGTCAATCAGAGTCCAAACGCCGCATAGGGATCAATGCGCAGCCTTTCGGCATAGCGGCGCACCACAGCTTGCGCCGGAAAGAGGTGGCAGGCAGCGCTGCCGATCTGGCGCGTCTGCACCTCTCCCGCCCGCACCGCCTCTTCCCATACCGCCAGCCAAGTAGCCTCCACCGACGGGCCGTAGCCCACCAGCCAGCGGTCGTCGGGATACTCGTGAGCCAGTTCCTCTGGCGGGTGCAGCAGCGCACGGATCTCCTCGGGGACGTTGCCATCCTCGGCTACATGCATGCACGAGCAACGCTGGATGCCCACCCCGATGAGCAGCACCTGCCCGCCATCCGCCGGCAGGGCGCCAAACCCCTCGCTGTAGCGCTGCGCATCGCGGCCCCAGGCGCAGGTGCGATAGCGCTGTGTCCCGCAGACCACATCTGGCCTGCGTCGAAATGTGTCGGCGATGGCGCCCATGCCCGTGGGTTCGGGGCTTTCGAAATCCAGCACGCGCACCTTCCATGTGATCCCAAGTGCGGCCTCCTCGTCGGTCAAGGGCACCGGCAGACTGACGGGAATCGCAGGCATCACCAGAGCCCCTTCCGGCCCCACAACCTCGATCAGCGCCTCGATGACCGTCGCGGCGCCACCCTGCACCCAGCCGAGACTGCCGAGGGAGCTGTGCACCTCCAGCAGATCGCCCCGGCGCACCCCCAGCCGGCACAGCCCGGCGGTAATCTCGTCGCGCGTCAGGCCCGGTTCGCTTCGCGCCATCACGTATTCTGCCTCATAGCTGGTCCTTTCCCCATCCGGCTACGGCTTTGCCGGTTCGCTCCCCGCGATCGCATAGCGCGGGCTGGTTGCGATGATCTGCCCCGATACGTCGCTGCAGTGTACCTGAAAGGTAAACGCACCCGTTCTGCCGTTATCCGGGCGGATCAGCACCCCAAAGCCCGCCTTGGTCTCGCCCGGGGAATTGGCGCTCCTGCATCATACTAGACATCGTAAAGCGGTATGCTCGCATCGTTTTTCACTTCGAACGTGAGCCGGTACGCCCCGATGCGGTTCTGCGCCCCATGCTCCAGCCGCGCCCACGTGATGCTGCACGCCCCCGCCCCTTCTGCCAGCGCCTGGACCGGCGCCGCCGTCGCCGGACCCGCCGCGCTCTCCTCCTCCGATGGCACGCCCGCGCCACCACAGCCAGCGAGAACCGCCAGAACGGCCACGAGCCCGAGTAGATACATCGCATAGCAGGCCAAATCGCCCATAACGGAGCGGGCAGCGTCTGCAGAAAAGGCAAAAGCGTGGGAACAGACGCTGCCAGATGGCCCGTTGCTGCCAGCATATAGCGCAGGGGCGCCTATGTCAATGCGTCGCCGAGCCGGTTCGGGGCTTTCCGGAGCCCTGGCTATGTACATCTAGCTTTTGACCCAGCGCTGAGTGCCTCGCCCCAGAGTTTGACACTCCGGCCCGCCTGTGTTACCATGCCTGCGTTGTTTGCCATGCACCGGGAAGAACACTCATCCAGAGGGGCGGAGGGACCTGGCCCTGAGAAGCCCCGGCAACCTGACGGCTGCCAGCAGCCGATCACGGTGCCAATTCCGGCAGGCGACTGGGAGCGCCTGAAAGATGAGGGTTCACGTAATGCAATCTCCCTAACGGGAGGTTTTTTTGTGCCCCAGTTCGAGAGGATCCGATGACCGAAGCGCCTGCCAGCCCGCAGATGGAGCTCGCCTGGCTCCCCCTGGTATTTGGGGGCCTGCCCCACACCGATGTCTTTGAGGCGTGGGATGCCCTGTTGAGCCGTTTCCCCGAGATCCCCTGTTGGCCGCGCCTGCCCCGCAAGAGCTATCTGGAGAACATGTACACCCAGTATAGCGAGCGGTTCCCCGGCGTCACCCTGGACGATGCAGCCATCCATGTGGATCGCCGCAAGGATATAGACCGGGGCCTTGAAGTGCTCTATCTCGCCTATCTCGAGGACGACCTGGCCTATGGCCGCATCAGCGGCGCCTATGCCGCTGGCCTGGACGCCTTGCGACGCGGCGACATCTCGTTCCCGCGCGAGCCGCTGGCGATCCGAGGCGAGATCACGGGCCCCGTCAGTTGGGGCCTCACTATTGTAGATGAGAACCGCCGCCCCATCCTGTACGATGAGGTGATGGAGGACGCGGTCGCCAAGCACCTGCGCCTCAAGGCTGCCTGGCAGGAAGAGGCGCTGCAACGCTACTGCCCCCATTCGATCATGATCGTCAACGAACCCTACATGGCATCCTTTGGGTCGAGTTCGGTGGCCCTCAGCGCAGAACACGCCATCGAGCTGTTCGAGGACGTTTTTGCCGGTCTCAAGGGTCTCAAGGGCATCTACTGCTCGGGCGCCACGGATTGGTCCGTGCTGGCCGGCACCTCTGCCGACCTGCTATGTTTCGATGCGTATGACTATGTCCAAAGCCTGGTGGATTACGCCGAGGACCTGGCCGGCTTTATGGCGCGGGGCGGCGTCCTGGGCTGGGGCATCGTGCCTGCCGGCGCACCGGCGCGCTCTGAATCGGTCGAGTCCCTGGTCAAGCGCCTGGAAAGCGGCATAGATCTGCTGGCCGAGGCGGGTGTGCCCCGAGAGCAGTTGCTGACCCAGGGCATGGTCTCTCCCTCCACCAGCCTGGGGGCGCTCAGTGTACAGTTGTCCGAGCAGGTGTTGGATTTGACCCAGGCCGTATCAGCCGAGTTGCGCGCGCGCTATGGCGCAGCCCCGCCGCCGGATGATGACCCGCCCCAGCAACAAGCCTGAGAGGAGCTAGCCTTGTCCATCCTGGTCGTCGGTTCCGTTGCCGTAGACAACATCGAGACCCCCGCGGGCAGTCGTTCGCGCATCCTGGGCGGCGCCTGCACCTATTTCGCCACGGCGGCCAGCCTGTATGCCCAAGTACGCATGGTGGGCGTGGTGGGCCAGGATTTCCCCCAGGAGCACGTGCGCTTTTTGCAGGGCCGCAACATTGACCTGCGCGGCCTACAGGTGGTCGAGGGCGAGACGTTTTCCTGGAGCGGGCGCTATGGCGACGACCTGGGCGATGCCGAGACCCTGGATACGCGCCTGAACGTCTTTGCCGATTTCCAGCCCACCCTGCCCGAGGACTATCGTCGCACACCCTATGTGTTCCTGGCGAACATTGACCCGGACTTGCAGCTCCACGTGCTCTCGCAGATCGAATCGCCCCGGCTGACGGCGCTGGATTCGATGAACTTTTGGATGGGCTCCAAGCGCGAGGCGCTGACCCGCGCCATGTCGCTGGTGGATGTGGTGCTGCTCAACGAGGCCGAGGTGATCCAGTACGCGGGCGAGCCCAATCTGATCGCCGCTACCCAGGCCATCCTGGATCTAGGGCCCAAGGCGCTGGTGGTCAAGCGTGGGCGCTATGGCGCGTTGCTGGTCACTCACGGCGAGAGCATCGGCGAGCGTTTCTTCCTCACCCCAGCCTACCCGCTGGCGCGGGTGGTGGACCCCACCGGCGCGGGTGATACCTTTGCCGCCGGGTTCATGGGCTATCTGGCCCAGACGGGCGACCTGACCGTCGGGGGCTTGCGGCGCGCCGTGGTGCATGGCACCTTGGTGGCCTCGTTCACCGTGCAGGACTTTTCCATTGACGCCCTGCGCAACCTTGCGCTGGCGGATGTGGTCACACGCTATGATGATTTCCACCTGCTGACCCACTATGACGACGGTCCTTGCCCTGGGCAGGAACGTTTGCAGCGTTCGATCATGGATAACCAGCCGTAGAGACCGGCTGCGAGAGAAAGGATACCTCTGTGAGCCAATCGTACGACGTCAAGGACCTGAACCTGGCGCAGGCCGGGCTGAATCGCATCCACTGGGCCGAGCGCGAGATGCCGGTGCTGCGCCTGATCCGCGAGCGCTTTGCGCTGGAGCGCCCCCTGGAGGGCGTGCGCCTCTCGGCCTGCCTGCATGTGACCACCGAGACGGCCAACCTGATGCGCACTTTGCAGGCGGGCGGCGCCGAGTGCGTCCTGTGCGCCTCGAACCCCCTCTCCACCCAGGACGATGTGGCGGCGGCGCTGGTTTCCGAGTACGGCATACCCGTTTACGCCATCAAGGGCGAGGACAACGACAGCTACTACCGGCACATTGCCGCCGCCATTGACCACCGGCCCCATATTACAATGGATGATGGCGCCGACGTGGTTTCCACGCTGCACAGCACGCGGCGCGAGGCGTTGGCCGACGTGATCGGCGGCACCGAAGAGACCACCACCGGTGTGATCCGCCTGCGGGCCCTGCAGCAAGAGGGACAGCTTGCCTATCCCATCGTCGCCGTCAACGACGCCAACACCAAGCACTTTTTCGATAACCGCTATGGCACAGGCCAGAGCACCATTGACGGCATCATCCGGGCCACCAACACGCTGCTGGCGGGCAAGACCGTGGTGGTGGCAGGCTATGGCTGGTGCAGCCGCGGGATCGCCATGCGCGCCCACGGCATGGGCGCCAATGTGATCATCACCGAGGTGGCCCCGTTGCGCGCCCTGGAGGCGGTCATGGACGGCTATCGCGTGATGCCCATGGCCGAGGCAGCGCCCCTGGGCGACATCTTTGTCACCTCCACGGGCAACATGAACGTCATTGACATGCACCACATCGAGCGCATGAAGAACGGCGCCATGCTGGCCAACTCGGGGCATTTCAACGTCGAGCTGAACCTGGCGGCCCTGGCCGAGCGCGCCATCGAGGTGCGCCAGCCCCGGCCCTCGGTGCAGCAGTATGTGCTGCCCGATGGCCGCGAGATCAACGTTCTGGGCGAGGGGCGCCTGATCAACCTGGCCGCTGCCGAGGGGCACCCCTCCGCCGTGATGGACATGTCCTTTGCCAACCAGGCCCTTTGCGCCGAGTACATGGTGCAGAACCACGAGCGCCTGGAAAATGTCGTGTATGGCGTGCCCAAGGAGATTGACGACCAGATCGCTGCGCTCAAGTTGCACGCCATGGGGATCGAGATCGACACCCTGACGCCCGAGCAAGAGCACTATCTGAACTCGTGGAGCCTGGGCACCTGAGCGCGGCGCTCAAGTTGCACGCCATGGGGATCGAGATCGACACCCTGACGCCCGAGCAAGAGCACTATCTGAACTCGTGGAGCCTGGGCACCTGAGCGCGGCGCTCAAGTTGCACGCCATGGGGATCGAGATCGACACCCTGACGCCCGAGCAAG
>CAYZWT010000049.1:0-11043 GCA_964482225.1 uncultured Anaerolineales bacterium
TGCCTCCCTCTCAGGTGCCAATATGCTCCACCAATACTCGAACAATCACCAAAACGATTGGCGAAGCGGACGGGGCAGAATTGGCGACGGTGTCCGTGGTGTGAGAGCACCGTGAGCCACCAGGGGCTGAGCCGCATCGGCCCCTGGCATCTGTGGCGCGACTCTCGTCTCAGGCTGGGCCATGGTCGCAACCACGGCTCTGACGAGCGCCTGGAGCGGGCGGCGCTGGTATGGGCCATCTACCACAACTTCACACCCGCTCAATGGAGGTGCGAACGCAAACGAGCCTACAAACACCCGGGCCTCTCTCCCCTGGAGGTGGCCGGGGCAGATCCAGGAGAACTGAGCTATCTGGATGCGTTACTGATCTGAACGTCCGGAACGTACTTGCCTGTCTGGGCTACGCCAGAGCAACGGCAAAGCCCAGTCCCCCCGTCCTGCGCGCCGATCCCGCTTGGCGGGTACCCCGCTTTCTCGCCAACACAAGATGAAACCGAGCCGCGCGTTGACAGAGCGCATCAGCCCCTTTATAATCGTTGCAGATGCCGCTCGCGCAATAAGGAGGGGGTAAATGCCTACAGAAAGCAGGGGCCCAAGCCGTACTCGTTCTAGCCAGGAAGGCTGGCCCAGGTGGATGTATTTCGCCGTGCCCGCGCTGGTGCTCTTTGTCGTTTTGGGGCTTTGGTGGGCGCTCTTTTACCCGCCGAACGACGCTGTGACAGGGGTCACCCCCTCGCCGACGCGCCCGGCGGCTGGAACGCAGCCCACCCAGGGGCCCACGGAGCAGCCAACCCTGCCCGCCTTTGCGCCGACCGCCACAACGACCCTGCCTACGCTGCCGCCTCCCACGCCGACCCAGGAGCTTGCCGCAACGGCGTCTCCTGACGAAGAGGCCGAGGCGGGGCCCCAGGTGCCCCTGACCATCGGCGATATGGCCACCGTCTGCTGCACCGGCGGCACCGGCCTGCGGATGCGCTCCGGCGCCGGAACGGGGCATCCGGTGGTCAAGATGCTCACCGAGGACAAGGTGGTCGAGGTCGTGGGCGGCCCGCAAGAATCCACCGGCTATACCTGGTGGCAGGTGCGCGACGAGGTCGGCACCTCAGGCTGGGTGGCCGCGGAATTCCTGCGCAAGCAAGAATAGTACCCGCTCAGCCAGGGGCGCGCCCGAGGGGATCAGCTCTGCTCCCCTGTTCGGGCGCGCCTTGTAGGTTCGCAAGGAGCCAGATACCGCCATGTCACCTGATGTCGCCCAGCGCATCGCCGAGTTGCGCCGCGTGGTGCAATATCATGCCCATCGCTACTATGCGCTGGATGCTCCCGAGATCACCGACGCCGAGTACGATGCGCTGGTCCACGAGCTGCGCGCGCTAGAGACCCAGCATCCCGAGCTGGTGACGCCCGATTCCCCTACCCAGCGGGTGGGGGCGGCGCCGTTGCCCGAGTTCTCGCGCGTCGAGCACCCGGCGCCCATGACCAGCCTGGCCGATGCGTTCAGCGCGGGCGAGGTGCGCGAGTGGCTGGGGCGCGCCCGCCGCCTGCTGGGCGAGGAGACCTCCCTCGAATTCGTGGCCGAGCCCAAGATTGACGGGCTGGCGGTGGCCCTGACCTACGAGGAAGGCGTGTTGGTGCGCGGCGCCACCCGGGGCGATGGCCGCGTGGGCGAGGACATTACCCCCAACGTGCGCACCATCCGCAACGTGCCCCTGCGCATCCCCGTTGCCCCCGACGGCCCCGAAGCGCCCGCCCGGATCGAGGTGCGGGGCGAGATCTATATGCCGCGCGACCTGTTCGAGGCGCTCAATGCCGCGCGGGTCGCCGAGGGCCAGGAGCCCTTTGCCAACCCGCGCAACGTCTCGGCGGGCTCGGTGCGCCAGCTCGATTCACGCATCACGGCCCAACGGCCCCTGCGCCTGTTCGCCTATGCCATCGGTTATGTCGAGGGCCACGAGATCGCCACCCAGTGGGAGGCCCTGAGCTACCTGCGCCAGCTCGGTTTCGCCGTCAACCCCGATATCCGCCTGTTCGACGATTTCGAGCAGGTGCTGGCCTACTGCCAGGAGTGGATGGACAAGCGCGACGCCCTCAACTATGAGGCCGATGGCGTGGTGATCAAGATCAACGACCTGGCCACCCAGGAACGCCTGGGCATCGTCGGCAACGCCCCGCGCTGGGCGGTGGCATTCAAGTTCCCGGCCCGCGAGGCCACCACCCGCCTGCTGCGCATCGAGGTCAACGTGGGGCGCACCGGCGTCCTGACCCCCTACGCCGTGCTGGAGCCGGTGCGCCTGGGCGGGGTCGAGATCCGCCAGGCCAGCCTGCACAATTTCGAGGACCTGGCCCGCAAAGACATCCGCCAGGGCGATATGGTCGTCATCCGGCGGGCGGGCGACGTGATCCCCCAGGTGCTCAAGCCCGTGGTGGAGCTGCGCACCGGAGCGGAGCAGGCGCCTGTCATCCCCACCACCTGCCCCTCTTGTGGCGAACCGGTGGCCCAGGAGCCGGACCAGGTGGCCGTCTACTGCGTCAATGCCCAGTGCCCGGCCCAGGTGGTGCGCCACATCGAGCATTGGGCCTCGCGGGGCGCGTTGGATGTGGATGGCCTGGGCATTCGCGTGACCCAGATGCTGGTGGATGCGGGGCTGGTGCGCGACGTGGCCGACCTGTACGCCCTCACCCAGGAGCAACTCGTGGCGTTGGAGGGCTTTCAGGAGCGGCGCGCCGAGAACCTGCTGCGGGCGCTGGATGCCACGCGAGAGCGGCCCCTGTGGCGCGTGCTCACGGGCCTGGGCATTCGGGGCGTGGGCAGCCGTGTGGCCCAGGTGCTGGCCGACCACTATCCCTCGATGGACGCCCTGATGGCGGCGCAGGAGAGCGAACTCACCGAGATCGAGGGCATCGGCCCCATCATTGCCGCCGATATCGTGGCCTATTTCCAGCAGCCCCGCAACTGCGAGATGATCGCCCGGCTGCGGCAGCGGGGCGTGCGCATGGCCGACGAGGCCCCCGCCGAGCAGGCCGAGGCGCAGCCCTTGAACGGCCTCTCTTTCGTCATCACAGGCACGCTGCCCAGCATGAGCCGCGAGGCCGCCGCCGCGCTGATCACAGCGCATGGGGGCCGGGTCACCGGCAGCGTCTCGGGCAACACCAGCTATCTGCTGGTGGGCGACAAGCCCGGCGCCTCCAAGACGCGCCAGGCAGAGAAACTGGGCGTCCCGACCCTGGACGAGGCCGGTCTGATGGCCCTCCTCTCGGGCGAGGCGTCGCCATAGACGCCCCATGACCCCCCAAGTCCCCCGTGGCCCCTCTCCCGGCGAGCGCCTGGGCGAATCCCTGGCGCGCATCCGCTCCGACGAGCGCTTGGCCCCGCAGATCGTCGCCTGGCGCCGCCTGCCTGCTCAGCCCGCCCGGTATGCCAAGACGCCCGATGCGCTACATCCCCGGCTACAGACCATGCTGGCCGCGCGCGGCATCCCGCGCCTGTATAGCCACCAAGCCCGGGCGGTGGCCCTGGCCCTGGAGGGCGCCAATGTGGTCGTTGTCACCCCCACAGCCTCGGGCAAGACCCTTTGCTACCAGTTGCCCGTGCTGGATCGCATCCTGCGGCGGCCCCAGAGCCGCGCCCTGTACCTATTTCCGACCAAGGCATTGGCCCAGGATCAGCGCCACGGCCTGGCCCGCGACCTGGAGGAGGCGGGGACCGCTGCGGCGGCCATCATCTATGACGGCGACACGCCCCAGAGCCGGCGAAGGGCCGCCCGCCAGGCCGCCCAGGTGCTGATCACCAACCCGGACATGCTCCACGTGGGCATCCTGCCCTACCATACCCAGTGGCGGGAGCTGCTCACGGAGCTGGACTATGTGGTGATTGACGAAATGCACGTGTACCGGGGCGTGTTCGGCAGCCATGTGGCCCATGTGCTGCGGCGGTTGCGCCGCCTGTGCGCCTTTTACGGCAGCGCGCCCCAGTTCATTCTGGCCTCGGCCACCATCGCCAACCCCGCCGAGCTGGCCCAGAACCTGATCGGCGAGCCGGTGCAGGTGGTGGTGGAAAATGGCGCGCCCGGCGGCGAGCGGCAGGTCGCCTTGGTGAACCCGCCCGTGATCGAGGCGCGCCTGGGCATCCGCCGCTCGCCCCTGGTGGATGCGCGCGAGCTGGCCCTGGCGCTGGTGGGGCGTGGAGAGCAGGTGGTTTGTTTCACGCGCTCGCGGCTGGCCGTCGAGCAACTCGTGATCGCCCTGCGCGAGCGGGTCGAGCGGGTGGGCCTATCGCCCGAGGTGGTGCGCGGCTATCGCGCCGGTTACCTGGCCGCCGAGCGCCGTGAGATCGAGGCGGGCCTGCGCGATGGGCGGGTGCGTTGCGTCGTGGCCACCAGCGCCCTGGAGCTGGGCATAGACATCGGCGGACTGACGGCGGCCATCCTGGTGGGCTATCCGGGCAGCGTGGCCAGCACCTGGCAGCGCATCGGGCGCGTGGGCCGGGGCGAGGCCCCCTCGGCGGCCTTTATGATCGCCTCGGCCTCGCCGCTGGATCAGTACGTCATGGCCCATCCCGAGCACCTGTTTGGCGGCGGGGCCGAGGCCGCGCGCATCAACCCGGATAACCTGTATGTGCGCAGCGGCCACGAGCAGGCCGCCCTGTACGAGCTGCCTCTGGACGAGGACGAGGCCGCCCGCGACGACGACGGGCGCGCGATCCTGGGGGCGCTCCAGGCCGCCGGAGAGGCGCGCCTCAGCCGGGGGCGCTGGTTCTGGGCAGGCCAGGGCTTTCCGGCGGGCGAGATCTCGTTGCGCTCCGCCGAGGCCGCACGGGTGGCCATCGTCGCCGGCCGCGAGCCAGAGGGCCGCAGCGTCACCATCGGCGAGGTGGAACGCAGCGACGCGCCGCGCTGGCTGCACGAGGAGGCCATCTATTTGCACGAGGGGCGGCCCTACCTGGTACGCACCCTGGATCTGGAAGCCAAACTCGCCCAGGTGGAGCCGGTGACCAGCGACTATTACACCACGCCCAGCGAGCGTGAAGAGATCGAGATCGAGCGCACCATGGGGTCCACAGAGGGCGAGGGCATGACGACGGCCCACGGCGAGATCCGTCTCACCCGCCAGGTGACGGGCTATCGCCGCCAGCGTTTCGAGACCCAGGAGGTGCTGGGCTGGGGAGTCGTGCACCTACCGGAGCAGGTCATCCTGACCTCGGCCTTTTGGCTGGGGGTGCAGCCCGACCTGGTGGCCCGGTTGGAGGCCCAGGGACTGTGGACGGGCGACCAGGGCGGGGCGCGCGGGCCCGATTGGGATGCGCAGCGCGCACTTGCCCGCCAGCGCGACGGCTATCGCTGCGTGCACTGCGGCGCACCCGAGCGCCCTGGGCGCAACCACGATGTGCACCATGTGACGCCCTTTCGCGAATACGGCTGGGAGCCGGGGCGCAACGATGCCTACCGCTATGCCAATCAGTTGTCCAATCTGGTGACGCTGTGCCCGCGCTGCCACCAGTTGGCCGAGCGCCAGGTGGCCCTGGGCAGCACCCTGGCCGATGTGGGGCACCTGCTGCGCTACCTGGCGCCCCTCTGGCTGCTGTGCGACCCGGGGGATATCGGCATCCATGCCGATTCAGCAGGCCGCCGCGCCGAACGGCCCACGCTGTTCATCTATGACCAGATCCCGGGCGGGGCGGGCTTGGCGGACCAGTTGCCCCGGCTGATCGAGCCGCTGCTGGATAGCGCGGCCCAGGTCGTCAGCCGCTGCCCATGCGAGTCGGGCTGCCCGGCCTGTATCGGCCCTGCACTGGCGCCGCCCGAGGGCCGCAAAGCAAGCGCCATCGGCCTGCTCAAAGCCCTGATCGGGACGGAACCGGGCGCGCTGTGATATTGTTCTTTCCTTGTCGGCTATGGGATGCTATAATGTGCCTACGTCAGTTGTGGCTGCACACGGTTGCGACGATTCTGGCATGATAGGAACCGTATGGACATTGGAGAGATCCTGAGGCGAAGGACCGCCCTTGCGGCTCGGCCGATGGATAGGCCCGTGCAGAGATCCGCAACGGCCCCTGCCCTGGAGGAACTGGCGCCTGGGCGGTGGGTACACTCGCCGTTGGGGCGCTGCTTTGTCTCCGAGCGGCGCTACCCCCTATCCCACCGGCATGGCGACCTGCCTCTGGGGGACCTTGTTGCGTCCACTGCCGCCCCCTGGCCACAACGTTTCTTCCGTGGGGCGCCCTTTGATCTCGCCCAAGCGGTGCTGCTCGATACCGAGACCACGGGCTTGGCGCGCAGCGCGGGCACCTTTTGCTTTCTGGTGGGCCTCGGCCGGATCGAAGGCGATGAGATGGTGGTGCGGCAATACTTTGCGCCTGATTATGGCGATGAGCCCTGCCTGCTGGAATTGGTCTCGGGCGCCGTCGAGGGCAGCTCTGGGCTGATCTCGTTCAACGGCTTTACCTTTGATGTGCCCCTCTTGGATGCGCGCTATATCCTCAACGGCTATGCGCGCTCGCCGCTGGCCCGCCGTCCCCACCTCGACCTGTTGCCCGTGGCGCGCCGCCTGTGGCGCGGGATGCTGGCATCGTGCGCCCTGACGGCGCTGGAAAGGGATATCCTGCATATCCCGCGCAGCGAGGATGACGTACCGGGCTATCTCATCCCTGGCATCTACCAAGAGTACCTGGCCTATGGCGAGACCGAGGGCATTGCGCGGGTCATGTCGCACAACATGATGGACGTGCTCTCTATGGTGAGCCTGAGCGTGCGGGCTGCTGGGGTGCTGGCAGAGGGTTCGGCCCGCTCGCCAAGCCCCTACCGCGATCCGGTGGCGCTGGGCAGGCTGTATGAGGCCGAGGGCCAACCGGAGGCGGCCTTGGCCGCCTATCGGCAGGGCCTGGATGCCGGCAGCGCGGCGCGGCGCGCCGAGGCGGGCCAACGCCTCGCCATGCTGCTCAAACGCCTGGGCCGCTGGAAAGAAGCGGTCGCCCTCTGGCGCGCCGCCCTGGATGGGGATGCGCTGGAGCCGTATGTAGAGCTGGCCAAATACCTGGAGCACCAGCAGCGCTCATGGGGCGAGGCGCGCGCCCTGGTGCGGCGCGCTATCGTCGGGGTACGCGAGGGGCGCCTGCGCTGCGCCTCACGGGCGGCAGCTCTGAGCGAGCTGGGGCATCGTCTGCAGCGCCTGGAGCGCCGCATCGCCGCCCAAGCCCCAGGGCCCAAGGATGCGCCGGGCGCCGAACCGGCGGAGGCGACGCCGTGAGCAAGGCGCCGGACCTGCCTCCTTTGATCGCCTGCTTGCAGGCGATAGACCAGTGGGAGCAACCGTGGCCGGAGGAGATCTGCCGGGGCGTCTTGGAGGCTGCGCTGGAGGAACTGGGGGCTTTTGGCGGCGCCATCTACCGGATGGCGGTGGACCAATGTGAGCTCTTGTTTGCATCGCCGGATACTATCGCGCCCCCCAGCCCGGACGGCCTCTTGCCGGACGCAGCAAAAGACCGCCTCTTTACGCATACGATTGCCCAAGAGGCGGGTGGCGAGTGGCTGGCTGCGTTGGCGTGGTCCGGCCTGCCCGGCGAAAAAGTGGCCCTGATCCTGCGCTCTCCGCCGGAACTCCCCCCGGATCCGGATCGGCTCGCCCACCTGGGCGCGCTGCTGGCTCTGGCAGCCCAGACCGGCCAACTTCGCAGGGCGCGCGCCCGCGAGGCGCGCCAGAACGAACTGCTCTTTCGCGTCTCTCAGGCGTTCATGTCTACGGTGGACCTGCGCGCGCTGCTCGATCTCATCGTATCGCTCGTCGCCGAAACATTGGAGCGCGCCGAGAACTGCGTCCTGCACCTGCTGGATCCCGATAGCGATCTCCTGGTTGCCATGAGCGTATCCAACGAGGCCAGGGCGAGCACGCCGGGCCCCGAGGAAACGCCCCTGCGGTCTGGGGTCGGCGCGGCGGGGTTGGCCCTGATGACCGGCCAGGTGATCAATATCGGCGACGTGGCCCGGGATGGGCGTTTCCTGGTGCGCCCCACCTCGGGACGCATCGTCTCGTTGCTCACCGCGCCTCTGATCGTGAGGGGGCAACCCATCGGGACTCTGACGGTGGATTCGAGCGTGCCTTTTGCCTTTGGCGAGGAGGATGAACGCCTGTTGATGCCCCTTGCCAGCCTGGCAGCCGCGGCCATCAACAACGCCGACCTGGTCAAGAACCTGCAAGAGAGCCTGGACGAACTACGCGATACCCAGGCCCAATTGCTGCAATCGGAAAAGCTCTCGGCCATCGGCCAGCTCATCGCCGGCATTACCCACGAGATCAACAACCCGCTGGCGGCCATCTCGGGCTATGCCCAGCTCCTCAAAATGAGCGAGGACATTGACCCGCAGACGCGCCAGGATGTAACCCGCATCTATGAGCAGGCCCAGAGGGCGGCCCGCATCGTGCGCAACCTGCTAACTTTTGCACGCGAGCACCGCGCCATGCGGCGCCCCACAGATGTGAACGTTCTCCTGCAAAAGTCGCTCGAATTGCTGGCCTACCAGCTTCGCATCGAGGGCATCTCGGTAGAGCTGCAATTGGCCCCCCAGTGTATGGGCGTGATGGGCGATCCGTACCAGTTGCAGCAGGTCTTTTTCAACCTGATCGGCAACGCGCGGGATGCCATGGCCGAGGCGCATGACGGGGGACGGCTGACCGTCAAGACAGAATCAGTGGGCTCTACCGTGCGCATCCAGATCTGTGATACAGGTCCCGGCCTGAGCGCCGAGGCCAGGAAACACCTCTTTGAGCCCTTTTTCACCACCAAAGAGGTGGGCAAAGGCACGGGCCTGGGCCTGAGCATCTGCTTTGGGATCATCTCCGAACATGCGGGCCGCATCTATCTGGCAGAGACCTCAGAGCCGGGCGCCACGTTTGTGGTGGAGCTACCCCTAACCAGCCGCCTGCCCGATTTCGACGAGGACATGCCTCTCGAGGAGATGACCTTTCTGGCCAACCGATTGGTCCTGCTTGTGGAGGATGAGGAGCCGATCGCCCGGGTCGTCCAGCGGGTTCTGACGCGCGACGGGCATCGCTCCGTGGTCACCCGAGATGGGAACGAGGCCCTCAGCTACCTGGAGCGCGCGCGCGAGCGGGGCGCGCCCTTTGATCTGATCGTCAGCGACATCAAGATGCCCAACATGGATGGCGCCGAGCTATACGAGCACATTCAGCGCGAGTATCCCGAGATGGCCGATCGCGTGTTGTTCATGACCGGCGATAGCGTCAGCCCTTCGACGCGGGCCTTTTTGGGCGACCACGGGCTGCCCTTTCTCATCAAGCCCTTTGACCTGGGCGAACTGCGCCAGGCGATCAACAGCAGCTTGCGCTAACCGATGCCGAGCCGCTTCATCAACGCGAACATGGCCTCTTGGAGCTTGGCGCGGAAATGCACCATCAGGAGCGCGCCGACGAGGGTGGCCGCCGCCAACGCCGCGATCGCCGAGCCTCCCAGGGTCTGGGATGTGGCGCCGAGCCAATTGAGCAGCACCACACCCGGCAGGCGCCCCACCAGCACCAAGAGCACGAGGCTGGCGATGGGCAACGGCGTGAGGCCGGCCACAAAGCAGCCCACGTCCGTTGGCAAAAAGGGCAGCAGGAACACCAGGAAAAAGGCCCACAGGCCGTGCCGCTGTGAGAGCCGGTCCAGCCGTTCGATCAATTCGGGGCTCGCCACGCGCTTGACCAGCGGGCGGCCCAGGCGCCGGGCCAGCCAGATCGCCAGCCAGGAACCCAGCCCCAAGCCCGTCAGCGAGAGCGCTGTGCCCCAGGCGATCCCATAGAGATATCCCGCCGCCATGCCGACCACCTGGCCCGGGATGGGCGCGAACAACACCTGTAGGGCCTGCAAGCCGACGACGGCGGCCGGCGCCCAGCCCCCCAGCTCCCTGACGCGGGCGTAAAAGACCTCTGGATCGCGAAAGACGCTGGCTAGGCCCACAAACGAAAGATAGCCCGTCGCTGCAATGACGGCGACGAGCAGCGCCAGGGCCAGCCCGGAGCGCGTGCGGTTACCTGTCTTCATGGCGTGTGAACCACCGATACGTTCCTGCGCGCTGATAGCCTTCTTCGACATAGACCCACAGTTCGGACGTGTTCGCCGAGCGCGCCAAGAGCAGCCCCACCTCGTCCAGCCCGGCCGCCTTGGCCCGTTCCACGGCGGCCCTGGCCAGGGCGCGGGTGGCATGGTCGCCCAGCGACCAGTGCGCCTCGACCCACAGGCCGCTATAGGCGATGGTGTAGACCGTCAAGAGCGCCGCGCCCGCCACAGGGCTCCCTGTCGCATCGCGGATCAGGGCGAGTTGGTGCCCGGGCAGCCCGCCATAGGCGCGGAGCGCCGTTGGCCAGTCCGCCGCCGCGCCATCGGCCTCCTCTTGCCAGCCCCCGGGGAGATAGGCTTGCGGCGCCGTCCCGCGAATGGTATAGACGAGCAGTTCGCGGCGCTCGGGGCCCGGCAAGAGCCCGCAGCGCTCGAACACCCGTGCGCTGGCCGCGTTGTCTGTGGCCACCACGGCGCGAAAGGAGCGGATCCCGCGCCCGGCGGCGTCGCCCATCGCGCGCCGCACCAGCGCCTGGGCGATGCCGCGCCCGCGCCACTGCTCGGCGACCCCGAGCATATCCAGTTCCAGCCGGCGCCCCTGGGGCGAGGCGGTCTCGAACGTGGCGCAAAAGCCCACAGCCTGGGCATCCGCCTCGGCCAGGTAGACGCGCTGCTCTGGTCTGGCCAGCACAGCGCGCATCTCGCCGGCGCTCAGATCGCTGTCGCCCAGGGTGCAAGCCTCAAGCGCCTTGAGGCGCTCGGCATCAAGCATGTGGGCAGCGGCTTGTCGGATAAACCAGGGGTGCATTGCGGGTAGTATAGATGGCAGCGGATCGCTGTCAAAGGGTATCAGTTCAGAATTGGGGGGGCGCGTTCACTCACCTAAAATCGTACTTTCGGAGTAAGGTTCCCTCAAATGATAATCGTACCAGGGGGGGGGGGAAAGAGGCCAACACATTGGGGACGGCGGCAGCGAACCGTGGAGGGCGGGCGTCTCG
>CAYZWT010000050.1:0-9920 GCA_964482225.1 uncultured Anaerolineales bacterium
ACACGGACTCAATCGATTATGTTTGTCATAACGTGGACTTTGGAAACGCCGTGACAGACGAGCGAGGACGTAACTGTTCAGATTTGATGCGTACGCATGCGTGCGTATGCAGCGTGGCGGGCGAGACGCCCGCCCGCCAAGGTTCGCCGCCGCCATCCACAACGTGTTGGCCGCTTTGCCCCGATTCTGAACTGATACCCCAGGACGATTGCATGTGCCTCACGCCGGCGCCGGTTGGCACAGAACGGGCCGCCCAGCAGTTGGGCGGCCCGTCGTATGCTGTGACGCCGTCTAGCGGTCTCCGCTAGAGGGCATAGTACAGACAGACGATATTGGCATCCGAGCTTTCCTCGGTCATGATCTCGCGGTGGAAGAAACGCTGCTCCCACTCGTCCAGCTCGACGCCCTGCTCGCCGACCCAGGCGCGGAACTGCTCCACGATCTGGCCAAACACATAGCCCTCCTCAGCGAGCGGCTGGTAGCTCTCGTGCAGTCGAGACTGGTCCACCATCATCAGGGTATGCACCTCGGTGATATCAGGCCGGTCGGTTGCCAGGTCGGCAAAGCTCTCGGTGATCAGCCAGCGCTGGAGCTCGTCATCCTCGGGCTCGGGCGTAAAGGTCATGACGAACAGGGAGGATACCCCCTGGAGCGGCTCGGCCTGCTCGCGGCTGGCGATCCACAGGCTGTGCAGGGCAGCCCCCGCCGTCAGGCGCACCGTCTCGTTCTCGCTGCCCAGCAGGGTATAGAGGGCGGGCACCGCGGCCTGGTTCGCGATCTGGCCCAGGATGGCGGATATGGCGATCTGCAGGCCGGTGTCGTCTGTTTCCAGGCGCTGCACCAGCTCGGGCACCGCCAGATCCTCCAGGCGCACCAGGCCGCGCGCGGCGGCAAACCGCACCGGCTCTGCCTCATCCGAAAGGATGCCGATGAGCGGAGCGACGGCGGCCACATTGCTGCTAGAGCCCAAGGCCTCGGCGGCGGCGGCCCGGACGTTGGCGTCCTCGTCGGCCACGCTCTCGGCCAGGGCGGGGATCGCGGCATCGCCCAGCATGGCCAGGGCGTCCGAAGCGCCCACGCGGGCCGTGGCGCCATCGCGAAGCTGGTGGATAAGCAGGGGAACCGCCTCGACGGCGCCCAACATGCCCAGGGAACGCGCGGCGGCGGCCCGCACGCTCTCATCCGGGTCCGAGAGGGCCTCTTTGAGGGGCTCGATCAGCCTTTCGGCGGGAACAGGCTCAACAACCTTGGCCTCACTCTCCGGCTCATCGCCCTGTTCCTGCTCGCCGGCCACGGCGTCGGCTGCTTGTATACTGCGATAGATGCGCCCCAGGGCAAAGGCCGCCGAATGGCGCACGCCCTTGTCTTCATCCTCCAGAGCGGCCAACAGGGGCTCCACGGCCGGCATGCCGATCTCGATCAGGGCCATGGTCGGGGGGCGCCGGTCATCCCAGACGGCATCGTGCAGGCAGGCGAGCAGAGGGCCAACCGCCGCCTCGCCGCAGGCGACGGCGTTATCCCAATAGCGCATGCTGACCCAGTAGCCTGCAGCGGAGGTGGGATCGGATTCGTCGGTCGGCTGCCACTTGTGCAGGTCTAGCGAGGCCGCCGCGGCCCGGCGCACCGAGGCTTCAGGATCGGACAGGGCGCCGACAAGGGCAGGGATCGCCAGCTCGGCGTTGGCGCGTCCCAGGGCGATGGCGGCCTGGCGGCGCACCGTCCAGGCCTCGGCCCCGAGCTGCTCGATCAGGGGCTCGATGGCGGCTTGGTCCGGAATACGGGCCAGGGCGTTGAGGGCCAGGTCGCGCAGCACGGCGTTGCGGGTAGCGGCCACCTTGCGCAGGGGCCCTGCAGCGCGAGGGCTGGCGATGCGTCCCAGGGCGTCAATCGTAGAGCGCACCAGCAAGGTGTTGTCGGATTCCAGGGCCTCGATGAGGGCATCTACCGAGGGCTCGCCGATGTTGGCCAGGGCCTTCATCACCGAGGGCAGCACGTGCAGATCGGTCGAGTTGAGGGCCTTGACCAGGGCCTCGATGGCCCGTTCGTTGCCGATCTCGCCCAAGACGAGGGCCGCCTTGGTGCGCTCCAGGTTGCGGCGGTCGCCCACCTGCAGCGCCAGATCGTTCACGGCCTCGGGGCCCATACGGCGCAACGTCTCGCGTACCGCCTCCCGGACCTCGCCTTCGGTCTCGTCCAGTTTCCTGAGCAGGGCAAAGGCTGCGCCGGCGCCGATCTGGGCCAGGGCCTGGCTGGAGACCTCGCGCAGGGAAGGGTCTTGATCTACCAGAGCGGCGATCAGGGTGGGGGTGGCATCAGCGCTGCCGATGGCGCCCAGCGCCTGGGCTGCGACAGAGGCCAGCTCTTCGGGCTCTTGTTCTACCAAGGCGGTCAGCGCCTCCACAGCCCTCGGATCCCCGATCTGGCCCAGGGCGCGGGCCGCCGCCGTGCGCACGGCGAGATCATCATCGTTGAGGCGAAAGATCAGCGGGGCGAGAGCCTGCTCGTCGCCCATGGATCCTAGAGCCTCGGCGGCCTGGCGACGCACCTCCGCGTCACGATCATAGTCGAGGGCGCGGATCAGTCCTCGCGCATCCTGGTGGGCGACCAATCGTTCCACGTTGGGTGGTCCAAAGAGTGCCACGTTGCCTCCTTGTCAGTCAGTAAAAGAGCGAGTCGCAAACGCGTCCACATGTATGTTACCGTCGCAGCGCAACATAGGCAAATTGGCCTATCCGCGTGCACGCTCGCGCTAGACGATCCGGCTACGGGTGAGTATAATCGCCGAGTCAGGTTACACCATCGGCTCTACCCTGCTGGCCAAGGCCGGAGGGGTGGCGCTGTCGTAGATAGGGGAGGCGCGCCTATGTCCGAATTGGAAACGCTAGATGCCCAGATCCGCCAATGTACCCTGTGTCGCTTGAGCCGCGCCCGCACCCATGCCGTGCCCGGCGCCGGCCCGGCCAACGCCCGCATCATGTTCATCGGCGAGGCCCCCGGCTTTCACGAAGATCAGCAGGCGCTGCCCTTTGTGGGCGCGGCAGGGCGCTTTTTAGAGGGCCTGCTCGCCAGCATCAACCTGACCCGCGAGCAGGTATTCATCACCAACGTCGTCAAATGCCGCCCGCCCGATAACCGCGATCCCCAGCCCGACGAGATCGAGGCCTGCCGCAGCTATCTCGATGGCCAGATCGCGGCCATTGCGCCCAAGGTAATCGTCACACTGGGGCGCTTTTCCATGCAACTGGCCTATTCGGGCGTCTCGATCAGCCGCGTGCATGGCCAGCCCAAGCGCATCGGGGAGATCGTCTATGTGCCCATGTTCCATCCGGCGGCGGCCCTGCACCAGCCCCGCTACCGCTCCCTCATCGAGCAGGATTTTGATAGGCTGCCCGAACTCCTTTCCGGCCTCCAAGACATCGCCTCCGACGAGCAGCGCGCTGCCCCGCCGGAGCAACTCAGCCTCTTTTAGACGGGGGATATCTTGAGCAACGACAAACTGCGCATTATCCCCCTGGGCGGCCTGGGCGAGATCGGCCGCAACATGCTGGTGTTCGAATATGGCGAGGACCTGATCATCATTGATGCGGGGCTCATGTTCCCCGAGAACGACATGCTGGGCGTGGATGTGATCCTGCCCGATATGACCTATGTCTACCAGAACGCCGAGCGCGTGCGCGCCATCATCATCACCCACGGCCATGAGGACCACATCGGCGCCCTGCCCTACCTGCTGGAAAAGGTGGATGCGCCCCTCTATGCCACGGCGCTGACCCTGGGGCTGATCGAGGCCAAGCTGCCCGAGGCGCCCGTGCGCCACGCCGAGATGCGCACCATCGCCGCCGGCGACGAGCTCGAGATCGGGCCTTTTCGCATCTCGTTTTTCCACGCCAGCCACAGCATTCCCGATGGCGTGGGCCTGGCGATCCATACGCCCGTGGGCCTGATCGTGCACTCGGGCGATTTCAAGTTCGACTATGACCCGGTGGACGGGCGACGCACCGATTTCGCCCGGCTGGCCGAGTTGGGCGGCGAGGGCGTGCTGTTGTTGCTCTCCGATAGCACCAACGCCGAGCGCCCCGGCTATACGCCCTCAGAAAGCGCCCTGGGAGAGACGCTGCACCGCATCATCCGCGAGGCGCCCGGGCGTGTGATCGTGGCCTCGTTCGCCTCCAATATCTCGCGCATCCAGCAGGTGATTGATTCCTCGGTGCGCTGTGGCCGCCGGGTGGCCATCGTGGGGCGCAGCATGGTGCGTAATGTGCGGGTGGCCCGCAGCTTGGGCTATCTGGATGTGGACGAAGAGACGCTGCTGCCCGTGGAGCAGATCGAGCACCTGCCCGCCCACCGGGTCAGCATCGTCTGCACCGGCAGCCAGGGCGAGCCCGCCTCGGCCCTGGTGCGCATGGGCCAGGATCAGTACCGGCCCGTGAGCGTGGGGCCGGGCGACACGGTGATCGTCTCGGCCACGCCCATCCCGGGCAACGAAGAGTTTGTGAACCGCACCCTGGATGCCCTGTTCCGCCTGGGGGCCGATGTCTATTACGACGAGGTGCTGGATGTGCATGTCTCGGGGCACGCCAGCCAGGAAGAGCAGAAACTGATGCTCAACCTGATCCGCCCCCGCTATTTCGTCCCCATCCACGGCGAATACCGGCACCTGGTGTGGCACGGCAAGCTGGCCGTGCAGTGCGGCGTCGCCAAGGAGAATGTGCTGGTCATCGAGACGGGCAGCGTGCTAGAGCTGAGCGCGCGGGGCGCCGAGGTGATGGGCCGCCTGGGCAATGGCGTCTATTATGTGGATGGCAGCGGGGTGGCCGAGATGGAGCAGGCCATCCAGCAGGAGCGCACGTCCCTGGCCCACAACGGCGTGCTGGTGGCGACGGTCGTCGTAGACCGTTACACAGGCAGCTTGATGGGCGAGCCGCAGATCGAGAGCAGGGGCTTTATGTACGAGGCCGAGACCGACGGCTTGGCCGGGCGCATCCGCGAGGCGATCGCCCAAGTGATCGCGCGGGGCGGCAGCCGCAGCGAGCTGACCGCTCGCCTGGAGACGGCGCTGAGCCGCCTGGCACTGGCCGAGACGGGACGCCGCCCCATCGTGATCCCGATCCTGATCAAGCTGTGAGCCTCCAAAGCGTGGTATAATGCTCCCTGCAAGCCCCTTGCATCGAGACCGCCCAGCACAGAGGACGGGGAGAGCATGACCAAGAGAACCACGCGGCGCCGACCGCGCACCAGCAGCCGCGCCAGGCAGCCGCGCCGCAGCCCCGCCAGGGGCGTGAGCATCACACCGGCGCAGGTCTCCTGGCTGTTTGGCCTGCTGCTGTTGGGCATCGCGCTGGTGACGCTGCTGAGCCTGCTGGCAGGCAACCGGGGCGCCCTCACCGAGTGGTGGATCGGGCTGCTGACCCGCTCTCTAGGTTGGGGCCGCTACGCCACGCCCCTGTTGCTGATCCTGCTCGCCCTCTGGCTGATGACCCGCCTGACCGAGTCGCCCCTGCGCCTGCCCTGGATGCGCTTCCTGGGCGGGCTGCTGCTCCTGGCGGCGCTCCTCGGGTTCACCCATCATCTGTACGCCGACCGCGAGGCCGCCGTGGCCCAGGGCGTGGGCGGCGGGCTGCTGGGCTACTATCTGAGCCTCAGCCTGGAGACCACCCTGGGCTGGGCCGGGGCCATCGTCTTGTTCGTGCTGCTGCTGGCCATCGGCCTGACCCTGCTCCTGAACCTTTCGCTGGAAGAGATGGTCAGCGACGTGGCCGCCTGGCGCCAACGCATCGGCGCGTGGTGGGCCGCGCGCCAGCAACGCCGCGCCGAGCAACGCGCCCAGGCGCCCGAGCCGCCCGCGCGGCGCCCCCTGCTGGGCAGCGAGCCCTCGCCCATCGTCTCGCGGCCCGCCGAGGAGCCCCGGCGCCGCCTGCCCTCTGCTGCGCCGGAGGAAGAAGAGCAAGTCGTGACGCTGCCGGAGAGCCTGGCGCCCGGCGTCCAGCGTTGGGTGCTGCCGCCCATCGAGGAGCTGCTGGCCCAGGATGAAGAGCCGCCCACCAGCCTGCGCGATATCCGCGAAAAGGCCCGCCTGATCGAAGAGACCCTTAGCAGCCTGGGCGTGCCGGTGACCGTGGTCGAGGTGAACCCGGGCCCCGTGGTGACCCAGTTCGGCATCGAGCCCGGCTATGTGGAGCGCCGCGACCGCAAGGGCCGGGTGCGCCGGGTCAAGATTCAGGTGGCCAAGATCGCCTCGCTGGCCAACGACCTGGCCCTGGCCCTGGCCGCCGCCCCCATCCGCATCGAGGCGCCGGTGCCCGGCAAGGGCATCGTCGGCATCGAGGTGCCCAACCGCGAGATGGCTATGGTGGGGCTGCGCAGCGTCATGGAATCGGACGAATTCGCCGAGTTGAATGGATATCCCCTGGCCCTGGGCTTTGGCCGGGATGTCTCGGGCGCGCCTGTGGTGGACGATCTGGCCTCGCTGCCGCACCTGCTCATCGCCGGGGCCACCAACTCGGGCAAGAGCGTCTGCATCAACGCCCTGATCGCCTGCCTGCTCTGCCGCAATACGCCTGAGGACCTGCGCCTGCTGCTGGTGGACCCCAAGCGGGTCGAGCTATCCAGCTATAACGGCATCCCGCACCTGATCGCGCCGGTGGTGGTGGACCCCCCGCGCGTGGTGGGGGTGCTCAAGTGGCTGGCCGCCGAGATGGATCGCCGCTACAAGGTCTTTGCCGAGGCCGGGGCCCGCAACCTGCAAACCTACAACGCCAAGGCCCTCTCCCTGGGCGAGCCCAAGCTGCCCTATATCGTCATGTTCATTGACGAGCTGGCCGACCTGATGATGGTCGCCCCGGACGAGGTGGAGCGGCTGGTCTGCCGCATCGCCCAGCTCTCGCGGGCCACCGGCATCCACTTGGTGATCGCCACCCAGCGCCCCTCGGTGGATGTGGTCACCGGCCTGATCAAGGCCAACTTTCCGGCGCGCCTCAGCTTTCTCGTCTCCTCTCAGGTGGATTCACGGGTCATCATTGACACACCGGGCGCCGAAAAGCTGCTGGGCCAGGGGGATGGCCTCTATATGGCGCCCGATTCGCCCAAGCTGGCGCGCATCCAGGGCTGCTGGGTCTCCGATGGCGAGCTGGAGGGCATCGTGAATCACTGGCGCAGCCAGGCTCCGGCCCGCGCGGCGGTGGAGCCCATCGAGCATGGAGACCCCCACAAGGCGGTGCAGCGGCCCCTTTGGCCGGGGGCCAAGGCCGAGATCCCCGATGAGGTCGAGTCGGACGAGGACCCCTTGCTGCAACAGGCCATTGAGCTGGTGACCCGCGAGCAGCGCGCCTCGGTCTCGTTCCTGCAGCGCGGGCTGCGCATCGGCTATACGCGGGCCTCGCGCCTGATTGACACGCTGGAGGAAAGCGGCATAATCGGGCCAGCCACGGGCACCAGCAAGGCCCGCGATGTTTTAGGCCCGGCCCACGAGGGTGGGCATGGCGAGCCATCTACGGCGGAGCGACGAAACGCCGCCGACCCAGGAGAATAATGTCGAGATATCCTATAGAT
Source organism: uncultured Anaerolineales bacterium (assembly GCA_964482225.1). Lineage (GTDB taxonomy): Bacteria > Chloroflexota > Anaerolineae > UBA1429 > UBA1429 > UBA1429. Next base: position 7,549 of record CAYZWT010000050.1, read on the forward strand.
TTGTCCGCCCTGCAGGCCATCGTCGGTGAGGAGAACGTCTCGGTGCGCGCCTCGGACCTGGAGGCGCACTCGATAGATGAATCGTGCGTGGCTCCCTGCCTGCCCGATGTGATCGTGTGGCCCGGCGACACCGAGCAGGTGGCGGGGGTGCTGCGCTATGCCAACGAGCACGAGATCCCCGTGGTGCCCTGGAGCGGCGGCTCTAGCCTGGAGGGCAACCCCGTGCCGGTGAATGGCGGCATCCTGCTGGCCATGTACCGCCTCAAAGAGATTCTGAACGTGAACGAAGACGATCTCCAGGTGACGGTGCAGCCCGGCATCATCTATGACGCCCTGAACGCTCATCTGCGGCGGTTGGGCCTCTTTTTCCCACCCGCCCCCGGCAGCGCTGATGTGGCCACCCTGGGGGGCATGGTGGCCAATAACTCGAGCGGGATGCACGCTGTCAAGTATGGCGTGACGCGCAACTATGTGATGAGGCTCAAGTGCGTGTTGCCCACGGGCGAGATTGTGGAGATTGGCAGCCGCGCCAAAAAGACCACCAGCGGCTATGACCTGGTGAGCCTGATGGTGGGCTCGGAGGGCACCCTGGGCGTGGTGACCGAGATCACCCTGCGGCTCATGGGCCTGCCCGAGCAGGTCTCCTCCGCCATTGCCGTGTTCGATACCCTCAAGGACGCCACCGACGCCGTCTATGACGCCGTGCGCTATGGGCTGGATGCGGCCGCCATCGAGCTGCTGGATGGCGGCACCGTGCGGGTGACCAATCAGCAGATGGGGCTGACCCTGCGCGAGACGCCCACGGTCTTTATCGAGTTCCACGGGCCCCAGGCCGGGGTGGAAGACCAGGTGGCCTATATGCGCGAGATCTGCGGGGATCATAACTGCGTCGAGTTTGACGTGGCGGGCACCCCGGAGCGGCGCGCCGTGTTGTGGGCCGCCCGCCGCGAGGCCCGCGATTCGATCAAGCTCTCCCACGCGGGCGAGATCCTGGTCTCCGGGGATGTGTGCGTGCCCATCTCGCACTTTGGCGAGATGGTCGAGTATGTACACGAGGTGGCCCGGCAGACGGGCATGCGCATCTATGTCTTTGGCCACGCGGGGGATGGCAACCTGCACACCGAGACGATCCTGCGGCGCGGCAACGAGGACGATGTGCGCAATGGCGACCAGGCCACCGATGCCATCGTGCGGCGGGCGCTGGCCCTGGGCGGCACCATCGCCGGAGAGCACGGCGTGGGGCTGGCCAAAAAGGCGTTCCTGGAGGCGGAGCACGGCCCCGAGGTGGTGGCGCTGATGAAGGCCATCAAGCAGGTCTTTGATCCCAAGGGGATCATGAACCCCGGCAAGATATTCGCCTGACGACCGCTCCCCCATATCGAGAGGCTGTCATGGAGATCCTGCGCCAGGGCGCCCGCACGCTGGGGCTGAGCCTGAGCCCCCAACAACTGACCAGGTTCGAGACCTACTACCGCGAGCTGACCGCCTGGAACGCGCGTTTCAACCTGACGGCCATCACCGGCTATCAGGAGGTGCAGCGCCGCCATTTCCTGGATTCGCTCTGTTGCCTGTTGGCCTTTCCCCAAGCCGGCGCCGGCGACGCCATCCCCGATACCGTGCCGGTGCAGCGCGGCGGGCTGGGGCTGCGCTGCCTGGATGTGGGCAGCGGCGCGGGGTTCCCCGGGCTCCCGCTCAAGATCCTGCTGCCCGACCTGCGCCTGACTCTGCTGGAATCGGTGGGCAAAAAAGTGACCTTTTTGCAGCACATGGCGCGCACCCTGCAACTGGCCGAGGTCGAGATCGTGCAAGGGCGGGCGGAGGAGGCGGGCCATCTGGCGGCGCACCGCGAGTGCTATGACGTGGTGCTGGCACGGGCCGTGGCCCAGCTCTCGGTGCTGGCCGAGTATTGTCTGCCCTTTTGCCGGCCGGGGGGCCGGCTGATCGCCCCCAAGGGCGAGGGCGCCGCCCAGGAGGCCCAGGACGCCCTGGGGGCCATATCCTTGCTAGGCGGGCGGCTGGTGGCCGTCAAGCGGCTGGCGTTGCCCGATCTGGGCGAGAACGATCATCACCTGGTGGTGGTGGACAAGGTGAGCCGCACGCCAGAGCGCTATCCCCGGCGCGCGGGCATCCCCGCCAAGCGGCCCCTGACGGGCGCCTGAGCGCGCCGATCCGGAACGGGAGCGTTGGGATTCATGGAGCGCCCACCTCATGCGTCGCCCACCAATCTGGGGAAATCCATATACTTGCGTTCGGTTGCGTTCTGCTTGCGCGGGCCTATAATAGCTCTGAGCGGCAAGAGGGCCTGGAAAACCAGACACGGTGATTGTTCGAGTATTGGTGGAGCATATTGGCACCTGAGAGGGAGGCAGGGA
>CAYZWT010000051.1:0-9761 GCA_964482225.1 uncultured Anaerolineales bacterium
CTTTTTCGACGACGACCGTAACCTGCTTCTCGACCTCTTTTTCGACGACGACCGTCTCTTTGACGACCTCTTTTTCGGCAGGGCTGGCGGGCGCGCACGCGCTCAGCACCGAGACTGCCAGGGCGACCAGAACCGCTACGATCCAGATTCGACGCATGTTTCCTCCATCTATACTGCACATTCTTCTCAATCGAGCTGCAGCTTAGCATGGCGGCTTTAACGGCCCATCAAGCGCGGATTAACAGCAGGTAAAGGATGCGAGGAAAACGCAGGGTGCGGGGTTCAGGCGGAGGCGCGGGCGAAAAGCCTCCGTGGGGCGCGGGCAAGGCTCTGCGATGGCGCGAAATCGTCGCGCGCGCCGCTGTGGCCGATCCGCCGCGGGGCTATTGGACCGTCAACACGCTAAAGTAAAAAGTGCTGCCCTGGCCCTCGATGCTCTCGGCCCAGATCTCGCCGCCGTGGGCCTGCACAATGTGCTTGGCAATGGCGAGCCCCAGGCCGGTGCCGCGCCCGGCCCGCGAGGGGTCGGCCCGGTAAAAGCGCTCAAAGATGCGCGGCAACGCCTCGGGGGCGACCCCCTGGCCGGTATCGGCCACCGAGATCACGACGCGCCCCTGGGCAGGCGCCGCGCTCACGCGGATGCGCCCCCCCTCTGGCGTGTATTTGATGGCATTGTGAACGACATTGGTGATCACCTGGCCGAGCCGCTCGACATCCGCCAGAACCTGCGGCAGATCCTCCGGCAGGTTGATCTCCAAGGAGAGGCCGGCGCGCTCCGCCTGGGGGCGCAGCCGCTCCACCGGAGGCGCCACTACGTCGGCGGCGGCCACGGGCGCCAGCGCCATAGGCACCTGGCCCGATTCGATGCGCGAGAGCTCTTGTAGCTCGCGCACCATCTGAGTTAGCGTATCCACCTCGGCATCTATGCGATCCAAAAAGTGCAGCGCCGCCGGCGGGTCTTCCAGGGCCCCATCGCGCAGGGTATCGGCCAGGGCGCGCAGCGAGGCCAGGGGTGTGCGCAGCTCGTGGGAGATATTGCTGACGAATTCGCGCCGAATGGTCTCCAGCCGCTTGACCTGGCCCAGGTCTTGCAACACCATCAGGCAAGTTGTCGCCCTTGCGTCGGAGCGCAGCGGCGTGGCGATCACCTGCAAAAAGGGGCCGCGCTGCCCCAGCTCGAGCAACTCCACTTGCTCCTCACGGTCGCGCAGGCAGGCTTGCAGCACGGCGATGAGCTGGTGCTCGCGCACCACCTGGGCAAAAGAGCGCCCGGCGAGGCCCGTAGCCGGCAGGTTCAGCATGCGTCTGGCCGAGGGGTTCACCATGCGGATGCGCGCATCTGTATCCGTGATAATGATGCCATCGGCCATGTGCTCGACGATGGCCGCCGATTCGGAGCGCTCGCGCTCCAGCGCCAACATGGTCTCGCGCAGGCGGTTGGCCATGGTGTTCAGATCGCGGGTCAGCGCGCCCACCTCGTCCTCCGAGTGGGGCAACACATGCACCATCAGATCGCCGTCGGCCATGCTCTGGACCACGCGGGTCAACCGGCGCAGAGGCCGTGCGGTGGCCTCTGCAATGCCATAGCCCAGGATCAGCGCCAGCGCCACGATCCCTCCCGCCGCCAGGGCGATGTTGCGCCGCAGCCGGCCCACGTCCCGATCGATATCGTGCAGCGGCACCGACACCCGCGCGATGCCCAGCACCGTTTCGCCCTCGATCACCGGCGCAGCCACATAGAGCATCTCATAGCGCACCGTCTCGCTGTAGCGCATGGCGACGCCGCGACCCTCGCGCAGGGCCTCTTGCACCTCGGGCCGGTACAGGTGGTTGGGCATGGTGGCCGGGTCGGCCACTGAATCACCCCACACAACGCCATCCGCCCCGATCAGCGTGACCCGCGCGCCGGTGAGGCCCCCCACCCGCTCGCCGATCTGGCGCGCGCGCGCCAGATCGGCGCTCTGCAGCGCGGGGCGGACCAACTCTCCCGTCAGGTGCGCGTCGGCGGCCAGTCGTTGGGTGAGGTTTTCGAGATAGGTATCATGGGCATAGCGCACGACATAGAGCGCGATGCCGAGCATGGCAGTCGCAATCAAGAGGGCATAAGGGATGGCGATGCGGGCGCGGATACTCTTGAAGGCCACCGGTCAGCCCTCGAAACGATAGCCGGCGCCCCTGACGGTGAGGATGCGCGTGGGGTTGGAGGGATCGGCCTCGATCTTTTCGCGCAGCCAGCGCACATGCACATCCACCGTGCGGCTGCCTCCGCTATAGCTCCAATCCCAGACGCGCTCCAGAATCAGATCGCGCGAGAGCACCATGCCCCGGTTGCGCGCCAAAAAAAGGAGCAGGTCATACTCTTTGGGCTTGAGCGCCAGCGGCTCTCCCCGCAGGGATGCCTGGCGCCGATCCAGGTCAATGGTCAGGTCTCCAAACACCAGCGCCTTTTGGCGTGTGACATCGGCGGCCTCGTCCGGCTCTGCGCCCTGGCTGAGCATACGCACGCGGCGTAACAGGGCCCGGATGCGCGCCAGCAGCTCGCGCATGCCAAAGGGCTTGGTCACATAGTCGTCGGCGCCCACCTCCAGCCCCACCACGCGATCAATCTCTTCTGTGCGCGCGGTCAGCATCAGGATGGGGACGTTCATCTCCTGGCGCAGGATGCGGCACACTTCCAGGCCATCCATGCCGGGCAGCATGATATCGAGCACGACCAGGTCGGGCTGCATGCTGCGCGCGAGCCCAAGGCCTGCCAGCCCGTCCTCGGCCGCCAGCACGTCATAGCCCTCGCGCTTGAGATTGTATGTCAGGGTCTCTCGCAGGCTTTGTTCGTCCTCGACGACCAGGATCCGAGGCTTGGCGCCGTTCGTGTTCATGGCACATCCCTGGGGAGCATGCTGAGGCGCGGGAGGCGCCGGAAAGAGCGCCTGGGCAACGTCGCCCTGAGAGGGAGGGGCGCGTTTGGGGCGAGCGAGCGGCGGCGCGGCGCCCGGACGATGCCGCGCGCTCTAGCTGTCCGGCTCACGGGCTTGGAGCACCCGCTCCAACATGCGACGCACCTCTTCTTGCCCAAAGGGCTTGGAGAGCAAGGTCATGGCCCGCATGTTGCGGAGCTGTTCGGGCGTAATGCTATCGCCCCAGCCTGTGGTCAGCACAATCGGCATCTCGGGATAGAGCGCATAGGCGCGCTGCATCACCTTGGGCCCCTGCACGTCCGGCATGCCAAAGTCGCAGATCAGCAGGTCATAGCGCTCTTGCTCCAGCGCGGCAATGCCCATCTGCCCACTGTCAGCGGTGTGCACCTGGTGCCCGGCCCGCTCCAGCAGCCGCGCCAGCACGCCGCGCACACCCGGCTCGTCATCCACCACAAGGATAGATAGCGAGACAGGCTCGCCCTCCAAGACCGTTGCAGGGGGCAGGGGTTCCTCCTCTACCGCCTGGCCCGCGTACATGGGCAGGCGGATCACAAAGGTTGTGCCGACGCCCGGCTCGCTCTCGACCTCGATCAGGCCCCCGTGCCGCTCGACGATGCTCTGTGAGATCGTCAGCCCCAGGCCGCTGCTCTTTTTCGTCGTATAGAACGGCTCAAAGATCCGGGGCCGATCCTCCGGGGCGATCCCCTCGCCCGAATCTCGCACCAGGACCTGGCTGTACGGGCCACACTCGCCGGTCTCGAAATACAGGAGCCCCCCCTCTGGCATGGCATCTATGGCATTGATGATCAGGTTGCTCAGCACCCGTTTGAGTTCGCTAGGGTTGCCGTAGACGGGCGTCGGGCGATCGAGCCGCGTCTCAACGTGGATCGTAACCCCCTGCATCTGCGGGATGTCCTTCCAGCGAGGCCGGTTGAGCGCCAGGGCCTCTAGCAGGATATCGTCCAATTGCACGGGAATGAAATCGCTCTTGTCATCCGTCTCGCGGTAGAGCGCTTGAAGGCGGCTCACGGCGTCCGCCGCATCGCGCGCGCCCATCTCGATCTGGGCCAGATGATCCGCCAGACCTTCGGGGCCCTTGGCCAGATCGGCGGCGGCCATTTGTGCGTGGCCCAAGATGCTGACCAGGGTGTTGTTGAAATCGTGAGCGATGCCGCCTGCCATCTGCCCGAGGGCGCCAAGTCGCTCCGCCTGGATCAAGGCCTCCTGGGCGCGCATCCGCTCCGATATATCGGTGATCAACACCAGCAATTGCGTGCTGGCGGCATGGCCCAGGCGCGAACTACGCATCTCGATCGGCAGATGCGCGCCCCCCTGCCGGATGGCCATCGTCTGCAGCGTCCCCCGGCTGGCATCTTGGCGCGCCTCAGCCAGCCAGGGGGCAATCTCTTTATGCCCCACGGCCAACAGGGCCTCCAAGGGGCGCCCGACCAGCTCCCGCGCCTCACAGCCGAGCAGCTCGCACGTGGCCTCGCTGGCCGCCACGATCCGCCCCTGTTCATCCAAGACCAAAAGACCATCGCGGGCCGCCTCAAAGATGGCGCGATACTGGATCTCTCGCTCGGCGATCCGATCCACGAGCTGCGCATTGCGCACGGCGATGGCCGTCTGATTGGCAAAGGCCTCGATGGCAAGCACACTCTCGGGCCGGGGCGAGGGGCTGGCAACGACCAAAAAGCCCAGGGAATGCCCATCAGCGCGCAACGGCGCCACAATGGTCCACAACGGCCCCATGAGCTGCCCCGCCTGGCGCGCTTGCGCCGGGTCTCCCAGCAGGTGCTCCAGCAACGTCTCGTCCAACATGCGCTGCACCGGGCGTCCGGTGCTCAGGGCCTGGGCCAGCGCCGGAATCGCCGTCGGTGGAAGCGCCATCACGCCGCGGCCCAACTCACGAATAGCGTGCAAACGGCGCTCGTCGGCGCTGAACTTGACCCAACGCACGCTTTCGCCCGAGGGCGCCAGCAGGCCGATGGCGCTGAAAAAGCCGAGGGCCTTGAGCTGGCTGCTCACGGCTTCGATCACATCATCCAGCGAAAGCGAGGCGGTCTGCACAGTCTGGGCTGCCTCATTCAGCGAACGCATCATGCTTTCGGCCTGCACGCGGTCGCTGATATCGCGTAGAATCACCTGAAAGCCGGTTAGCCCATCGCTGGGCTCGCCATAGAGGGGCACAAAGGTGAACTCGATCCAGCGCCATTCGCCGGCCCGATCAATGACGCGCGCCTCGATTTGGGTACGCCTCGGCCGCTCGCTGATATCGCCCAGTGCGCGCAGCATTAGATCGTGATCTCGGGAATCCACAAGCTGAGCGATACCCACCTCTCGATCAGGACCGATCATCTCGACGGGGGCATAGCCCAACAGCCCGACGCTGTTGCCGGCGACATGGGCGATCCGGCCGGCTGGGTCTATGATGAGGACGCAATCCTGCAGGTTGTCGAGCAGCGTGGTCTGGAGCAGCGTCCGCGCCGCCAGATCGTCGGGCGGGCAGTTCGCTTGCTCTGCTTCCAGGCGTGCCTCTAATTCGCGCAAGCGTTGTTGCGCCAATGCCAGCTCACGGAGCAGAGCAGATGTCGATTCACCGGAAGCATCGGTTTCTGACAAGCTGAACCTTTGAGGCGCGTTCATCCAAGACCCTTTGCGTGTGCAGGTCTTTGTGCATCAAGTATTATCATAGCACAAAAGAGAGCGCCCGCACAATGCTTTATGGGGGATTTTCCCCTGACGCCTCGCAAGGAAAGGGATTACCTCACCCTCTTGGTACAAAACGAGTGCCAACCAGAGAGAATTGGCTTGTGCGTCCCTTGCGTGCGCCGCTTGACGCCGCAGCGCCGTGCAGGCTACTATACCGGCATGGCAAGCTACAACCGCCCAAAGGAGGGTGACCGATGAGCGCAATGCAACCGATCTATCGCGACCCACAGCAACCGCTGGAACGCCGTGTGAACGACCTGCTGGGCAGGCTCACCCTGGAGGAAAAGGTCAGCCTGCTCGCAGGCGTAGATATGTGGCGCACGGTGCCCATCGAGCGCCTCGGTGTGCCCTCGATCAAGGTGAGCGACGGCCCCAACGGGGCGCGCGGCGACTCATGGTCCGGCGCGCAGACCTCGGCCTGCTTTCCCGTGGGCGTGGCCCTGGCCGCCACCTGGAACACGGACCTGTTGCATGAGGTGGGCGTCGCCCTGGGCATCGAATCCCACGACAAGGACGCCCAGGTGCTCCTGGGACCCACGGTCAACATCCACCGCTCACCCCTGGCGGGCCGCAATTTCGAGACCTATTCCGAGGACCCCTACCTGGCGGCGCGCATCGCCGTGGCCTTTATCCAGGGGCTTCAGAGCCAGAACGTGGGCGCCTCGATCAAGCACTATGTATGCAACGACTCCGAGTTCGAGCGCATGACGATCTCTAGCGATGTGCCCGAGCGCGCCTTGCGCGAGATCTATTTGCCGCCCTTTGAGGCCGCCGTCCATGAAGCAGACCCCTGGACCGTCATGGGGGCCTACAATCGCGTTGACGGCGTGCACGCCTGCGAGAACCAGCGCACGCTGAACGAGATCCTCAAGGGCGAGTGGGGCTATCAGGGCGTTGTGGTGAGCGACTGGTGGGGTGCCAAGAGCACCGTCGGCTCGGCCAATGGCGGGCTCGATCTCGAGATGCCCGGCCCGGCGCGCTATTTTGGCGACCAACTCCTGCAGGCCGTGCAAGCGGGCGAGGTCAGCCCTGAGGTCATTGAGGAGCACGCCCGCCGGATGCTGCGCCTGGTCATCCGCTCCGGCAGAATGGAGCGGCCCGAGGAGCAACCCGAACAGAGCATAGATCGCCCCGAGGTGCGGGCCGTGGCGCGCCAGGCCGCCCGCGAGGGCATGGTGCTGCTCAAGAACGAGGGACAGGCGTTGCCGCTGGCGCCTGACAAACTGCGCACCCTGGCGGTCATCGGCCCCAACGCCGACCGCGCCATCATCCACGGCGGCGGCAGCAGCCAGGTGGCCTACCACTATGCCGTTTCGCCGCTGCAGGGCATTCGCCAGCGGCTGGGCGATGCGGTGGCCGTGCGCTATGCCCAGGGCGGCGCCGCCTACCGCCAGATGCCCCAACTCGATCCCGCCTGGCTGGCGGCCCCGGAGGGCGCGACCAAGGGCGGGTTCCAGGTCACGTTCTATAACAGCCTGGAGCCGGGCGAGAACCCGGTCCTGACCCAGTTCCAGCCGCGCAGCCAGTTCCTCTGGATGGGCGACATTGGCGCAGAGGTGAACGAGAGCGCCTTTTCCGCGCGGCTAGAGGGGACGCTCCTGCCCCCCGCCAGTGGTCTGTTCACTCTGGGTATCTCGGCCATGGGCCTCTGCCGCCTGTATCTGGGCGGCGAGCTACTGCTGGATAACTGGACAGAGACCCGCCCGGGCGAGGGCATGATGGGCATGGGCACCGCGCCGGTTACCGCCGAGGTGCGCCTCACCGAGGGCGAGCCGGTGCAGATCGTGGCGGAATACAGCCGCCAGAACGCCCCCATCGTGGCGGGCCTGCGCATCGGGCTGCTGCCGCCCCAGCCTGCCGATCCCATCGCCGAGGCGGTGGTCATCGCCCGCGTCGCCGACGCCGCCATCGTGGTGGTGGGCACCGATAGCGACTGGGAGACCGAGGGCCAGGATCGCGCCGATATGCACTTGCCCGGCGCCCAGGGCGACCTGATCCGAGCCGTGGCCGAGGCCAATCCGCGCACCATCGTCGTGGTGAACGCCGGTTCGCCGATTGACATGCGCGGGTGGATCGAGCGGGCGCCCGCCGTGCTGCAGGGCTGGTTCGCGGGCCAAGAGTGGGGCAACGCCCTGGCCGACCTGCTCTTTGGCGACGAATCGCCCTCGGGCCGTCTGCCGTTGACAATGCCCATGCGCCTGGAGGACAACCCCGCCTACATCAACTATCCCGGCGAGAATGGGCATGTGCGCTATGGCGAGGGCATTTTCGTCGGCTATCGCTACTATGACCACAAGGACGTGGCGCCCCTGTTCCCCTTTGGGCATGGGCTGGCGTACACCCAGTTCCGCTACGACAACCTGCGCCTGGAGCAGGATAGCGTGGCGCCCGGCGAGTCGCTGGCGTTCAGCGTGGACGCGACCAACACCGGCGACCGCGCGGCGCAAGAGGTGGTTCAGGTGTACGTGCATGATGTCGAGGCGCGGCTGGCGCGCCCACCCCAGGAGCTCAAGGCGTTCCGCAAAGTGGCCCTGGCCCCCGGCCAGAAGGAAACGGTGCGGTTCACGCTAGAGCCCCGGGCGCTGCAATACTATGACGACGCCCAGGCGGCCTGGGTGGCCGATCCTGGCGACTTTGAGGTGCGGGTGGGGCGCTCCTCGCGGGATATCCGCCTGCGGGCCACGTTCACGCTGGAAGCGGAGGCGGAGGCGCCGGCGGCCCCGGCAGTCGAAGCGGCCCCCGCCGCCCCGGCGCGGTTCGGCATAGATACGCCCATCGGCCAGATCCTGGATAGCCCGGAGGCCAAAGAGGCGCTGCGGAGCGTGATCGGCGAGGCAGTGGACATGCCCCAACTGCGCATGGCCCGCAGCCTGAGCCTGCGCCAGGCCGCCGCCTTTGCGCCCCAGCAGGTGACGCCAGAGCTGCTGGCCAGGATTGACGCCGCGCTCAAGGCTGTGCCATAGAGAGGAAGGCCCATGACACGCGAGATCTCGGAGGCCACCCGCACGCTGCTGCTGGGCGCCCAGCGCAACGAGCGCACCGAGCACCTGATCTATCACCGGCTGGCGGCGCGCACCAAGGACCCGGGTAACGCCGCCGTGCTGGAGCGCATCGCCCAGTCCGAGCTGGCCCACGACCACTTTTGGCGGCAATACACGGGCCAGGAGGTGGCGCCGGATCGCTTCAAGGCCTGGCGTTATGTCACCATTGCCCGGCTGTTGGGGCTGACCTTTGCCATCAAGCTGATGGAGCGCGGCGAGGTGCAGGCCCAGGAGGTCTATGGCCGGGTGGCGCAAGAGATCCCCGAGGCCCAGCGCATCGTCGAGGACGAGGATGCCCACGAGCATGAGCTGATCGCCATGCTGGACGAAGAGAGCCTGCGCTATGTGGGCTCGATGGTGCTGGGCCTCAGCGACGCCCTGGTCGAGCTGACGGGCGCGTTGGCCGGGCTAACCCTGGCGATGCAGAACACCCGGCTCATCGGCACGACGGGCCTGATCACCGGCATTGCGGCCTCTCTCTCGATGGCAGCCTCCGAGTTCCTCTCCACCCAGTCACAAGAGGACGAGCAGGAGCCCCTCAAGGCCAGCCTGTACACCGGCGCCGCTTATGTGCTGACCGTGGTGCTCTTGATCCTGCCTTACTGGCTGGTGAGCAGCTACCTGGCGGCCCTGGGCATCACCCTGGCCATCGCCGTGCTGATCATCCTGGGGTTCACCTACTATCTCTCCGTGGCCCGCGACCTGCCCTTCCGGCGGCGGTTCCTGCAGATGGCGGGGATCAGCCTGGGCGTGGCGGTGCTGAGCTTTGGCATCGGGTTCGTCGTGCGCCAGGTATTCGGGTTCGAGGTGTAATACCGTACAGTCTCTGGGGCAGTGCGCGTATTGGAGAACCAAGGGGCCTGCCCTGACAACGCATCGAGCAAGTTCTGTGCTGATGTCAGATTTATGGCCCTCACCCCCTCGCGAAAAAACACCAATAGACAGTACTAAAGCCCCCTCTCCCGCAACGTTGCGGGAGAGGGGGAAGGCGAACCTCGCCGCCGGGGCGAGGTTGGCCCGGGGGGGGGGGCCATCCCGACTGCAAGGTCCGGCCACGACGAACAAACAACGTGATATTGGGGCCACGTCAGTC
>CAYZWT010000052.1:0-9691 GCA_964482225.1 uncultured Anaerolineales bacterium
CGTGTCAAATCGGCTCTCGCGCTTGCCTAGCGGCCCTGCCCGCTCCCCTCAGAGGATGGCTTTTCGAGCTGTTTAGGTTCTACTCTCCTGGCTTGCGCTTGCCGCATTGGCTTGCGCGTCTTGGAGAGTGTGCTCACAAGGAGGCGATTATATGGGTCTTTTGGTTCTTGTCAAATCCCCAAAAAAAGCGGTCGATGCACAGTGATGGCTTCGACCGTCATGAGCATCATCGCTCTGTATCGCCTTGTTTTCCGAGAGCCCGGTTATACTAACATGGCCTCTCGTCGCTGTCAAATAGTGGAGAGCCGCCCTTGCGCGCCCGTCCCTCTCTGAACAGACTCCTCGTCAACGACTCAGACAGTCTACCATGCCCCGTGGGGTGTGTCAAAAACGGCGCATGGGCCTCGCGCGTCTAGTCTTCATCCACCAGGCGCTCGTACAGAGCTTCCAGATCCTCTTCCGAGTAAAAGTGAATCACCAGGCGGCCGCCCTTGCGCGAGCGGAATAGCTCGACCTTGGTGCCCAGGGCCTCGCGAAAGTCGCGCTCCAGCGCATCGGTCTCGGGCGAGCGGCCATGCTTTTCGGCGGCTTGGCGCGCCGTCCGCTGGTAGCGCCGCACCAGCTCCTCTGTCTGGCGCACCGATAGCCCCTTCCGGGCGACATCCCGACCGATGGCGACCTGCTCTTCCTCGGTTTCGAGCATGAGCAATGCCCGCGCATGGCCCTCGGACAGCTTTTCGGCCAGCAGCATCTCGTGGATATCACCGGGCAACCGCAAGAGCCGCATGGTATTGGTCACACTGACGCGGCTGCGCCCCACCCGCGTGGCGATCTGCTCCTGGGTGAGCCCGAACTCGTCGGCGAGCTGCGCGTAGGCATGGGCTTCTTCCAACGGGTTCAGGTCGGCCCGTTGGATATTCTCGACCAGGGCCAACTCCAGCATCTCCTGGGGCGTGGCCTCTTTGACCACCACATCCACATGCCGCAGCCCCGCCAGTTGGGCGGCGCGCCAGCGGCGCTCTCCGGTGATCAACTGGTAGCGGGGCGGCTGTGCGGGGTCGCCGCCTGCCACACGCTGCACGATCAAAGGCTGGATCAACCCCATCTGGCGGATCGAGGCGGCCAGGTCTTGCAGGGCATCCTCATCGAACACGCTGCGGGGCTGCAGGGGGTTGGGCGAAATAGCCTCGACGCTGACCTTGCGCAAGCCTGGGGCCTCGTCGCCAGAGGGGATCAACGCATCCAACCCCTTGCCTAGCCCTCTCCTTGGCCTATTTGTCACAGGTCACCTCCGCTACGCCGACTCTGAGGCCAGTATCTCGCGAGAAAGCGCATCGTACGCCTGCCCCCCCGGCGAATCGGGCGCATAGGTCAGGATAGATTCGCCAAAACTGGGCGCCTCGCTCAGCTTGACGTTGCGCGGAATGATCGAGTGAAAGACGGTGGTAGGAAAGTGATCCAGAATCTCTTGCACAACCTGGCGCGCGATATTGGTACGCCGGTCGTACATGGTCAGGATCAGGCCGCGCACGGCCAGGTCCGGGTTCAGGCGCTGTCGGATCAGCTCGATGGTGTGCAAGAGCTGGGCCAGGCCCTCCAGGGGCAGATACTCGCACTGAATGGGGATGAACACGCCATCGGAGGCGGTGAGGGCGTTGATGGTGAGCATGCCCAGGCTGGGGGGCGTGTCAATCAGGACCATATCATAGCGCTGGCGCACCTGCTGTAGCGCGTGGCGCAACCGCGCCTCACGCCCGATCACGTGGATCAGCTCCACCTCGGCCCCGGCCAATGCGGGCGAAGAGGGTAGCAAATCGAGCCCCGGGCAGCCGGTGACCATGGTCAGGCTGGCCGGCGATTCGGCCCCGATCAGGATGTCATAGACCGAGCGCGAGAGGGCGTTCTTGTCCACACCCAGGCTGCTGGTGGCGTTCGCTTGCGGATCCACATCCACCAGCAACACGCGCGCACCGTGGCTGGCCAGGTAGGCGCCCAGGTTTACGGCTGTCGTGGTCTTGCCGACGCCCCCCTTTTGGTTGGCCAGCGCATAAATGCGGCCCATGCTCTCCCGCTTTCTCGGACTGCCCTCACGCCTACTCACGGATGCGACCGTACCTGAGACGCTCCTCCACCTGGTCGCGATTGGGCAGGTTGGCCGGGCCGATGCCCTCTACTACAAACGATGCGACACAGTTGGCAAAGCGCGCCGATTCTATGGCGTCGCCCGTCTCAGCATAACGGATTAAAAAGCCGGTGGCAAAGACATCGCCCGCCCCAGTGGGGTCAATCTCCTCAACCGCATAGGCGCGCACGCGCTGGCGCCTGCCGCCCTGGTATACCAGAGCCCCCTGCTCGCCCAGGGTCAACACCAGCAGCCGGGCCTTGCGCGCTAGGGCCTCCAGGCGCGGGCGGTCGCCGCCCAGGTCCTCCAGGCTCAGCACCACCACGTGGGCCGCATCGAGGATACGCTCGCTATCCCTCCACTCGGCCGGGGCCACCAGCCCATCGTCATCCCAGCGCCGCAGCCAGCCCTGTGGGGTCACGCCGATCAGGGCGTCATCAAACGCCTCGGCCAGGGCCGGGCTGATCTCTTGAGCCACGGGCCCCAGATGCACGATGGGGGCCTTGCGCCAGGCGAGAGGTAGCTGTTCCGGCGTAAGCAGGGCCGCCACCCCACGCACATATTGCTTGCGCGCCCGCCCCAGATAGATGTTCTCGAAAATGGTGGATTGCGGGCTGGGCTGCACCTGCACCCACACCGAGTTCTGCGGAAAGGGCTTGATGCCCGCGCCCACGCTGGTCAGCACGCCCACCTGCTTGCCCAGGTGTAGCGCCGCCAGCGCCGCATACGCAGCCGTGCCCCCCTGGCGATAGCCGCCCTCTGCGACCACGTCCCGGGTGACATGCCCGATCACGAGATATTCGGGAACCCGCTCAAACTTGGTCATCCAGGTATCACTTGGGCAGGATCTGGACTTTGCGCCGCTCGTCTTTGCCCGTGCTCTCGGTATAAACATCGGGGTCGTCGCGCAAGGCCAAATGGACGATGCGCCGCTCGTGAGCGGGCATCGGCTCCAGCGCCATGGCCTGCCCAGATCGTCGCACCTGGTCGGCCACGCGCCGGGCCAGTGAGCGGAGGGAATCTTCACGGCGCGTCTTGTACCCCTCGACATCCACCACCAGGTTGGGCCATGTCCCGATCCGGCGGCTGGTGATGAGCCGCGTCATGAACTGGAGGTCGCGTAGCGTCTCGCCGCGCCGCCCGATCAGGGCGCCCAGATCGTCGCCCACCACGTTCAGGATCAGGGGGCTGACCTCTTCGCTGGCCTCATCTAGCTTGCCGCCCCGATCCACCACCTCGACGGCCGCCAGGACGCCGATCTTGTCCAACAGGGTAGTGAGCACATCCTGTGCTACATCCAGCAGCTCGGGCGGATTCTGCTTGTAGACGGGGGCGTCCTCGTCTTCCTCTGCCTCATCCGGCTCTGGCGCGGCGCCCTGCTTGCCCGTGGGCGCGCTCTCGGCGGCGCGCATTTGCGCTTCTGCCGCTTCGTCGCTCACCGGCTGAACGGGCGGCTCACTCGCCTGCCTCTCCGGGGCCGCCGCCTTGGCGAGCCAGCTCACCCGCACACGCACCTCGCCCGTGCGCACCAGCCCCAAAAAGCTGCGGGTGCTATCGCTCAACACCTGGTACTCCAGCTCGCCAGCCGGGATCCCCAGGTCTCGGGAGGCGGTCTCTACCGCCTCTTCAACGGTCCTGCCTGCGTATTCAGCGCTATGCCTTGTTGAGCCTCTTTCGCGATCCATTTGCCGCCTTTTCTTTCCTCTTGGTACCGCCCGAAGGCGCTTCAACGCTCGGAATGGGAGGCCCCTCCAGCTTTTCCACCGCCCACTGGATGGCGATGCCCACAATGTTCGAGATCACGAAATAGATCGCCAACCCCGAAGAGAACTGGGTGGTGAAATACCCGAACATGAGCGGCATCATAAGCTGCATGGTCTGGTTCATCGAGGCCTGCTGCGAATCGGTGCTGGGCTGGGCCATCATCTTTTGCTGGAGCCAGGTCGTGCCCGCCACCAGAACCGGCAACACGATAGATGTCGGATCGGGCTCCGCCAGGTTCATGCCCAGGAAATAGCTCTGCAGCGGGACGATGTTCACCACTGCCGTGAACCCATGATAGACGTTTTTGCCCAGGTTCATCAACTCCAACGGCGTATCCGCCAGGATGCTATTGATGGCCTGGAAAAGCCCGAACCAGATGGGCAGTTGCACCAGCGTCGGCAGGCAGCCGGAGAGGGGGTTCACCCCGGCCTCACGATAGAGGCGCTGCTGCTCTGCCACCAGACGCTCTTTGTCGTTGGCGTACTTTTTCTGCAGCTCTTGCATCTGCGGCTGCACCGCCGCCATCATGCGCGAAGAACGGATCTGCTTCATCTGCAAGGGGAAGGTGATCAGACGCAGCACGATGGTGAACGCGGTGATGGCCACGACAAAGTTGCGGCCCAGATAGGCATAAAAGAACAGCAGGGCGTTCAGCAGGGGCCGGATAACGCCCTCGCTCCAGATGGTGCCCCAGCCGATCTGCGTGCCGGCGATGATGATGGCGCCGACAATGGCCCACGTCAAAAGGGACTTGCGGAGCTTTTTCGGGTCTACTTGCGGTGTATTGGTTGCCTGCACAGAATCTATCACCCTCCAGGGCTAGTTATCGCTGGCCGACGGATAGACCCACACTTCGGGGTTTCTCCGCTCCGGTTCCAGGGCGACAATCGTGCCCGTTGCACTCCCGACAAAGATCAAGTCATCCACGACGACAGGGGCCGAAAGAATGGGTCCGCGCCGCTCTGAGGCGGCGCCGCCATAGAGCAACTCGGCCTGGCCGGCGGCCAGATCCACCAGGTAGACGCGCTGATCGTCCGTACCCACCACGGCGCGCCCGTCATAGAGGGTGAGGCCGGCCCGCAGACTGCCTTCCAGCGCGATGGCGGGCCAGAGGGGTTGCCGATTCGACAGCGAATAGCCGTACAGCGTCCCTTTGAGCGAGGTAAAGTAGACACTATCCTCAATGACCAGGGGTTGCCCCCAGATCCAGCCATCCAGCCGCTCGGTCTGCCAGAGGATCGCGCCGGTCTCGGCATCCAGCACGTGCAGGCGGCTATCTACGCCGCCAGCCAGCACCAGGCCATTGGCCACCGTCACATCCCCCGGGATCGCCGCGCCTACGCTGCTGCTCCAGACCTGCTCACGCGTCTGCCGGTCAATGGCATAAACCGAATGATCCATGGAACCGATATAGACCCGCTCCTGATCCACGGCGGGCCGCCCCCAGATGCGCTCGCTCGTGCCAAAGGGGGCATCCCACACGGGTCGTAGGCTCTCCAGATCCAGGGCATAGACCTGATGGTCGGTGGCGCCAAAGTAGGCCACCCCATCGTAGACGGTCACGCCGCCGACGATGGCCTCGCCCACAGGATAGCTCCAGGCCACCCCTCCCGACTCGCGGTCCAGGGCGTAGAGAACCCCGTCGAACGATCCCACCAGCACGACGTCGCCGGCGATCACCGGCTGGCCGTACACTGCCCCCAGGGGCGTCTCGCGCTCGGCGTCGGCATCGCTGGCCTTGGGCAGGCCGCAGCCCACCGAGGACGTGGCGCCTGCCAACGGATAACGCCAGAGCAGGCCGCCGCCCTGGGCGGCATCCAGCGCCACAGCCTCTCCCGAGGCCAGGACAGCATAGACGCGGTCATTTTCCGCGGTCAGCACGGTCCAGCCCGCGTTGGCCGTTCCCCCACGGGCCGCGCAGCCGGTTGCCAGCAGCGCCAGAATCGCGACCAAGAGGAACTGAACCCCTCTTTGCCTCGGCATTTTGAACACATATCCTCCTACATACAACTGGGCGAACCGCCCCGCATGTCAGCCAACGCCCCCCCCCAAGCCATACGAAAGCCGGGCTCCTCGCGCTCGTATGCGCCCAGCGGCCAGGCGACCCTTTAGGGCACAGGGTCGTACCCGCCAGGGTGAAACGGGTGGCACCGCAGAATGCGCCGCACGCCCATCCAGACGCCGCGCACGATCCCGTATCTTTCCACCGCCTGGTACGTATACTCGGAACAGGTGGGGGCGAACCGGCAACTGGGAGGTAGCGCGGGAGAGATGAATCGCCTATAGAACGCCAAGAGACCCAGGACCGCACGTTTGGGCCAGGGCATGCCAATCACTCCATCCGCTCGCCAGCCGCCAAGAGCCCCGCGACGCCCAACAGGCGGGCCACCGTCTGCTCGATATCGGCATAGGCCGCCAGGCCAATCGGCTGGCGCGCAATCCATACCACATCCCAACCTGGAGCAACCAGGTCCTGTTGCATCCGCACCGCCTCGCGCATCTGGCGTTTGACGCGGTTGCGCGCCACCGCCTTGCCGATGCGCCTGCTTACGGAAAAGCCAAAGCGGCTGATCGGCAGGCCGTTCGGATGCTTGCAGACCACCAGCAGGGTCGCGCTCCAGCAGCGCCCCTGTTCACGCACGCGCTGGAACTCGGACGGTTTGCGGAGCCGCTGGGCCTTGGCTAACACCAAAAAACCGTATCTGGCGCTATCTGGCTTTGTTCTTGACCGTCAAGGTCTGGCGTCCCTTGGCGCGGCGGTTCTTGAGCACCTCACGCCCGCCACGGGTGAACATGCGCTTGCGAAAACCGTGTACACGCACGCGGCGGCGTTTTTTGGGTTGCCAGGTTCGCTTGGGCATCTCGTATACTCCTCTACTCCCCTTGGGAGAGACTCATCACACCGGGGACACACATCGGAGGATTATACGTTGCGCCAGCCGACGGTGTCAAATAGCTCCTGACTGGAACGGCGCCTTGCTATAGAGACAGGGCATAGACCATGCCCAGATCGCCATTGCCAAAATAGCCGTCAATGTACCCGCGAAAGGCAAACCCGCGCCTGGGCAGCAGGCTGATGGCCGGGTCGTTCTTGTTCTGCACCACCACCATCACGCCGTTCAGTTCGCTGCCACGCGCCCAGCGCTCGGCTCCCTCCAGCAACATGGCAGCGATGCCCCGGCGCCGGTACGGGCGGTGTACGGCCAGGTGGTCAATGGTCCCTTGCCAGGTTTGGCGTTGCACACCCATGCTCAGGTAGCCCAACACGACGCCCAGCTCCTCGGCCACCAAAAAGCAGCGGCTCTGCTGCCAGACCTGAAAGAGGTCCTCCTTGAGACGAGGGTCCTGCAACTCCATCGTGCGCGGGAGCCGCACCCGCCGAAAGCTGACCTGGATCTGGTCGGGCCGCACCGCCTCATCCATGTGCCAGATAAAGCCGGTGGTAAACGAGCTATCCAGGCGCTGGCAACGGTCAATATCGGCAATGGTTGCCGGGCGCACATGCATGCCGGGCTAGCGCCTTTCCTGCCGCACCCGCGTCCCGGGCACCGGCAGCGAGGCGAGCACCTCTTGCACCACGTCTCTGGTATCCACATTGCGGATGCGCGCCGATGGGCTGATGATGATGCGATGGGCCAGCACAACCTCGGCCAGCGCCTTGATGTCATCGGGGATCACATAGTCGCGCCCCTGGAGGGCGGCATAGGCCTGACCCGTGCGATAGAGCCCCAACGAGCCGCGCGGGCTGGCACCCAAGTACACATCGGGGTAATCGCGGGTGGCATGCACCAGCGCCACCAGGTACTCTTTGATCAGCTCATCCACATAGATATCCTTGACCTCTTCTTGGGCCGCCAACAGCTCGACCACGTCCACCACCTGCTCCAGCTCGTCCAGCGGGTGTACGTGCTGCTGCGCATCCAGGATGGCGACCTCTTCACGGGCCGTAGGGTGCCCCAGGGTGAGGCGCATCAAAAAGCGGTCCAGCTCGGCCTCGGGCAAGGGGAAGGTGCCTTCGTATTCGATGGGGTTCTGGGTGGCCAGCACCAGAAAAGGCTCCGGCAGCATGTAGGTGCGGTCGTCCACCGTCACCTGGCGCTCCTCCATGCACTCTAGCAGGGCCGACTGGGTCTTGGGGGTCGCCCGGTTGATCTCGTCGGTGAGCACGATCTGGGCCATAACGGGCCCGGGGCGAAAGACGAACTCGCGGGTCTGCTGGTTGAACACCGAGACGCCCGTCACGTCGCTGGGCAGCAGGTCTGGGGTGAACTGGATGCGCCGAAACGAGGCGCCGATGGAACGGGCCAGCGCCTTGGCCAGGACGGTCTTGCCCACGCCCGGCACATCCTCGATCAGGATGTGGCCCTTGCACAGCATCGCGACCACGGCAAGCTCGACGGCGCGCCGCTTGCCGATGATGACTTTTTCCACGTTGTCCATGATGAGGCCGGCAATATCTTGAATATGGCTCATGACTCCTCCGTAAGCGGTGACTCATTCCCCATCAAGATACACAAATCGGTAACTTATGTCAAAAGATTAGCGCCCGGACACGCCGCTCGGCGGCCCTCGATGGCAGCATTCATGGCCGGATCGAGGAACGCCTTGCCAGGGTAGCTTGAAGGAGCAGATTCCCTGTCCGGTACGATTGTCATCCGAGTTGACGGGAGCTGATCCGGGGCAATTGGCGGGGAAAACGGGAGTAAGGCGTCTATCAGGCCGGTCATAACACCAAGGCGACGCCTTTGCTGGCGTCGCCTTGGATCATCTCAGAGAGCGCGCGCTTGCGCTCAACGGGCACGCGGCCTGCGGCGCTCCGGGCGCACGGGCACGCTTTGCAGGGCCACGGTGGGGCACAGGCGCGAGGTGATATAGCCGGGCTCCACCGGCCTTGCCGTACCGATGACAGAGCGCCCGATCAATAACCGGGAAAACCTGCGCCAGAGCGCGGCAGGGGTCAAATGCTGTAGCCATGAGAAATGGGTCATAGCGCCTCCTTTGTGCCAGCATAGCATACTTGAGCGAGCAAGTCAACAATCGCCGATTCGCAGGATCCATGGGGGCAAGATCTGGAATCCCGTATCTCCAGGCCGCGAGTCTCCGCCATAGTGCCTAGATCGTGTACGCGTATTGACGTAGTTGACGAACCATGCTATAGTGTCGTTAGTTTCAGCAGTTGATTGCTGAAGCGCATTTACTCGATTAGGGGGAGGCTTTATATTTTCCTATGTATAGGAAAGTATTTGATGGGCTCTACGGGACTCTACCCCCTCTCTGTACCACGAATAGTTTCCTTTTCGTAGGAAACTACCTGTGGTGCGACTCCGCTCCCCCTCTTCTTGGGAACCCTCCGCGCATGTTGGCGGGTTCTTTTAGTCCCCCCACTCACAGGAAGGAGCAGCGCGTATAGAGACAGCTTGGTCTGCAATTGATTGTGACCGCACTGTCCAGATCGCGGCTCATGGTGAGCCGCGGCAAATGATCCCAATGGAGGATTCATGGATCTGAAAAAGCACACGCGTCGTGATTTCATCCGCCTGACCGGCCTCACTGCCGCCGGCGTCGCCGTTGCGGCCTGCACCCAGCAGCCTGAGGTGGTCGAGAAGATCGTCAAAGAGACGGTGGTCGTCGAGCAAGAGGTCGAGAAGCAAGTCACCGTCGTGGTCGAAAAAGAGGTCGTCGTCGAGCCTGAGGCGCCTCCCCCAAGCAAGTACAACGAGGCCCCCATGCTGGCCGAGCGCGTGGCCCGCGGCGAGCTCCCCCCCGTGGACGAGCGCCTGCCCGAAGAGCCCCGCGTCTGCCCCG
>CAYZWT010000053.1:0-7987 GCA_964482225.1 uncultured Anaerolineales bacterium
GTTCGAGTCGCCTAGGGGGTACCAGAGAGGGCAATCATGGCGGGGCGAGCTACTACCGGTAGTGGTAGCCGCCCAGTTTGGCCCTTACTGCCGCATTGCACCGATGTTGTACGGATGTTGTCAAAGTACAACGCAAAAACCGCGCCCGGTGGTTGTCACCTTGGCGCGGTTTGTGGTATCATCCGCTTGCCTGGGTGCTCACGTCACCTGGGCCACGAGCCTGGACGTTTGCGCGTCGCAGGCTCTTTCTCGTTACATAGGCATTATAGCAGGTTTCAGCGTCCAGAACCGTCGCAGCAGGAAAAGCAGTGAAACATGCACGGCGGCTTGGCGGATGCAGTCACGCCCACGCGGGCGATAGGCGGGCGGCCAGCCGGACAGGAGAGCCCGGTGGATGCGGGCTTGCACCGGCCAGCCGCCCATGATTCGGCCCTAGTTTACCATAGCCCAGCGTCCCAGCGTCGCCCCGTCGCCGGGTTCACCGGGCAGCTCAGGCCGCGCTCCACAGCCGACGCTGCATTTTTGAGCGCGTCCGGTCGCTGGCGCAGGCGCTCATACTCCGAGCGTTGCGTATCCCAGACGATGCTCGCAGTACCCCCCGCGCCTTCCGGCAGGCCCAGCGCAGCGCGCAGCTCGGCCAGCGCTGGCCCAATGCGGGCGGTGCGTTCGGCCAGCGCCTGCTCGGCAGCCACGGCCTGGCGGCGCAGCTCGGCGGCAACGCCTTTGCGCTGTTCGGCTTTGGCGTCTGCAATCAGTTCGTTTGCAGCCCGCAATAGCGAGTCGCAGGTGTCCACGCGCCCACGGGTTTCGGCGATTTCGCGCTCCACGAATTGTAGTGCCTCGCGCTCGGCCTGTTCGCCCGAGAGCGCTGCGACGGCGGCCTTACCGCGCCTGGCGTCCAAGCCAACAAGCTCGCGCTGTAGCTCCAACCGGCGCCCCTGTTGGGCCTCGCGCAGCTCGACTAGCCGCGCCACCTCAGCCCGCCAGTAGATGTAGTCTTGCTCGTGCATGTTACCCCCTGTTTCTCAGAATGCGGCCCCGGTTCCCGTTCGGCCCGTCCTCTTGCAACGCCATCACGCCCCCCGCGTTGGCGCTCTTGGGCCGGGGCAGCCGTCCACCGCGCGGCGCGCCGCGCGCGGCAGCATCCAGGCCCGCCAAGAACGCCTGTGCCTCGGCCAGGCTCACCCCCGCAATGCGCGCCACTTGGCGAGCGCGTCCGTTCGTATCCGGGCGAATGCCATTCGTATTGCGCGCGTCCGGCGCAAGGTCGCCAGCGCGCTCTTGTAGCGCCCAGCGCGCGGCATCCTCTGGAACGCCTGCCAGCTCTGCCAACTGCTTTACCATCTTGTCACTCATCGCTCTGCCCCTTTCTGTTTCTGCAAGGTCGCCGTAAGTTCGGCCCCTAGTACCGCCTCTAGCTGGCCCGCCTGGTGTAGCACATGCAGCACCTCGGCCAGGTGGTCATCGTCAGGCTCCGGGCGCGGCTCCGGCGCTTGCGTTGCCCGAGGCGCGGCCCGCTCCAGTTTCGTCACTCTCTGCTCAAGTCCCATCTCACAAGTCCTTTTCGATGTCTAGCCCGCCGATTTTGATTTCTTGCACGTCGGCCCCCTTGCGCCACCCAAGCGGCCAAATCTCGTGCCCGTGGTCATCACGAATCACCAAGATACGCCCACCCTTGGCGTCGGCCTGGCGCTCAAGGCGCTCAAGGCGCGTTCTAACTGTTTCGCCCATCGTTTGCCTCCAATCGTTCCTCTAGGTTTCCCACCCGTTCCGTCAAAGACACTAGCTCAAAAAGTCGCAGGCTCGCATCCAGCACCGCCCGCGCAGCGCTCACCCTGGCCGCATCGCTGGCCTGTTCGCTCTGCATGATAGCGCGCAGGGTTTGGCGGGCGAGCGCCATGTCATCTAGCAAGCCGACACACGCCTGAGCCAGCATGCCATCGCCAAGCCGGGCCAGTTCCGCCTTTACGCCAGCGTCCCCCAAGTAGCGCCAGGCGGTGCGCTCGGGCAGGTCGGCGCGTTCCGCCGCTTGGCGCACCGTGCTAGACTCCAAGAGGGCCGCCACAAAGCGCCGCTGGCGGGGCGTTAGGTTCGCGTGTGTGCCGTTATCGGCCATTGTGTGCCATGTCCTTTTTCGCGCCCCCATCTCTCGCCACGGCCCGCAGCAGTTCACCCACTAGCACCAGCAGCAGGCCCTTGCTCGTGCTGGCGTCGGTTTCCAGGCGCACCGCACACGGCAGCGGCTCGGCATCCACCAACACGCGCTTGGCGGCAAAACCGCCGGCGGTGCGTTGGTGCAGTTCGTAACGTGTGACGTGTGCCATGTTAGCTGTCCTTTTCACCGCGCGGTGAACGCGTTAGGGGTGACTCTCTGTCACCCAAGGATAGAAGAGGGCAATTGGCTTGCGTTGTCATATCGGCGTTTCGGCGCTTCTCTCGTTGCATCGTTCCTGCTTCCCGGAATAGGGCGCGCTGCGCGTCGCCCGCAAACACACAGAATCCGATTTCCCGCTACTCTCCTTAGTAGTATCCTTGGCTGACTTTCTGTCACCCCTAACGCGACACTCTGTCACCCCTAAACGTCCGCCGCAGCTTCTGCGCCCACCGGTATAGGCGCGGCCTCGGCTTCCGCATCGCCGCCGGGCCTCGGCTTCCCATAGAAGCACTGCGGGGTGTACGCCACCATGTAGCCGCGCGGCATGTGCCGCGTCGCTGGCATAATCTCCTTGACGTAGCCGTACTTTCTGAGCGTGTCCAAGCGTCGCTGCACGCTGCGCTTGCTTACGCCCAGTTTTTTGGCGATGGTCGCCACGCTCGCCCAGCAATAGCCGTCGGCCATCTGCTCGTGTCGCCAGATAACGCCAAAGACTAGCGCCCCAATTGTGTCACCCTGCAAGAACGCCAGCATGTCATCAAAAAGCGGTGTGTATCCCGCGCTCACCCTTTTCCGCGAATTAATCCCGTGAGTCATCAGCGCCCCCTGTAGCGCCCTGATTTGGTGAGGCCCGGCAAGGTGGTCAGGGGAGCCACCGGTTCGGTTGCGCTAACCTAGCCGGGCCGTTTCACCCTTACGATGCGGTCGCCGCCTCTGCCGCCCCAGCAGCACCGCTTTTTTGCACTAGTACCATTTCCCGCACTTGCTTGAGCGTTTGCCGCTCAAGTTCCTCTGCCCGCAGGGTGGCGTTATGGGCGTCGCGGTCAAGATGGCGCAGGATGCACGCTTCCACCAGTTCACGCAGCAGGTTGGCGGGCAGCGCGTCCAAGTCAACGCAGCGCCCTTTCCATCCGTGGCGGGCGTCCGTCGCATTGGGCGGGCGTGTGGGTAGCCGCCACTCTTGTATCTGCTCGGGTTGGATAGCTACGCGCTCAAAGCGAAAGGTTGCGCCCATCTTTCTTAGGCGGCGCTCTATCGTCTGTGAGATTTCGACGCCCTTTTTGTCATAGTCGCCAAGGTAGTAAACAAAGCAGGGCTTCCGCTGCGCCTTGAGTGCCTCAGATGCTTCGTATAGGTAGGATTCACTGGCAAACCCACGGGATACCATAAGTGGAACATCCCAGGGGCGCGTCACCTCGGCGATGATGCCCGCCAGGGCGTCTTTTTCACACCAGATTTCGACGTATGCCGGTTGCTGCGCCCATAGTGCCCGACGGTAGCCGCGTGCCCCTTCCTCAAGGTAGGCGTCCAGCCCTTGCCAAGTGGTGGGTTTACGCATCCAGCGCGTGTTGTCGGCCACAAAGTCATAGGGCATTGCCCCCTGGCGGCGCAGCATCAAGAGCACGCGCTGGACCCGGCGGTAGCCCGCCTCGCTTTTCTCCACCAGGCCCGCCGACTCAAGGCCATAGAACACCTGGCGCACGGTCACTGGCGGGCCTACATCGTCTATGTGGCGCAACGCGCCAACCCAGAGCGTCAGGCTGTTCCTGTTGGGCCGGTAGCCGTCGCAACATTCTCGACACCATGCGGCAAGCTCGCCGTCCGTAAAAGTGTCCAGAGGATGCTGTCCGATAACGACATTGCCGCCGCCCATCAGAACAGCACCCCCTGCACGCCAACCGGCTCGGGCGCGTGCTCTCCCACATGCCAAGCATCAAGGGCAAGGCAGAGCTGCGGGCCGTGCCCATAATCGAAGAGTTGGCCTTTGTACGCTACGTCGTTGACGCTGGCCCAATACCGCTGGCCGCTCTCGGCGTCGTCAAGCCTGAGCCAACGAACGCCCAACGCCCGCGCGGCAAGCACGTCTTCTACGTCGGCAGCCCACCCGGCGAACGGCTTTCGGCGCAGATGGACGCTGGCCCGCACAGTCTTTTGCCATGTGCGCCCGCTTTCGATGATGCGGCCATGCGCCGGTTGACGTGGGGGCTCAGGTCGTGTACTATGCAGGTGAAGACGGTTGCCCGCCGTCGCATCCAGCCCGCCGCCGCGCTGTTTCCGCAGCGCGGCTTCTCTCTTATCGCGCATGGGTCACCTCCTGCTTTTCACTTCGCTGCGTTAGCACCGCATCCCACCCCACGACTTCAGCTTGCGCCAACAGCAGCCGCAGAATGTCCGAGCGCGAGCGCAGGGTCTTGCGGCTTATCTCGCTCAGCCGCGCGGCCTCTTCGGGCGTCACTCGCATCGTCACCATGATTTCGCGCCTCATGTCAGCTCCTTTTCCGGTTTGCCATTCGTTTGCGTATAGTGTACACTATCCACATACCATCATGCTATGTGGAGGGGTGCCATGCAAACAGAAACGGATGTGCGGGCCAAGTTGGAGCTAGAGCTCAGGCGTCCTGTTCCCGATGCAGTATGGGCGCTGCTGCTGGCCGACGGGCTTGTCGAGAGCGCCCTGCTGGGCTCGCATGATGATGATTGGCCGTATCTTGTGGAGCGCGCGCGCGCGTTCGCTGCCCTGGCCGGTTCCGAGCGCGCTATCGAGCGCCGCCCTGTGCCGGTGCGCGCCCCCGTCTGGCCCCTGCTCGCCAAGTTGCAGGCCCGCGAGGCGTCGGGCTGGGTAGCAGGGTTCCGCAAGGCCCACCTGGGCGGCGGGGCGCTCTCACGTGAGCAGGCCGAGGCGTGGCTGTTTCGCCAGGAACGGGCGCAGTCCTTTGGCGACGGCTGGCGCTTTGATTCCGGGCGCAACCTGCTCACCGTCGCCACTACCGATACCGAGGGCTCAGGATACGGGCGCGGGTTCCTGGTGGCAGACGATGGGCCGCTGCGAGAGTTGCTAACCCTGGCGCGCAACCTGGCTGGGTTCTACGGCTGGGATGTGTCCGATGCGGCGCTTTACGTGCTCACGGGTGAGCTGGCCCCCGCAGCGGCGGCGGGGTACTACTCGGCGCAGCAGACGATAGGCGGGCGCTGGCGCATTAGCCTAGAGATAGACGCCGATACAGCGCCCGCCGATGTGCAGGCCCTCTACGCAGACACCCGCCGGGCGGTGCTTGGCGCTGGCCGTAGGCATCGGCCCCTATCGCCCAAGATTGTGGCGCTGGTGGATTTCGCGCTCGATTGCCCCGAGGGGGCTACATGGCGTAAACGCATGGCCGCCTGGAACGCCGCGCATCCTGATTGGGCGTACACCCAGCCCGAGAGCATGAGCCGCGATTATCACCGCGCGGTGAAAGCGCTGGGGTTCCAGGTAGAACACGGGCGCATTGCGGCGCGGTAGACGAAAAAGAGGCCGGTTGGCTGTCCCGGCCCCCTACCGCTATGCGGTTGTCGGCATACCTACCAGGGGTATGCGCTATGTCACCCGCTCGCTGGCGCGCTCTCTCTCAGCGCAGGCGGCGCATTGGCTCGGCCCCGCCCATCCCTGGGGCGTTTCCACCGGCGGCGCAGGCTGGCCCGCTTCCCACGTCGCCGTGGTGTGGGCCTCGGCGTCGCAAGGCTGCGAACGCCCGGCAGCATCCAGCCAGCCCATGCACACATGCAGATACCTCACCTGGTGCGTCTTGAGGGCCACCACCCGATGGTGGTCGTTCCAGGCGCCGACTCCGCAGGCTTTGGTCATCTCACGACGGGCCAGGCGCAGGGCGTTGTAGGCCGCCCGCTTGCTCGTGTGGCGGCTCAGTTCCCGCCAGGCGCTCGATGGTATGTTCTCAGCGGGGGCGTAGGGCCGCCCGGTGTGTTGCAAGGCAAAAGTATAGCTACTCATGCGGCGTCCCTCCCGTCTGGCCCCGGCGGCGTTGCCACGTACCAGGTTGCGCCGTCGCCCTCGGGCGAGCGCCGTAGGTGGTACACGCACACGCCGCCAGCATTCACAACGCGCACGCTGTCTAGCGTCTGCCCGTAGGCTTCCGCTATGGCGCGGGCCTCGGCCACGGCTGCGGCCTTGGCGGTGAACATGCGCGGCGCTGACGGCTCTGTCGGCTTCGTTTCGATGGTGTAGCTACTCATGCGGCGTCCCTCCCTGGGCCTGTGACGGCCCCATAGCCCCTGGCGATGATGCGCCGGGGCTCCAGCGACGTGCTGCCCCGGTCGCCCTTCCAGCGGTTCAATGCCCAATGCCCGTACTGCCACGCGTCACCGCAGCGGGGGCAGGTCACCACCGTCCCGGCTCCCAGGGGCGCAGGCGGTAGGTACGTGTCACAGTGGCACAGCCAGCGGCCCCGGTCAGGCTCCCACGTCGCCGTGTTGCTGGCCCCGTCGGGGGTGTAGTCTTGGTCTGCTCGTGTGTTCATGTCCCTGTCCTCTCTCGTGTGCTCGCAAAACGTCCAAGTCGGCAAACGCTGTACCCAGCGTCGGTGTGGTGGTCGGTATCACCCCCTTTCGCCTATCGCCCGCGCTATGGCCGCCGTCGCCGCCGAGTCATCTTTGCCCACAAAGTGGCTGTAGACGCTCAGTGTTATGGCGCTATTGGCATGGCCCAGGCGTTGGCTCACGGCGGGCACAGGTAGCCCCTGGGCCAGCAGCAGGCTGGCGTGCAGGTGGCGCAGGCCGTGGGGCGTCACCGGTGGCAGGCCCAGGCGGGCGCACTCGCGGCGGGTGGCATGGGCCACGGTAGAACGATGCAGGGGCTCGCCCTCGCCGTTGGCAAAGACAAGCGCCCCGCCGCCTTGGGCCAAGCGGCGCTCGGCCTGTAGACGTAGGGCCTCTATCGCCTCGCCGGGCAGCGTGATAGCCCGCACCCCCGCCGCCGTCTTGGGTTCGCTGGTGACATACTCGCCACCGATGCGCTGTACACTCTTGGCGATAGTGACGCGCCCCGCCGCCAGGTCAACGTCGCCCCAGGTGAGCGCCAGGGCCTCGCCTAGCCGACAGCCCGAGCAGGCCAAGAACGTCCACAGGGGCCCCAGGGTGTGCTCGCGGGTGCCGTCCAGGAACGCCCGCAGTTGCTCAGGCGTCCAAGCGTCTTTGCGTTCGTAACGGTGGCGCGGGGCGTCTACTCTGCCCGTGGGGTTGCTTGCCAGCCAGCCCCAACGCACCGCCAGGGCCAGAGCTTGCGAAAGCACCCGGTGACACTTGAGGGCGGTGCGGCTCTTGCCCGCCCGCTGCCACTTGGCATACAGGCGCGCTATCCTGTCGGGGGTAACTTTCGCCAGGGGTGCGCTGCCCAGGATAGGGCGCAAGTAACTTGCGCTGATGGCCCCATAGTCGGCCAGGGTGCGGGGTCTTACGTTGGGGGCTTTGGTTTCCAGCCAGGCGTCTAGCAGGTCGTTCAGGGTTCTCTTGCCGGGGCTGGGGATAGCGCCGGTGGTGGATGCTTGGCGCTGTAGCTCGGCCAGCTTACCGGCGGCCTCGGTGCGCGTCTTGCCGTAGACGGTGCGCCGCCGTCCGTCCACTTGCAGGGATGCTTGCCAGCGTCCGTCTTGGCGCTGAATGATGGTACCCTCGCCGACGCTTCGCCTTTCCATAGCTGCCTCCGGTGTTGTACTGGTGTTGTACAGTTTGGCAGCATCCAGACAGCCACTAGGGGTAGTAGCTCATCGGCGTTAGGGGCGCTACAGGTCGTGCCCCCTTAGCTCAGTGGATAGAGCACCGGCCTCCGGAGCCGGTGGCAGG
>CAYZWT010000054.1:0-7356 GCA_964482225.1 uncultured Anaerolineales bacterium
TTGGCATCACTTCCTGGTCAATTAGGAACTCGTCCCCTTGAATCTGAACTGATACCAATGCGTTTGCCCGGCCCCCTTGGCTTGCGCGCCGCCCCTGGCGCGCCTAGAATGCGCCCATGTTGTTCGTTGTGAGGAGGAAGCATGATCAAGCTCATGGGACGTACGCAGCCACTGGAGCGCTACCCGGCGCTAGAGGCGCTGGATCTGATCAAGCGCCTGGGGTTCGACGGCGTCGAGGTCTGCCTGGAGACGGCCGAGATGGCGCCCGACGGCTTGACCGATGCCAAGATCGCCGCCGTGCGCGAGCGCATCGCGGCCCTGGGGCTGGCGCCCCATTCGGTAGGCTATCACAAGGACTATATCTATGACGACCGCGAGTTCGCCCGCACCTGCCGCGCCATCGAAGTGACGCCCGCCTTTGGAACAGAGCTGTTCATCTATTCCGGCACGCCCAAGCGCACGGGCGACGCCACCGAGTGGGAGCGCATGTTGGCCCGCACCGCCGAGCTGCTGAACCTGGCGGAGAAGCATGGCGTGACCATGGCCCAAGAGTTCGAGCCGGGGTTCATCGTGGGCTCGACGGAGGAGCTGCTGCGCTTTTTCGAGGCCCTGCCCTCGCCGCGCATGGCCGCTAACCTGGACCTGGGTCACCTGTTCCTGTGCGATCCCGACCCCATCGCCTCCATCACGGCCATCGGCGACAAGGCGGTACACGGCCACGTGGAGAACATGGCCGCGGGCGTGCACGATCACCTGTTGCCCAGCGAGGGCGACATGGACCTGGGGCAATACATGGCGGCGCTGCACGCTATCGGCTTTGATGGCGGCCTGGCGCTGGACCTCTACAAGCACGATTACGAGGCGGTGGCCCCCGGCGAGATCGCCTTTTTGCGCAAGCTCATTGCCGCCGCCAAAGGGCGCTGATCCATGCCGGATGAGCGCATCTATCCGCTGACATTCGAGCCGCAACTGCGGGACTATATCTGGGGCGGGCGCAACCTGGAGCGCCTGTATGGCCGCCGCCTGCCGCCCGGCCCCGTGGCCGAGAGCTGGGAGGTCTCGGCGCACCCCGAGGCGCCCACCCGCGTGCTGCACGGCCACTGGCAGGGATGTACCCTGCCGGAGGTGCACGCCGCCTTGGGGCCTGCACTGGTGGAGGAGCGCGCCCTAGGCGACTTTTGCGGCGGGCGGTTCCCCCTGTTGGTCAAGCTGCTGGATGCCGAACAGGACCTCTCGGTGCAGGTGCACCCGGATGACGACTATGCCTGCCAACACGAGCAGGGCGATACCGGCAAGGTCGAGTGCTGGTATATCCTGCACGCCCGACCGAGCGTCGAGCTGATCTATGGCCTGGCGCCGGGGGTGGATCGGGAGGGGTTTGTGCGCGCCATCCATGAAGGGCGCGTGCCCGAGACCCTGGCGCGGCTGCCGGTGCGGGCCGGGGATTGCGTGTTCGTGCCGGCGGGCACGCTGCATGCCATCACGGCGGGCACGGTGCTGGTCGAGATCCAGCAGAACTCGGACGCCACCTACCGGGTGTATGACTGGGATCGCGTGGGCCACGATGGGCGGCCCCGCGCGCTGCACATCGAGCAGGCCCTGGATGTGATCAACTGGGCGGGCGGCGCACCCGGCGTGGTGCAGCCGCAGCTCCTTGGCGAGGGGGACGGCGTGCGGCGCGCCCGCCTGGTCGCCTGCCCCCAGTTCCATCTGGAGCAGCTCGATCTGGCGGCGGGCGCCGTCTACCAGGGCGCCTGCACGAGCGAGACGTTCGAGGTGTGGGGCTGCCTCCAGGGTGAGGTCGAGCTGGCCTGGGCAGGCGCGCCCCTGCACCTGGCGAGTATCGGGTTTGCGCTGCTGCCCGCCGCCCTGGGCCGGTTCGAACTCCGCGCCCAAGGCCCGGCGCGCCTGCTGCGGGCGTTCTTGGGCGTAGGCGACCAGAGACGATAGACGACGAACGACGGTGTGCGAACGCCCTCGCGCCTATCGTCCGTTGTCGATGGTCAATGGTCGCTAGTCGAACAGGAACACCGTGCGGATGTTGCCCTCCACGCCCTTGTAGAGCCGGTCGAACACGGCCTGGCCGTCCTCGATGCGGGCGTATTCGCTGATGAACGGGTCCACATTGAGGCGCCCGGCGGCGATCAGCTCGACGCAGGCAGGGATCTCGCCGTTGCAGGCGCACACGCCATAGAGGGTGATCTCGCGGCTGACGATGCTCTGCAAGCCCATCTGCACCCGGGGGGCCACATTGCCGATCAGGGTCAGGCTGCCGCCCTTGCGGGTGATCTCCAGGGCGGTATCCACGGTGGCCTGCACGCCCACGGCCTCGATGGCGACATCGGCCCCGTGCGGGCCGGTGGCGGCCAAGAGTTGTTCCAGCAGGTCGGGGGCGTCGGCCTGGATGGTGACATCGGCGCCCAGGTCGCGGGCCATCTCCAGCCGCGAGGGCGACAGGTCGGTGACGATGATCTTGCCCGCGCCCTTGAGCCGGATGGCCTGCAGGGCCACCAGCCCCACCCCGCCGGCCCCCACGATTACCACGGTATCGTTCAGTTTGAGGGGCGTGCGGTTGGCGGCGTGCACGCCGATGGAGGCGGTCTCCACCAGGGCGGCCTGGGCATAGGTCAGGTTGTCGGGCATGCGCACGGCAATCCAGTAGGGGACGGTCATGTATTCGGCCATGGCGCCGTGCCGCCGGTAGGTCCCCTCGGAGACGCCCAGCACCTCGCGGTTGTCGCACAGGTTCCAGTGGCCGCTGAGGCAATAGTCGCACTTGAGACAGTACACGGTCGAGTCAAACGTCACCCGGTCGCCCAGGGCAAAGCCCTGGACGTTGGCGCCCACGGCGACGACCACGCCGGCGGCCTCGTGGCCCATGATGATGGGCGGCTGGCGGCGCCCCGTAGAGCCGGAATAGCCTTTGATGTCCGAGCCGCAGATGGCGCAGGCCTTGACCTGCACCAGCAGGTCATCGGGGCCGGGCTCCGGCTTGGACCAATCGGTGTATGCCATCACATAGGGCGCGGTGTGAACCAGGGCTTTCATGTCTCCCCCCTTTGGTGGTTGCTGGCCGGATTATGGCGCGGGGCGGGGAGGCTGTCAACGCGGACGAAGAGAGGGTGTCCAGAGGTAGCCACCTCGAGAATGGACTCAGATGATCCTCGCGCAGAGAGCGCCAAGCCGCCAAGCCGGAGAGAAGACCGGTTGGGGCCTCCTCTCTGCGCGCTCTGCGCGAGATTCCGGACAGCGACACGGACCCATCTTCATCCTTGGTGATGCGCCCTGCGCAGGGCTTCTATTCAGGCTTAGGGGGACGAGTTCATAACCGCGTGTGCAAACGGCTATGTGCGCTCAAGACGCTGGAGGGCGGGCGTCTCGCCCGCCTACGCTGCGTACGCATACATGCGTCTGCAGCGTCCAAAGCGAAAAACTGCAAAGGACTCGACTCCGCGGAATCAGCCGCCTGTCGGCGGCACGCCCGCCTACGCGGTGGGCGCGTTCACACGTGCGAACGCGCCCACGCCTCAACGCCTAGCGCCGGACGGCCACGACGGCGGGGGCGCCATCCAGCTTGACGGCGTCGCGGGCGTCCCAATCGGCCTCTCCCGGCTCCCAAACCACCTCGTGGGCCAGGGTCTCTTGCCGGAGATAGTCTCCAAACTGCTCGGCGGCCTGGCGCGTCCGCTCCGAGAGGCCGAACAGCCCCACGGTGATGCGGTCGTCCAGCGCATAGTCCGCGACTTTGCGCAGGGTCTGGACATGGCGCACCAGGTCGCGCACCAGCCCCTCGGCCAGCAGGTCGTCGGTGAGCACCGTGTCCACCGCCACCGTCACGCCGCGCTCGGCGGTCACGGCCAGCCCCTCGGCGGGCTCGGTATCCACGATCACCTCCTCCGGCAGCAGCTCGACCGTCTCGCCATCCAGCTCGACCTCCAGGGGCAGCCCGGATCGCAAGCGGCGCACGGCCGGGCCGGGATCGAGGGCGGCCAAGGCCTGGCGCAGCCGGGGGTAGCGCGGGCCGTATTTGGGGCCCAGCAGGCGCCCCTCGCCTGCCAGCCGGTAGCTCACCAGTTGCGCCTCGTCCTCGACAAAGGCGAGCTGCTTGACATTCAGCTCGTCGCGCACGACCGCGGCCAGCTCCTCAGGGAGGCCCTGGGCCTCTCCGCCGGTATACACCAGGGCCTGGGCCAGGGGCTGGCGGATCTTACAATTGGCGCTGTTGCGGGCGCCCAGCCCCAGGCTGGCCACCCGGCGCGCCAGGGCCATCTGCTCTAGCAGGCCCGCGTCCACCACGGCCTCGTCGGCCTGGGGCCAACGGGTGTGGTGCACGCTCGTATGGGCCTGGGGCTGCGCCCCCCGCACCAGGTTCTGGTAGATGACCTCGGAGACAAAGGGCGTAAAGGGCGCCAGCACGCGGATCAGGCGCACCAAGACATAGTACAGGGTGGCATAGGCGGTCTGCTTGTCGGCATCGGCCTCGCTCTTCCAAAAGCGGCGGCGGCTGCGGCGCACATACCAGTTGGTCAGGTCGTCCAGCAGCGCCTCGACGGTCTCGGTGGCGCTATAGGCGTCCGAATCCCGCAGCGCCTCCTGGCACTGGGCGGCCACCTGATTGATGCGGGCGATAATCCAGCGATCCAGCGGGCTCTCGCTGGCGGGCGCGGCCCCCTCGGGATGATCGGGGTCGAACCCTGCCTGTGAGGGCTCCCAGCCATCCAGCCGGGCGTAGGACACGAAAAAGTTGTACACGTTCCAGAGGGGGATCAGGAACTGGCGGCGGGTCTCATCGGCTCGGTTGTAGCCAAAGAGCAGGTTGCTCTCGGGCCGGTGGGCGCAATAGAGCCAGCGCATCACATCCACGCCCATACGGTCGGCGGCTTCGTTGAACTCGATCATGTTGCCCGAGCTCTTGTGCATGGGCGAGCTATCCTCGGCCAGCAGCGTGGCGTAGGAAAAGTTCTCCAAGAAGGGCGGCGAGTTCTCCAGCACCGTGGCCATGGCCAGCAGGCTATAGAACCAGTTGCGGAACTGGCCGGGGAACGACTCGCTGATCCAGTGGGCCGGGTACCACTGCTCCCAATAGGCGCGGTCGGTGCGGTAGCCCAGGGTAGAGAACGACACCACACCCGCATCCAGCCAGGGGTTGCCCACATCCTCGATGCGGCTCATCTCGGCGCCGCACTGGCAGGCGATCTTGACGGCGTCAATGTAGGGGCGGTGAGGCGTGTGCCCGTCGAACACATCCCAGCCCGCCACGGCTCGCTCGCGCAGCATGACCTCGTCGCGGATGACCTCATAGCGTCCGCAGGCCTTGCACTCCCAGATGGGCAGGGCCAGGCCCCAGTAGCGTTTCTTGCTGATCATCCAATCGTGCATGTTGCGCAGCCAATCCAGCTCGCGCTCCAGGCCAAAGGCAGGGATCCAGCGGATCTGCCGGGTAACGTCCATCATACGGTAGCGTAGCTCGTCCATGCTGATGAACCACTCGTCCACCAGGCGAAAGACCAGCTCGGTCTTGCAGCGCCAGCAGATCGGGTAGCGGTGGGTATAGTCGTCCACGCGATAGAGCAAGCCCTGGCGCTCCAGGCTATCAAAAATGGGCTGGGCCACATCCGAGACGTGCATCCCGACCAGCCAGCCAAAGCCCTCGACAAAGACGCCCTCTTCGTCCAGCGGCGCCACGATGGGCAGCCCCAGCTCGCGGCCCAGGTGGAAATCCTCGGCGCCGCAACCGGGGGCGATGTGGACGATGCCGGTGCCCTCTTCCTCGCCCACCTCGTCCCACAGGATCACGCGATGGGCCACAGCGGCGCTCTGCTGCACGCCCTGGACCAGCTCGGCGAGCTGGGTGTGGCCGCCCGGCTCCTGGGCGGCGGGCAGCGTATCGAACGGCCCATCATAGGTCCAGCCCTCCAGCTCGGCGCCCTTGAGCTCCCCCAGCACCTCATAGGCGCCGGAGAGCATGTGGGTCGTGCCTTTGGAGAGGTACAATACCTCGTCTCCCTGGCGCACCCGCAGGTAATCCAGCTTGGCGCCCACGGCGGCGGCCACATTGCTGGTCAGCGTCCAGGGCGTGGTGGTCCACACCAGCAGCGCCTCGCCGGGGCGCTCGCGCAGGGGCAGGCGCAGGGTCACGGCGCGGTGGGTCAGCTCGGCATAGCCATCGGTGACGATCTCGTGCTGGCTGATGCCCGTGGCGCAGCGGGGGCACCAGGGCATCACATCGGCCCCACGATAGAGCCAGCCCTGCTCCCAGCATTTGTGGAGCATGTTCCAGATCACATAGTTGTTCTCATTGCTAAAGGTGAAATAGCTGCCGCCCAGCTCGGCCAGGCCCAGCCGCCCGACGATCTGCTCGACGGTGTCGGTTACGGGGCCGTTGGGCCCCTGGACGGTGATGATCTGCGAGGGGTCCTCAGCCAACCGGTCGGCCAGCCAGTGCAGGTGGGCGGGGTCGTTCCAATCCATCCAGTAGCCCAGGCGCATAGACTGCTGGGTCTGCATGGCGGCCATGCGCAGCACCCGCTCTTTGCATTTGAGCACAAAGCGGTCCAGCCCATAGTCCTCGATGTCCTTTTTGGATGCGAACCCCAGCTCTTTTTCCACCTCGACCTCGACCCAGAGGCCCTGGCAGTCAAAGCCGTTCTGATAGCGCAACTCGCGGCCCTGCATGGTCCAAAAGCGGTTGAACAGGTCCTTGTAGGTGCGCCCCCAGCCGTGATGTACGCCCATGGGGTTGTTGGCCGTGATGGGGCCATCAATGAACGACCAGCGAGGCTCGCCCTTGCGCAGGCGACGCAGGGTCTCGAACGCGTCGCTCTCCTCCCAAAAGCGCAGCACGTCCTTTTCCTGCGTAACGAAATCCACATTGGCGGGCACTTGAGTAAAGGGCATCTCTCTGCCTCCCTAATGAACATGCAGCCCAAGAACGAAAAACAGCTCCCATCCCGATAGGGACGAGAGCTGCACACAGCATCCCGTGGTACCACCCTGCTTGGCGTAACCGCCCACTTGTCGCCTGCGAGAGAGGGTGCATCCGGCCTGGATGCCCAACTCCGAGAGGCGCGCCCCGCTAACGGGGGGCGAGGCCGGACGGGACTACTCGGGCGCGCGCCCTTTGGACCGTCGGCTCGGGAGTGATTTTCGGCCGGTCGTGACGCGCCCGGATCGCACCCACCCCGGGCTCTCTGTGCGCACGTGGGGCCTGCGCCCCCGGCCTACTCGTCTCCGTCATCGCCTGTGCGATATGGGACCATTATAGTCGTGTGGCCCGGGGCGTCAACTTGCGGAGACATAGCCCCACGGCGTTTCCAAAGTCAGGGTTATAGTCAAGTTATACAAAAAGACACCTTC
>CAYZWT010000055.1:0-6894 GCA_964482225.1 uncultured Anaerolineales bacterium
AAGAAGGTGTCTTTTTGTATAACTTGACTATAACCCTGACTTTGGAAACGCCGTGTGTGGCCAGGGCAATCGCATCTTCCCTGTTGGCCGACCGTCCAGCAGACGAACTATGCCTGCGACTGCCCTCACCCCCTGCGAGATCCGCTCTGGGGGCGAGTTTCGCTTCCCCCCCTCCCACAATTTTGGGAGAGGAGGCTCAGTCACGGACTCGACGCAGCCATGCTGTGGGGGTGAGGGCCACAAAAGCGTAATAGATAGTAATAATATCCAGCATACTGCTCAGGCACATCCCCCGACTCCGCCGCTCCTGAGAGTGTACGGTGGCTAGCCGCATGACCTTGCTCTGAGAAGGACCCAAATGCAATCGCCCTGCGCCTGGGCAGAGCGACGTATCAGTTCAAAATTGGGGGGGAAAGAGGCCAACACATTGGGGACGGCGGCAGCGCACCGTGGAGGGCGGGCGTCTCGCCTGCCTCGTAGGGGCGCGGCATGCCGCGCCCCTACCATAAAACAATAGAAGAACGCATTAAAAACGTATGGGCAAAACTGATGCCAGACGCATGTATGCGTCCATAGCGACGCTGTGTGCTCACCGTTTGCAGGGTATTGGCATCACTTCCTGGTCAATTGGGAACTCGTCCCCTTGCATCTGAACTGACATAGAGCGGCTTGCCTGCGCAGCGTATTTGCCCCCACCCTCGTCGCGGCCTATAATGAGCATACAATCGAACAATCGCTGGGGGAGCCCTCTGGGGCTGAGAGGATGGCGAGCCAACCGGGATGGCAGACCATCGACCCCTACACCTGATCTGGGTTATGCCAGCGTAGGGAAGCAAAGGGCGCTTTTCGAGCCGCTGGTCTCACAGACCGGCGGCTCTTGTCTTGGAGTGTGATCGCATGGCTACCGCACCGGTTCGCATTGTGGCCGTGGCGCTGAACGGCGCCTTTGCGCCAAGGCCACGCCTGCTCGCCCTCTTGGCGCGCGCCGACCGCATCATCGCGGCGGATGGCGGCGCCAACTGGCTGGCCGCCCAGGGCCATACGCCCCATCTGCTGGTGGGCGATATGGATTCGGTAGAGCCCGGCGTGCTGGCCCGCGCCCAGGCCAAGGGCTGCCAGATCCAGCGGCACCCGGCCCACAAGGACGAGACCGACGCCGAGCTGGCCCTGGCCGCCGCCGCCGCACTGCGCCCGCAAGAGATCGCCATCCTGGGCGCCCTTGGCGGGCGTATGGATCACGCCCTGGGCAACCTTGCGTTGCTGGGCATGCCCGCGCTGCGGGGCATCCTCGTGCGCATCTGGGACGCCACATCCGTCATCTGGCTGGCCGAAGGGGAGACCGAGATCCAGGGCGCGCCGGGCGATACCGTCTCGCTCATCCCCTGGGGGGGCGACGCCGAGGGGATCGCCACCGAGGGGCTGGCGTACCCCCTGCGGGGCGAGGCGCTGCGGGTGGGGCCATCGCGGGGCATCAGCAACGTGCTGGTCGGCGAGCGCGCCCGCGTCACGCTCCAGGCCGGGCGCCTACTGGTGGTGCACACCCCTGCTGTGGACGGGTAGGGCGCCGATGAGCGCTGAGAGGCAGCGCGCCAACCCGTTCGAGAACCCGGCCCACGCCCGGAGCTATGACCCGTGGTACGAGACGCCCCTGGGCGCCGCCATGGATCGCGCCCAAAAGCGCCTGGTCTGGCGGCTGGCGCGGCCCGTGCCCGGCGAGACGGCCCTGGATGTGGGCACCGGCACGGGCCAGTATGCCTGCGAGCTGGCCCATCGCGGCCTGCATGTGACAGGCCGCGACCCCTCGGAAGCGATGCTGGCCGTGGCCCGCGCCAAGGGCTGCCAGGTTGCCTGGGAACACGGGAGCGCCGAGAGCCTGCCTTACGAGGATGGTCGCTTTGACCTGGTGCTCTCGGTAACGGCCCTCGAGTTCATGGCAGATCGGGAGCGCGCCCTGGCCGAGATGTGGCGCGTCACGGCAAGCGGGGGCAGGCTGGTGATCGGCACGCTCAACGCTGCCAGCCCTTGGGGCCGGCTCTATGCCCAACTGGCCCAGGATGAGGCAACGGCCTTTTACGGGGCGCGTTTGCTCACCCCGGTGCAGTTCCTGGCGCTGCTGGCGCGCCTGGGGAGGGTGCAATGGGGCAGCGGGCACTGCAGCAGTGCTGGGTTCCTGCCGCCATCGGGCCAGGGGTTGGCTTGGGCGGGGGCGAGGGAAGCCTGGGGGCGCCGGTTCCGCAGGCGGCAGGGGGCGCTCCTGGTGGGGAGGGTGGACAAACCATGACGATCGGCGCGCAGATCAGCCTGTATCCGCTGGGGCAGAGCGACCTGGGGCCCGCCATCCGGGCCGTGTTGGCCGCCCTGGACGAGCACGGCCTGCTCTATGAGGTGGGCGCCATGAACACCACGCTCTGGGGCGAGGAGGCGGTTGTGTGGGCCGCCTTGCGGGATGCCTTTGCCCGGGCGGCGGCCCACGGCGGCGCGGTGATGCAGATCACCCTCTCCAACGCGTGCCCGTTGCCGCCCGAGGGGGCGCGCCATGACTGAACCCAGGGGCATCTCCAAGGCGTGGCGTCGCCAACTCGCCTGGCTGCTGCCCCCGGCGCTCTTGACGCTGGCTCTGCTGGCGCTCTGGCAGGCGGGCGTGGCGGCGCTGCGGGTCCAGCCTTGGCTGCTGCCGACACCGCTGGCGATCCTGCGCGCCGGATGGGCGGCCCGGGGGCTCATGCTGCCCCACATCTGGCAGACGGCCCAGGAGACGCTGCTGGGCTTTGCGGCGGCATTGGCGATCGGCCTGGGGCTGGGCATCCTGCTGGACCTCTCGGTCCGGTTGCGCGCCGCCCTGTATCCGTTGCTGGTCTTTTCCCAGACGGTGCCCATTGTCGCCATCGCGCCCCTGCTGGTGATCTGGTTCGGCTATGGCATCCTGCCCAAGATCATCGTCGTGGCCCTGGTGTGCTTTTTCCCCATCGTGGTCAACACCGTGGACGGCCTGCGCGCCACCGATCCCGAGCAGATCAACCTGCTGCGCACCATGGGCGCCACGCG
Source organism: uncultured Anaerolineales bacterium (assembly GCA_964482225.1). Lineage (GTDB taxonomy): Bacteria > Chloroflexota > Anaerolineae > UBA1429 > UBA1429 > UBA1429. The sequence goes on from CAYZWT010000055.1 coordinate 3,046, forward strand.
CCGGGACACCTTTTTCAAGGTGCAACTGCCCGGCGCCATGCCCATGATCTACTCCGGCGTCAAGGTAGGCATCACCTACAGCGTCGTCGGCGCCATCCTGGGCGAGTGGGTGGGGGCCAGCCGGGGCATTGGGGTGTTCATGCTGCGGGCCACCAACTCGTTCCGCACCGACTGGGTGTTTGTGAGCATCGCCCTCACGGCCGCCCTCAGCTTGTCGCTCTTTGGCCTGGTGGCGCTGGTGGAGCGCATGACCTTGCGCTGGCACTATGCCGCCGCCCGCCAGGAGCGCTGGGAAGAAATCTCTGCGAGGAAAGAGACATGACCAAGAACCGTGTACTTGCTCTGTTTGCCGTACTGCTGCTCGTCCTCGGCCTGGCCGCCGGCTGCGCCCAACCGACCGACCTAGAGCCCGTGGTGCTCTCGCTGGATTGGGTGCCCAACACCAACCACAGCGGCTTGTACGTGGCGCTGGACCAGGGCTGGTACGCCGAGGAGGGCATCGCCCTGGAGATCCAGATCCCATCGGACCCCTCGGCGGCCATCCGACAGGTAGCGGCGGGGCACACCCCCTTTGGCGTCAGCTTTCAGGAGGAGGTGACCATCGCCCGCGCCACGGGCATCCCCGTCGTCTCTATCGCCGCCATCATCCAGCACAACACCTCGGCCTTTGCGGCGCTGGCCTCGTCGGGCATCGCCAGCCCCGCCGATTTCGAGGGGCGCACCTATGCCTCCTATGGCCTGCCCATCGAGCGGCCCATCTTGGGTAGCCTGATGGCCTGCTATGGCGCCGACGTGGAGCAGGTCGAGTTCGTGGATGTGGGCTTTGACGCCTTTCCCGCCCTGTTGGGCGGCCGGGTGGACCTGGCCTGGATCTTTGAGGGGTGGGATGGCGTCCAGGCCAACCTGCTGGGCGAGGAGCTGATCGCGTTCTCGCTCTATGGCGATTGCGTGCCGGATTACTATACGCCGGTGATCATTGCCGGAGAGACGACGCTGCGCGACAAGGGCGACCTGGCCGAGCGGTTCCTGCGGGCCACGGCGCGCGGCTATGAATACGCCATCGCGCACCCGCAAGTCGCCGCCGAGGCGCTGCTGCGCCACTCGCCGGAGAGCGATCCGGCCCTGGTACAGGCCAGCCAGGCATGGATCAGCCCACGCTACCAGGATGACGCCCCCCGTTGGGGCGTGCAAGACCCCCGCATCTGGGCAGACTTGGCCGATTGGCTGCTCACGAACGGGCTGATCGAGAGCGCCATTGATCCCGAGCAGGCGTACACCAACGCCTATCTGCCCTGAGATGGCCTGTGAGCCCATCGTCTCGGTGGAGGGGGTCTCCAAGGGGTTCTCTGTGGACGGGCGCGCTGTGCAGGCGTTGCAGCAGGTCTCGCTGCACGTCTGCGAGGGCGAGTTTGTGACCCTGATCGGCCCCAGCGGGTGCGGCAAGAGCACGTTGCTGAACCTGGTGGCCGGCCTGCTGGAGCCCGACGAGGGCCGGATCGCCTTTCGCGGCGACGGCCAGGCCCCGCGCCTGGGCCGCATCGGCTATATGCCACAAAAGGACCTGCTGCTGCCCTGGCGCCGCTTGCTGGGCAACATCCTGCTGGGGCCCGAGATCATGCGGCGCGACCTGGACGCGGCCCGCCGGCGCGCCCGCGAGCTGCTGCCCCTCTTTGGCCTGGAGGGGTTCGAGGAGAGCTATCCCTTTGAGCTCTCTGGCGGGATGCGCCAGCGGGCGGCGCTGCTGCGCACCCTGCTGTGCGAGCAGGAGGTGGTGTTGCTGGATGAGCCCCTGGGCGCCCTGGATGCCCTCACCCGCCGCACCATGCGCGATTGGCTGCTCCAGATCTGGGAGGCGTTCCGGCAGACGATGATCTTTGTCACCCACGATGTGGACGAGGCGGTGTTGCTCTCGGACCGCATCTATGTCTTTTCGCCCCGGCCGGGGCGCATCGTTCATAGCCTCTCGATCCCGCTGCCGCGCCCCCGCAGCGAGGCCATGCTGGCCGAGCCCGTCTTTGTCGCCTGCCGCGCCGAGGTCCTGGGCGCCTTGGGGCTGGGCAATGGCTGAGCGGCGCATCACCATCCACAAGCTGGATCACGACGGGCGCCCGCTTTTCGGCTATCCTGGCGATCTGGTGTTCGACAATGGCGAGTTGCTGGTAGCGCGCTGCATCTTTGCGCCCCAGGATACGGAACGCGAGGGGCTGGTCTTTCGGCGGGGCGATATCCTGATCGAGTGCTACTATCGCAGCCAGCCATTCAACATCTTTGCCGTCTATGATCCCCAGGGGCGCCTCAAGGGCTGGTACTGCAACGTGCTGGAGCACACCGAGTTTGCCGATGGCAGCATCGGCTGGGCCGATCTGGCCCTGGACCTGCTGGTGATGCCCAATGGCGCGCAAAAGGTGCTGGATGAGGACGAGTTCGAGGCGCTGGCGCCCACCCCCGCCCAGCGTGAGCTGGCCCGCCAAGCGCTGGAGACGCTGCGCCGTTGGATTGCAGAGCGCCGGTTCCCGTTCAACCTTGAGGGGTAAGGGGACGAGCCGGGCCGCCGTGGGCGCCCGGCTCCTGGGCTGCACGCTCGCGCGATGGCGCGCAGGGTGTAACTCTGCGCGCCCCATAGTGGCTCCGCTCCAAGCCTCGTTCAGCGCGCATGCCTTGCTGTAGCGCAGCTTTGGACAGAACTTGGAGGCGGGCGAGACGCCCGCCCTCCATGTGAGGCCGATCTGCTCGCCATGAGCGCCCCCCAGTCCTGAATGGTTGCCATTCCCCGTATCAGTTCAGATTTGGAGGAAGCGGCCAACGCTTAGGCGATAGCGACGGACAAGTTTGGGGCGCGGGCGTCTCGCCTGCCTTGTAGGGGCGAGGCATGCCTCGCCCCTACAACAAAACCGTAGAAAAACGCACTAAACGCGCATGGACAAAGCTGAGCTAGACGCATATATGCGTACGCATCGGACGCTGCTGCGCTTCGTACGATGCGGAGCAGCGCCACGGGCAGAGACGCCCGCCCTCCAGCGTCTTGAGCGCGCATAGCTGTTTGCACACGCGGTCATGAGCTCGTCCCTCCAAGTCTTGACAGTTACCTCCCCCAAGAACCGCTTCTCGCCCTGGACAGACTCGGGGGCGCGCGCTAGAATCTCTGCATTCACGGCGATAGTGACGGAGAGGGAGAACTGTTGTGGAGGGACGGCGGGAGCATCCCCGTTATGCACTGGTGGCGCCGCTGCCTCGCGCGCTGGAGGTCCGCATCGAGGACCTCTTTTTGGGGCTGCTGGGCACATCCAAGCCGATCATGGGCTATCACATCACCCTGGTGGGGCCCTTTATGTGGCTGGCCGAGCCGGACGAGGCCCGGCTGGGGCGCGTATCAGAGCTCTGCGCCACATGGCCGCCCTTTGCGGTGCGACTCTGGGGCCTGAGCGCCTTTCGCGCCGCCAATAGCAACGCCGTCTATATCCCCGCCCACGAAGCCGAGGACCTGATCGAGTTGCACCGCGTCCTGGGCGCGATCCTCGATCCCGCCATTGCGCTGCAACGCGAGTTGCCCGAGCAGGGCTATCTACCCCACGTTACCCTGGGGCTGGGGCTTATGGATAGCGAACTGGAGCGCGTTATGGCGGACGCCCAGGAGCGCGGATTGGACGAACGCTTTATGGTAGACGAAATCCATCTGATCGAAGAGCGCCCTAGCGCGCCCTGGCGACGCATCCGGGCCTTCCCAATGGAAAGGCCCACGCCCTCCCTCAGCGCCGCCATCCAGGCCCACGAGCGCTAGGGCCGGGCCGGTTCAGTGTGATTGTTCGAGTATTGGTGGAGCATATTGGCACCTGAGAGGGAGGCAGGGAG
>CAYZWT010000056.1:0-6812 GCA_964482225.1 uncultured Anaerolineales bacterium
TCCCTGCCTCCCTCTCAGGTGCCAATATGCTCCACCAATACTCGAACAATCACCTGTCAAGGCTTTTCTTTGCACTTTTCAGGGCCAACGCACTCTGGGGTGGTGATATCCAGGATTGGGTACATGATCCGTGTGGTACACGGCATATCAGGTTTCCACGCATCGTATGCAGGGTAAACTTTATCCTGGATAGAGATATCATGCTAATTAGCCTCTTTTTATTCGTTCATTTGCTGTTATATATAGAGGAACAGCGCTGGCGCACGCCGGGCGTGATGCGCGCCCACATACCTGCCGTGAAGCCAGCATGCGGTCCCTCGGTGACGCAGCGCGTGAGCCTGGCGACATTTGACAAGGATACCCCCCTATGGTATATTTGTGCCGGATTTCACAAGCTGGCCGTTCTGGGGGAGGGGAGCAATGCACACATACGTGATCGTGGGCGGGGTTGCGGGCGGCGCAACGGCGGCCACGCGCCTGCGCAGGCTGGACGAGGATGCCGAGATCATCATGTTCGAGCGCGGCGAGCACGTGTCGTTCGCCAACTGCGGGCTGCCCTACCACATCGGGGGGGTCATCGAGAAGCGCGATAGCCTGTTGGTGGCCACACCAGAGCTACTCCGAGAGACGTACCATATTGACGTGCGCATCCGCCAAGAGGTGACCGCCCTGGATGCCGAGGGCCACTCGGTAACGGTCCGAGACCTGGCGACAGGCGCAACCTACCAGCAGCCGTATGACAAGCTGCTGCTCTCCCCTGGCGCCAGGCCCATCGTGCCTCCCCTGCCCGGCCTGACCCTGCCGGGGGTGTACACGCTGCGCAATATCCCGGATATGGATGCCATCCTGGCGCACTTGGCGCAAGACAATGTGCGCAGCGCCGTGGTGGTGGGCGGGGGGTTCATCGGGCTGGAGGTGGCCGAGAACTTGGTCGTGCGCGGGGTTCAGGTGGCCCTGGTCGAGATGCTGCCCCAGGTGATGGGCGTTCTCGATTTCGAGATGGCGGCCCTGGTGCATCAAGAGCTGCGCCGCCAGGGCATGCGTTTGGCCCTGGGCGACGGGCTGCAGGGCGTCGCCCAGACCGAGGCGGGCCGCTTGCAGGTCACGCTGGCCAGCGGCCGCGCCACCGAGACCGACATGGTGATCCTGGCCATCGGGGTGCGCCCGGAGAGCGACCTGGCCCGGGCGGCGGGCCTCGAATTGGGGCCGCGTGGCCACATCCTCGTGGATGACCAGATGAGCACGTCGGCCCCCGATGTATTCGCCGTGGGCGACGCGGTGCAGATCTCCGACTCGGTGACGGGGCGACCCACGGCGGTGCCCCTGGCCGGGCCCGCCAACCGCCAGGCGCGCATCGCGGCCAGCCAGATGGCCGGGCGTGAGATGACCTACCGGGGCGCCATCGGCACCGCCATCGCCAAGGTGTTCGATCTGACCGTGGCGACCACGGGCGCCAACAGCCGCGCGCTGGAGCAGGCCGGCATGGCCTATGCCGACACCATCACCCACAGCTATGACCATGTGAGCTATTACCCGGGGGCCACCCGCCAGAGCGTCAAGCTGCTCTATGCCCCCGAGGACGGCCGCCTGTTGGGCGCCCAGGTGATCGGCGTCAACGCCGTTGACCGCACCATTGATGTGTTGGCGGCGGCGGTGCAGGGGCGCATGAGCGTCTACGATCTGGAGGACCTGGAGTTGGCCTACGCGCCTCCCTTTGGTGCCGCCAAAGATCCGGTGAACATCGCGGGCTATGTGGCGGCCAACCGGCTGCGCGGCGATGCGCATTTCGTCACCTGGCGCGACCTGGCCGAGGGCCGCATCGCCGAGATGGGCCTGTTGGATGTGCGCACCCAGGTCGAATGGAACCTGGGCCACATCGAGGGAGCCCGGCATATCCCGCTGGCCGAGCTGCGCAGCCGGCTGGACGAACTGGAGCGCGACCGCCCCTGGCTGCTCTACTGCGCCATCGGGCAGCGCGCCTATACGGCGGAGCGCATCCTGGCCCAGTGCGGCTATCAGGTGGTGAACCTGTCTGGCGGGCACAGCATCTATGCCGCCGCCACAGAGAAACAGGACAACTGGGATGAATGGTCGCCCAACCAGGGAGGTCTGCTGATGCAACTGCCCCAACGACATGACAAGCTCGTGGCAGCGGAGGGGGCTCCCGACTATGCCGCGATCGAGGATCTGGTGCTCCTCGATGCCTGTGGCCTGCAATGCCCCGGCCCCATCATGGCCGTCTACAAGCGGATGCAGGGTCTGCAACCGGGCGAGCGCCTGCAGGTGCAGGCCACCGATCCAGGCTTTGCGCGCGATATCGCCGCCTGGACGGAGCAGACGGGCAACACGCTGCTGGACCTGCGCCAGGAGCAAGGGCGCATCACGGCGCTGGTTGCCAAGGGCGCGGCGCTGCCCGAGCTGCGGGTGAGCGCCAACGGCGCCTTGCCCCGCGCCAAGACCCTGGTGGTCTTTTCCGCCGATCTGGACCGCGCCTTGGCGGCCTTTGTGATCGCCAACGGCGCCGCCTCGATGGGCCAGCCGGTGACCATGTTCTTTACCTTCTGGGGGCTGAATATCCTGCGCAAGCGCCAGGCTGCGCCGGTGCACAAGAACCTGATCGAGCGCATGTTCGGCTGGATGATGCCCAGAGGCCCCCGGGCGCTCAAGCTCTCCAAGCTGAATATGGGCGGCCTGGGCACGGCCATGATGAAGCAGGTGATGAAGAGCAAGCATGTGGACTCGCTGGAGGCCATGATGGCCTCGGCCCGCGAGCTGGGCGTGCGCCTGATCGCCTGCCAGATGTCCATGGATCTCATGGGCATCCGCGAGGAGGAGCTGGTGGACGGCGTGGATATCGGCGGCGTGGCGACCTATATCGGCGAGACGGACAAGGGCAACGCGACGCTGTTCATCTAGCGGCCTGTGGCGCGGATGCGGCGTGTTGGAGGGCGGGCGAGACGCCCGCCCTCCTGCGCGTCAGCGCCGGATTGCCCCGCCCATCTTGTACGGGCCAAGCTGACGGTGGCAGCGCCACCGTACTTTGCCCACCCTACCCTCGCCCAGATGGAGGGCGCGCGGCTGCCTCAGGGCGCTGGCGCCCGATACAGCCGCTCATAGCGCCGATAGTGCTCATAGATATAGGTCACGTAATCGCGCGCTTGTTGGACCGGGATCGTCTCATAGAATAGATCGTGGTCCACAATCGGCTGGCCCCCCGTCCAGTTGCGCAGGTTGCCCGGCCCCGCGTTATAGGCCACCAACGTCGCGATCCAATCGCGGTCGTATAGCCCCAGCAGCAGGTCGAGGAACCAGGCCCCATAGTGCAGGCTGACGTAGGGACGCAGCAGCAGATCGTGGCGATAGCCCTCCACTTGCAGCCGCTCGGCGATCCACTCGCCCGTGGCCGGCATCACCTGGGCCAGCCCCAGCGCCCCCGCATAGGATTCGGCCCACGGGCTGAACAGGCTCTCCTGGCGCACCACGGCCAGCAGCAAGAGCGGGTCCAGATCATAGCGTTCGGCATTGGCGGCCACCAGGCGCCCGTATGGATTGGGATAGGCCATGCGCTGCAGGTCGTCGGGCAGCTCGGCGATGCCGCGCTCTTGCGCCAGGCGCGTCACCCGTTGCGCGCACCAGATCATGGTCGGGTATATCTGCCAGTCGTAACTGATCCTGGCCAGCAGCAACAGATCGCGCGGGTTGTCGCGCAGCTCCTGCCGGAGGCGCACCATGCTGCCGGTAGCCTCGGCGCGCCAGCCAAGCTGCTCCAGGGCCTCGATCTCGGCCAGGCGCGCGTCGCCCTCGGGCGCCAGGGTAGCCGATGGGGTGAACCAGCCGGTCGCCCAGACGTGCAGCGCCTCCCATGCGGCATCGGTGGAGGGGAGGCCGGACGATACCTGTGCAGCAAGCCCGGAGGCCAGGCGAGGCGGGGTGTGCTTGAGCAGGTCGCTGGCCCGCAGCCCATAGTACGATTCCGGCGCGATGCGCGCCGCCTCAGCCCAGTGAATATCGGCCTGCTCCATCTGCCCTGCCATCTGGGCCGCCAACCCCATCCACGTGATCAGCCGGGCGCGGGCCGCCGGGGCCGTGGTGGCCTCCAGGGTCGCGCGCCAGAGGGTGCTGGCCGTGTAGGGGTCGCCCTGGGCATAGGCCGTCAGCCCCTGCCGGAAAGCAGCCTCTCCCGCCTGGGCATAGCCGGGGTACTCGGCCGCCAGCGCGCCATAGTACTGCCCTGCCTGGGGCCAGTCGCCCGCCCGCTCGCTGGCCTGGGCCGCCAGCCAAAGCGCCTCAGGCGCGCGGGCATGGGTGGGATGGTTCACATAGAACTCGTAATAAAAAGCCGACGGGTCGCTGCCGCTGGCGCCGATGGTCCAGGCCCGATCCAGCCAGGCTTTGGCCAGCAATGCCTGGTCGCCGGCCAGCTCGACGGCCTGATCGTACTGCTTGATGGCGTCTTGATACTGGCCTTGCCGCGCCAGGGTCAGCCCCAGATAGTAGCGCGCCTCAGCGATGCCCAGGGTGGGCTCGGCCTGGATGTAGTAGTTCAGGTACTCGAGCGCCTTGGGGTACTGCTGCGCATGGTAATAGATCTTGCCGCGCGTGAGGTCGGTCATCGCCTGGCGGGGGACCACCGTGGGCGTCACGCTCTCTGTGAGCGTCACGCTCTCTGTGAGCGTCACGCTCTCTGTGAGCGTCACGCTCTCTGTAACGGTGACGCCCTCAGAGGGCGTCGCGGTGGGCGCAGGCGGGGGCGGCGGCTCGGGCAGACCGGCCAACTCTTGCAGCGACAGATAGGCGGCAAAGGTGTCGGGCTGCTCGGTCACCACCTGGTAGAACGCGTCGAAAGCATCGGCGTCGTGCCCCGCCTCGCGCAGCGTCTCGCCCTGATAGTGGGTGATCAGCGCCCGATAGCTGGCGACCTGGGCAAACGACAATATCTCCTGGTACACGCGCAAAGCGCTATTGGGATCCTGGTTGGCGCGATAGGCCGCCGCCAGTTCGGCCAGCACCTCGGCCCGGAACGAGGGCTCTAGCCGCGCCGTATCGATGCTCTCCAGCGTCCGGATCTGTTGCGCCGTATCTCCCAGGGCCTTGTAAGCCTTGGCCATGCGCCAGAGCACATAGGGGGCTGCGTCATCGCGCAGGCTGAGATATTCGCGGTAGGCCGCGATGGCCCCACGCCAGTCGCCCTTGGCCTGGTTGGCGTTGCCCAATAGCCCCAGCGCCTCTGCGCGAGGCTCGGGCGCACTCTCGACGGCCGCTACCCACGAGAGCTGGGCGATGGCCAGGTCCCACTGCTTGTCTGCCAGCAAGGCGCGGGCCAGTCCCAGCACGCACGCGACCTTGGCCTGAGAAGGGGCCTGGTTGCTGGCCTGCTGCCAATGGGAGATGGCCAGCTCGTAATCGCCCTCGTACATGGCCTGCTCGGCGGCCTCGATCAGCGAGGCTAGGGCCGGATCTGCGACGGGCGTGGCCGAGACCTCGGGCGTCCCTTGGGCAATCGGCGTCAGCTCCTCGGGCGCAGCCGAGGGTGATGACTCGGGGCCGGGCATTGTCGGAAGGGGGGTGTCCACAACGGCGGGCGATTCCTCGGGCGCAGGCGTTCGCCCCGGCAAAGGGGGCAGCTCAAGGCCGCAGCCCGCCGCAGCCAGCAGCAACGCGATAGCCGCGATCAAAACCCCTATCCGGTGGAGGCGGCGCCTTGTCCCGTGGCCTGGCCTGGGGCGGGCGGCTTGCGCGCCACCCACAGGATACGCGGGCAAGCGGCGCTCGGTGGCTCGAATGTGAAACAATGGTACATCCCCTCAATCTGCAAACCCACATCGGTAAGCAAAGTGGCAATGTGCTCGCGCGGATAGCCTTGCTCGGTGTGCTCCTCGATTGATTTGCGATACAGCTCGCCTTCGCGCTGAAAGCAGGTCACCTTGACCGTGGTGCGCTGGCGGTACATGTCAAAGGCGCTCTCCAGGATCACGGTCAGATCGGGCGTTTCGGTCACATAGGTCGAGTCATCCCAAAAAGTAGCCAGCGCCCAGGGGGTGTTCATGTCGAACAGGAACAGGCCGCCGGGCTCCAACGCGGCTTGTACCCGCCGGAACACCGCCTGCAAGTCCTCGCCGGTTAGCATATAGTTCAGGCTGTCATAGAGGCAGGTCGCCAACGAGACGCGCTCGTTCAGCGCCAACTGGCGCATATCCTGCTGTGACCACGTTACATCGAGCGCGGCGGCTGCATCGCGGCTGGCGGCCTCCTTTTTGCGACGCGCCTCGGCCAGCATGTGGGGCGAGCCATCCACGCCGAGCACGCGCCAGCCCTGGCGGGCCATGGCCAGCGCCACCGTGCCCGTCCCGCAAGCCAGTTCCAGCAGGCTCCCTTTTGCGACAGGGTGCCGGTCCAGCAGTTTTTCCAGATAGGGCAACATCTGGAGGCTAAAGCTGATCTGCCCTGAAGCGTCATATACGAGCGCATAGCGGTCATAGATGGCCAACGGGCCTCCTCGTGAGCATGATGCGGGGATTATAGCGATCCGAGCCCGCAACCGTCAACCACAGAGAGCGTGCATCGCCTTTGACGTGTCCATTCAGATTTGGGGGGACGAGTCCATGACCGCGTGTGCAAACAGGTGTGCGTGCTCAAGACGCTGGAGGGCGGGCGTCTCGCCCGCCTACGCTGCGCAGCAGCGTCCGATGCGTACGCATACATGCGTCTGGCGTCAGTTCTGCCCATACGTGCTTAATGCGTCTTTCTACGGTTTTACGGTAGGGGCGCGGCATGCCGCGCCCCTACAAGGCGGGCGAGACGCCCGCCCTCCA
>CAYZWT010000057.1:0-5479 GCA_964482225.1 uncultured Anaerolineales bacterium
ACAGGCACGACGTTTGACTCATTATACAACTTTTCACCAACCAATGAACAGTCACTACAGACAAGGGCCATTGACGAAAGCGCCAAGATATAGCCATAGATCATCTGTGTAAGCAACAGGCCGGCTACCAAGGCTACAGAGGGGAAATATCCTTTCCCAGTGCTCAGGGTAACATGGGTCTGGGCCAAAGCGAGAGGGAACAGCCACGCCGCCCAGAGCCGTGTGTAGAGGCCATACCCGCTCCAGACGAAACTGAGGGCGTCCAGACCATAGAGGCTGTTGGTTGCGAGCAGTGGGCCGAGGGACGCTGCCAAAAGGGCCGCTGGCGTATCCAGTCCCAGGCGCCGCCCCGACCAATAGAGCGGCAGTGGCAGCAGGCAGAGCAAGAGGTAGGTGCTCCAGCGCAAGGCCGCCTCGGGCGAGATGGCTCCACCGGAGAGTGCTACGGCCAAGGCCGGGCCTTGGTGGCTCAGGTGTTGATAGTGGTGAAAAAGAGGATAGCCCAAGGCCACCTGGCTGAGCCAGGGGTCGGTGGGGTCTTGACCCTGGGCGATGGCCTCGGCTGCGCGGCCAATGGCCAGCAGATGCAAGACGTTATCATTCAGGAACGGCGCATCCACCGCCACTTCGGGATAGAGCTGAACTGCGCCAAAGAGGATGGCGAGGCATAGGATCAGGAGCACACCCCAGCGTTCGATGCGCGGTAGCCGGATCTGCAGGGTCAGGGTGGACTCGGAACTGGAGGGCGCGCCCGCCTCTTCCTCAGAAACGGCGCGACGGTCCTGTTCTGGGGCGGGCGCTTGTGGTATATCCATCTCTACTACTTTTCTGGTGCGCAACAGTGGCCCGAGCCCGTTCATCCCGATTCTAGCCGGGTCTGGCGTGTCTGCCAAGCGTTGCGCATACAAGCAGCCTGCGCAGAGACGGCCCCGGCGCCGGTCTGCGCGATGCAGCCAGGGCGCCTATGCCTCCGCTGAGGGTGCCTCTCGGCGCCGCGCCGCCAGCCAGGGCCTGATCCGGGCAGCGGCGGCGGCAGGAGCGCCGGTGAGCGCCAGCCCGGCCCCCAGGATGCCCACGGGAACCAGCAGCGTTAGCGCGAACGTCGCCGGGCCGAACCCGCGCCACACCTCGCGCAGCCACAGATCAACGTGCCTTCCGGAGAGCAGCGCCTGCCAATGGGTGGGGATCGGCGAAAGCTGGGGCACAAAGAGAAATGCCTTGGCAGGGTTGAGCCCCATCTCCAGCCACTCATGGTGTATGTAGCTATAGTTGACCACCACGCCCGCCAGTTGTACCAGCGTCCCCAGGAGCGCTAAGAGCGCCAGGGCGATGGCGCGCCCCCTGGTATGCAGATAGCCCGCGATCGGGATGGTCAAGAGCGGCAATACCGGCAGAATCAGGCGCGGTCCCCACGACCAGCCGCCATCCCAATAGCTATACAGCGAGTAGAACAAGAGATAGAGGATGACGAGGGCGCCAAAGAGCAGCGCCTCGGCCTTGTGCTTGCGGTAGAACCCTCGCGCCGCCCAAAGGCCCAGGATAAGGGGCGGCGAGAACAGGAACAGGCTGCGCCCCGGGCTCAGCAGGTTGCCGTACAGACCTACCCAAGCGGGCGTCGAGAATCCATAGGCCTGCGCCATCGGATGAAAGGCGAGAAAGGAGCCGTAGCGGACATAATTGAGGTAGAGGACCAAGATCACCGCCAGGGTAACCGGTGTTGCGTATAGAGCGATGCAGCGTAGCGCTCCCTGCGCCACCCCTCGCCGCCACAGATCGCGCAACCTGCCCGCGAGGCGGCCCAGGCGCGCGCCCTGCGCACTCGATCCGTCGGGCGCCAAGGGCTCGCCCGGGACCTGGGCTGCCGCAAGGCAGAATAGATAGGCCGCCAGAAGCGGGGCCGTCAGCACCAGGTTCGACCGCGTCAGGATGCCCATTCCCAGCGCACACCCGGCGAGCAGCAGTTGCTTGGGCCGCAACTGGCCCCGGTGTGTGTACAAAAGATAGATGGAGAGCAATAGCATGAGCGATTCCAGGGGGTGCTGGAACGAGTCGCGCGCATAGACCCAGGTGGCCGTGCTCAGCCCGAACACAAAGGTGGTCGCCAGGCTGGCCCGCCGCGAGAACCCCAGGCGCAGGCAGAACGCCAGTACCAACAGGCAGAGCAAGGGTGAGAGGAATTGGTTCGTCAGCGAGACAAAGTAAATGGGGACGGCGCCGCCCCATTGCCCCAGATCAACGCCGCTAAAGAACCGCCTGACCTCGGGCGTTGCGATTTGCTCCACCGTTCTGCCCAGGATGTAGAACGGCATGGCGACCAGCGATTGCCCAATGCCGTACATGGAATAGTACTTGCCATCCGGCCCCTGGACCGAATCATGCATCTGCTCCGGCAACGCCAGTTCGCCGCTCTCTAGCAGGCTCTCTGTCACCCAGTAAACGGACACATGATCGGTGCTAAAGAAATGGCCTGCGCCAGAAACCAAATAGATGGCAAGGAAGACCAGATACAGCCCCAGCAGCTTGCGGGGAGCCACTGGCGCTGGCCCGCTCTCGGTAGCCGGCTCGGCAAGCTCATCCCTCACGCTGACAGCCGCGCCACCCCCATTGGCGATCTCTTGGCCGGGGACATAAGACGCTTTTCCGGATGCGCCCAAGAGCCGTTCTCGCAGGCGCGCGGTCAGGTCGGGCCGGCGCTCGGCCAGCCAGAGCAGCGCCAGGGTCAACAGGCCCAGGGCCATCAGCCACGCACGCCCCGCGCCGCCGCTATAGACCAGGCGCACCGTGTGCTGCCCAGGCGACAGCCGCACCCCCACATAGCTGGGCATCAGCATCACGGTCTCGGCACGCTCGCCATTGACATACGCTCGCCAGCCCGGATGGTAGGTGACTTTGAGCATCAGCCAGCTCTCGCGTACGACCTCGACCTCCGCCTCGTACCAGTTGCTCCCCACCTCTTCCCTGAGAACCTCGCCGCGATAGTCGTTCGAGGTCACCGTCAGTAGAGGTATCTCGGCGGGGGCCTCCTCCAGCGGATAGAGCGCACGATACCCCAGCGGCGCCGCCCCCAATGCGATGGTCGGATGCTGCTTGGCCCGCAACAGCTCGCTGGTCAGCCAGGTGGAAGCGGCGCCGTAGAAATCGTCCTTGCGCCCCACAAAGGCCATATCGGAATCCACCAGGTCGAAATAGCCGCCGGAGGGCACCTCATAGAGGCGAAAGCGCCCATAGTCGCCCAGGGGGGTATAGAAAGCAGGGACGGTCCAGCCCTGAGGGGTGATGACATAACGCACGTTAAAGAGCTGATACTGCTCCAGTTTGCCATCATCAAAGAGCACCTGGATATCGGCGTTGAGCGAGAGGGCGTGGTAGGGATGCCCCAGCACATCGAGGCCCATGCCGTTCAGGTAAGCATACAGGGGCACGGCGCCCACTTTGATCTCGGCTCCCCAGCGGCCTGCCAACCCTGCATAGACCCTGCCGGGGGGGAGCTCTTGGATCGTCGCGACGAGGGCGTCGAGATCGGCACGCTCGGCGGCCACGGCATCGGCAGTTGTGCGCATCGAGGCGGCGTTCTGCTGAAAAAAGGCGGCGCGCTCTCGATAAACGGGTACCAGGAGCAGCAAGGTCAAGGCCGCCGGGATGAGGAGGGTGCGACGGTCGGCCCTGGCCAGGGCCCAGCGCCAGGGCCAGGCCAGCCCCACCCCCATCAGATAGATCGCCCCGAAATGGAGCCCTCCGATAAAGCGATGCAGGATCAGGCTGCTTCCCATGGGCAAGAGGTCCATGAGGACGCCCCAGGTCGGCCGGCCCGCATACAACAGCAACCACATGAGGGTCAGCACGGGCAACAGCCGGTAGCGCTCGTGGCGCCACTGCCAGAGGCAGACGCCTATCCCTGCGCCAACAAGCAGCGTCAATGAGGGAAAGCGGCCCGCATCGAACATATTGCCATCGAACAACGTCTGGGCGACCCACCCCAGCCCAAAGGAGTCGTATTTCCAGCTTTGCAGCCAGACGGTGCGGTTGGCATGGGCCTGGTGCATAAAGTAGGGCAGCACAAAATAGGCGCTCACGAGGGCGGCCAGCCCCACAATGGTGAGCAGGCGCCAGAGCCGCCGTATCCAGGTGTCGCCGGGAGCCACAGCCTCATGGTCCTTGGGCCGCCAGATTGCCAGCAGCACCAGCATCGCCAACGAGGCGAAGAGCATATAGGCATAGACCAGGTGCGAGAGCAACAGCGCCGCGACCAGCGCCACCGCCAGCAGATAGCCCTTGCCGGTACGCAAGGTGGCATAGGCTTGCGCCAGGGCCGGGGGAAACAGCCAGGCGGCCCAGAGCTGGGTATAGAGGCCAAAACCAACCCATGTGTAGCTGAATGCGTCCAGGCCATAGAGCCCATAGGTGGCGAGCAACGGGCCAAGGACGGCTGCCAGCAGCGAGGCCAAGCGGCCAAACCCAAAGCGCCGCCCCGCCCAGTAGAGGGGCAACGGCCAAAAGGCGAACAAGAGGACTGTGGCCCAGCGTAGCGCGGCCTCGGGCGAGATGGCCCCGCCGGAGAGGGCCACTGCCAGGGCCGGGAGTTGATAGCTCAGGTGCTGATAGTGGTGAAAGAGGGGATAGCCCAGATCAATGTCCGGGATCCATAGATCGGTCGGATCCTGGCCCTGGCGGATGGCCTCTGCCGCCCGCTGCACATTCACCAGGTGTACGACATTGTCGTTGAGCGGGGGTGCGTCAATGGTCGCCTCGTGGCGGAACATGACGAGGTTGAACAGGATGGCCAGGGCCAGCGCCAAGATCACACCCCAGCGCTCGGGGCGCGGCAGGCGGATCTGCAGGGTAACGGGCAGCGCCGCTTCTGCAGGCGGCAAAGGGCTGTCGTGATTCGTGGCAGGCGCTTGTGACGTTTCCATCCGGCAGTCCTCCCTGGTGCGCGATGATGTAGCGATTCTAGCCAGGTTGGACTTGGTTGCCAAGCGGCGCCGCATAAACGAACCGGCGCCGGAAGATGATCCCGGCGCCGGTTTCGATGCTAGGCTGTCAGCGCGCCCCGTGTGGGACGCATCTGGCCTATGCAATCACGATCAGGTAGGGTCTTGTCTGAGTACGCACACGGCGAACACGCTGCACGAGCGGGCATCCCTGGCGTCGCGATCGAACTTGACCATCCAGCCGGTCCAGTCGGTCGTCGGCTTGCTCTCCATGATCCAGACGCCCCAGCCATCGCACGAGTGCCCGCCCGAGATGGCGGCCCACTCATAGCCCGTGATCTCCGAGGTCGGGCACGTGGCCGTGATGGTGGTCGTCGCCCAGGCGCTCACCGACTGCGGGCCTTCCGTCACCAACTGCATGTCCATGATGCCATCGGCACCGTCAGCGCCATCGGCACCATCGACGCCGTCAGCGCCATCGGCACCATCGACGCCGTCAGCGCCATCGAGACCGGGCGCACCAGTGGGCCCAGTCGGGCCGGTCGGGC
>CAYZWT010000058.1:0-5349 GCA_964482225.1 uncultured Anaerolineales bacterium
TACTGGAGGGAAAATGCTCCTTACAAGATAAGCTCCGTCGATATAAAGGCGTCTCTAGATGAAAACGGTTTCCTGAACGTGGCAGAAACATCGCTGTACGAGCTTTCCAGAAACAACCGCACCGCTTCGAAGAGACTTCACCTTTCTTACCCGGCCGTTCTCGAATCTTTCAACGTACAGGTCGATCAGATGACCGGTGTAGTCAGGGAGGTATCCTCCTCGCCGGGCGGTTTCGATGTGAGAATATTCGTGAACGAAGATGTGGGAAGTTTTACCGCCGGCACGAACTACAGGCTTTCTGGAGTAGTTGAAAACGGCAGCGACGTCTCTGTCCTCAGCTATCGTTTCTGGGAGCCGAATTCCGACGCTATGACCAGAAATATTTCACTCTCTCTGGAACTACCCGAACAGATCGCCAGGGCGATCACGACCGAAAGCATCTTTCTTAAACCCTACAAGGAAGCGAAAGTTACCATAGAAGGCAACAGGGTATTGCTGAGCATGAAATCCGTTCTTTCGAGCGCTTCTGCCGAGATAATGGTGGTCTTTCCAAGGAGTATAGGAAACAACATGTCAAGGGCCATCAATACTACCATCAGCAGGAGTTCGATCGAAAAGGAAAACGAGACCAGCATGTTCCAGCAGGCCTTTCTCTCCGGTCTGATTGGCTTTCAAATAGCCGTTCCGATCTTTGTCCTGTTCTTCACATTCGTCCTCTTCGGGATAGAGCCGCAGATAAAGACCGAGATAGGCCACAGAATCGACTCGGCTCCCGGTTACCTGCTGAACGCAATCGTGAAGAATCCCTTTCAGGAGGTCGACAGAGACGGTTTCCTCGCCACGATACTCGAATTGCACAACAGCGGCGAGGTCAAGCTCCAGGATAGAACTATACTGGCCATCGCCAAGAACAACACCATGCCAACTCAACAGCAGTGGGCGATACAGGCGATCAAATCTCTCGGCAGCGACGGAAAGGACGAGGTCGAGATACCCGACCAGGAATACAAAGGCGAAGGGATCGAAGCCTTTAACAGACACTACGGCTTCTGGCAGAAACACGCCATGAAGGTCGTCCGTTCGGGGAGGTTTTACGAACACCTCGGCTCCACGGTTATGTCGGTCTTCTCGATATTCTTCCTGATAACCTGGTCGCTGATACTGAAATACCTCTTCGCGAACTGGCAGGTTTACCTGACCTTCCCCGACGAGACGCTCGTGCTTTCGATCGTTCTGTACGCCGATTGGTGTCTCGGATGGTTTCTGCTGATGATACCAAAGAGTATCTTCGGCCGCTGGACGCCCTCGGGCCGGCTGTTCTATATGGAGTGGAAGACCGCGGAGAAAGAGATTCTGGCCAAACAGGAGTTCTCGGACGAAGATCTCGAAAAGCTCGTGGCCCTGGGTTATCTGCAAACTCTCCTGGCCGATAGAAAGAGATTGAGTGAAAGACAGCTCGGGCTTTTGCGAACACTCCAGAGACTCGAGTTGCTTCTGACTAGACCGAAGGAATGACGCGCCTTCCAGTTGATTTCTGTAAGCACTTGACACGACCCACCCGATTATTCTATAATATTTATGAATAATACCCTGGTGGGGTATATGGAGGCGAGAAAATATGGAAGCGAAAGTAGTTGTTTATTCTACTCCCACATGTCCCTGGTGCAAGAGAGCGAAAGATTATTTCAAGAACAACGGGATTTCCTTCAAAGACTACGATGTGAGCAAGGATAAAGCAAAGGCAGACGAGATGGTCAGAAAGAGCGGACAGATGGGTGTTCCGGTAATCACCATAGGAAGCCACGTGATAGTGGGGTTCGATAAAAACAAAATAGACAGTCTTCTCGGAACTCATTGATACAGCCTTTACCTTTATAATTGAAACAGGCGGACGTTGAGTCCGCTTTATTTTTTTGAACCGCGGTGTTATTCTGTCAATAAAGATACACCAAAAGGGGGATTAAGATGCAGGAACTCAGATTCAATCCTCTGGTTGGGGAATGGGTTATCGTATCTTCCACCACCAACGAAAGACCTACTCAACCTGTAGATAACTGTCCAGTCTGTCCAAACTCGCTTGAGTTCCACAGCGGATATGATCTCGCCACTTTCGACAACCGCTTTCCGGCACTCTCCCCGCTGATCGAAGATGTTTTCCAGCCCGATTCGAGGCTTCTCAGGAACGGAATCGCCGCCGGAAAGTGCGAGGTGATTATGTACACTTCCTCCCACGGCTTATCTGTCCCCAACATGGATCTCGCTCAACTGGAAAAGCTCGTGGAGATGTGGTGCGAACGCTATCTGGAAATCTCCTCCTTTCGGCATATCAAATCGATTTTCATCTTCGAGAACAGGGGTAAGGAAGTGGGGGCTTCCATCCAGCATGCACACGGCCAGCTGTACTCTTTCCCGTTCATTCCCAGACGTCTTGAACTCAAGGCCAACTCTTTCACGGATTACCAACGCGCGAACCGTTCCTGCCTGGTCTGCGATCTCCTCAAGGATGAGAGTTATAGCCGCAACACCATCTTCGAGACGGCCGGGTTCACGGCGGTCGTTCCGTACTTTTCCAGATTCCCCTACGAGGTCCACCTCTATCCAAAGCGACACGTTGCCTCCGTGATCGATCTGATCGCCTCGGAGAAAAGGGATCTGGCTTACTCGATAAGGCACACCGTCAGACTCTACGACTCGATATACAACCAGGAGTTCCCGTACATGATGACCCTGTACAATCCGCCGGTGAACACGGGAAGGATCTACGACGATTCTTACCATTTCCACATAGAATTCTATCCGCCTAAAAGAGCCAAAGATAAACTCAAATGGATGGCGAGTGTCGAAACCGGCACCTGGGCGTTCGTCAATCCTGCCGAACCGGAAGAGATTGCTGATTTTCTTAGAAAGGTGGAGGTGAAGATTTGAAGCGTTATTTCCAGGCCCCTGGAAGAATAAACATCATAGGAGAACACACCGATTACAACGACGGTTACGTTTTGCCGGCCGCGATCGACAGGTACGTCACCCTTTCGATAGAGAGGACGGGGAGGGAGCGTATCGAACTGAGTTCTGCCGGTAGAGAAGCGATCTCGTTCAGAGAGGGAGAGATCGAACCGGCCGGAAATTGGGGAGATTACGTGAAAGGAATCTTCCACGTTCTCAAGAGCGAGAAGAACGTGGAGTTCGGAGGGCTTTCGATCGAGATCGAATCGACTGTGCCCGAGGGAGCCGGGCTGTCGAGTTCGGCCGCCCTTGAAGTCGCCACCATAACGGCCCTGAACGAAGTTTTCGGACTCTCTCTCACCGATGAGGAAAGGTACAGGTTATCGCAGAGGGCCGAGAATGAATTCGTTGGCGTCAAGTGCGGCATCATGGATCAATTCGCGAGCGTGATGGGAAGGCAGGACAGCGCGATCTTTCTGGATACGGTCAGCATGGAGTACGAGTACCTTCCGCTGGAACTGGGCGCTTATTCACTGGTTGTATTCGATTCGAAGGTACATCACGAACTTCTGAGCGGCGGGTACAACTCGCGCCGGGAGGAGGCCGGAAAGGCCCTGGAAATACTCGGCAAGAGGAGCTATCGGGATGTATCGATGGTCGATCTTTTCACCGCCAGATCAAAAATGGAAGATCTTTATTACCGGAGAGCCATGCACGTGGTCTCCGAGAACATGAGAGTACTCGAAGTGGTCAAGATACTCGTCAATTCGAACTACGAAAACCTTGGCAGGTTCCTGGTTCAATCCCACGAGTCGCTCGCGTACGATTACGAAGTCTCTTGCGAGGAGGTCGATTTCACAGTCGATACTCTCAGAAATCTGAACGGTGTCTCCGGCGCCAGAATGATAGGAGGAGGGTTCGGCGGTTCCGTACTGGCCTTATGCGAAAAGAGCGAGCGGGAGAAGATCGTCGAGTTTGTCAGGGAGAGATACTTCGAGAAGTTCAATATCGCGATGGATGCTTACGAAGTCAGGCCCTCCCGCGGAGCGGGAGAGATAAGAGAATAAGCCCTCTGAGAAATGCAACGGCACGTCAGGGCAATCTCAGGGCCGAGTGCGGGAGGTAAGTGTGACTAAGGTGAGACTTGGAATTGTAGGGGCGGGGATTGCCTCCAGGGAGTTACATCTGCCTGCCCTGCGAAAACTCGCAGATCTGTACGAAATAACGGCCGTGAACAGCAGAACCGTGGAAAAGGCCGAGGATTTTGCCCGGCTCGTCGGAACCAACCCACGGATATTCAGCAGTTACGACGATATGCTGGGTTCGGGGGAGATAGACGCCGTGGCGTTGGCCGTGCCGATATTTTTGAACCCGGGAATGATAAAGAGAGCCGTGGAGGCGAAAGTTCCCGTCATATGTGAAAAACCCGTCGCTCCTAACATAGCGACGGCGCCCGCGCTGCTCGCGCTTTCCAGGGAGGCGACGGTGTACATAGCCGAAAACTACAGGCACATCCCCGTTTACAGAAAGGCCGCTGAGATGGTCTGGAAGGGAAAAATCGGTAAGCCGGCCGTTTTCAGCTGGCAGAAATGGGTAGCTTTCGGAAGGGACAACAAGTACGTCCAGACCGGGTGGCGCCAGTCGCCCGAACATATAGGCGGTTTCATCTCCGATGGCGGTGTGCACGATATGGCCGCCTTGAGAGCGGTGCTGGGAGAGTTTCTCGAAGTGAGCGGCTTCTCGAGGAAGAACTTCGATTTTCTGGGAGCGGAGGACACCGCCGTTTTCAACATCAGACTGGAGAGTGGAGCCACCGGAGAGTATTCGGTCTTCTATGGCTCTCCGGTCGCCAGGAATCGGCTGGAGATAGTAGGCGATGAGGCGATGATCTCGATAGACAAAGACATGGCCGAGATCACGATTTCCGGCAGTCGCAAGGAGAGGATTCTAGTCAACAAATCCGACGGTTTCGTTGAGGAGTTCAGGGATTTTCACCGCGTACTCAACGGCCAGAAGAACGTTTATGGAAGCGTGCTGGAGGCTCTCAAAGATCTCGCGATAGTGGAAGCGGGACTGCTGTCATCGAAGGAAAAAAGAATAGTCGGCGTAGGCGGGCTGCTGAGAGGTGATCTACGATGAAGGGATTCAACACGCGCTCGATTCATGAGGGAGAAGAGGAGAAAGTGAAGGATGCCGTAACCATGCCGATCTTCCAGACTTCCAACTTCCTGGCCGACGATTCCAAGTACGCCAGCGAAAGATCCGAGACATTTTACACCCGTGTGGGAAACCCTACCATAGGCGTTCTGGAGCGCAAACTGGCCTCGCTCTTCGCGGGCACGGGCGGCGTTTTCTTCTCGTCGGGCATGGGGGCCATCACGACGGTCTTCCATTCCTTTCTCAAAC
>CAYZWT010000059.1:0-5024 GCA_964482225.1 uncultured Anaerolineales bacterium
TGGCATCTTGATCTCAACGGCAACTTTCCGACTTTTGCCGGCTGGGTTCTGCCGCCGGACAAGGATATTCTGCTGATAGCAGATGACTATAAAAAGGCACAGGAAGCGAATACCTGGGCACGCCGGGTTGGTGTGGATAGGATTGTGGGATACCTGGATGGCGGCATGGTCGCCTGGGCGGTGGCAGGATTAAGGACCAGTCGGATCGAGCTGACTTCAGCTGAGGACTTGCACGACATGATCACCGGTACAACCGACTTTGTACTGCTGGACGTACGAGCAGAGCTCGAATTCGCGGATACCCATATCAAGGGAGCCATCAACATACCGGTGGCCGAGTTGCGCACCCGCCACCATGAACTGAACAAGGACAAGACAACCGCTCTGATCTGCAGCTCGGGGAATCGCTCCACGCTCGGCGCCAGCATTCTCAAACAGCATGGGTTCAACGATGTCCATAATGTCGCCGGAGGATTGTCTGGCTATAGCGCTGCCGGGTACATCCGCGAGTGCCGGTTTTGTGTCAATCCGCATGGCTCCAGATTCTTTGCGGACTATGGCGAAATACGAAAGCACTGGGATACACAATAGCCAATGGAGGACAGTCTGATGGAGTTCTTGACTCAAGTGCGCTGGTCGCCTTATGCGGTTGGGATTGGCATCGGCATCCTGAGCTGGTTCAGCTTTCTCATCTCTAGAAAACCGCTCGCATGTTCAACAAGCTTTGCCAAAACCAGCGGCATGATTGAAAAGCTGTTTTTGGGCCAAGTGGTTGATCTGAGACCATACTACCAGAAGATAGGGCTTGCCGTGGACTGGCAGTGGATGCTGGTGTTGGGCGTCATCATCGGCTCGCTGATGTCGGCTCTGCTATCCGGTGATTTTCGCTGGCAGTGGGTTCCTCCGCTCTGGGAAGCTACATTTGGCGGCAACCCGTTACTGCGCGTCCTAGTTGCGCTGGTTGGCGGCGGCCTCATCGGTTTTGGCGCGCGATGGGCAGACGGATGCACCAGCGGGCATGGTATCAGCGGAACCCTACAGCTTGCCGTTTCCAGCTGGATCTCGGCTATCAGTTTCTTCCTTGGCGGCATTCTGACGGCGCACATTATCTTTGCCTTTATCGGCTAGCAGGAGGGCGACATGCCAACAAGCAAATCCATGGATGAGCGGATGCAGACCTCCGTACCAAGGAAAGCCATAGCGCCCCTGCTGTGGGGATTGGCGTTCGGTATTGTGTTTGGCTTTATGCTTCAAAAGGGCGGCGCGACAAAACACGACGTGATTGTCGGCCAACTGTTGCTCACCGATTTCACCGTCCTAAAGATCATGCTTTCCGCTGTTCTGGTCGGGATGATTGGTATCTATGCAATGAAGACCCTCGGCTGGGTGGAACTCTATCCCAAATCTGGCTCTGCGGGCATGAACGTCGTTGGAGGATTGATTTTCGGGGTAGGCTTTGCGGTATTGGGCTATTGTCCCGGCACCATTGCGGGCGCTATCGGTAACGGTGCGCTGGACGCCCTGGTCGGAGGGCTGGCGGGAATCCTAATCGGTTCGGGCCTTTTTGCGGCACTCTACCCGCGACTCAATCGGGGCATTCTGATGAAAGGCTACTTTGGCGACCTGACCTTCCCTCGTTTGCTCAAAGTCAATGACTGGGTGATCGTCATCCCCGCTGCAATGCTCATTTTTGTCGTGCTATATGGGCTGGAACGGGCCGGTTTGTAGCGTCTGGAACAAAGGGGACGGTTCCACTTGGCGACGGGAATGCCAAGGCCAAGCGGTGTACTGGGCCAACCAGGCAGGGAGAGCTGCAAAGATAGCTGTGAATGCTCGTGGTGGGCAGGAGCATGCATGTGGTCCTTTGCCCCACTTTGCCCGGGCGTCAACTTGCTGCTTGACAACAACAACTGAAACAGGCGCGCACAGCAAATGACTACTAAGGAGGTGCAGCATGAAAACTCAAAACCCGACGGAATCCCCCATTTATCTTGCCCTGAATATGTCAAAGGTTCTGAACAATGAAGCAAGTTTTGATCTGATGGACAAAGTGGGGCCTCGGGTATGTATCACCACAGCCACACACCCGGGGTTTGTCGGCTTTATGGCCAATATCCAAACAGGCGTTCTCCCTCTTGCAGGCAGATATGGGGGAGGTAGCATTCACATGGAAGAGACGCTGAACCCTCTTCGCAACTATCAGTATACCATGTGGAAACGTTGGCAAGATCATGACGAATTCCATGAACAGCAATTCGGCCGGATCTTTGAGCTATGTACCAGTTGCCTGGAGATGGTGGTAGAAGGCCCTTGGGAGCCGGTTTACAGCGTTGTCAGCGCCAAAATGGCGCCGATTCGATCTATGGGGCAGATCGCCGATCTCGGTCAGGATTTCACACAGCAGAAAGACTTCATCCGCTTTGCCACCCCCCAGCGCTGTGTTGCCATCGGCGAGCATACGGTGGTTCCGGGAAGGGAAAAGGCATTTGAAGAAGGCGCAATCAAAACTATGGAAGCCTTGTCTGACTCGACTGGTTTTCTCGGGTACATGATTCTGAAACAGATCGGGGTCTGCTCATTGGGCAGCTTTATGTTCGACCCGGTGTCAATGGCAGAAACCCTGCAGACTCTTGGAGCCAACCCGCCAAGGAACCCGAAACCACTGTTTAAAACGCTGGATGCGGTACCAAGCCCGCCTGAATACCTTATTCACAGTGAGTGGGACGCGACGGAATTGGCCCAGTTGGGCTTCGCCAAAGTTCTGGTGAACCACAATATCAGGAAAATACATGATGAGGGCGTTATGGCCCATCTTGTCCGGGGTCCCTACATCATGTTTTTCCAACCAATGATGGAAGAATCTGGCTGGAGGTCCTTTCTGTCATGATGAAGAGCAGACATTCACTCACCGTCATTCAACTCAACGACAGCCATGCCTATTTTGATCTACACCAGGAGATGTTCTGGCAGGGTGGTCAGGCGGTCTATCGTCCTGCAGGAGGATATGCCCGCATTGCCACACTTGTGAAACAAATCCGGGCCGCAAACCCGGAGCGTGTACTCTTTTGCGATTGCGGCGATACGTTACATGGCACCTATCCGGCCCAGAGTACGCAGGGACAGGCAATGGTTCCTGTCCTGAATTCATTGGGCCTCGATGCCATGACGGCTCATTGGGAGTTTGGCTATGGTCCCGAGACCTTTGGGCAGCGCGCGGCACAGCTCGGCTATCCGGTGTTGGCAATCAATGTTTACGATCAAGCAACCAACGAGCGGCCCTTTCCGCCATACAGCGTGAAGGAAATCGGCGGGTTACGCATCGGTCTCGTGGGCATCGCCTCCAACATCATAGACAAGACCATGCCGCCTTTTTTCAGCGCAGGTCTCCAGTTCACCCTGGGTCGCGAGGAACTCCCCGCGATCATCACTGCTCTGCGCACCCAGGAGAGGGTAGACCTGGTCGTCCTCATCTCCCACCTCGGGTTTCCCCAGGACATGAAACTCTTGTCGGAGATGCAGGGCATTGATGTGTGCCTGAGCGGCCACACCCACAACCGCCTCTATAAACCGGTGCTCCAGGGAAAAACGTTGATAATGCAATCGGGCTGCCATGGTTCTTTCCTGGGCCGCCTGGACCTAAAAGTGGAGGGAGGACGTATCGCTGACTGCCGGCACCAACTGATCGAGGTGGAAGCCAAGATAGACCCCGATCCCATAGTTGATGACCTCGTGCGCCAAGCGATCGCGCCGTACCTAGAGGAATTGTCATCAGTTGTGGGTGAAACGGCGACTGCACTCAACCGAGGCACCAACCTGGAAACAACGATGGACAATTTGCTCTTGCAGGCGTTGCTGGAAAGCACGGGTGCTCAATTGGCATTCTCGAATGGATGGCGCTATGGCGCACCGATAGTTCCCGGGGAGATCACGGTGAATGCCCTCTACAACATGATCCCGATGAACCCGCCAATCTCAACGGTCGAGCTGATGGGCGAGGAAATCATCGCGATGCTAGAGGAGAACCTAGAGCGAACGTTTGCCTGCGATCCGTACGACCAGATGGGTGGCTATGTCAAACGCAGTCTCGGCCTCAATGCCTATATCAAGATCGAGAATCCACCCGGACAGCGAGTCCAGCAGGTGTTTGTGGGCGACAAGCCGCTACAACTCGGGCGCCATTACCCCACGGCCTTTGTCACCGAACAAGGGGTGGCGCAAAAGTACGGGCGCAATCGCCAACAGCATGCTGAGCGAAGCATGGAGGCGCTAAAGGCATACCTAGCTAGGCACCGCCCGCTACACGCAGAACTACGGGGCACGTTCGTCGCGGTATAGGGTATGCGCGCGACCGCGTACCCGCTTTGCCCAGCTACGTTGCCCCACGGGAGCGTTCATCTCCTCATCGTGCTTGTCGGGTCAGTTGGCTTCCTGCGAGAGATATAACCGAAAGTTGTGGATTGCTGGAGGAAGAAAGGCGGCGTATCCTGGGAGTGGCAATGACTCCACAACCCCGGTTGCAAGCCGGAGGAAGGATACGCCATGTACGAATATATCACAGATTCGGCAGGCGGCCCTGCACCGAAAGTCAGGCAGAGCCTACTCCGGCGGTCCCCGCTCTTGTTCATTGTCTAGCACAGGTTCCGACAGCCGGTGGCCGCGCTTAGGGGCGATCAGGAGGCTCCTCTACGCCGCCTGAGCCAACCATGCTCGCGCTCAGGATGGCTGGCCAGGCGAGGGGCCGCACAGGCGTCGAGGTGCGCACCGGGCCCAAGATGTTGTCATAGGGCGAACCTGCGAGTTCGTGGGTTTCTAGCACCGCCCCGTACTGCGGGCCGCCCAACGAGTCTACCTGGGCATAGACAAACGAGCCTCCACGCAGTTCCCAGACCAGGTCCTTCGCAGGGTCCGAACAGGCCGCCAGTGACCCCGTGAGCACACAATTCTCTCCATCGGCGCTGACGACCATAAGGATGCTCTCGCCGACGGCCAGCGGCAGTTGCTCCGCCGAGACCCACCAGGCATGG
>CAYZWT010000060.1:0-4625 GCA_964482225.1 uncultured Anaerolineales bacterium
ACACGGACTCAATCGATTATGTTTGTCATAACGTGGACTTTGGAAACGCCGTGACTCCGGTCCCAGGGCTTTGTCCAAGCCCTGGCGTCTTGGCCAGGGCCCTGGGCCAAATGGGCCGAGAACGTGCTATACTGGGGCTGCTATCGCCAACGACAAAGGGAGGTCGTTATGGAGCCGATCATCGCGCAACTGCTGCAATACGGCGAGCCCGCCGTGCGCTTCAAGCTGCGCACCGGCGTTCTCGGCCAGGGCTCGGAGGATCCCTTGGTGGCGGCCCTGCGCCTGACGGTGCGCCGGTCGCCCACGGCGCAAGCCCTGTTGACGGGCCGTGATGCAGAGGGCCGCTTGCCCTATGATCCGTACAAAAAGTGGACCGGCGCCCACTGGGCCTTGGTGCAACTGGCCGACCTGGGCTACCCGTTGGGCGACGCCGATCTGATCCCGCTGCGCGAGCAGGTCTACGCCTGGCTGTTCTCGTCCAAGCACGAGGGCAATATCCCCATCATCCAGGGCCGCGCCCGCCGTTGCGCCTCGCAAGAGGGCAATGCCGTCCTCGCACTGTATACCCTGGGCCTGGCCGATGAGCGCGCCGAGGAGCTGGTCCGGCGGCTGCGGGGCTGGCAGTGGCCCGATGGCGGCTGGAACTGCGACCGCAACGCCGAGGCCGTGCACTCGTCCTATCACGAAACATTGATCCCCCTGCGCGCCCTGGCGCTACATGCGCGGCTCACGGGCGATCCCGCCTCGCAACGAACCGTGGAGCAAGGCGTCGAGGTGTTGCTCAAGCGGCGCCTGTTCCTGCGGCTCTCGACCGGCCAGCCCATCGCCCCTGCCTATACCCGCCTGCATTACCCCTACTATTGGCACTATAACATCCTCTATGCCCTGCGGGTGCTGGCCGAGATCGGGGCCATCGGCGATCCGCGTTGCGCCGAGGCGCTGGACCTGCTGGAAAGCAAACGCCTGCCCGA
This sequence comes from uncultured Anaerolineales bacterium, assembly GCA_964482225.1. GTDB lineage: Bacteria > Chloroflexota > Anaerolineae > UBA1429 > UBA1429 > UBA1429. The sequence continues at coordinate 972 of CAYZWT010000060.1, forward strand.
TGGCGGCTGGCCCGCGGAGACCAAGTACTATACGGTCTACCAGGAGGGGCAAGCCCGCAGTGGGCCTTCGCGGGTGGATTGGGGCGGCGTCAAAAAGAACGCCATGAACCCCTGGGTCACCGCCGAGGCGCTGATGGTGCTGCGGGCGGCGGGGCGCATAGCAGTGGACTAGAGAGAACGGGCCGGGGCTATTCTTCCGCGCCCTCGTCTGGCTGGTAGCGCCCGATCAACTCGGCCAGGGCGGGGTCGTCGGCCACCTCGGGGCGCATATACAGCACGTCATAACCCACAGTCTCCAGGGCGTGTACATAGCCGCCGATCTCCAGCCGCCCCAGCCATTCGCCATCGTAACCGGCCTGGATGATGGCCGTGCCGTTGACCACCTGGGGCTCGCGCAGCAGGCGACGCGAGCGCCCACCGACGATGACGTCAATGCCCTCTACCGCCCCGGCCAGCGCCCTGTCCGCCTCCAGCCCCAGGTACGAGAGCACGACAACGACATCGGCCTGGGGGCGCACCTCGGCGACATAATGGGCCACCCGTTCGACCGGGTCCAGCAGGGCCACGCCCGGCGAGAGGCGCTCCAGCCCTTGCAGCGCCTCGGCGTTGGTGACGCCGATGATGGCCAGGCGCAGACCCTCCCGCCCCAGGATGATATAGGGCTCCAACACGGGGGCCTGGCTCTCGCTCCAGACCAGATTGCAGGCCAGCACGGCGAAGGCGGCCTCGGCAGCGCGCTCTTGCAGCACCTCGATGCCCTTGGAGAGCTCTAGCGGGCCCACCGCCAGGGCGTCATAGCCCATCAGGTTCATGGCTTCCACCTGGAGGCGCCCCTCGCTCTGGGAGGCCAGGTCCCCGCCCATGAGGGTATTGCCGGCATCCAATACCAGCACCGGGCCCTGGGCAGCCTCGCGCACCTGCCGGATCAGGGTGGCCCGCCGGGCCAGCCCGCCTTGGGGCACGCCTCAACCGCAGGGCTCTACGGCGCCGCGTACATCGTTGGTGTGCAGGATGGTCAGGCGCACGGGGATGGCGCGGGTGGGGGCCTGGGCGACCTTGGCCTCGATCACGGCGGCGCTCTCAGGCTGCCTCAGGCTGGCGGGGGGCGTGGCCTGGCCGGGGGCGGCCACGGGCAGCGCGCAACCTGCCGCCAGCGCGCCCACGAGGAACCACGCAATGCCCATAACTATCGCCCGCACGTTACGCCTCATTCGCGCCATGCCCCTTTCCGGTAGCTTGTGGCGGCATTATAGCATGGCCCGCGCAGGCGCGCGCCTATGCGCTCTCTTGCAGCCAGGCGATGATCTCCTGTTTGCGAGGCACCCGCCCGGAGACCTTGAGCTCGCCGTTGATGACCAGGCCGGGCGTGCTGGTGATGGGGTATGCCATGATCTCGGCCATCTTGGTCACGTGGGCGATCGTGGCATCCACGCCCGTCTCTTGCACGGCCTGGCGCGCCACGCGTTCCATGCGGTCGCAATTGGGGCACCCGGGGCCCAGTACGAGGATCTCCATAGCTATTGCTCTCCTTGCAGGGCGCGAGCCGCCCTGGCCGATGGCAGACATTCGGAACCGTGAATATACTGGCCCTATTATAGGCCACCGGGAGGGTGCGTCAATCCGGGTGCTATACCGTTCCTGGGCCAAGACAAAGCCGACCTCATTGAGGTCGGCTTGATCAGCTCGGGGCCCCCTGGTACCGAGGGGGCCCCTTGAGTGGCGTTTGGTCGAACCGGCCGGGGTCCCGCCTGCAGCGCCCAAAGTCCGCGACGGACAGCCGAATTCGCCGAAAGGATGGCATTCACCCTACAATCCCTTGGGCTCGGATTGCATGTAAAGTGTAGATATGCTTGCGTATTCTGTCAATTCGGGCGAGCGTGCGACGGTAGGCCGCCTATGAAACGGGCGCGACCTGCTCTTGCAGCAGCGCCAGCACCTGCTCACGCTGGGCCCACAACGCGCAGCCCCCCTGGGTCTCGGCCAGGTGCACATCGCTCTCGCGCAAGGCCCGCATAAAGGGCGAGCGTAGCGCCTCGGCCAGGGGCGCATCGCGCAGGCTCACATCCGAGAACGGCGCAAAGGGGCAGGGCTCCAGGCGCCCCTCGGCGCTGACGTGCACAAACCCCCGGCCCGCCGCCAGGCAGCCGCCATAGAGCTCTTCATCTCCCGGCAGGGCGACAAAGAGCCCTGGCAACGAGCGCTGCAGCTCTTCCAGCAGGCGATTGAGCCCGGCGCGTTGGCCCTCCTCGAGGACGAGGAACTCGGTGCCCGGCACGGTGGGCACATACTCGACAAAGAAAAAGAGCCGGCAGCCGCTGGCGATCAAGTCATGCAGGTAGGCAGGTGAGCTGACCGTGTCCAGGTTCTGGCTGGTAACCGTCAGTGAAGTGCCAAAAAAGAGGCCCCGCTCGCGCAGGCGGGCCATGGCCTGCAGGCTATGGGCGTGCACGCCTGCGCCCCGTCGCCCGTCGGTGTCGTTCTGGTGCCCCTCCAGGCTGATGACGGGAATCACATGCCGCTGGGCGGCCAGCCGCTCGATCATGGCCTCATCCAGCAGCAGGCCGTTGGTGAACAGCGGAAAGATCATCCCCCGCTGGCCCTCGGTGAGCTCCAGCAGGTCGGGGCGCATCAAAGGCTCTCCGCCCGCCAGCAGCACGATAGAGATGCCCAGCTCGCGGGCCTGGGCCAACACGTCGGCCCACTCGCCGGTCGAGAGCTCGGGCGCCGAGTCGCGGTGCTGGGCCTGGGCATAGCAGCCCTTGCAGCGCAAGTTGCAGCGCTGGGTGACGCTGGCGATGAGCAGCGGGGGGACATCGAGCCCCTGGGCAGCCCATTGCGCCCTCTGGCGCGCAGCGCGGCGCTGCTGCCGCAGCATACGCAGCAGCGTGGCGGCCATAGCGGGTTCGTGGGCGCAAATGCGCAGGGCATCGCCCAGCAAGGCGTGGATCGCCTGATCGAAAAGGGCCACATGGCGGCGGTCGGTCATAAGGGAGCCTCCTGACGCCCCAATGGGCGTATCGTTGATCTGCGCACCCTGTACGTGCGGGAGGATCATAGGTTGCGGTCTGCGCGGTGCGCGTTCGGATTGACAGAGGCCAGTCCCTCTGGTATACTCGGGCTCGCTGAGAGGAGAGGCGCCATTCGCGGCCGTGGAGGGATGGCAGAGTGGTTTATTGCGGCGGTCTTGAAAACCGTTGATCTCACGATCCGGGGGTTCGAATCCCTCTCCCTCCGCCTTTACAACCTGGTTCTTGCGTGGGGAGGTGCCGGAGTGGACGATCGGGGCCGCCTGCTAAGTGGTTGTAGGGGTTATTCCCTACCCAGGGTTCGAATCCCTGCCTCCCCGCTAGGCCCGATCTGATCGGGTGGCTCGCGATTTGGCGCGGCCTGGCGGCTGTGCTAGAATGAGCGCGTTCTGATAGCAGGCGCCCGTACCTCAATTGGATAGAGGGCCGGCCTACGAAGCCGTTAGTTGGGCGTTCGAGTCGCCCCGGGCGCACAAGGCACCACCAATGCGTGGTGCTTTTTGCTTTGCCGCGGGCGGGCGTTTCTGCCGCAGGGCATTTGGCGGCGCCCCCCGCGCGTGCTATACTCATGCCGTCGTGCCCCCTTAGCTCAGTGGATAGAGCACCGGCCTCCGGAGCCGGTGGCAGG
>CAYZWT010000061.1:0-4092 GCA_964482225.1 uncultured Anaerolineales bacterium
TGACCACCACGTCCACCGCATCCGATGGCCCGTTGTTGGTGACCACGATCTCGTACCGGATCTGCTCGCCAGCGTACACCTTTTCCGGGATCCCCACCTTTTCGACCGTCAGGTCGGCCAGGGCGATGATCTCGGTGCCGGCCGTCGCAACGTTGTTGTCCGGATCCGGATCCCACGTGCCCGCCAGCGGGTTGACCACATCAGACACCACATATGCGGTGTTGAGGATCGGCCCCGCGGGGGCGTCGGTCTTGACCCGCGTCTTGACCAGGATGCCCACCGTGTCGCCTGCAGCCAACGTCTCGGCGTCGCATCCCAGGAGGCCAAACTCCGCCGAGTAGGTGCAGTTCACGCTGCCCATCACGGTCTCGATCGACAGAACGTCCAACACCGCCGGGATCTCGTCCCAGAAGTGCACCTTGACCGCCGACGACGGGCCGTTGTTGGTCACATAGACCACATAGTCCAGCGTTTCGCCCGCTGCGACCACGGCCGGCTCGGCTTCCTTGGTGATCTCTAGGTCCGCAACCGCGCTCACCGTGGTGAGGTTGGTGGCATAGTTGTTGGCGTTCGTCGGGTCGAACTGATCGCTAAAGGTCCAGGCGTCGTTCTCCAGGATCGTCCCAGCGGCCACCCACTCGGGCACGGCCACCGTGATGGTCACGGTCGCATCGTCCCCGGCAGCCAGGGTGCCGATGCCGCAGGTGAACAGGTCCAGGGCCGAGCCCGGCGTGCCCGTGACGCAATCGCCTTGCGACGCCGTGTAGCCCAGCACCGTCACCCACGCGGGCAGGCGGTCCTGAATCACGACATTCTCGGCGATGGACGGGCCGTTGTTGTACACCACCAAGCTGTACTCGACGGTGTAGCCGGCCACTACCTGGTCAGCCGTCGTGGCGGCGTACACCTGGCCCATGGCCGTCTTGGTCAGCGCCAGATCCGCCACTGCGGTGATCTCGTGCTGCACAAAGGCATAGTTGTTGGACCAGTCGGGATCAATGCTATCAACCGCCCAGACGCGGGCCGAGTTGTTGATATCCTGATCCTCCAGAGCCCGCACAACCACCGTCAGCATCCAGCGGCCATCGCCGCCGTCCACAGACTCGAGGGGATAGGTGAGCTCGCAGTTAAAGTCGAGCTCGCCCGACGCCGCGGTCACGGGTAGCAATGGCTCTACTTCGCAGAACGCTGCGCGGCTAGAGGCAACGGACAACAGCTCGAACCCGAGATCCGAGCGTAGCATGTCCTGCACTGTGACCCCATGCGCCCACGACGGGCCCAGGTTGTCCACCACGATGGTGTAGGTCAGTAGCTCGCCCGCCCGCACCTGGCCGTCCGGCTTGCCGAACTTTTGGATGCGCAGGTCCGCCATGTTCAGGACATAGGTCGCGTTCGAAACCCACAGCGGGTTGTCCAGCGCCGGATCTGCGTCGCCCACATACGGCGGCGTCGTGCTGCGCACCGCCACCTGGTTCGTGATGGTCGTCCCCGGCGCTACGTCCGGCGAGACCAATGCCCAGATGTCGGCCGTCCAGGTCGCGCCCGCAGGCAGCGTCCCGACCCAGCAGCCCACGTGCCCGTTGGGATCGCCCGCATTGGTGCAGTTCGGATCGGAGGAGACCTCAAAGTCAAGCACCCCCACCCAATCGCCAAAGTGATCCACGATGAACACATCTTGGGCGTCCGAGGGGCCCTGGTTCGTCACCGAGATGACGTACTTGACCTGCTCGCCCGCCACGACCTTTTGCGGCACCGCAGCCTTGGTCGCTACGAGATTCGCCTCGGTGACGATCTCGGTCTCCCAATCCAGGACGCTATCGGGGATATAGTCCCAGTACCAGTTGTCGGTCAGGATCTCGACCGTGTTGGTCAGGATCGTGCCCACGGGCGTCGCCGGATCCACCAAAAAGCGCAGGTAGATCGAAAAGCCCTCGGGCGTGCCGAAACCGTCGTGCGCCAGTACATCGCCTGCATTGCAGAACACGCCGCCCCAGTGGTCGCTAAAGGTGCAATCCACCGTGGCGTTCTCGATGTACGAGCCCAGGTAGGTCAGATACGCGAGCGACTCGGGGCCGAGCCAGTCCTTGACGCGAAGGTTAAAGGCCGTCGAAGGCCCTCGGTTCTCCACAAAGATCTCATACTCGACCACCGTGCCGGCCACGGCCGTATCGGGCCCTTCCTTCTCGACCATGATGTACGAGAGGTTCAGGACGTCGCTATCCAGCCAGGTGGCCAGGTTGTCGCTGGTGTCATCATCAAAGGTGTCACTGTCGATCCAGGCGTTGTTGCGCAGCTTGCCGTATTCCGACATGCCGCTCACCCGCCCTCGCACACTCGGATCCACAAGCAACTCGATCAAGATGATGTCATCCCAGCCGGAAGGCACCGTGCCCAGGCTGATGACCATCGGATCGGTCGGATCGCCCGGCGTGCCTGCCGTGTAGCTCATCGGGGTGGGGCCGTCCATATAGACATCCAGCACCACCACACCCGCAGGCAGGTACTCGGTCACCACCACGTTCTCCGCCGCCGAAGGCCCGTCGTTCGCCACCATCAGGGCGTACAGGATCGGGTCGCCGGTGTAGAACTCAATGGTCCATCCCGGGGTATTGGGCGGGGCAAACGTGTCATAGTCCCAGCGCTCTTTAGTGATGCTCAGGTCCGCCACGGCCATCACCGAGATCGAGTCCCACGCCTCGTTGTTGGCCATGTCCGGATCGGGCGTCGCCGCCACCACCATTGAGAAGTTGTTCACGTCTATATCGTCGTTCGCCACCATGCGGAAAGAAGCCCGCAGCCGTCCTTGCGAGGTCGGGCTGCGTGGATCCAGCCGGTTGGTGGCAAGGGTCCCGATATCCGACCCGAACTGGGTCGAGACCAAGGGGCCCGTCGTGCAGGTGAACTGCGTGATCGCGCCGCCCCCTTGCGAGACGCTGAACGCGCAGCTCTGGATGCTCACAGCGCCGCTCGAAAGCAGCGTGTCGCTGATCACCACGTTGCGCGCCACCGAAGGCCCATAGTTGTCCACGATGATCGTGTACGTAAAGGTCTCGCCCGCACGTACGATATCATCCGGCTTGGACACCTTCATCAGCCGCAGGTCCGCCAACTCATCCAGGAAGGTGTTCTGGGTGGCACAGTTGTTGTCCCAGTCCGGGTCAATGTGCCTCGGCTCGCCGAACACCCAGATCTCTTCCATAAAGGCGCAGACCGTGTTGGTCAGCTTGGGCTGGCCAGGGGACGCCAACAGCGCATAGTACGCTGCCGGATCCACCAGGCCCTCGATCACGATGACGGCGCTGGCGCCCACCGCCAGGCTGTCCAACTGGCACAGCACCTGATCCTCGCCGCCGGGCCCGGTGCCCAGAGAGAGGCTGCAGGCGTCGTCATCGGCGATATAGTCTACATACAGCGGCAACGTGTCGATGATGTTCACCGTCCCCGCAATGCTGGGGCCGTTGTTGGTCACGGTGATCTCATGGTAGATCTTTTCGCCCGCCACCACAGGGTTCGGCGAACTGGTCTTGCTGACCACGATGTCGCTCTCGCCCACCACATTGGTATCCGCTGTGGCCCAAACGTTGTCCAGCGCACCCATCAAGCCCGTGCGCCACTGCGCCAACGTCAGGGATGGCGGCGGTCCAGCCGGATAGTCGGGATCGGGGGTCTCATAGTGGGCCGCCACCTGAGGGCTCAGGTTGTTGGCCGAGAGGGCCACCGCAAAGCCGATGATGTCATCGCTGGAGACCGGCGGCATATCGTTGGGCACCCGATACAGGAACTGCAGCATACGGGTCTCGCCCGCATCCAACGTGCCGATCTGGCAGGCAGAGACATCCTCGCCACCCGAGTTGGCCGGCATGCCGCTCGATACGTAGAACCAGGTGCCAACAAGGCCCGCAGCCCCCGCCAGGGTGTTGCAGGGCACGCTGGAACTGATCAGCTCCAGGTCGCGGATCGGATCATCTTCGACCACCCAGTTCCACACGATCACGCTGCGCGCCGCCGAGGGGCCCGTGTTGCTCACGGTTACCTCGTACAGGATCGTCTCCCCGGCCTTGACGATATTCGGCGTCAGCGTTGGCTGCCGCG
>CAYZWT010000062.1:0-3595 GCA_964482225.1 uncultured Anaerolineales bacterium
GATGCTCTCGCCGACGGCCAGCGGCAGTTGCTCCGCCGAGACCCACCAGGCATGGCCCTCGCCGCCAACGCCATTGATACCATTTCCATAGATCTGGTTCACGGCCGTCGGCGCCGTATCCGGGTTGACATACAGATCCACCCAGAACGGATGCTGCACCGGATAAACGCCCACGTTCTTGATGGTCACCACTACCCGGTTGTTCGTCGCAACGATCTGCTCAATCACCAGGTTCGGCAACCCCACGTACGGAGGCGCGCCCCAGTCCAGCGCGATGGGCAAGAAGTATAGGTTCGGCTCGTTGACCACCGTCTCCGGGCCATTGTTGGCCAGGTACGGATCCTGCACGTCGCCGAGATCCAGGCTGGCCGTGTTCTCGAACGGCCACGCCCAGTTGACCTCGCCAACGATGGTGAATACCACCTGGCTTCCAGCGGGCAGGTCCACCAGGACGTTCAGGTTGCCAAAGCCGCCGGCCGGGCAACTCGCCCCGCCCAAGGCCTCGCACTTCCATTCTTCCCGATCCACCTGCGCCGGCAGCGTGTCAATCACGCGCACGCCCGTCGCATCGCTGGGGCCGTCGTTGCCCACGGAGACCGTATACACGATCTGCCGCCCAGGCAGCGCCGGTACCGGCGACGCTTCCTTGGTGATCCACAGATCCGACCAAGCACTCACCACGGTCACGTTGCCAGCCCAGTTGTTGCTCGTATCCGGCTCGTAGGTGTCGCTCGAGACGTTCACGTTGTTCCGGAGCAGCGTTCCACCAGGCACGCTGGCGGGCACGTCCATCACAACCACGATCTCGACCGTTCCACCTGCGGCTACGGAGCCGAGGTAGCAAGTGAGCTTGTGGGTCGGCACGTCATAGACGCAGGAACCCTGATCGGGCGTTGCGCCGATGAACGTGATACCCGCTGGCAATGTATCCACGACGACCACATTGGTGGCGATCGAAGAGCCATTGTTCGCGACCTCGATGGTGTAGGTCAGGGTCCGGCCTGCGGTGACCTCGTTCTCCTCAAGGGAGACGACGCCGCCCGGCTCGCCATCCACCTGTACCTCACCCATCGCACTCTTGGCAATGGCCAGGTCCGCTACCGCCGTGATCTCGTGCAGTGTGCAGGTATCGTTGTTGCCCATGTCGGGATCAACATAGTCGCTGCCCACTGTCACACAGTTGTTCAGGTCTTGCGGCTCATCCGCCGATACCACGATACTCACGATCCAGCGACCGCCCGCCTCCAGCGGATCGGCCAGCGTGATCGTAAAGTCGAGTTCGGTGATGCCAAACATCGGCAGATCAAAGTCCTCGACGATCTCGCGATTCGACAGGATCTGGTGCACGGTAAAGGCGCCATTCGACCGCATCACCTCTTCAATGGTCGCCTCGGGGGCATCGCCCGGTCCGAGGTTGTCCACGATGATGGTGTAGGTCATCATCTCGCCTGCCATGACTTCGCCTTCCGGCTTGCCAAACTTGAGCACCTTGAGATCGGCGCGTCCCACCACATCGCTGGTGGCCGTGGCCGTGTTGTTGCCCATGTTCTCGTCAGCGGTCACGTTGCTGGCTACCACAGCCACATTCTCCATGTAGCCGGGCTCCGCATCGGCGTTGACGCGCACATAGACGTCCCACGTCACGGTCTCGCCCACGGCCAGGTCGCCCAGCTCAAAGACCAGTTCGTCTCCGGCCAGGCTCCAAGGTCGCGTCGCGATCTGGAAGGTCACGTCGGCGGGCAGCGTGTCCGTGACGACCACGTCACGCGCCACCGTCGGGCCATGGTTCGTGACCGACAAAGTGTAGCGCAGCAACTCGCCCGTGATGGCCTCATCGGCCGGGTAGGCGCTCTTGCTGATCTCCAGGTCGGCCACGTTCGTCACCAGTACCTCGACCCAGTCCATGTTGTTGTCCGGGATCGGATCAAACGTCCACATGGACTCGACCCACGCGTCGTTCTCGATGATCGTCCCGTCAGGCACGTTGTCGCGCACGATGGTGCGGACGATCGCGCCAAACAACTCGCCGGGCTGCATGTCCCCGATCTCGCATACGAGGCTGGAGGCCTCGGGCGAGAAGGTGCAGTTGCCGCTTCCGGCTACGATGTCAATCCCAACCACCTCGACCTCGACGGGCAGGCTGTCCCACAGGAACACGTCCTCCGCCATCGAAGGCCCGGCGTTGTAGACCTCGAACCAGAACTCCAGCGGCATGCCGGCGACTACCTCGTCGGTGCTGGCTTCCTTCCAGAGCTGGAGATCGGCCCACGCAACGACGTCGCCGATCACCGAGGACTGGTTGTTGCTGTTGTTCGGGTCAAAGATGTCACTGCTCACCCAAGCGTCGTTCTGGAGCCAGCTATACTTGGCGCCCATCATCAGGTGCATGGGATAGTCGGCGTCCACATTGACGATGATGAACACCGTGGCGCTCTCTCCCACCGCCAGCGTACCCAGATGGCACGTCACCTGCCCATTGGCCTCGGCGCACAGCGCCTCCTCCATGGTGTCCAGATCCTTGACGGCCTGGATAAAGGTGGTGTGCAACGGGAGCTGATCCACCACGACCACGTTCTCCGCGGTCGAGGGGCCCAGGTTGGTGGCGGTGATCACAAAGCCCACCGGCAGGCCGGCGACGATCTCTTCCTCGTCATCCAGCCAGACAATGTCCTTGACCACTTCCAGGTCGGCCACGGCCATGACCGAGGTCATGACAATGGTCTCGTTGTTCGAGTAGTCCGGGTCGCGGGTCACAGCATAGACGTTGACCAGGTTGTTCATGCTCTGGGCTTCGTCCGCCGAGACGACGATCACGATCTCCTCGCGGCCTCCCTCCACCAGCACGTCCCACGTCCAGACCATCGTCTGGCCGTCCCACGTGTCCGGCTCGGGATCCACGCTCACCAGGCTGAACGCCAGGTTCGACAGGATGTCATCGGTGACGATCACATCCCGCGCATCCGACGGGCCCAGGTTGTCCACAAAGATCGTGTAGGTCAACAACTCGCCAGCGCGCACCACGTCATCGGGCTTGCCCACCTTGGTGATACGAAGGTCGGCCAGATCGGTGACAAAGGTCCCCGCACAGGTCTCGTTGTTGGCCGGGTTGCCATCCGGCTGATCGCCGCTTACCACGACACAGTTGTTCAACGGCAGGTTGTCGTTCACCACGGCATCCGTATTCACGAACACCTGGATCTCGACGCTCTTGCTGGTGCCCGCCGGCATGTCGCCGAACTCGAACACCAGGGTCTCGGGCGGGCCGGCCATGTAGGTGGCGTCCCCGTTGTTGGCGACGTAGGTCACGTCAGCCGGCAGCGTGTCCGTCACGACCACACCGGTCGCATCCGAGGGGCCCTCGTTGACCACGGTGATCTGGTAGTACAGGTACTCGCCCGCTACCACGGGGTTCGGCGAACTCGTCTTGTACGCCACCAGGTCAGCATCGTGGATCACTTGCGTGCTGGTCGAGGCCATGTTGTTCGACCCATCAGGATCGGGCGTGGCCACTCCCCAGCCCATCGGATCCGAGTCCACGCGGACATAGTTGGTGATCCAGCCCGCAGGCGCGTCGCTCTTGACGCGGGTGCGGATC
>CAYZWT010000063.1:0-3543 GCA_964482225.1 uncultured Anaerolineales bacterium
CTGCCGGTAAAAAAGACCCGGAGGAGGAGGGAATGCGTTCCCTTCTCCTCCCGCCTGTAGAAGACGCTCCTTGCGAAATGCGCTCTTCGCCGCTGTCGCATTCGCTCTATGCGCTTCTTGAGACCTGCGACGCGCTGTTCATCCCTTCGGCTTGACTCCGCCCTTGCGTCCCAGTCCGAAGCCGACGCGGTACAGATCGGGCATATCTATTCGCCCGTCGCTTTTTATTTCGATCAGGCCAAGTCGCGACAAATCCTCCCGAAGCCCATCCCAGCCTCTTTCCGCATGTTGCGGCGGTAGGCGGTCCGAAGCGATACCGCCGGGACCCTCGGGAAATTTTTCCTTCCAGCGATTCAAGACCGCGTCGTACTCGCAGGGAACCGTCAAACCTTGCAAAGCCGACAAAACGTCCTTCACCCACGGGTAGTCCTCGGAGACCTCGTCGACCCGTATCTCCGAGGCTTTGCGGATGCCGCGCCTGATGCTCTCATAGTGCAGGGCGTGGGCATGCTCCGGATATCGTTCCGCCGAGTCCGAAGCGGCCTGCAGGACGGCGGCGAGAAACGAGCGCGGCGAGGTCTGTCCGCGACCGTCCGCGAGATGTCCCACGGACCACGTATACGGAACGCCTCTTCGCCGGTCGCGTCCCATCCAAGGACCGGCGAGCTTCTCGAAGAGCGCTTTCTGAATGGGCGTCTCCCGCTTCGCCTCTTCGTGGAGAAGCCAAATTCCTTCGACGCGCTTCGGCACTTTCCCGACGACGGAGCGGTACGCCTCGCGCAGAGTTTTTCCGTGGTCGCCCGGGGCGTTGAGCAGTCGCTGCCATAACAGACCGTGCAGGTCGTGGCGCGCCCATGAGAGTTCGGCGCGCGTCGCCAGCAGCTTCGACGCGTCGGGAAAATTCGTCACCGTACGCTCGAACTGGTCCGTACGCAGAAAGATCTTGGCGTGGAAAGAGGCGTACGACCTGAGCCAAAGCGCGGCCCGCAGAAGTCCCCGGACGATCATGTCCATGCTGCGCCAATCGTCGCTGGTGCGGTCGAGCGCGTCGAACAGAACAAACCCCCGACGTCCGTTCTTTCGCATCGCCTCGTCCGCGGAGCGAAGATGACGATCCACGGACTCCGGATTGCCCTTGAACCACGTCACGGTCTCCTGCCATGTATTTCTAGGGACGGAGCCTTCTGCCACCAGAAGGCGCAGCATCACCGCACGCCATACGTCGTACGGATCGTCGTCCCGATCAAGGAGCCGCTTGAAGACATCTTCGTTCGGAGAGAGATCGGTCTCGCCGCGACCGGAAAAGCCCGAAAAGATGTCGGCGTTCTCCATCTCCGGGGCGGCGGCGCCGATGATCGCCCGCAGATCGTGCGACTGCAGCGCCGCCGTCCAGAACGATTTTCCCACGCCTCTTCCTCCGACGACGAGGTATGCGTCCGGACGCAACGCTTTGAGGTGCGACGGCGGGATATACAGCGTTCCGGGAAGAGGTTCTTCGCCGAAACTGCTCAATTCGAGCGGCAAGGCCAGTATGGCTTTCCGCAGTTCGACGGCGTTACTCATCGGCATTCTGCTCCTCGACAAGCGCGCGAAGTTCCTCGATCAACGGACCGAAAATAAGCACTATCTCGCTCTCGTCGATCTCAGCGAGGCGACCGCGGAGAGATCGCAGCGCGGCGAACCCTTGATTCCGGCGAATCGGCCATGGGGTGTGCGGGGCGGCTTCGTCCGACTCTTCGAAGTTCCAGCGATCTTCGATCGGCTCGCCAGGGGGAATCGCGTCGTACAGCTCGCCCGCGAACAGTTCGTAGCTCGCCTCCCGCATTTTTTCAAGATATTCGTCCCTTTCGGTCTCGGGCGTCATCGCGCCCACCAGTTGCAGTCGCTCGCGTATCTCCTCCGCTACGGAGGCGAGTCGCCAGTGTCGGAAGAGGATTCGGTATCCCGACCATGTCTGATCGTCGTCGAGAGCAAACAAAAGCACCAGTTTGGCTCCCAGGTCGGTGACGCAGGTCGACGACAGATCGTCGATCCCCGCGCGCGCGTCGATCAGAACAATATCGGGGAGCAGAGCTTTCTTCAGTCCGTCGATCAGACGTCGCAACCTCTTCGGCCACCCCTCGCGCTTTCCGTCGCTCCCGATCACTGACATCCACGCCCGACCGAGCTTGGATATGTACTCGCCGGGATCGCGACCATGCGCGGGGACGACGAAAATCTCTCCGTCGCGGGAGAGTTCGCTCGTCGCGAATATCTCGTCGAACACTGGGTCGCCGTCACCGACGAGATCCTCCACCAGCCAGTCCACGATACCGTATTTCGGACGGCGATCTTCCGGAAGAAGGGCGGACGAAAGTCCGGGGGATGCGAGGTCGAGATCGAGCACAAGCACTTTCTTGTCGTTTTGGGCCAACGAGAGCGCCGAAGCCGCGAGCGCGGTCGACCGACCGACGCCGCCTTTGACTGAAAAGAAAACGACAAGGGGCGCGCCCGAGGCTTCCGGCGCGATGGAGGCCCAGTCGCCCGCCGTCGGAAGCCGATCCGCTATCGTTATATTCTCAAACCCCTTCAGGGGGGAAAGGGACGCGCCTTCGCAGGCGGCTTCATAGTCATCCTCGTACAGTACGGCGTTTTCGACGGAGTAGGCCCGCGGGCCGATGCGCCGTTTCAACTTTTCGGCGATACCGTCGAGCGTTCGGCGAGCCTCGCCGTCGGACGCCACCGCAGGGGCGATTATGCGGACTCGCCCGTTGAGGTCGCGGTTGATCAAAAGCCAGTCGATACTCGCCAACTCTGTCCTGAAATCCTCAAGGATCTCGGAAACTTCCGGCAGTATTCGGTCAAAGGTCGCCATTACAACAATCCCTCCTTTCGAGCATGTTGCACCAGATAGCGAACATCTTCGGCTCCTTTTCGATGCGCCTCCGTCCGTTTCCTGTCGAAGTTTCCTCGCGGCTCATACCGCTGCGACGCGTTCCAGTCGTCGAACGCTCCCGGATCAGGCAACTCGTACCCCACCCCGCCGAGATTACCGGATCGATACGTCTCGTAGCGCTTCTGGATTATGTCGATATGAGTGCGGTCTTGTCGATCCTTTGGCATGTCGTTTTTACTATCGAACGGCATGCCAAAGGCGATCATCAGACGCTTGAGTCCGCACTCCGCCGCTATTCCGTAGAGGTGGTCCGCATTGGCCCATCGACTCTCTTGGAACAAGAACTCCGCATCACTCCAGTGGCGTTCATGCGCATCCTGAAAATCCGTTGTCATTCCGTCCTCCAAAAAGAAAAATGATACGGCCGAAGACTGTTGTTCCGAAATATATGTCGGCAACCGGGGCTTCTCCCGACTCTAAGCGGTCTTTGGTAGAGAAGAGTCTCTTTCGGAAATAGAAGCAAAACAATTGTACCATCTTGAATCTATAACGTGTCCATAGATAAAAAATGCCAGGGAGCAACCTCTTCCACCGAGGCGGCAATTTTGCTCTTTCCTTCACAAATAATCCCTTTTATGCTATATTTATTATAACTTTTTACGAGAGGA
>CAYZWT010000064.1:0-3373 GCA_964482225.1 uncultured Anaerolineales bacterium
TGAAACCGTGAGATAAACGTCTGTTTTCGATGTCTATTTAATCGGGGACGCCGCAAGACGTCTCCCGAGCAGGATATGCTCACTTCACCGTCCCCCATCGCGCATTTGAAGATAGTTCTGTTCGCGGCATGGGCCTGAATAATGCCTTCAAGATCAGAGTACGGATTCAGTTCGCCGTCCGAAACAAGCGCATCGTAATACTCTGCGCCGGTAATTGAAAGATCTTCGGAACTCTCTGCATTTCCAAGAGGGAAAAGAGGCTGAAATGTTGCCAATCCACCCCATTTTTTATGCATTGAAGAAATGTCGCTGATGTTCTTTTTTGTCACCACCATCGGAACTCCGACGTCGGCATTATGTTTCCGCAAGAGATTTACTGCCGCGACAGCGGGTTCGTACGATCCTGCCCCGCGGAAAAATTCATGAACCTCTTTGCAGCTTCCATCGACACTTATCTTGAAATGGTCAAAACATTCAGTCAAAGCTTCTATGTTGTCCTCGTTTATCAGTGTGCCGTTCGACAGTAAGTAGGTGCCAAATCCCTTTGACTTTGCGTAACGGGCTGCTGGAAGTGTATTCTCGGACAACAGCGGTTCTCCGCCGGTAAATGTGATAGTTAATTCATCGGTCATTTCTCTCGCTTGATTCAGAATACGAACGTAATCTTCGTAGAGTAGCCTTTTCCCGTTTTCCACACGCGCCGAAGCAAAACAATACACGCAGTTCAAATTACAGTGCTCCGTCATATTCAGGTAGATAGAGTTCAGTTTATATGGCTTATGCTCGGGCATTTCGGAATAATCTTGGAAAAGGCGGGCGTCCTTCGCCATCTGCAAGAAACGAACAACGGAATCTTTCAAGTCCATTTTTACATTGTTGCAGTACTCATTTGCGATCTCATCGAAGGATTTGAGACCATCATGGAGTTTTAATACCAAGACGCCGTTTATGTTAGTGACGATCCATGAAGGAACCAACGGGTTAAGAATAAGGAAGATATCATTGCATTGATAGACTTTAAAGTGATTTTGATGTATTCCAATCACTTCCCATTACCAATAAAACTATGATCCACTGCAATTCAAGCCAGTGCCACACCTACCGCCGCCACCACCACAATCCAAGCCAGTGCCGCACTTACCGCCGCCACCGCTACAATCCAAGCCAGTGCCACACCTACCGCCGCCGCCACCACAATCCAAGCCAATGCCGCACTTACCAGCAGCAGGAGATGCGGAATTTGCTCTTGAAGGTTCTCCGATTTGCAAACCAGCGGAACTGTCAAACATCGAAAAATCAAAATTCTTAAAACTCATTTTTTTATCTCCCTTCACATTAGGTTTATTGCTGCAACGTGCTTGGAAAAACAGAGGTGGTTTAAATTACCCATTATATTCACATTCTGGATTTCATTCTAGCCCTGTTCCGAAATTTAGTCAAGAGATTTTGTGGAAAAATTCAATAAAAAA
Source organism: uncultured Anaerolineales bacterium (assembly GCA_964482225.1). GTDB lineage: Bacteria > Chloroflexota > Anaerolineae > UBA1429 > UBA1429 > UBA1429. The sequence goes on from CAYZWT010000064.1 coordinate 1,470, forward strand.
TATGCACAAAACTCGGTATGCAGTAACTTGACAGAGCAGTTGAGTTCAATAAGTTGTTCGTCCTTGATTCCATGAGAAGCAAGGGTGTTGGGCAGATAATCACCGATGAAGGATACTTCTCCATCGTTCGCGGAATTCAGGTGTTTACTTCTAATCACAATGTCGTGCAGGCGGATGGAGTTCAAGAAAAGCTGCTCTCCCGGCTATAAGTAGGAATGGGAGTAAGGAGGCGGTGGAGCTTCTTCCAATTGGCTGCTGACTTGCAGGCAATGTAGCTGGGCTATAAGGACGCAGACATCAAGAAAGACTACCATGACTCGATGTCGTTGTGTTTCTCGCCTAAAAACATCTGTCGGCGTGAGCGCATTCCGGTATTTTCCGCAGCTGCTTTAAAGTGCGGTTAACTGGCGGAGTGGATCTGATTCCGTTTTTTGCTTTCAAAATTCGTCGACAACGCTTTTTTCACGACGAACGCTTCTTGTCAGCTGCAATATTGAAATTATCATAGCACTCATCCATACCGCTCAAAAAGAAGCGCTAACAGCACACTTTCCGCATCCCCGGTCAAAGTGTTGTCAGTACGCGATAGGCTGGATTCCCTGATCTACCTCTACGGCTATGATCCCTTGCCCTTTTTCCGCCTTTGGCGCATACTGTTGAGCAAGGAAGATAAGGAATTCCTTACTTACGAAGGGGGAAAGCGCAATGGAGCTTGCGAAGATCACGTCGAAGGGGCAGATCACCATTCCCGTCGATATCCGGCGGAAACTTGGGGTCAAAGAGGGCGACAAGGTTTTATTCGTCGAGGAAGCCGGGAGGATCTACATTCTCAATTCTTCGATGGAGGCTCTCAGGGAAGCGCAGGCCGCATTCTCGGGCGAGGCCGAGCGGGCAGGGTTGAAGAGCGAGGACGACGTCGTCGCTCTGATGAAGGAGTTCCGGCGCGAAAGAACGGTGGAGTAACATGCGGGTGATGCTGGACACCAATGTGCTTGTCTCTCTGCTTTTGTTTCCCAATGAACGCATGAACGCCATGATGGAGCGCATCTTCTCGGAGCATGAGCTTATTTTGTCCTCATTTGTTGTGAGCGAACTGAAAGATGTTGTACGGCGAAAATTTCCTGCAAAGGCGAGAGTGGTTGATAGACTCCTGTCGAAAATGAGTTACAGCCTCGTGTATACGCCGGATGAAATGGACGAAGCGGTGTTCGACATCCGTGACACAAAGGATTACCCAGTTCTCTACACGGCGATCATCGAGGATGTTGATATCTTCGTTACCGGAGACAAAGACTTTGCCGACATCGAAATCGAAAAGCCGGTAATTTTGACCCCCGCCGATTTTATGGCACAATACCTCTGATTGAAGTCCGATTACTGATCTGCGTCGTGATTCATCCAAGACAAGGGGGTATACACTATGAAGTTCCGCGATCATTTCAAGGAAATGATGAAAGACCCTGAGTTCGTCGAAGAATACAAGGCGCTTGAACCGGAATACGAGATTCTTGAGCAACTTCTGTCGGCACGGGCGGAAAAGAACATGACGCAGAGGGAACTGGCCGAAATCACCGGTATTCCGCAAGGCCATATTAGCAGAATTGAAAACGCCCCGGGCGTGTTTCTCGCCGGTGCCCGCTATCGAGAGGATCTTTCGCAGCGCGCGCTTGCGGAGATGACGGGGATTCCCCAGCGCCATATCTCCGAGATGGAGAACGGAAAGCGCCCCGTCGGAAAGGCGAACGCCCGAAAGCTGGCCGAAGCCTTGAACGTGGACTACCGGATGTTTCTGTAGCGGCTGCGTACGATCTGTATCGGAACGCCTTCCGAGTCCTCGGCCAAGGCCTCTTCGGCAAGACGATTGTCCAGTTCGTCCTCCAGCTTTTGCATGTGTTCCGCATTCT
>CAYZWT010000065.1:0-3274 GCA_964482225.1 uncultured Anaerolineales bacterium
GAAGGTGTCTTTTTGTATAACTTGACTATAACCCTGACTTTGGAAACGCCGTGATTTGCGACGCATCATCATTGACATTTGGAAAAGTTCCCCCTATACTGCGGTTGACTCAAGACGAGGCGCGCCTGACACGGGCCGCCCAAGCAAGGAGAGAGACCAACATGCCATATGCTGCTTGTCCTGGGTGCGACCAGAATATCTTTCTTCGCAGGGCCCCCAAGCTGGGGGACATTGTGTACTGCGACAACTGCGAGGCCGATCTCGAGGTCGTAAACGTGAATCCCATCGAGTTGGATTGGCCTTGGGAAGAGGACGAGTACGAGGACGAAGACGATCTCGAAGAAGAGGACGACGAAGACGAGTGGGATGATGACCTGTAGATAGCGGCGCCGGTTCGCTTTTTGGCCGTGTGACAGGGCCCTCTTTGCTTGCAAGGGGGGCCCTGCCTGCTATTTGGGCGGCCGGGCATCCGTTTCGGAAGGCGGATCAATCCGGCGAGCTCTCGATGCGGCGTAACGCCTCGACAAGTATCTGCCTTTCAGCCGGGGGCAACGCGTCCAGCGCCTGGGCAATTTGAGCGGCATCGAACTGCCCCTGGAACTCTGGAGCCAGGGCGACCCGCAGGCCCAGGGTACCCAGCAAGAGGAGCAGGGTTTGACGCTCCAGGCGATGCGCCTGGCTGGGCGCGGCCTGAAATAGCTCGTTGAGATAGTGCTGCAATGCCACTCGTTCGCGTACCAGCCGCGAGATAGCCGCTCCCTCTTGGCTGATCGTTACCAGCGCAGCATGGCATGGATCGCCCTCCTGGAGCTCGCCCACCAACAGCTCGGCATAGCAATTGATGCCCACGAGCACATTGTTAAAGGCGTGCAGCACAGAGCGCACGGCGCGCTCGGTGCCACGCGGATCCGCAGGGGGGTGCTCCAGCCAGTCGCAAACGAGGGCGAGCACCTGGTTCATCTGCTCAACGGCCCGCACGGAGGAGGCCCTGACCGTGCGCGCATCATCGAGGGTCGTGGGGTCCTGTAAAGGAAAGGTCTCGACTAGATCGCGGCTGGCTTGCTCGATGAGCAACACGCGGCGCGCGATGCCTGCCCCACCGGCTGCAAAGCTGAGCACATCCAGCCGGGCCTGCGAAAGCACCCCCGCCAGGCGACCGCTGTCCAGCCTGGCCAGGTGCTCGTGCAATTCGAGGCACTGCGCCTCTAGCCATCCCCGATCCTCTTCCATGCGCGTATCGTCCTCTTGTCCGCGTAGCTTGCGTGTAGGCCGCCAATCGCGCCCCCTCTGGCCCGTATCATAGGGCAGCGCGACAGCGCCTGTCAAGCGAGCAGGATGCCCGCCAGGCCACGTTGCCGTGGCAAAACTGAGAGCAGGGCGGCCATCATGGCCGCCCTGCTGTTGACGTGCACCGCCAAGCCACCCTCGAGACTTGAACTCGAAACCTGACGCTTACGAAGCGCCTGCTCTGCCGATTGAGCTAGGGTGGCGAGAACGGAGCGAGTATAGCATGGGGGTTGGGGAGCGTCAAATGGCGCGGCGCTCCGCCAGGCGCGAGAGCGCCGACTCCGGGGGCCGTTGGCTGCGGCGGGCTACACTCACAGCGCCCCGACCAGATGGGCGAAAGCGAATCCATAGCTCACATACAGCACGTTAGCGACCACCGTCACCGCCAGGTAGGCCAGCACCGATTTATGCCAGGGGAGCGTTCGTGTACGTGCTTGGGCATGCGCAAAAATATACAAGCTGATAGTTCCTAGCGCTAACAACGCCATAAAAGCGTACATAATCGGGTCGGAAACGTTAGAGATAAAAGTCGGTGTATTGATAATCAGGATTCCCACCAAGCCGGTGCTTAGCGGATACAAGAGAGCCCATCCTAGCGCCTCGATCCAGAGATGGGGGCTCCGCCAGGGATAGCGCACGCCCAGCAAGTGCGGCATGACCATACGCCAGGCCACTATCCACAGCAGCAACGCCACCACCACGTTCATGGGCCAACTCACCCGCAGGATCTGTCGCCTCTGGGCGTCCTGTTGCTGCCTCTGCAGCGCACCCTCTGTCGGCTCTGGCAGATACGTGATAACTATGTCCTCTGACGGGTTGCTCTGAAGGTATGTTACCCGCCAGAGCGGGCTGGCATCATCGCGTAGCCCCTCTTCTATCGCATAGGCCGGGCCATCACCCCCCAGGACACTGCGTATCCTGTCCCATCTATCCCTCTGGTAACCCGATAGATCCTCGCCCAAGGCAGGATACTGCGCCGCTAATCCCGCGTCCGCGGGCGCCGAGACATAGACCCGCGTCACCTCGATGGGATTAGCCCAAGCTGTGCCGGTACCCAGTGGATACCGGTATGTCGGACCATCGGGGCCGGGGGCCAGGCGGGTTGTCCAGTGGAAATGCAGCCCGGGGTCGCTCAAGAACCAACCCTCAAGGGAGCCCTTGCCTTCACGAGGCTCCGGCTTGAGCGTCACGACGGCGATCTGCTGGCCGCGCAGGCGATTGAGGGTCTCGCGCACAGATGGATCCAAGCCACCCAGAGCGATTAGTGCATCCAGATCGGTCTCGGCCTCTACCCCATAGATCGCCACATACGAGCTCTCAGTCTCAAAGGCAGCCAAGGGGGCGGGTTCGCCCGGCCCGCTACATCCGCTGAAGGCCATAGATAGCCACAGAGGCCAGGTCAGCCCACCATTGATGAACCAACTTCCCAGCAACAATGACATGAATAGCTCTGAGCGATAGTCATCATCCCTCTTGGATGCGTGCCATAGGTCCAGGTCGAGGCGACGCGTCACCAAGTCCTCGAAATCCATGCTAGATCGCTCGGTTACGGAAAAGCTATGCGGGTCCAGCCCCAAGGGGAGAAAGAACCCGATCTCTGGCGAGGCCCCTGATCGGTCCAGGATCGAGATGAACAGATCAACCTCGGCCCACTGGCTGTCGAGGAGTTTGACCACGCCGATCTGGTGTCCTTCCACCAAGTCAGCCCAGAGATTCAGATCGCTAACCAGCGTTCCGCCATCAGCAAGAGTGGGCTTTGGCGGCAGGAGCAGAGCCGCACTTACGATGAATGCGCATAGACGCCGACAGAGCGATCGTGCTACCATCTCTTTCTCCCCTTGTTATCTGGAGCAAGCGTATTCATGGTGCGTTGGGCAGATTATACACGGGGCTGGTGGGCATGCAAGCCATTCTGCGGCGAGCCTCCCCTTCCGCGTTCACTCACCTAAAATCGTACTTTCAGAGTAAGGTTCCTTCAACTGATAAT
>CAYZWT010000066.1:0-2834 GCA_964482225.1 uncultured Anaerolineales bacterium
GATTTCGGAAAAGAGGGAGCTTTTGACGGGTAAGATTTCCATGGCCGTTTCGATTATCGTCGCGGGATGGCTGGGATTGAATCCTCCGGGCTTTGCAGCTGGAACGGTGGCACTGGCATTTGGAATCGCCGCAAGTTCCTTGTTCCCCGCACTGATGATGGGGGTTTTCTCTGTCAAGATGAATAAGGAAGGTGTAATCGCAGGCATGCTGGCAGGACTTTCGGTGACGTTGTTTTATGTCTTTGCCCACAAGGGAATCTTTTTCGTACAGGGCACACAGTACACCCATCTGATTGGCGGCCCGAACAGCTTCTTCGGCATAACTCCGGAAGCGATTGGAGCCGTTGGTGCCCTGGCTAACTTTGTCGTGGCATTCATCGTGAAGCGATTTACTAAGAATCCCCCAGAGCATATTCAGGCCCTTGTGGAGAGCGTACGTTCACCCAGAGGGGCAAAAACTGTTGAGGGAGCCCATTGAGCTTTCCAGGCTTTTGTGCGCTCTGAATGGAGTAACTGTTGATGAATCTGGATACTTTGCAAGTGGTTTTCGTCTTTAACTGGATTTTGTTCATCGGACTCATTCCGCTATCGGTTTACTGGATACGACGCGGGTTAAAGATATGGCTGAAAAAGGACTACTCCCTGGTCGCTTTGTGGAAAGGGAGTCCTCCCGATGATGCCAGGAAGTATGCTCTCTACGCTGCTATATCCAACTTGGGGGCCGGGATTATCTTTCTTTCCGTTTTTTCCCTGGTGCTCTTGGTTGGATTGCGCTACAACACCTGGACTGGCATCGTAGGGATTACCTTTTGGATGAAAATCTTCACGGATTTCAATGTCAGCATGTATGCCCACAAAATCGGGATATTCTCTTTCAAACGTAAATAGGAGAGGTGCATGGCCAGAGAAAAAAGGGAAATGGATAGAAAACAGATGTTTTTCATGGCATTTCGAATTGTCTTGCCTCCTGCCATGGTCATGCTTCTGTTCGTGATTGCTATCAGGGTCATGATTATCCCTGCTACGGAAGCTGCCTTGATGGACAAGAAAAGGGAGACTATACAGGCCATTGTTCAATCGGCAACTTCGATTATCGAAAGATATGCCATGATGGCGAGCGACGGATTGCTCAGTACAGAAGTCGCGCAGGAAGAAGCGTTGTTGATTTTACGGGCATTGCGCTACGGAGATCAAGACAAGCAATACCTGTGGATTCAGGACACCTACCCAAAAATGGTCATGCACCCTTATTTTCCGGAAATGGAAGGCATTTCTTTACAAGACTACAAAGATCCCGAAGGCAACTTTCTATTTGTGGACGCAGTGAATATAACGAGCAAAGACGGAGACGGGTTCATCCACTATATTTGGCCCAGAGAGGATAACCTGGATGAGCCCATTCCAAAGCTCTCTTACGTTCGCTTATTCAGGACTTGGAACTGGATCGTGGGGAGTGGAATTTACCTTGACGATGTGCAACAGGAAATACAGGCCGTAATTCACAACCTGGCTTTTTTCTCGACAATCGTCGGGATACTCTTCATGGGATTACTTTCCACGATCGTCTGGAGGGGCTGGAGAACTGAAAAGCAACGAAGAATCGCGGAAAAAGAACTATTTCGGTCCCGCGAGCGCTACCAGGCATTGACCAGAGCCTCAGGTGAAATGCTTCTGCTGTCGATGAACGGCATCCTCGTTGGTGCGAACAAGCAAGCTTGCGACACCCTTAACTTAAGCGAAGAGGAAATCCTGAACCGGGACATTTCCGAATTTGTTCTGGACGATGCCGGCAAGGAATTTGTGAAGAAAGCCTTCCAAGGAGAAAACATTGATTCTCTGGAGACCATTCTTGGTAACGGAGAGAACCAGACAAATGTCTTACTCTCTGCCGAGCATGTAACTGTTCACGGAACACCGGCCATCATGTTTAGTGGCTATTCGCTGAAGAATCGGCAACCTGTGGAGAATGGGGATACCATTGTTCTGGAAGCCATTCAGGATTGCGACTTCGCCGTATTGGTAATCAATCGAAGTCTGGCGGGAAAGATTTCCAGTGCGAACACCAAAGCGGCGGAAATCTTTAACCTGGAGAGTCGGGAGGAATTGGTCGGCAAAACTGTCCGAGAGTTCATCCAGCAAGGGGATACGGCTCGCATGACCATCGAGTTGGAAAAGGAAAGCGGGTTCTCCAACCTTCTGGTACAAAGTACAGCCCCATACGGGGATCGGTATTTTAGAGTCTGGGGAAGCAAACTCGAGGATGTGGACATTCGCCAGGGGCAAATTGTTCTCCTTCTTTTTGAGGATTCCGATGGAATAAAGTTTCCGAAAGTACAGTCTTCCATGCTCATGGAGCTTCTATCTCCCACGAATCGGATTCTGGGAAACACGTCTCAAGCATCACACGAAGACGATGACAGGAATATCAAAGAGCAGTATGCACGTTCCCAGGTCATTCTACAAAACAGTATCAAGATGGGTATAGGGCCGGAGGAAATCACGCGTTCAGTGATACAATCTACGGACCGGGTATTTGCGAGAGGAATACATGAATCCATTGAAAAGCTGGGGCAACCTCCCTGTCGCTATGCATTTCTCGCTCTTGGCAGCATTGGAAGAATGGAAAGCACCCTGAATCCCGATCAGGATACGGCGATACTTTTTGAGAGTACTCCTGAAGAAAAGGAGCATATTACCTACTTCGAAAATCTTGGAGAGATGGCAACAGAATTCGTTTCCAACATCGGTATTCCACCTTGCGTCTCCGGCAATTCCGCCTCCAATTCCCAGTGGGTGAAATCGGAAGAATCTTGGAGAGACCAGTATTATGACTG
>CAYZWT010000067.1:0-2466 GCA_964482225.1 uncultured Anaerolineales bacterium
GAAGGTGTCTTTTTGTATAACTTGACTATAACCCTGACTTTGGAAACGCCGTGGCTCGTCTGTTCGCCAGCATTGACTCACTCCCTCTCCCCGGCTAGAATACCCCCATACAGGTATCGTGTGGCAATAGCAAAAGGAGTGTACCCATGCGTCAGGTAGAATTGGGCCGGACGGGGCTGCGCGTCTCAGAAGTGGCCTTTGGCGGCATCCCCATCCAGCGCCTTTCTGAGGATGAGGCCGTGGCCGTGGTGCAGCGCTGTCTCGATCTGGGCGTTACCATGCTCGATACGGCCCACGGCTATAGCACCAGCGAGGAGCGCATCGGGCGCGCCATCGCGGGCCGCCGCGAGGGGTTGGTGATCGCCACCAAGAGCCCGGCCCGCGAGGCCGGCCCCTTTCGCGAGCAGATGGAGTTGAGCTTTCGGCGGCTGGGCGTGGAATACATTGACCTGTTCCAGTTCCACAACATCAGCACGCCCGAGGCGCTGGAGCAGGTGTTGGCCCCCGGCGGCCCCATGGACATCGCCCGCCAGGCCAAGGCTGCCGGCCGCATCGGCCACATCGGCGTCACCTCCCACAAGCTCGAGATGGCCATCGAGATGGCGGGCAGCGGCCTGTTCGAGACCCTCATGTTCCCGTTCAACTATATCACCGACGAGCCCGCCCAGGAGCTGATCCCCCTCTGCCGCGCCAAGGGCGTGGGCTTTATCGCCATGAAGCCCATGGGCGGCGGCCTGCTGGAGGATGCCACCCTTTCCTTCAAGTTCTTGCGCCAGTTCGAGGGCGTGTTGCCGGTGGTGGGCATCGAGCGCGCCGCCGAGATCGAGGAGATCGTGGGCATCATGGAGGGGGACACGGCCTTTACGCCCGCCGAGCGGACGCGCCTGGCCGAGATCACCGCGTTCCTGGGCACCCGCTTTTGCCGGCGCTGTGACTATTGCCAGCCCTGCCCCCAGGGCATCCAGATCTCGACGGTGATGAATATCAAGAGCTTTGCGCGGCGCATGCCGCCCGAGCGGGTGTTCGGTGAGTGGGGGCGGGCGCTGGTCGCCCAGGCCGAGACCTGCATCGTCTGCGGCGAATGCGCCTCCCGCTGTCCATATGGGCTGCCCGTGCCCGAGATGCTTGCCCAGAACGCACAGTGGTACAACGAGCAGATGGCGCTGCACAACGCCTAGATCGTACACGAAAGGGGACCAATCATGGGAGCGATGCTGAGTAGCGGCGAGTTTCGGTATGAGGAGCACCTGGATTGGGCCAGGCTGCCCGAGGGCGTTTCGTTGCGAGAGACGCCCGATGTGGTGGTGGGTCCCGACGACCGCGTCTATCTGTTCACCCGGGGCGATCACAAGATGCTGGTGCTCAGCCCCGAGGGGGAGTTGCTGGGCACCTGGGGCGCCGATATCTTTGAGCGCCCCCACGGCGTATCGCTCTCCCACGATGGCACCTTGTGGTGCGTGGACGATGGCGACCACACCGTGCGCCGCTGCACCCTGGATGGCCGCGTGCTGATGACCCTGGGCATTGCGGGGCAGCCCGCCCCCGCCGGCAGCGGCCAGCCGTTCAACCGCCCCACCAAGGTCGCGGAGGAGCCCGGCACCCACAACCTGTACATCAGCGATGGCTATGGCAACGCCAAGGTGCACAAGTTCACGCCCGAGGGCAAGCTGCTCTACTCCTGGGGCGGCTATGGCACCGGGCCGGGCGAGTTCAACCTGGTGCACATGGTGGCCACCGACCCCGAGGGACTGGTCTACGTGGCCGACCGAGAGAACCACCGGGTGCAGATCTTTGACGGCGAGGGTAATTACCTGCGCGAGTGGCGCCACCACCTGCACCGGCCCTGCGGCCTGTACATCAGCGCCGAGCCGCTGGTCTATATCGGCCAGCTCGGCCCCACCATCCCCGTGAACCGCGAATACCCCAATCTGGGCGCGCGGGTCAGCATCCACGATCTGACGGGCAAGCAATTGGCCTGGATCGGTGGGATGCACCCCGGCCTGGGGCCCGGCCAGTTCCTGGCGCCCCACGGCGTGGCCGTGGACTCGCGGGGCGATATCTATGTGGGCGAGGTCTCGTACACCGACTATGGCCGCCACCAGGATCCGCCCCGCGAGGTGCAGAGCCTGCGCAAGCTGGTGCGCGTGCGCTGAGGCGGGGGCGCAGAGCAACTTGCCACGACGGGGGCGCGCGAGACAGGCGCGCCCCCGTTCACGTTCTATACAGGGTCTTTTCATTGTCGGTATTATGTACAGATCCCTTTACGGCGAGAGATGCTCTCGGTGCTCTGTGAGGGCGACTGGCCGCAGCAAAGCAAAAGCAGCTCGCTTTACCATAACCACGACTTTGACAAAGCCCTTACTCTGAAAGTACGATTTTAGGTGAGTGAACGCGGCCCTGGATGCGCCCCAAGCGACCATTGACAGCGACCCAGGCGAGTGATACACTACGCGCGATTTGATCTGA
>CAYZWT010000068.1:0-2285 GCA_964482225.1 uncultured Anaerolineales bacterium
GGATGGATCCCGGCAAATCCTCTACTTCACCGTACTGAGCTTCACGCTCATTGAGAGTTTCAATGTGTTCCACTTTCCGCTTGAAGGCACGGTTATCTTCCAGTGTTTTGAGGACTTTATCCATCATATGATCCTTATTTTTTATTTAATATTGGGTTTAATTTAATTTCCAACTTTTTTAACTTTTCCGTTAACTAGCTTATAAAATTTATATTATTTTAACCATTACTCCAAAAAACTATCCTAAAATCCCATCATGGCAGCTACAATGATACAATTAGATTATAATTACTTATCTTGATTACTAAGATTTAATACCCCACTAGGCTTATTAGAAATATTTAAAAGGAGGTCTATCATAATAATATCATTATTCAATATCATTAATACAAAAACAAAAAAATAGGAGGAAATGTTATGCGGAAAATTTTCATGGTATTGACCATTTTTATAATGGTTTTTGTTTTAGCTGGGGCAGCATCAGCAGTCGTGGATACCGATGCAGGACCTAAGCCCATCGCTGGTGATCCCGCCCGGAATGCGGTTAATGTTCCTGTGGATAAAGAGATTACTACCACGTTTAATGAGAATATCGATTTTGGTTCAGGTGGGGAAATTTTTCTGGTTAAAAAAGGTGGAAACAAGGTAGCTACTACCAATTCCATTGCTGGTAATGTTTTAACTGTTACTCCCACAGCACAACTGGAAAAAGCGACCACGTATACTCTGGTTCTGGAACTGGGTAGTTTAATAAACCAAGACGGGAACGCTAATGCGTATTATAGTCGTCCTTTCACTACTGATTCCACAGCACCTAAAGCAACTGCAGGTAGTCCTGCCCGGAATGCGGTTAATGTTCCTGTGGATACCGTGATTACTACCACCTTCAATGAGAATATTCAACCAGGCCCTGGGAAAATTTATTTGATTAAAAAAGGTGGAAGCGAGGTTGATTTTACTACTTCTATTAATGGTAAGATTTTGACTATAACTCCCACAGCACCACTGGTAAAATCTACTCAGTATATTTTTGTTCTGGGAGCTGCTAGTTTGAAAGATATGGCTGGGAATCCAATATCGGCTTATAGTCGTCCTTTCACCACGGATTCTACAGGACCTAAAGCTATAGCTGGTAGTCCTGCCCGGAATGCGGTTAATGTTCCTGTGGATACCGTGATTACTACCACCTTCAATGAAAAAATCCAAGCCGGTCCCGGGGAAATTCTTCTGGTTAAAAAGGGTGGAAGCAAGGTAGCTATTACTACTTCCATTACTGGTAATGTTTTAACTGTTACTCCGACAGCGCCACTAGTAAAAGCTACTATGTATACTCTGGTTCTGGAAGCAACTAGTTTGAAAGATATGGCAGGTAATTCTATAGCTGCTTATAGTCGTCCTTTCACCATTGATTCCACAGCACCTAAAGCTAGATCTGGAAGTCCTGCCCGGAATGCAGTGAATGTTCCCATAAATACACAAATAGTTACCAGGTTCAATGAGAACATCCTAGCTGGCACTGGGAAGATTCTTCTGATTAAAAAAGGTGGAGGTGAGGTTGCTATTACTACTTCCATTGATGGTAAGATTTTAACAGTAACTCCCACAGCACCACTGCAAAAAGCTACTACATATACTTTGGTTCTGCAAGCTGGTAGTTTGAAAGACATGGCAGGTAATTCTATAGCTGCTTACAGTCGTCCTTTCACCACTGATTCCACAGCACCTAAAGCTATAGCTGGTAGTCCTGCCCGGAATGCAATTAACGTCCCTGTGGATGCAGAAATCACCACTACTTTCAACGAGCTAATAAAATATGGAGCTGGGGCTATTCAATTATTAAATCAGGATATGGACTTAGTAGCCATAACTCACGCCATAAATGGTAACGTTTTAACTGTTACTCCCACAGCGCCGCTATTAACAAATTCTGGATATATCCTATTATTGTACCCGGATAGTATAACTGATATGGCTGGTAACGGGATAGAAGTATATGCTCGAGGATTCATTACTACCCTCACATTCTAAAAACCTTTCCCCATTTTTTTTTATTTTTAGCGTATTTGGTACTATTTTTCCCACAACAAACATTGATGTAGTTGGAGAAATGGGTCGCCACTAGTTAAAATTAGCTAACTTATTAATTAGTCCAATTAATCTTGATTTATCCCTGATTATTAGAATAGCCTGGCCTGATAATCCCTACCAATTTCCTCCTGGCTACCATCTCCCCGCAGATGGTTGATGTTAAAACCTTTCTTAAGCAGGGACTGGCTGATGAGATG
>CAYZWT010000069.1:0-1943 GCA_964482225.1 uncultured Anaerolineales bacterium
CATAGGCGCAGTCGCCATTGGTCAGCTCGAACGCCACTTGCGCATCCAGTACGTCCGTGACCACCACGTCCACCGCATCCGATGGCCCGTTGTTGGTGACCACGATCTCGTAGCGGATCTGCTCGCCAGCATACACTTTTTCCGGGATCCCCACCTTTTCGACCGTCAGGTCGGCCAGGGCGATCACGTCCACGTCCACGCTGGTCGTGTTGTTCGAGAGGTCCTGATCGGGCGTGCCCGCAGCCGGGTTCACCACGTTGGATACCACCGTGGCCCCGTTGGTCAGCACCGCGCCTTCCGGCGTGTCGGTCTTGACAAAGGTCTTGACCAGGATGCCCACCGTCTCGCCCACGTTCAACGTCCCAACGTCACACCCCAGGATGCCAAACTCGGCCGAGTACGAGCAGTTCACACTGCCCATGACCGTCTCGATGGCCAGCACGTCCAGCTCTCCCGGGATCTCGTCCCAGAAGTGGACCATGGTGGCCGTCGAGGGACCGTGGTTCGTCACCCAGATGGCATAGTCCAGCGTCTCGCCTGCTACCACCGTCATCGGATCGGCCTCTTTGGTGATCGAGAGGTCGGCCCACGCATTCACGGTGGTCAGGTTGAACGCAAAGTTGTTGGCGTTCAGCGGATCAAAGATGTCGCTGTACACCAGTACGTCGTTCTCCAGGATCGTGCCCGCCGGGATCCACGAGGGGACATCCACGTTGACCGTCACGGTCACGGTCTCGCCCACTGCCAGGAAGCCCAACCCGCATACGAGCTGGTCATCCGCCGCGCCAGGCGTCCCGGTCACACACTCGCCCTGGCTGGCCGTGACACCCGTCACCACCACCCAGCTCGGAATGCGATCCTGCAGCACCACGTTCTCGGCGGTCGAGGGGCCAAAGTTGGTCACCGTCATGGTGTAGACCATGGTGTAACCCGCCGTGACCTCGTCCACCACCCAGCCCTGGTCAAGCACCTCGCCCATCGCCGACTTGGTGACCATCAGGTCCGACACGTCGGTGATGTCGTGCTCCACCAGCGCATAGTTGTTGTCCTGCACGGGATCGTAGCTACGTCCCGCCAGGGCCTGCGCCGAGTTGTTGATGTCCTGCGTCTCGTCCGCCGTCACAACCAGCGTCACGATCCACCGGCCACTCCCATCCGGCGCGCTCACCGGCAACGGATCGTCCAGTTGGATCTCAAAGTCCGAGGCCAACAGATGCCAATCCGCTACCATGTCCGTCGTCATCGGCAGGTTCGACTCGATGCTCACGATCCGGAACTCGCCGCTCGAACGCAGCGCTTCCTTGATCGTCACGTCCCAGGCCCATGACGGACCCAGGTTGTCCACGATGATCGTGTACGTCAGCATCTCGCCTGCGCGCACTTCGCCGTCCATCTTGCCGAACTTGGTTATGCGCAAGTCGGCCTTGCTCTCCACATAGTTCCCGATGGTGATGGCGTTGTTCGTCTCGTCTGGATCGGGCGTGTTGCTGATCACCGACGCTGTGTTCCAGATCGTCGTGCCCGGCTCCACATCCGCATCCACCAGCACCCAGACGTAGAACGACTTGCTCGTGCCTGCCGCCATGTAGCCGCAGGTCGCGACGCCCGTCGTCCAGTCATAGGCGCAGTCGCCATTGGTCAGCTCGAACGCCACTTGCGCATCCAGTACGTCTGTGACCACCACGTTCCGGGCGTCAGACGACCCGTTGTTGGTGACCACGATCTCGTAGCGGATCTGCTCGCCGGCGTAGACCTTTTCCGGCATCCCCACCTTGGCGATGGAGAGATCGGCTTCCTGCACGACTTGTGTGCTGGTGCTGTCGGCGTTGTTCGACCCATCAGGATCGGGCGTCGCCACACCCCAGCCCATCGGATCCGACTCTACCGCGACATAGTTGGTGATCCAGCCCGCAGGCGCGTCGCTCTTGACGCGGGTGCGGATC
>CAYZWT010000070.1:0-1885 GCA_964482225.1 uncultured Anaerolineales bacterium
TCCCTGCCTCCCTCTCAGGTGCCAATATGCTCCACCAATACTCGAACAATCACCTAGCCCCGCGAGATCACCGCGACGCCCAGCGCGCCAGGGCCACCGTGGGTCGCCAGGGCCGCGCCCGTCTCGGCGATGGGGATCTGCGCCACGGGGATGCCGCTCACCCGGGCCATCTCCTCCGCCAGTTGGGCGGCCTCGTCGGCGCAGGCCACGTGCATGATACCGATGGTCTCTGCCGGCAGGCAGGCCTGGGCCAGGGCCACGAGCCTTGCCTTGGCGGCGCTGCGCTGGCGCGGCTTTTCGATCAATGTCAGCTCGCCGTCATCCAGCGTCAGGATCGGCCTCAAGCGCAAGAGATTCGCCAGCATGCCCACCATGCGGCTGGCGCGGCCCCCTTTGACCAAATAGTCCAGGGTGTCCAACGCAAAGTAAAAGTGGATGCGGCGCTTGATATCCTGCACACGCTCCACGATCTCTTGCATGGCGGCGCCCGCCTGGGCAGCCCGCACCGCCGCCAACACCAAGAGCCCCTGCGGCAACGAAAGGTTGCGCGAATCCACCACCGTTATCCGGTCGGGGCCGAACTCTTCGGCGGCCAACACGGCCGTGTTGTAGGTGGCGCTATGCTTGCCCGTAATCGTGAGGCAGAGCGCCTGGTGGCCCGCCGAAACGACGCGGCGGAACGCCTCGGCAAAGGCGCCTGCCGAGGGCGCCGCCGTGGTAGGCCAGACTTGCGCTGCGCGCTCCAGGAACTCGCTCATGGGCATGGTCTTGTCCAGACAGGTCTCCTGGCCAAAGTGATAGACAAAGGGGATCATCTGCACGCCATTGGCCAAAAGCTCTGCTTCCAGATCGGGAGGCAGATCGCAACTGGTGTCGGTTACAATACGCACGCCCATGCTCATCCTCCCTTGGTGGAAAGGGCTCCTTGCCCCAAGCCTACAACCTCTCCCAAGATAAGAACCCTGTTTGAGGAAAAATGTTGCACTCGGCGGCTTGGATCCCTGGCCCGGCTGCGATACACTGATAGCATTGTATCGGGATCGGTTTCCAGACGCAAGGAAAAAAGAGATGCTGCACACGCAGGATATCCAGCGGCCACCCAGAGAACTCGTGGAAAGATTGTATGGTATCAGCGCCGCCACGGCGGCGGGCGAGCTCGGGCGCCTGGGCATTCGCAGCCCACACCTGGTGGGGCTGACGGCCCATGCCCCGGGCGCCAAGATCGTTGGCCCGGCGCTCACGCTCCAGTGTATGCCCCGGCGTGAGGACCTGCATCCCGTGGGCGAATACCAGACGCCCGAACGCCAACTGCATCGCCAGGTGCTCTATCACACCCAGCCAGGCGACGTGGTGGTGGTGGATGCGCGCGGCGACCTGACCAGCGGCATCTTTGGCGAGATGATGCTGACCTACTTTAAAGGCCAGGGCGGCATCGGCGTGGTGATTGATGGCTGCATCCGCGACTATCCCGAGGCCAAGGAGCTGGGCCTGGGCCTGTGGCTCAAGGGGGTGACGCCCAACTTCCACGTGCAGACCAACATCTTTCCCCATGCGGTGAACGTGCCCGTGGCCGTGGGGAACGTGCTGGTGGTGCCGGGCGATATCATCATCGCCGACGATGATGGCGCCGTGGTGGTCCCCATCGGCCTGTTGCCTGAGCTGCTCAAGCGAGCGGGCGAGCACACTGAATGGGAAGAGTTCACCCGTATGCGCCTGGCCCAGGGCGGAGACCTGCGCAAGTACTATCCCCTGAACGATGAAGCGCGCATCGAGTACGAGCAGTGGCGCAAGGGGCAAGGGCAGTAGAGGGACGTTAGGCTGGGCCGGGGCGACGTGATTGTTCGAGTATTGGTGGAGCATATTGGCACCTGAGAGGGAGGCAGGG
>CAYZWT010000071.1:0-1507 GCA_964482225.1 uncultured Anaerolineales bacterium
TGGACAAGCTGGCCGAGGCCGTGGGCACCACCCTGGGCCCCAAGGGCCGCAACGTCGCCCTGGACAAGAAATGGGGCGCCCCCACCATCACCCATGACGGCGTCACCGTCGCCAAAGAGATCGAGCTGGAGGACCCCTATGAGAACATGGGCGCCCAGCTTCTGAAAGAGGCCGCCACCAAGACCAACGACGTGGCGGGCGACGGCACCACCACCGCCACCGTGCTGGCCCAGGCCATCGTCAACGAGGGCATGAAGAACGTGGCCGCAGGCGCCAACGCCATGCTGCTCAAGCGCGGCATCGAGGCGGCCAGCGAGGCCGTGGTGGCGGCCATCCGCGCCATGGCGCGCCCGGTGGACACCCGTGAGGACGTGGCCAATGTGGCCGCGATCTCGGCGGGCGACATGGAGATCGGCAACCTGATCGCCGACGTGATGGACAAGGTGGGCAAGGACGGGGTCATCACCGTCGAAGAGTCGCGGGGGCTGGATTTCGAGGTCGAGTACGTGGAGGGCATGCAGTTCGACCGCGGCTACATCTCGCCCTATTTCATCACCAACGCCGAGACGGGCGAGGCGGTGCTGGAGGATGCGTACGTCCTGATCTATGACAAAAAGATCAGCTCGGCGCAAGACTTGGTGCCGGTGCTGGAAAAGATGGTCCAGAGCGGCCGCCGCAACCTGCTGGTGGTGGCCGAGGACGTGGACGGCGAGGCCCTGGCGACCCTGGTGCTGAACAAGCTGCGGGGCGTGATGAACATGGTGGCCGTCAAGGCGCCAGCCTTTGGGGATCGTCGCAAAGAGATGCTGCGCGATATCGCCATTCTGACGGGCGGCCAGGTGATCACGGAAGAGATGGGGCGCCAGTTGGAGACGACCCAGATCGCGGATCTGGGGCAGGCGCGCCGGGTGGTGGCGGACAAGGACAACACCACCGTCATCGAGGGCATGGGGTCGGAGGTCGAGATTCGCGGGCGTGTGGAGCAGATTCGTGCCCAGATCGAGACGACGACCTCGGACTATGACAAGGAAAAGCTACAAGAGCGCCTGGCCAAGCTGAGCGGGGGCGTGGCGATCATCCGGGTGGGGGCGGCCACGGAGGTGGAGCTCAAGGAGAAAAAGCACCGGGTGGAGGACGCGCTATCGGCGACGCGGGCGGCCATCGAGGAAGGGATCGTGCCTGGGGGCGGCGTGGCGCTGGTGAACGCCATGGCGGCGCTGGACGGGATCGAGATGCCGCTGGCAGACCAGAACACGGGCGTCCGGATCGTGCGAACGGCGCTGGAGCGGCCGTTGCGCGGGATCGTCCAGAACGCCGGCATGGACGGCGCAGTGGTGGTGGCCGAGATTCGGCGACGCCATCAAGAGACGGGCGACACGGCCATCGCGTACGACGTGATGAGCAACCAGTACGTGGACATGTACGCGGCGGGGATCATTGACCCGGCCAAGGTGACGCGCTCGGCTGTGGAGAACGCGGCCTCGATCGCGGCCATGATCCTCTCCAC
>CAYZWT010000072.1:0-1468 GCA_964482225.1 uncultured Anaerolineales bacterium
GTACGCAACATTGCGCAAACACAGCAAGTAGACCTTTGAAAAGGCATGCGGCCGCTCTTCAAAAAACGACAATCCTGCGCCGGAGAATATCGCGGTTCTCCGGCGCGGACGATTACGGAAAGACGCGGCGAACACAACGCGGCGTCGTGCTTTACATAGTGATCTTCCGTACCTTGTCGAACTCCTCGTGCAGCTCCTGGGCTATCGAGGCGATCTCCTGCCCCACCCGGGAGACCTCCTCCATCGAGTCGCTCTGATTCGTGCTGATCCTGGCGCTCTCCCCGGACGACTTTTGCACTTCGAGGACGGAGTCCGTCATCGCCGAGGCATCCCGGCTGATCTCGCCGATTCGGGAGAGCAATTCGCCGAGCGACGCGCGCCCCGTCTTCAGGTCGCCGTCCGTCGCGGAGATGGTGTCCGTCGCCGACTGCACCAGAGAGACGATCTCCTTGATGGTTTCGGTGATGTCCGCGACCGCCGTCAGCGAATTGGTCGCCAACTTCTTCACCTCGTTGGCGACGACGGCGAAACCCTTCCCGGCGTCTCCCGCCCGCGCGGCCTCTATCCCGGCGTTCAACGCAAGCAGATTGGTCTGTTTGGCGATGTTCTGGATCGTTCCCACTACCCTGCTGATATTCTCCGATCTGGCGCGAAGCTCCGATATTTTGCCCACCGAGAGCGTCATGGAGCTGTTCACTTGCTCGATAGCGCTGTTCGCGCCCTCGGCGAAGGCTACGCAATCATCCGCCTTGCGCTGCATCTCCTTGGCCGCGTCAAGCTCTTCGACGGCCGAATCGGCCACATCCCGCGATCGTTTGTTCAAATCCTGCGACATGGCGGTGACCTCTTCGGAGGAGGCGGCAAGCTCCTCGGCCATGGCGCTGAGGTGTTCCGTGCTGGAGGCGATCTTCATGACCAGGCCGTTGTAGGCCGTATAGTCCTTCACGATCTCGACCGCGCCTATGGGCTCGCCCTCGTCGTTGTAGACGCCCGCGTTGGAGACGAGCGTGGTCAGTTTGGCGCCGTCCTTCCGGTACACCTCGACCTGGGCGTCCTTGAGAAACTTGCCGCTTATGACGCACTTCTGCGTGGGACAGTCCTTGCAGACGGCGGCGCGGAAGATGTCGCCGCACTTCGTCCGCTTCGCCTCCGCCTCCGAGTAGCCCGTGAGCTTCTGTATGGCCTCGGGCCAGAGAATGACGTTGTACTCCATGTCCCTCACGTAGTAAGGGTCGGGCATGGCCGACTGTATTGCCTTCAGTATGAAAAAATCCCTTTCCCGTTGCGCCTCGTTGATTCCACGTTCCTCATGAAGCGCTTCTTTCCGTTTCATCATTTTCATCGGATACCCCTCCACATCGCACGTCTCTCTCCGAAATTCCCCGTAAGGCCTCAATTCAATCTTAATGGACTTTTTTTATTTTTTTACTATATCGAACACAAGGTCGAGGCGGGTGAGTTTGAACAG
>CAYZWT010000073.1:0-1410 GCA_964482225.1 uncultured Anaerolineales bacterium
AACCGGGAGGAGATCGAAAGTCTGCTCGAAGGAAGGGTTTATAGAGAGGATGCGCTCCGCGAGGCACTCGAAGGGTTTCCTCTGGAGCGCTCGTTCAAAGGTGCAAGCACGGAAGAGTTTCTGGCCTTTTTGCTCTCCTGAACCGCCGTTCTTCAGAGGGTCGCAACCGCAGCGTCGGAAGCGGTTCGGAACATGCGGGCGCAGTCTCCCCCATCTTTCTTCGCCCAGTACATGGCAGTGTCGGCGTTCTTGGCGAGTTCGATCTCGTCGCGACCGTCCTCCGGATGCATGGCGATGCCGATGCTGCACGAGATTTCAATGGAACGACCTTCGATGGAGAACGGTTTGCGAAGGGCTTCCAAGAGCTTCTCCGCCACGAGCAGCGCAACCTCCGCCCGATCCACCGCGGGGAGCAGCACCACGAACTCGTCCCCTCCAATCCGACCGACGGTGTCGGATGCGCGCAAGGCCGATTTCATGCGATCGGCCGCCTGTTGGAGCAGTACGTCGCCGACCGCGTGCCCGTACGTATCGTTCACCGGCTTGAATTTGTCGAGGTCGAGGAACATCAGCGCCGTCGAGATTCCGTTTCTTTTGGACGCGGCGAGCGCACGCTCCAGACGGTCGGCGAAGAGCGCCCGGTTGGGGAGGCCGGTGAGCGGGTCGTGCTGCGCCATATGGGCGATCTTCGCCTCGACCTCTTTTCGCTCGGAGATGTCGCGTGTGACGCCGTGAATCTCGATTCGTCCGTTCCGCGGGTTGCGCCAATAGGATGTGATTACCTCCGTCCAGACCGTCGTGCCGTCCTTGCAGGGTTGCTCGACTTCCTCGGTGTAGAATTCGGTGTTCGGAAGCGTTTCTTCTCTCTTGAACCGTTCCATTCCTTCGTCGAGAACTTTTCGAACCAACGCTGCGGAATCCGGCGTCAGTGCGGCATCCAGAGGTTCGGCCAAGATCTCCTCCGGCGTGTACCCCCGAAGCCGCTCCACGGAGGGGCTGACGTAAAGAAACCGGAGGGTTTCGACATCGAGCGTCCAGATGACATCCTTCATGCTCTCCGTGAGAAACCGGTATTTCGCTTCGCTCTCACGGAGCTCCTCCTCCACTTTTTTGCGGCTCGTAATGTCGAAGGCGCTGCCTACCGTACAGATTTCCCCGTCGAAGAGGACTGTTCTTGCCGTGAAGTCGACCCACCGCACATCGCCGCTCTTTGTGAGCAGCTTCAATTCGTAGCGGGTTGGGACGGTATCCCCGCGTTCCCGGGCAGTGTTCCGCTCCATTGCCGAAGGACGGTGGTCCGGGTGGAGATGTTCGAGCCCCTTCATTGCGAGCAACTCCTCGCGGGAGAAACCCGAGATCGACTCCATCGCGGCGTTCACCATGACGAATCGGCCTCCTCGGAAGACGTAC
>CAYZWT010000074.1:0-1372 GCA_964482225.1 uncultured Anaerolineales bacterium
TATCTTCGTGAAGAAGGAGGCTGCCCCCGCCGTATATACGGTAAAAGTATAGCATTGTTTCCGCTGAACGCCGCAGGAATGAATTCATCTCTTCGGATGCGTCTATCGCGTCCTCCCGAGGGGTGGTTTTTTTTCGTAAAAGGCGTACAATGTTGCATAGAGAATATAACCGAAAGGGAGTTCGCTATGTCCATATATATGAACAACGGGGCAACGACGTGGCCGAAGCCGGAGTGCGTGGCCAGGGCCATGTACGACTTTTTGACGGGAGGGGGAGCGAACGTCGCGCGGGGGAGCGCCTCGAAGCGGGATCTCGACAGCATGGACATCGTCCTCTCCTGCAGGGAGGAGCTTGTTTCGCTGTTCGGCGGGCGGGACGACGACCCCAGGTACGTCACGTTCACGGCCAACGTTACGGAAGCCATCAACATCGTCCTGAAGGGCTTTTTGAAACCGGGAATGACCGTGCTCACGTCGAGCATGGAGCACAACGCGGTGCTCCGCCCATTGCGCAGGTTGGAGACGCGGGGCGTGCGGCTGGAGATCGTCCCGTGCGACGAAGAAGGGTTTTTGCGCCCCGACGTCTTCGCCGAGGCCCTCTCCCGAACCCGTCCCGATCTCGTGATTCTCTCCCACGCCAGCAACGTCTGCGGCACGGTGCAGGACCTGCCCGCGCTCGCCGCGATCTGCCGCGACGCGGGCGTTCCGTTCGTCGCCGACTGTGCGCAGACGGCCGGAATCCTCCCGTTGAACATGACGGAGCTGGGCCTTGCCGCGCTCTGTTTCACCGGGCACAAGGGGCTTCTCGGCCCGCAGGGGATCGGAGGTATCGTCTGGAATCCGGAATTCGCACAAAAGGTCGACTGGTTCGTCGAAGGCGGCACCGGGAGCTTCTCGCACCTGGAGTTCCAGCCGGACGCGATGCCCGACAAGTTCGAGGCCGGGACGCCGAATCTTCCCGGAATCGCCGGGCTGCTCGCGGCGCTTTCGTGGCTGCGGGAGACGGGAATCGACGCGGTGCGCGCCAGGGAGGAGGCGCTTGGAGCGCGTATGTTGAACGGCCTCCTCTCGCTCCCCGGCATCCGGCTCTCGGGTCGGCGGACCATGGAGGGGAGGCTCCCCGTATTCGCGGTGAACTTCGAAGGGCGCGACAACGGCCTCGTTGCCGGGCGTCTCTCCGAGGAGTTCGGCATCGAGACGCGCCCCGGCCTTCACTGTGCCCCGCTTGCCCACAAGACGCTCGGTACCTTCCCCGGCGGCGCGCTCCGCCTCAGCCCCGGCTACTTCACCACGGAGGAGGATGTGGACGCGACGCTTTCGGCGCTTCGCTCCGTCCTCGATTCGTGAGCTTTTACGTATACACGACGGCGAA
>CAYZWT010000075.1:0-1334 GCA_964482225.1 uncultured Anaerolineales bacterium
CGTGTCAACTCAAATGATAATCGTACCGAGGACTGACGGTTCACTCAATTGATAATCATACCGGATAGAGGGCCTCCTCTTTCGAAGTGACCATCGAGGTGAGTTCGTCAATCTGGGCATGAATGCTACGTTTGAGGGCCAGCGGATTCGTCTGCTCATAGAGCATCTGCAGGTGTTCTCTGATCTCCCGACTGATGGGAGGCGTCGCCTCGCACAGACGTTGGAATGGCGTGCGCGCGCGATCCTGCTTGCGCCGGATACGGACGATGCCATTCGGGCCGGTGACGGCCTTGCGCTCTGTTTGTCGCAAGACCGGCTGGAAGAGGTTGTAGTAGAGCCACATGTTCTGATAGAGGGCGTTCAGCGCCCGAAGCTCCGCCTGGGTGCGGAGGGGCATGTGTCCGAGATAGGCGCGTACCAAGGAGTTGTTCTTCTGTTCGACAAAGCGATTGTCATTGTGAAAGCCGGGGCGCCCACGCGTCTGGGCAACCCCCACCAGCTCCTCTCCGAAGACGGCGATCAGGGCATGGTTGATGAACTCAGTGCCGTTATCGGAGTGCAACTCTCGTACAGGGATGGGGCAATGCGCCCGGAAGACTTGGACGGCATGCCAGACGGCGTTGAAGGTGTATCCCATCATGGCAAACCGCTCACTCCAACCGGTCAATACGTCAACAAACTGGATGGTACACACCAGGTTCCCTTGGCGGTCAGGGGTGCCATGATGCACCAAGTCCACCTCAAAGTGCCCTGCCTCGGGCTGCTGCCAAGGGATCACGCTGATGGGTACCGCCTGCTGGGCGCTGGTGTCAGACCGACGCCCAGGGTAAGGACGGGGCAGCCTCTGGGCTGGCCGGATCGTCTTGAGGATGCGCCCCACGCTGGATACGCTGATGAGCTGCAGTTTGTCCAAGACCTCGGAAGAGACCTCCATCTCGCCACATGCCTGCAAATGCTTGGCCATGCTGTAGAGGGCCGGTTGCAGCCGCTCGGCGCAGATCCAGTCCAGCGCCTCGGCAACGGTAGAGATCGCCGAGGCGACCTCAGCATCATAGATGCGGCCTCGCTCTCTCGAACGTTTGCGCCGCACGATCTGATGACTATTCATGAGGGCAATGAGATGTTTGCGCCCCAAGTGCGTCATCTTCTCCAACTCATCCAGCAGATGCGACTTGGCTGTACGGTTGGCCTCTTGGTATCTCCTCTGCATCGTACACAAGTACTCGATCTGTGCGCCCACCGACATCTTCCTTTCATCCATGGCCCCCTCCCTGGTACGATTATCAGTTGAAGGAACCTTACTCTGAAAGTACGATTTTAGGTGAGTGAACGCG
>CAYZWT010000076.1:0-1321 GCA_964482225.1 uncultured Anaerolineales bacterium
CACGGCGTTTCCAAAGTCCACGTTATGACAAACATAATCGATTGAGTCCGTGTTCGATGCAATAGGTAGTCTGTCGTAGGCTTTGGGCCATACTTCGGGCTTGGCAGTGATGTAGGAAAGCTACGACAAAGTTGTTGAGAGCCGCATGAACGTGCGCCGCATGTCCAGTGGATACCCGGCAACGGTCTTCTCCCAGTACTACATCACGGCGATAGTGTAGGCCACTCTCGATCCCCCAGTGACGGCGAGTCAAGTCCAAGAGTTGTTCCGGCTTGATCTGATCGGCGCGCAGACTGGTGATGCCATAGCGCACAGCTTGGGTCTTCTTGCCCGTAGTCGTCTGGGTGATTAGGTTCTCGATGCGAAAGACTTGGGCTAGATGCGGCCATTCACTGTATCCCTGTAGCATACTGCTGACCGTGATGGTGCGCACTTCGATCCTCCCATGGCCCTTCCCTTTGTGTGTGGCTGTAGAAAAGTCGGTGGGAACCTGACTTGAGCCCGGAATCGGCGGGCGTGGGGTGAACAGCATCTTGATATCCTCCAGCAGGCGAGGCTGGTTCTCTTTGACCTGCATTATGTAGTCGGCCTGGGCAGCCACGATCTGCAAACAGAGATAGCGCTGGGTGAACATGGCATCAGCCGTTATCACCAGGCCTGTCAGATCCGCCTGGGCCAGCACGCCAGGCGCAGCGCTGATCTCGTTGGCTTTGACGTCGATCTCGACTTGGGCCAGCACCAACCCCTCGTGTGGCAAGTAGATGGCCAGCAGATGTACGCCCCTCTGCCCTATCCGTAGGGTGCCGCGCAAGGTCTTGCCATCTATGGCCGCGCAACAGTATCCATCCAGAGGTTCTCGTTGCACTACACTGCACAGGTAGTCGCTGATGATCCGCTCCAGTTCCTCTACATCCACCGCTTGCCCAAACACCCGATTCCAGGTGCTCAAGGAAGGCATGCTCGCTCTAGGCAGTCTGAACAGGCGGGCCAAAGCCTGGGAGCGCAACCTAGCCCAGTCGGCGATGGCGGCCGTATGCTGGCAACCCGCCAACTTGGCCAAAGTGGCGATCATCAGGAGAACCGCCAGGTCATAACGCTTGCCGCGCGCATGGCGCTTGTCCGCTAGAGAGGAGAAGCGAGCGAAGAGCTCGTCCAGATCCAAAATGTACCCTTGCTCACCAAGTAGATCGCCTTGCAGCTTTGTGCTAGAATCCATGGGACACCTTCTTTCTGCGCGATGGCTGTTTAGTAGCCCCATCATAGCAGAAGAAGGTGTCTTTTTGTATAACTTGACTATAACCCTGACTTTGGAAACGCCGTG
>CAYZWT010000077.1:0-1222 GCA_964482225.1 uncultured Anaerolineales bacterium
CCTTCCCAGCAACGCGCAGCTCTGGATGCAGATGCTGGACCCCTACGTCAAGAACACTCAGGTCCACACGTGCCCGAGCCGGGCCGCGAACGCATGGAATGGCGGCTATAGTTCCATCACCGGCATTGCGTACAACTACTTCATGAGCCAGTGGTACTATCCGCACACACTTTCGGACGTCAAGTACCCAGCCGAGTGCATGACCTTCGTTGATGGCGGCTATTCCTATCTGCAGTACGGCGGCGGCTACTACGTCAACGCCATTCCCGCCAATACCGTCTACGGCACCAACGGATCTGCGACCCTTCAGGGTCAGCACAACGACGGCAACAACTGTGCGTTCTATGATGGGCACGCCAAGTGGTACAGCCTGTCCTTCATTCACGGACAGACCGGGCTCTATGACAAGTTCAACACCTGGCGCGCGCCGTAACCGCCCCGAGCCTCCAGAATTCGCGAGCGGGACGGTCGTGAGACCGTCCCGCTTTTTCGTCTTTCGCACCCATCAGCCGGCGATTGCTGGTGAGGTAGACGACGATCCCCGCAGACAGCAATACGCCGGAGTCAGTGCCTTGTGGGCTTACGGGCCCAGCCGCAACCGCCGGGGCCCCCGTGTGTGGAGTGAAACGATGATGGTCTAGCCGCCGCCCCTGAGAGGTCACCCACGGCTCCGGAACCGGGCTGTCATGGCCCCGCGGGTTGGCACCAGGTGAGCGCGCACGGTGCATCTGATGGATGCGGGCCGGTGGTCATGAGCAGTCTCTCGGGTCACGCCCCGCATCCACTACCCATATCGGTGATGACCATGCCATCGGCAGCCGATGGCGGATCATCTGCGCCTGAGTCACGCGCATGTAGAGCATCACGTCGCCCGTGAAGTCAAACATGAAGCTCGCCTGCCAGTCCATCTGACACGGCCGCTCCTCGAGCACGGTTGTGTACTCCCGGGTGGCGAAGTCGAGCATGATCAACTCCGCGCGGGTCAAGTCGCCGGTGCCGCAGGCGGCCATCCGCACGACTATCTCCGTGTCCTGCTCGACGCGCAACTCCTGCCCCATCGTGGCTTCGTTGACGGTGAACTCAAGCAGAATGCGCTCACCAGTGGTCGCGTAGCACGCACGGTCCCGAAATGCGCCGAAGACAGCGTCCCGGGTCAACTCCGACGCCCAAACCGCCGCGAGCCCCTGCGTACGGCGGCCGCCCTGCCCCTGGTGGTCATCCG
>CAYZWT010000078.1:0-1211 GCA_964482225.1 uncultured Anaerolineales bacterium
GTATAATGAGTCAAACGTCGTGCCTGTTCGATCCATTCGGCCGGCGGAAAGAGACATTATGCGCCTACTCATGATCCTACCTCGTGTGGAGCCGGACCAGTTTCCTGCCCCCAAGGTCTGTCCGCATCCGGAGTGTGGCAGCCCGCACCTGCGCCCGCACCAGATCGTTCCCAAGGCCCTGGTGGATACGCACTACACCCAGGTGGCCGCTCACCGTTACCGCTGCCTGAGATGCGGGCGCACCTTTCGGGTCTACCCTCAGGGCGTCGACAGGCATGCCCTCTCCCAACGCACCCGCGGACTGGGTATCATGCTGTATCTGTTGGGCCTCAGCTACGGTGCCACCTCATTGGCTCTGGAGGCGTTGGGTATCCCCCAGGCCAAGAGCACTATCTATGAAGCTGTGCAAGAGGCTGCCGAGCGCGTGCCGGGGCTGAAACGCAGCGCCTTGTTCGCGGGGGTACGCACCCCTGCCCTGGGGGCCGATGTGACGAGTGTAAAATGTCGCGGGCAGTGGCTAACCTTGGGCCTGCTGGTGGACGACGTCCATGGCGCTGTGCTAAGCATAGACATGGTAGAGGGCGAGGATGCCGCGACCCTCACTGAGTGGGTGGCGCCGGTGGCCGAGGCGGTAGGGGCAGAGTTGCTGGTCAGCGATGATGCCGATAGCTTCAAGCAGGTAGCCAATGCCCTGGATCTGCAACACCAGGTATGCATCAGTCACGTACAGCGCAACACGGAGAGACTGATAGCGGACTTGTGGGCGGCAGTAGCCAATGATGCCGACGGGTCGCTGAGGGGCATCGGGGGCGACGTAATGCAGGCGCGGGCCGATCTGCTCTTCCTCCAGCGTGTGGTCCGCACCCGCCGTCCCGAGGATGAAGAGGCCCTGGAGGCGTTGCATCTGCGTTACGCCCATGCTCCTCCCCCAGCCCCCGGAGAACAGGCCAGTGTGGCCTATCGGCTACGCATGCTCACCCTGGATCGTTGGGAGCTATGGCCGCGCCTGACCCGTTACCGGAGCTGGCGTGGTCCACGGGGCGAACACATTGACGGTACGAACAATGCCTGTGAGCGGGCCATCGGATGGTGGGTAAAGGAGCGGTACCGCACCATGCGGGGCTACAAGCGCGAGGCTTCGGCCCTGAACGTCAGCCGCCTGATCATCCACTGTGGCAATCACCTGAACAGCGGCGGCGTGAACTTGGCGC
>CAYZWT010000079.1:0-1163 GCA_964482225.1 uncultured Anaerolineales bacterium
AATCGGAACTACAAATATACGGAATAATTCTACCTCCATTAACTCTGTGTTTTACACTTCCAAAATGCTTAGTATGGTTTCCAGAAACCACCAAACGAATTTCTTGTTCTGCAGCAAATGCGGCGTGTTTAAAAAGCATAAACTCAAGCGATAACGAACTTGCTAGTTCCTGAGCCCAATTCTCTTCATTAACAGGATATCCGTAGGCTAAATCCCTTCGAAATTCTATTGAATACTTCGCAATAGTCCGCAGAAGGTATTTACATTTGACCATATCCTCATAAATTACTTTTTGTGGCACCATAATAGGCATCACTGAAAAATGGCTCAGCCCAGAACACAGATTATTTTGAAAGACAACAACCACAGCATCGTTACTATTTGCGTAACCTCTCCATTGTTCTAAGCTGTCAGTTAAACTTGAAAATGAACAGACATAATATGTTTCATTTGGGCTCCTTGTTAAATAATCAACAGTTTTTTTCAGAATTGAAACAAAATATTTTCGGCGCGGTCGAGAAGCCGCTCGCAAAAGCAACTCAGTAGCTATCCGACAACCATTTTTATACTCTTCTGTGTCATTTAAAAAACGGAAGTCAGAAAGCCAAAAACCGCCAGACTCTACTATACCCACCAAACCTTTCAGATTTGTGTAGTGCGCCAGCAAGAATCCATCACAGGCAAAACAATCACAATAACGCAGCTTATACCCATTCACATCAAAACGTGCTCTAAGAAATCCAAAATGACATGAATCAGCAGAAAGAGTATTCATTTTTAGTCAACATAAGATCGAAAAGCGCGCAAGGTTTGCCATTTTTGCACGAATGAGAACTTCTTCTTTTCAACATCATCCCCTCCTAAGTCCAAAAAGTTCCAACACGCTTAACGCTCATAAATAAATAAAACCCAACAACACATTTAACACACAACAAACAAAACCTACTTTTCCCTTTATCATCTTAAAAACACATCATATTATTGCTTTTAGTAATAATTACTAGCTTCGCTATCCTCAATCCAGTTTCAACGACAGCTACTATTTCGCATCAAAAATTCTCCAACCTTCCATTTCCACACCATTTCTACCACACCCCGCACAATTCGGCAAGCTTTTCAATCTATTGATAAACAGGCCGGATGAATGTACTATTGGGAAGCGG
>CAYZWT010000080.1:0-1146 GCA_964482225.1 uncultured Anaerolineales bacterium
GGTAAAACTTTCAAGTAAACTTTTTTCAAATCCTCTACGCTTGGTTTCCAGTAGGTCCGGTCTTGACTATTTATAACGTGACCTGCCATATAGTCAGCAAATGTTTTGTTGCCTCCTTTATTGATTACTGTTGTAATGAAATATTTACGAAGTGAATGGCTTCTCCAGTAGCTATAACAACCCTTTTCTTTTTCAAATCCAGTTTCTAACCCAATTCTACGGAAATTAGTTACGATACTATCCCTACTCAATTCTGCACCTTTTTTATTGACAAATACTGTGTCATTTTTGTTTGTTATCCTAATGTTTTTGTTACGGCCGTAACAACGCTCTTTTAAATAACTAATAATTTCTCTTGTAGCTTCTGGGGGTAAGAAAGTATGATGTCTATATTTAACTTTTTTCCTCATTATAGAAAGTGTTAAAACTTCTTCTAAAACATCCTTTTCATGGGTAAATAAATCATAAACATCTTTTAAATCATGGCCAGTTGCACTACTTGCAGCATCTAAAATTGTTTTGATTTTAAGATCTCTTGCTTCCTGTTGTCCCATGCCAGATAGAGCCATTAAATAGATTAAAGCCCTCTCCCGGGGTGGGGCCACTCCAATTAGTTTTTGGATGTCTTCTCTTTCCATCCTCTTCCCAATATTTTTCTCAAGCCCTATATCACCTTTATCTAGTATGATTTCTGGTAAAATTATGTTAAAAGCTCTATAAAAAGAAATAATTGCTGCATAGTATAAATTTACTGTACTTGGGGCTTTTCCGCTGTCTTTGAGATGTTTTTTAAACCTTAATAAATTAAGAGTTACCATGCGGTCTGTAATTTCAATTGTTGAAAGATTTTCTTCCTTAGCTTCTTTAAGTAATTCGCTCAGATTTTTACCTAGTAAGCTTGTATATTCTTTTACTGGAAGCATATAGGTTTTTTGAGTGCTAGATTCAATATTTCGAATTAAAAACCATTTTTCTAAAAGTAATTTATCTTCTTCATTAACCATGGTTGTTCACTCCTACAAATATTACTTTTCCGACAACTAGTATTAATATTTTTGTAGTTGCTAATATTGCGACAACCTGGTCAGAGTAACAGAACTATAACGAAGTCGGATTTTTTACAGAAAATACATCACTGACTTATGA
>CAYZWT010000081.1:0-1125 GCA_964482225.1 uncultured Anaerolineales bacterium
AGACCGATTTTCTGGGGGAGCTGGCGGCGCAGATCGGGACGTACCTCTCCATCGGAGTCATCGAGCGGGAGGGGGGTACTCTCTACTGCACCCTTCTCTACTTCGGTCCCGACGGGGCGTTGCTGGCGAAACACCGGAAGCTGAAGCCCACGGGGAGCGAGCGTCTTATCTGGGGAGAGGGCGACGGAAGTACCTTGGCGGCGGTGGAGACCCCCTACGGTACGATGAGCGGTCTCATCTGCTGGGAGAACTACATGCCGCTCGCGCGGGCAGCCGTCTACGCTCGGAACCCCTCGATCTACCTCGCGCCCACGGCGGACCAGCGCGACGGGTGGCAGTGCTCCATGCGCCACATCGCTCTGGAGGGGCGCTGCTTCGTGCTTTCGTGCAACCAGTTCGTCACCAAGGAGATGTACCCGTCCGACCTCGCCTGTTTCTCCGACCTCGGACAGCAGCCGGAGGTGATGAGCAGAGGAGGGAGCGCGATTATCGATCCTCTGGGGAACTACGTCGCCGGTCCGCTCTGGGACAAGGAGGGGATGCTCGTCGCCGATCTCGACCTGGAAGCCGTCGTCGAGGCGCGGTTCGACTTCGACGTGATGGGTCACTATGCCCGGCCCGACGTCTTCACGCTGCTGGTCGACGAGGAGCCGAGAAGCGGGGTCGAGTTCTCCGGGGACGAGTGCTGTCGGGAGGACGACTGTTCATGCCAGGGGTGAGAAACCGCTCGGAGGGTTTCGGGGCCGTGCCCCGTCTGCTCGACGAGACGGCGAAGACGGCGGGCGAGTGGTTTGCAGCCCTTCCGGAAAGAGAGGTCAAGGCGACCGCGTCGGCGGAGGAGCTTCGGGAAGCTTTGGGCGGAGCGCTGAACGAGGAGAGCGAGCCCGCGGCCGACGTGGTGCGGAACTTCGCGCGCGCCGCCGAAAGAGGCCTCGTCGCCTCGCCCGGCCCGCGCTACTTCGGATTCGTGACGGGCGGGGCGCTTCCCGCGAGCCTCGCCGCCGACTGGCTGGCTTCCGCGTGGGACCAGAACGCGGTGCTTTTCGTCTCCTCCCCTGCGGCGAGCGTGACCGAGGAGGTCGTCGCCTCGTGGATGCTCGATCTGCTCGGCCTTCCCGCGGACGC
>CAYZWT010000082.1:0-1050 GCA_964482225.1 uncultured Anaerolineales bacterium
CAAGCCCTTCATCAGACGCTGAATCTCATATTCGATCCCGGATTCTCGGAAAACAGCTACGGATTCAGGAAAGGCAGGAGCGCGAAGCAGGGAGTGCTCAAGGCACGGGAATATATACAAGAGGGGTTCAGGTACGTAGTGGACATGGACCTGGCGAAATTCTTCGACAGAGTGAACCACGACATGCTCATGGCCCGAGTAGCCCGCAAAGTAGCCGACAAAAGAGTGCTGCGCCTCGTCCGAGCGTATCTTGAAGCGGGAGTGATGATAGGCGGCCTGTTCGAAAAGACGGAGGAAGGGACGCCGCAGGGCGGCCCATTGAGTCCGTTGCTGGCCAACATCATGCTCGACGACCTTGACAAGGAGCTGGAGAAACGGGGACACCGGTTCGTCCGCTACGCCGACGACTGCAATATCTACGTCAAGAGCAAGCGAGCCGGCGAACGAGTGATGGAAGGCGTCCGGAGATTCGTGGAAGGGAAACTCAAACTCAGAGTCAACGAAGAAAAGAGTGCCGTGGACCGCCCGTGGAAGCGCAAGTTTCTGGGATTCTCATTCACGAACCGGAAGGAGCCCCGCATCCGCATAGCGCCTAAAACCCTGACGAGATTCAAAGCCAAGGTGCGCGAACTGACCAGCCGCAGCAAGAGCATGAGTCTGGCAACCCGAATTCGTCGGTTGAACGAATATCTCAAGGGATGGATGGGCTACTTCAAACTTGCGGAAACCCTCAGCGTATTTGAAGAACTGGATGGATGGATACGAAGGAGATTGCGGATGTGTCTGCTGAAGCAGTGGAAGAGACCCAAGACACGACGGCGGGAGCTGATGGCCCGAGGGATACCGTATGAATGGGCTGTAAACATCAGCGGGTCGCGGAAAGGATACTGGCGACTGGCACAAACGCCTCAATTAAGCAAAGCCTTGGGAATCCAATACTTCGAATCCCAAGGCCTGTTCAGTCTGAGTTCGGTTCTGTCTACAGGTTAAACTTTGTGAACCGCCGTATACCGAACGGTACGTACGGTGGTGTGAGAGGACGGGGGCTAG
>CAYZWT010000083.1:0-1034 GCA_964482225.1 uncultured Anaerolineales bacterium
CAGGTGTGCCTCACCGGGGATGGATCACCGGGACGCCGAAGGGCCGCAACTGGGTCTATCGCAGCTTCGTGGAGGAGCGCGACACGTGGCCTGCCGAGCGACAGAAGGCCTACGGCTTCCACACGTGGCGGACGCACGAGAACCCGCTGTACCAGGCAGAGCCCGAATTCTTGACGGCCCTGGAAGCTGAGTACGGGCCGGGCAGCGACTTCTACGCTCAGGAGATAGACGCCAGCTTCGTCACCTTCGCCGGACTGGTGTACAAGGACTACGACAGCAACCGCCATGACATCCCGGGGCCGACGCCGCGGTTCGTGCGCGTGGTCGCCGGAGTGGACTGGGGCTTCCGGTCTCCGGGCTGCATCGTGGTCCTTGGCGAGGACGGGGCGGGCAACATCTGGCTGGTAGACGAGGTGTACGAGCGCAACAAGGTAGTGTCCGGCAAGCCGGACGACGATTGGGTCAGCGATGCCAAGGACCTGCGCGCCCGGTGGGGTGTGCAGGCTTTCTTTTGCGACCCGGAGGACCCGCACGCGATCTTCCAGTTCTCAGAGGCGGGCCTTCCCGCCTTCCAGGCCGACAACCGCCGGATGCCCGGCGTCAAGGCCGTGCAGGCCCTCCTGGCGACGACGCGCCTGAGAGTGCTGGAGGGTGCGGCGCCAAACGTGGTGACGGAGTTCGGGCAATACCACTGGCGCACGGACAGTGACGGAAACCCGGTGGAAGACGCCGACCCGAGCAAAGAGTTCGACCACGCGATGGACGCGCTCCGCTATGGCGTCATGGGTCTGGCCATCGTGCCGGATGACGACGACACACTCTATGCCGACGACCTCCTGCCGGGCTTCGCGGCAGAGCAATTGGGAGCAGCGCGACTGTGAGCATACTCACGAGGGTCCGGGAGACGTTCGAGGCGCGGGCAGTCCAGCGCCGGGCTGACATCGCGTTTGCGCGCGTCCAGGAGACCATCGCCTCCCAGCTCGCGCAGGAACTGACCGAGGAGGATAACGGGTGGCGCAAGCTCAGCGATGGTG